>JBBROW010000020.1:0-65062 GCA_038228945.1 Caulobacterales bacterium
CCGCCACCGGCACGCCGGTCTCCTGCTCCCGCAGGATCGCGATGATCTGCTCTTCCGTGAACCTTGATCGTTTCATCTGTCCGTCCCTTCCTTGGGGCGGACTCTAATTATTCCTGGAGGAGTTTCAGGGGGTCACGTCAGTACCTATACTTGCTCATGCCGGACACGGTCATACTGCCGGGCCGTAGAACAAGGCGATCGCTCATCAAAACCCATGACCTTCTGGCGCGGTTTTCGGCTCAGGCGCAAGCGTTTGAACGTGCCTTTGTAGACGACGAATGGTCTCGCGTTGAGCCCTACTTCAGTGCTGACGCCTCGTACGAAACAATCGGCGAAGGCGGAGAGCGCTTCGATGGCCGTGCGGCCGTAATTGCCGCGTTACGACGCGCGGTGACGAACTTTGACCGTCGATGCGACTCGCGGTCGCTCATCACAACAGCTGGCCCCTTTCTGGAATCGTCGGAAGTTCGCAGGAATTGGTCTAGCAGGTTCACCCTATCAGGCGCGCCCGACCTTATCCTTGAGGGGAGCGAAAGAGCTTTGTATCGCGGCGATCTCATCGCGCTGCTTCAGGAAACGCTTACACCTGAGTCGCGTGCGCAGCTCAATTCCTGGGTTGCGGCGCATGGCTCAAGGCTGGCCCCAAAACGAAACTTCAGTCGAGGCTGAGTTCCGCTCACCACCCCGAACCGTCCCTGGCGATGTCCGCTAAGCGGCCCCAAGCCGTCCG
This sequence comes from Caulobacterales bacterium, assembly GCA_038228945.1. Lineage (GTDB taxonomy): Bacteria > Pseudomonadota > Alphaproteobacteria > Caulobacterales > Caulobacteraceae > Acaudatibacter. The sequence goes on from JBBROW010000020.1 coordinate 731, forward strand.
GATCGCCCAAGGTCCGGACTCCGGCCGCAACGCGGGGCAGTTCGCGACCCATCGCGGTCGTTGCGCCTAGGACCTAAGCTCGCCTCCGTGAACCAGTTGACGATAGGCGTAGTCTCCGATGGGGATGGCGTTTGGAAAATCCATCTGGAACTAAACGCCGAGAGCTTTTCCGGTCGGGGCTGGTGTTGGGGCAGTCCGGAAAGCCTTTCAGAATTTGCGGCCCAATTGACGGTTTACCCGCTGTCGGAGGGAGCCACACTCTGTCTTGGCTACAACCAGATGCGCGGCGATGACATGATGTTGTTGCTGACTGTTCGCCCCTCAGTGGCAATGGGAGTGCTGGAATCCAGAGTTGAAATCGCCGATGCGGACGACCCGACGTGCCGTCTGAAAGCCAAGCTCCACACACGTTATGCCAGCATAGATCGGTTCGTCCCGCAGCTACGGGCACTCGCTTCAGGAGCGCGAGACGAAGTGGTGTTTCTAGGCGGCTCGAATCTGCAATCCAACGCGGCGACCAGGCGCCTCTGATATGCGCCTCACGACCCAATAGGTCGTAAAGTCGATGGCCTGGTGCTTTTTGGTCTGACCCTCCCCCCCGGGAACATCGCCGGCGGTGATCCGGTTGGTCAGTGAGAGCGCGCCGCGCGGGGATGAGCGGGCGGGTGGTCGGCCCGTTGTTGGCGGTTGCTTGCAATCAGCATCTTGCGAAAGCTGTCTTCGCCGCCGCCCACATCATGGATTCGCCACTGGCTACCGACGACGACCAGGCTCAGGCTCACGCTCTTGACGTTCGCGGTGGCCGCGCCGCCGAAACGGACCAACACGAGCGCCGTGGCGGAGGTAGGCCCGTTCAGGGTCACGCTCGTCACGCTGGCGCGCAGGCCCTCCGAGTCCTGGCAGCGGCAGATCGGGTCGGCGTCGATCGCACCCATTTCTCCGGCGGGGGTGAGGTTCTCGTTCTCTCGCAACAGGGCAACTAGCGATGGATCGAAGATCCGTCCCGCACCGGCGAGGCACATGGGACAGAAACTCTCGGCCCCGTACCTGGCGTACAGCTGTCGCACGAAACGCGTGGCGCCGGCGGCGTCAGGCGAGGCCACGGCCGGGCCGGCGCCCAGCGCCATCCACAGCATGATCGTGGCCGAAATCGCCGCGGATGTTCGAAACGCCATCAGAGTCTCCTGCCGGAGGCCCTCGTCGGCCCTGCGGAACGATACCCGGGCGGTCCGGTGATGTGAAGAACCTGGGGAATGGCGCCGTCGGACAAACCGGAAAACGGCTTGGTTTCGTACTCGCGGCGCACCCCATCAACGCCAACCCACCAAAAACGGGCCGGCCTCAAGAAGCAGCTATTGCAGTAGGGTAGAGGATCGCCTGCTCCAGGGAGGCTAAGTTGACAGAGCCCGCGCATTGGCTATTCCCAACTTTGCCGCAAGTGTTGGGCAAGGTGGCGGTCTTCACCTTTGCAGACCGACTCGTCCAGTCCCGCGGGCCATCGATTGGTAAATCTACATGCTGCTAAAACGCTCTCCGCCGGTTGATGCCCGCTACTGGACGGCGATCCTGGTCCTTGGCGCATGCGGCATTAATCTCGGAGATGTCTTCCCTGATGTCCTCCACCTGGGTTTTTTCCCGAGCCTGGCGATCGAGGTTGGCGCCTTCGCCCTCATCGTCTTGGTGGACCGGTTTAGTCCTCGAGGGTTCGCAGCCAGCTATTGGCTTTGCATGCTTTGGGTCAGATCGGCCGCGGTCAACATCGCGGACTCGTCCATCCACGATCTGAACCTGACCTACGCGCCGACGGCGCTCGGCTGCGTTGTCATTCTCGGCGCGCTAATAGCGCTACAGTTCCGCCAGCGCCCCGAAACGGCGACGGCGCCAACCCGGACCGATGCGCTCTTTTGGCTAACCGTGCTGACAGCCGGAACGCTGGGAACGCTGATAGGCGACTGGGGGGCCCATTCTCAGGCGTCCGTCGTCGTGAGCGTGCTGACCTCTCTGGCGGCCGCTAGTCTAGCCCTTGCCGTCGCGCTGATCCTGCGAGCGAAGGTCCTCACCGCCTCGTTGGTCATGTACTGGCTGGCGATCGTGTCGGCGGGGTGGTGGGGCGCCAACGCGGGAGACATACTGGCCCACGTCACCACGCTCATCATAAGTCTCTCCGCCACAGCCTTTTTGCTGCTGGCCGTCATCGCAATCCGGACACCCTGGGTGCGCAAGGCAGAGCGGTCGAATTGATTGCCTGCCACACGGCCGACGCTCATCGTGTGGTCAGACGCTTACCACGCCGGATCGATCGGTTGAACGACGCCCTCGGCCGCTTCGATCACCTCTCCGGCTTCCAGCGCCAGATCCTCGCGGAACGGGGCCGGGATGATCTGCACACCGGTGCGCAGGGCGCCATGGCGGCCGACCGGGACGGACAGGCCCCCCAGCCCGAGCAGCTCCGCACCCTAGTCTGGGGATTCCAGGAGCCAGGCGGAGAGCTCGGCGACAGGCTCGAAGCCGAGGCTGGCGTAAAGCGGCAGGCCGGCCTCGGTGGCGCCCAGGTAAAAGCGCTCCACGCCGCGGCGGCGATAGTCGGCCATCACCTGGGTGAGCAGGGCGCCGCCCATGCCCCTGCGTTGGCGCCAAGGCGGTGTGGCCATGAGCGAGATTCCCGCCGTGTTACCCGTGGGGGTCACGCAGACCGTGCTCATCGGCCCCTCGTCGCCCCAGCCGATATAGGTCTCCACGCCCGCGGTCTCGGTGAGCCCGACGTCGATGCATCTGGCCACGGCGTCGCGCGGCACGTCGAAGGCGGCGGCGACGATTTCCCCAGAGATGCCGACCAGCTCGGGGCCGAGCGCGCGGGTGATTTTCGTAAGGGGGCTCGGCCGTACGGGCGTTTGAAGGGGCTTTCCGGGGCGCAACACCATCAGCGGCGATGTGCCCACGGCCCTTAGCCCCAGTCGCTTTGCGACCGGCGCCAGGGTCGGCGCCAAATGCGGGCTCATCACGACCGTGAGCGACAGCCCCCGCTCCCTCGCCCGCGCGATCGATCGGATGAGGAAGGCCTCGGCGTCGGGGTCCGGGCCAAGGGTCAGCATGTTGAAGTCGGCCAGGGGCTCGCCGGTCAGGCCTAGGGCGCAGTTGCGCGTCATATGCAGTTCGAACCCCGGGGCGGCGTTCATCTGGGCGACGAGCGCGCGCACGCAGAGCTGGATCAGCTCCTCGGTCTCATCCATGCGTCTCTCCCTGCCCTGGCTTAGTCGGCCGCCGCGAAATGCGCCATCTGATCCGCGTGCGCCTTCTTGAAGGCCGGGCGGGCGGTGGCGCGCGCGACATAGTCCCGGCAGGCGGGATGGTCCGCCAGGCCGTCGAAGCGATCCACCAGGCGCAGCACATCCGCCATCAGGATGTCCGCGACACAGAAGGGTCCAGCCAGCCACTCGCGTCCCGCTACGACGGGCTCCAGATGCTGCAGGCGGGACTTCAGGAACCCGTCCAGGCGCTGCCATTGCGGCGTATCGCCGGTGTCGCCGGAAAACTGGAAGATGGACCAGGGTAGGCTCGCCATCTCGACGGAATTGAGCGCCGCGAACACCCATTCCATGGCCTCGCCGCGGCGGTGCGGATCGGTCGGCATCAAGGCCGCGCTGCGTTCGCCCAGATGCAGCAGGATCGCGCCGCTCTCGAAGATCGAGAGGTCTCCGTCGGTTAACCAGGGGACCTGACCGAAGGGTTGGTGCGCGAAGTGCTCGGCCTTGCGATCCCCAAACGGCACGCTCTCGACCCGATAGGGCAATCCGGCCTCCTCAAGCGCCCAACGCACGCGCAGGTCCCGCACATAGCCCCGCGGCAACTGCGGCACCCAGTCGAAGGTGGTGAGAACGAGGTCGGCCATTCTGTGTCTCCGTTTCGCGGGCTGCTCACAGGCTCTAGGTCGGAGGCTTCGCCGCCAGGACGGCCGCCGCCACCGCCCCCGGAAGCGGCGGTTTGCCCTCGGCCGCGGCGGCGGCCACGACGTCGATCAGAGCGCGGCACTCGTTCACCCCCGTCGCCAGCAGCTCGCGGAACGAGGCGATGCGCGAGACGGACCACAGGAGGCCAGCGATCAGCACCGTGGGAGAGGCGTTGATGATCGATTTCGCGGTGGGATACAGGCGATAGCCGAGGCTTCGAATTATCGCGAAGCCGCCGTGCAGGCCCCGCGCGACGATCATGGACTCGGCCCAGGTCGCGCCGCCGCCGCGGCGTTGCCCAGCCGCGCAGATGCTTTCCATGGCGATGCACAGGGGGACGTGGCATCGCAGCCAGAGCCGCATCTGCGCCTCGAAGGCCGAGGGTATGCCGGCGTGCAGGAACAGGTCCACCCAGCGCTGGTCGCCATGAAGGGTCTTCTGTCCGGGGTTGAAGCTGGACTGGAGCCGGCCTTCGGCATCCAGGTGAGCCATCACGAAAGGCATGCCAAAGCTGCACCGCTGGTCGCCCAGCGCGTCCCGCAGACGCTCAGGATCGAAGGTGTTGAACATGATCTGGACGCTGCCGGCACGGCTGCGTTGCAGGGCGGGCAGGACGTCGTCGACCTGGTGCGCCAGGGTCGTCACCAGCACCAGGTCGTAGGCGGCCTGCTCGTCCAATTGGTCGGCGACCCGCATCGCGGCGCTTTCACCCGCCGTGGTCATGACACCCAGGTCTCGCTGGAGCTGCTGGAAGCGGGGAGAGCCGGGCCGGGCGACAACGGTGACATCATGGCCGGCCCGCGCGAGGTGGTAGGCAAAGGTGCTGCCGATGGAGCCAACGCCGATCACGGCGATGGTCAAGGGAGAGGTCGCCGCGTCGGCGGCGCCGCCGGATGCTGTCTGTTCCATCAAGCGACGCTAAAGCAGGATGGGTTTCGCCAGAACCGACAACCTCATCAATTCTAGCGCCGTCCGAACAGCCGCTCGATGTCGGCCAGCTTCAGTTCGACGTAGGTGGGGCGGCCGTGGTTGCATTGGCCGGAGTGGGGGGTGACCTCCATCTCGCGCAGCAGGGCGTTCATCTCGGCGACATTCAGGCGGCGGCCCGCGCGGACCGAGCCGTGGCAGGCCATGGTCGAGCAGACATCCTCCAGCCGCTCCTTCAGGGCCAGGGCGGCGCCGTTCTCGGCCAGGTCGTCGGCGATGTCGCGGATCAGGCCGGCGACGTCGGTGTCCCCCAGCAGGGCCGGGGTCTCGCGCACCAGCACGGCGCCGGGGCCGAAGGGCTCGATGACCAGGCCAAGCGCCTCGAACTCGGCGGCGCGGGCGATGACGCGCTCGGCCTCGGCGGGGTCCAACTCCACCACCTCCGGCAGCAGCAAGGCCTGGCGGGCGACGCCGCCGAGGGCCATCTCAGCCTTCATCCGCTCATAGACCAGGCGTTCGTGGGCGGCGTGCTGGTCGACGATGACGACGCCGTCACGGGTCTGGGAGACGATGTAGGTCTCATGCACCTGAGCCCGGGCGGCGCCCAAGGGGAAGGCGACGGCGTCCTGTTCCACCCGCACCTGGGCCAACGGCAGGGCCGCCTCGAGGACGTCGTAGGAAAAGCCGGCCTCGGACCGGGCCGAGACTCCGTCCAGCCCAGGCAGGCCGGGCGCGGGGACGGCGGGCGCCCAGCCGGCCGAGCGCCAGGCCGAATAGCCGGCGGCGGAGGGGCCTTGACCGCTGAAGCCCGGACGGAAGCTGCCCAGAGCCGCGCCAGCCACGGTGGTGGAGGCGCGGTGCCCGGCGCCGGCCAGGACGTGGCGCAGACCGCCGACGATCAGGCCGCGAACCAGTCCCGGGTCGCGGAACCGCACCTCCGCCTTGGCCGGGTGGACATTGACGTCCACCAGGGTGGGGTCCAGCTCCAGGTACAGGGCCGCGGCGGGATGCCGGTCCCGGGCCAGGAAGTCGGCATAGGCAGCGCGCAGGGCGCCCTGCAACAGGCGGTCGCGCACGGGACGGCCGTTGACGAACAGATACTGGTGAGCGGCGTTGCCGCGGTTGTAGGTCGGCAGGCCGGCATAGCCGGTGAGGCGCACACCCTCGCGCTCCTGATCCACCACCAGGGCATTGTCGGCGAAGTCACGGCCCAGGATGGCGCCGAGGCGCGCCAAGCGGCCCTCCGGCCCCGGACGTTCAGCGGGCAGGCGCAGGGTGCGGCGGCCGTCGAGGTCGAGGAAGACGCCGACGTCCTCGTGCGCCATGGCGTGGCGCTTGACCTCCTCGGCGATGGCCATGGCCTCCGCGCGCTCGGACTTCATGAACTTCAGCCGGGCGGGGGTGGCGTAGAACAGGTCGCGCACCTCCACCCGCGCCCCGTGCGGCTCGGCGAAGGCGGAAGGGCCGACGGCGCCCACCGCCCCGCCCTCCACCAGGATGGCGAACGCGTCAGACTGGCCCCGCGCCCGCGAGGCGATCGACAGGCGGGCCACGGCGCCGATGGAGGGCAGGGCCTCGCCCCGGAAGCCCAGGGTGGAAATGCGCAGCAGGTCGTAGAGGCCATCATCGCCGGGGTTCAGCTTGGAAGTGGCGTGGCGCTCGATGGCCACGGCCAGCTCGTCGCGGCCAAGCCCGGCGCCGTCGTCGGAGACCAGGATGCGGGTCAGGCCGCCACCGTCAGCCTGGATGTCCAACCGCAGGGCGCCGGCGTCCAGGGCGTTCTCCACCAGCTCCTTCACCGCGCTGGCGGGCCGTTCCACCACCTCGCCGGCGGCGATTCGGTTGATCAGGTCGGGGGGCAGGCGGCGGATGGGCATGGGCAAGCCTTGTTGGGTCTGCATTATATGGGCGATTCCGCGCTGAACGCCCGGACGGAAAAGTCACCATGACTCTGCGCGTCCTTACCCTCGCCGCCCTGGCCTTAGCCGCCGTGGCCACCGCCTCCCCGGCCCAGACGCCGGCGCGCGACTTCGAGGCCAATCTGGTGGACGAACTGGTGGTCAATGGCGGCCCCACCGGCGGGCCGGCCTGGTGGACGGTGTCGGACAGCGATTCCAAGGTGTTCATCCTGGGCGTCCCCTCGGGCCTGCCCAAGGGCCTGGCGTGGAACACGGCGCGGACCGAGTTCCGGCTGAAGGGGGCCAACGTCCTGATCCTGCCGCCGTCGGTGCGGGCCAATCCGATCAAGCTGGCGGCCTTCTTCCTGTTCAACCGCGGCCCGTTCCAGACCAAGACGCCGATGGAGGACACCCTGCCGCCGGCGCTGCGGGCGCGGTTCGTCGCCGCCCGCACGGCGGTGGGCAAGAAGCCGGACCGCTATGCCAAATGGAAGCCGGGGGTGGCGGGGATGATGCTGGGCGGCGATTTCCGCCAGAGCCTGCAGATCACCTTCAAGCAGCCGGAAGATACGATCACCGCCCTGGCGAACCGGGTGCGGGCGCCGCAGCGCCACGTGGCGAGCTATGACATCATGCCGATCCTGAAGACCATGGCCACGCTGAACGAGGCGGCGCACGAGGCCTGCATGTCCGACGCCCTGACCGAGATCGAGGCGGGGCGCGGCCGGGCGCTGGCGGCGGCGCAGGGCTGGGCGCGGGGCGATGTGCGCACGGCGCTGACGGCCGAGCGGGGTTTCGACCGCTGCATCGCCCAGATTCCGGGGATGTCCGGCTATGTGGAGCGGGGCGCGGCGGACACCGCCGCCGCCATCGCCGCCGCCATGGCCAAGCCTGGCAAGACAGTGGCCATTGTCCCCCTGCGCCAGTTGTTGGCCCAGAACGGGGTGCTGCAGCGGCTGCGGGCGCGGGGGTTCAAGATCGAGACGCCGGCCAGCGCAAATTGAGCCTTCCCCGACCGCCGGCTCGGTTGAACCGGCGGCGGGGGACGGCGTCGCGCCGTCAGCTCATGCGGTGCAGGGCGCACAGCTTGTTGCCGTCGGGATCGCGCAGATAGGCCAGGTAGAGCTTGCCCATGCCGCCTTCGCGCACGCCGGGCGGGTCTTCGCAGGTGGTTCCGCCCGCGGCGACGCCCGCGGCGTGCCAGGCGTCGGCCTGGGCCGGGGAGCTGGCGGCAAAGCCGATGGTGCCGCCATTGGGGGCGGTGGCCGCCTCGCCATTGATCGGCTTGGATACCGAGAAGATACCGGTGGGGGTCATGTAGAAAATGCGTTGGCCGTCGACCATGGCCGGCCCGACATCAAGCGTGCCGAGCAGGGCGTCATAGAACGACTTGGCTTTGTTCAGGTCGTTGGTGCCGATCATGATATGCGAAAACATCCGGAGTTCCTTCCGCTTGTGCGATGCAGCCCGGTTCGGCTGGGCCGTCGGCGCGCGACGGCGATGTGGCTTACTCCACCCTCCGCACATGCGTGAAGAACCGGCCGGTGACAATCCGGAGAATCGGGGCCGCACACCGATTTGCCGACCGTGGCGATTAGAAACCCAGTGTTTCGTTGGGGAAGGTGTCGGTAATTCGGCGGCGGTGACCAGCTTGCTACAGGCCCAGCGTGGCGCGAGCCTTGTGGAACACCACCGGGGCCGGGATGGCCCGAGGTTTCGCCGCCGCCGCTTCGGCTTGATGCTGGAAGTTGGCCAGCACGCGCACCTTGTTGGCATGCACTGCCCAGCGCGCCAAGGGGACCCAGTAGAGCGCTGGCTCCAGGTCTAGTTCGTGGCGAGTGGCAAGGGTCAGGCGGGTGCGGCCGTCGGCCAGAGGCGTGATGGTGAAACGGGCGTCCAGAGTGCGGAAATAGCCGCTGACGTGCGGCGCATGGACCGTCTGATAGGGGCTCAGTTCCCGCATGGTCGGCGGGTCACTGAGGACGATGAAGGAGAGCTTCCGCTCCGGCTGCCACTGGGTGACGCGCTCGTAGGCGACACCGGTGGAGAAGACCCCTTCGCGGATAGCGCCAACGCCCTGACCATGGATCACTCCGCGCAACGGGTAGGCTAGGCCCCAACGGAACGGCGGGGCGGGGGCGTCGGGAATTGGACCCATGTGGACCACTGCGTCCCACACCGCTGCCGGCGGCGCTGCGACATCGACGCTTTCTAAACTCTCGAATCCAGCCTTGGGGGGCAGAAGCGCCTCGGCAGCCAAAAGCAGGGGCAGAACCGCCACACTGGCCAGCGTAGTGCGTCGACCGCGATGGCCGCGGCGCGCCAGGGCCTGGCCGAAGAGCCCGCCAACCACGCCCGCGGCGCCGATGATCGGGCTGGCCAGGATCAGGCAGACGATCCCCTCCAGAGCCACCCCAAGCAGGGCGACGCCGCCCAGGGTCAGGGCGCCGACGATCAGCAGCAAGGTGCGCCGTGTTCCCACGCCGACCTTGCGGTTGGCGACATAGGCGACGGCCAGCCCAATAAGGAGGGGCGCGCCGAGGAACAGGGCGTAGCCGTAGGTGCGCATCACGACCGCGCCGAGGGCAACCACCCCCACGCTTATGGCCATGCCCAGCAGCAGGCCTTCGACTACGCTCCAGAGCTCGGGACGCGTGGCGGCGGAGTCGGCTGGGCTGGGAGTCGTTTCCGGGGCGGCGAGGGGGCTGGCTGGCTCCGAACCCGATGGAGCCAGGCTGAGCCAGAGGATCACCGGGATTTGGACTGCTGGGACCAGCGCCAGAGCGGCCAGAACGTCATAGCGGCCGGCGTCACGGGTGCGGCGGAAAGCCAGGGCGGCAAGGACCCAGCCCACCAGCAGGGTCAGCCCCATGGCGACCAGCAGCAGTGGCATGGGCATCCCGCCCCCCACGGTGGCGATCCCGACAAAAGTGCGCAGCGGACTGATCCAGAACCACCATGGCGTCGCCAGCGGCTGGTGCAGAAGGGCCAAGGCGACGGCGACCAGAAGATGCTGGCTGAAGAAAGCGCCCAGTGAGGCCATGGCGTAGGCCGGGCGCTTCAACTGGCCGTCAAATGACAGCAGGGGGATCACCTGGGTTTATCCTTAAGCGCGGCGCTCTCGCGTTTCAGTGGCTTGGAGACGGGGCAGACCTCTTGCACAAAGCCATTGAGGGTGTTGACCAAGTTCTCGCGGACCAAGGCGTAGTGGATGAACTGGCCGCGCTTGTCGCCGCGGATCAAGCCCGCGCCCTCCAGGATCGACAGATGCTTGGAGATGGCCGGCTTGCTCATGGAAAAGCGCGCCGCGATCTCGCCGGCGGTAAGCTCCGCCTCGGCCAGATAGGCCAGGATCTTGCGGCGAGGGGTGGAGGCTAGGGCTTCGAAAATCGTCTGCATGACATCCACTATTTAGCTAATTAGTTAATTAGCTCGTCGATTGGCGGGCGTCAAGCGGGTATCGGCTCGGCAGGTCCTTAGTTGAAGTCGGCGGGGTCGGGGCCGAGGCGGCCGTCGAGGCGGTCGAGGGCGGCGAGGGCGGTCATGTCGGCGGCGTCCAGGGCGAAGTCGAAGACGGCCAGGTTCTCGGCGATGCGGCCGGGGTGGCTGGACTTTGGGATGGGAACCAGGCCGCTCTGCAGATGCCAGCGCAGGATCACCTGGGCTGGGGTGCGGCCGTGCTTGCGGGCGATGGCGGCGATGGCCGGGTCGCCCAGGACGCGGCCTTCGCCCAGGGGCGCCCAGGCGACGGTGACGATGCCGTGGGCGGCGTGGACGGCCCGCAGGGCGTGTTGCTGGAATCCAGGATAGGCCAGGACCTGGTTCACCGCCGGAACCACGCCGGTCTCGCCGATGATCCGGTCCAGGTAGGCGGCGTGAAAATTGGAGACGCCGATGGACCGAACCCGGCCTTCGCTCCGTAGGCGGATCAAGGCCTTCCAGGCGGCAACGTACTGGTCGCGGGCGGGGGCCGGCCAGTGGATCAGGTAGAGATCCAGGGTTTCCAGGCCAAGGCGCGCCAGGCTGGCGTCGAAGGCGCGCAGGCCGCTGTCGTAGCCGACGTCGTCGCGCCACAGCTTGCTGGTGACGAAGATGTCTTCGCGCGGCAGGCTGGAGCGGCGGACCGCCTCGCCGACGCCGCGCTCGTTGCCGTAGATCATGGCCGTGTCGATGGAGCGGTAGCCGGCAGCCAGGGCGGTCTGGACCGCGGCGGCGGTGTCCTCGTCCGGGATCTGCCAGACGCCAAGGCCCAGGGCGGGCATCTGGACGCCATCATTCAAGCGGATCGAATCCAAACCCTTAGGCCGCCATGCCGATGGCCTCGTCCAGGGCCTGGATGGCCAGGACGATGTGGTAGAAGGAACTGGCGGGAACGGGGTCTTCATTGAAGACGTCGGCGGCGTCCAGGCGGTCGCGCCACAGGCCCCGGCGGGGGACATCGAGATAGCGCAGCAGGGCCTGGGCGGCAGACTCCGCCGCGCCCCAGCAGGCGTCGGCGCCAGTGACGGCGCCGGCCAGGGCGTTGGCCTTCAGCCGCTCGGTCTGGGGCCAGAGGCGGGCGACGGTGTCGCGCGCGGCCAGGGCGCCATCCAGCTCGTTGATCGCGACGCCGCGGGCGGTGTCGACGCCGGCCTGCTCGGCCAGGGCGATGAGGCGCAGGGCGGTGCCCAGATCCTGGGGCCGGCCGGCGATCAAGCGCCATTTCAGCAGCAGCCAGGCCCATTCGAACTGATGACCAGGCTCGACGCGGCGCCGGGCCGGATCGTCCGGCGTTGTCCAGCCGGGGCCGAAATCCTCCAGCAGGGCGCCGTTCTCCAGGTCGATGAGGCGGGTATGGGCCAGCTGCGCCTGGCGGTCGGCCAGGGCTTCCCACACCGTGCCTCCGCCCACCTCGGTCCAGGCCAGGAAGGCTTCGAACAGATGCATGTTGGGATTGGCGAGCAGGGTTTCGCCGGTCAGTTCCTTGAAGCCGCCTCCGTGGTCAGGGGCCAGCCGGCCCAGCAGGGCCTCGGCGGCGTGGTCCGCGCCGGGCTCGCCGGCCTTGTGCGCCGCCGACAGGGCCAGCAGGACGAAGGCCTGGTCATAGAGCTCTACGTGGTCAAGGGCGCGGCCCTCGGCGGGGACCACGGCGCGGTAGAGGCCGTCGGTGCGGCGAAATCGGAACTGCAGGGCGCCCAGTCCCCACAGCATGGGCTCGCGCCAGTCGCCCTCCCAGCCCAGGGCCGGCGCCTGGGCGAAGCTCCAGGCCTGGCGGGCCTGGACACGGGCGCGCTGGTCGCCGGGGATTGGTGCGCCGGCGAGGTTCAGCTGGTCATGCCAGCCGCCCCGGTCGAGATCGGGCCCGGCGGCGGCCCAGAGGGGATAGGCGTCATTGATCAGCCAGGCCTTCAGCTCGGCCAGCGAGGCGATCAGGTTTGCGGGGGCGCTCAAGGCGCGGCGTCCGCGATGGCGTCGAGATAGGCGCCATAGGGGCCGGCGCGAGCGGCCAGGGCGCGCAGCTGGGCCTTGTCGATCCAGCGGTTCTGGAAGGCGATCTCCTCCACACACCCCAGGCGCAGGCCCTGGCGCTCCTCGATGGTGCGGACGAACTCGCCGGCCTGGATCAGGGCGGCGTGGGTGCCCGTGTCCAGCCAGGCGAAGCCGCGGCCAAGGTTGATCACCTGCAGCTCGTCACGGTCGAGATAGCAGCGCATCAAGTCGAGGATTTCCAGCTCGCCGCGGGCCGAGGGCTTCAGGTCGCGGGCGAAGGCGCTGGCGCGGCCATCGAAGAAGTAGAGGCCGGTGACCGCCACGTTGGAGCGCGGATGGACCGGCTTTTCCTCCAGGCTCAGCACCCGGCCCTGGGGGTCGAATTCCACCACGCCGTAGCGGCCCGGATCGGCCACCGGATAGCCGAACAGGGTGGCGCCGGGGAGATGCTGGGCGGCCTGGGCCAGGAGGGGGCTGAAGCCGCCGCCGTAGAAGATGTTGTCGCCCAACACCAGGACGCTGGGCTCGCCGGCGACGAAGTCCTCACCCAGAATATAGGCCTGGGGCAGACCCTCGGGCCGGGGCTGGGCGACGTAGGAGAGCGACAGCCCCAGGTGGGAGCCGTCGCCCAGAAGGCGCTGGAACTGGTTCTGATCCTCCGGGGTGGTGATGACCAGGATCTCGCGGATCTCGGCCAGCATCAGCACCGACAGGGGGTAGTAGATCATCGGCTTGTTGTAGATCGGCAGCAGCTGTTTGGAGACCACCTGGGTCAGGGGGTGCAGGCGCGTCCCGGCGCCGCCGGCCAGGATCAGGCCTTTTCTCACGCGGGGCTTCCCGCAGCGCAAAGGTGTGGTGGAGGAAGGGTCGGCAAGTGCGCCTCGCGGGACATCGGCAATGGAACAGCGCCTTCTATCTAGGCCCGCTTCAAACCCAGGGCCACGCTGCGCTGCCCGCGTTCGCGCAGGGCGGTCCACCAGCTTTCGTGGTCCAGATACCAGCGCACGGTCTTGGCGATCCCCACATCCAGGTCGACGCTCGGCCGCCAGCCAAGCTCGGCCTTGATCTTAGCGTTAGAGACCGCATACCGGAAATCATGTCCTGGGCGGTCGGCCACGAAGCGGATCAGGTCGGCGTGGGGCCAGGCGCGGGGACGGGCGCGGTCGATCGCGGCGCAAAGGATGCGGGCGAGGTCGAAGTTCGAATGTTCGGCCCCGCTGCCGACGCAATAGGTCTCGCCGATGCGGCCGTGCACCAGCACCCGCAGCAGGGCGGCGGCGTGGTCCTCGACAAACAACCAGTCGCGCACCTGGGCGCCGCGGCCGTAGAGGCGGATCGGCTGGCCCTCCAGCGCGTTGATGATCACCGTGGGGATCAGCTTCTGGGGATGCTGCAGGGGGCCGTAGTTGTTGGAGCTGTTGCTGATCACCACCGGCAGGCCGTAGCTTCGGCCCCAGGCGCGCACCAGCATGTCGGCGGAGGCCTTGCTGGCCGCATAGGGGGAATTGGGATCGTAAGGGCTTGTCTCGTCGAAAACGCCCTCGTCGCCCAGGGCGCCAAAGGTCTCGTCGGTGGAGACGTGGTGGAAGCGGAAGCCGGTGCGCCGGGAGTCCGGCAGACTGTCCAGATAGACGCGGGCCGCCTCGAGCAAGGTGGCCGTACCGGTGATGTTGGTGCGCACAAAGGCCATGGGACCGTCGGCGGCGCGATGCAGATTGGATTCGGCCGCCAGGTGCAGGACGGCGTCCGGCTGGTGACGGGCGAAGATGGCGGCCATGGCCTCAGCGTCGCAGATATCGGCGTATTCGAAGGCGTAGCGGGGGTTCTTCTGGCCGGCGCCGACATTGTCGGGGTCGCCAGCGTAGGTGATGGCGTCGACGTTGACCACGCCGAAGCCTTCCGACAGGGCGCGGCGCACCACGCTGGCGCCTACAAAGCCGCAACCGCCTGTGATGAGGATCTTCAACGCGACCCCCCGCTGGCGCCGCGCGCGCTGGTCGGGCTATGGTCCGCCCTGCTAAAGTTCACTGGAAAGCCCTCGCCTTGGCAGATTTACCAACCGGCCCCATTCTAGCGATCGACAAATTGACGGTTCGTTTCGACACCTATGACGCCGTGGTGGAGGCGGTTCGGGGGGTGTCGCTGACGGTGGCGCCGGGTGAGTGCCTGGGGGTGGTCGGCGAGAGCGGATCGGGCAAGAGCCAGACCTTCATGGCGGCCATGGGCCTGCTGGCCCAGAACGGCCGAGCCACCGGCTCGGTGCGCTATCGCGGCCGCGAGCTGCTCGGGCTGAAGACTGGCGAGCTGAACAAGATCCGCGGTTCGAAGATGACCATGATCTTCCAGGACCCGCTCACCGCCCTGACCCCGCACGTGCGCATCGGCGACCAGATCGCCGAGCCCTTGATGCTGCACCTGAAGCTGAGCAAGGCTCAGGCCATGGAGCGGGCCTATGAGTGGCTGAAGAAGGTGCGCATCCCGGAGGCGGGCCGGCGTCTTCGTCAGTATCCGCACGAACTGTCCGGCGGCATGCGTCAGCGGGTGATGATCGCCGGCGCCATGGCGTCGAACCCCGACCTGCTGATCGCCGACGAGCCGACCACCGCGCTGGACGTGACGGTGCAGGCCGAGATCCTGGACCTGATGGCCGAGCTGAAGGGCGAGACCGGATCGGCCATGGTGCTGATCACCCACGACATGGGCGTCATCGCCCGCCTGGCCGACCGGGTGTGCGTGATGAAGGACGGGGCCTATGTGGAAGAGGGCGAGGCTGAAGCCCTGTTCGCCAATCCCCAGCAGCCCTACACCCGGGCCCTGCTGGATGCGATTCCCCGCCTGGACCGGGCCGATCGGGGCGGGCGGCCGACGCTGACGCCGGTTCTGGCGGACGCGCCGGTGGTGGTGGAAGGCAAGGACCTGAAGGTCTGGTTCCCGGTCAACACCGGCCTTTTCGGGCCTAAGAAAGAACTGCGCGCCGTCGACGGTGTCAGTTTCCAGATCCGCCAGGGCGAGACCCTGGGGGTGGTCGGCGAAAGCGGCTGCGGCAAGACCACCCTGTCGCGGGCCGTGCTGAACCTGCTGCCGCCCAGCGCCGGGGTGGTGACCCTGCTGGGCCGCGACATCACCCACGCCGACCAGAACGCCATGCGCGAGGCGCGCAAGGACCTGCAGATCGTCTTCCAGGATCCTCTGGCCAGCCTCGACCCCCGCGCCACCATCGGCGAGAGCATCGCCGAACCCCTGACCGTATTCCGCCCCGACATGGACCGCGACCAGCGACAGGCCGAGGTGATGAAGATGATGCAGCAGGCGGGGCTGTCGACCGACCTGATCAACCGCTATCCGCACGAGCTGAGTGGCGGCCAGAACCAGAGGGTTGGGATCGCCCGGGCCATGATCCTGCGGCCCAAGCTGGTGATCTGCGACGAGGCGGTCTCGGCCCTGGACGTTTCCATCCGGGCCCAGATCATCGACCTGCTGATCCAGCTGCAGCGCGGCATGGGCCTGGCGATGATGTTCATCAGCCATGACCTGGCGGTGGTGCGCGAGATCAGCCACCGGGTGATGGTGCTATACCTGGGCCGGGTGATGGAGCTGGCCGACAACGCCCAGATCTACGCCGATCCGCAGCACCCCTATACCAAGGCCCTGCTCAGCGCCGCCCCGATCCCCGACCCGGCGCGCGAGCGCAGCCGCGTGCGGGTGCGGCTGGAGGGCGAGCCTCCCAGCCCGATGGACCCCCGATCGGCCCTGCGGTTCATGCCCTCCAAGCTGACCCTGGACCCCCTGGCGCCGGTCTACATCCCGGCGCTGCGCGAGGTGTCGCCTGGGCATCTGGTGAGCGAATTCGACCCGGTGTGAGGCGCAGATACCGGTGAACGCGCTTGGGTCCTCACAATGAGTTGTGATGTTTCGACGCACCGGCGGGGGTGTTGGACAAGGTCGGCGGGCCCGTCGGGCCGTCCGGGACCCAGGCCGTAGCTGGGGTTTAGCCCTCGCGCCCGATGGACGACACCGCCCATGCCCGGGCCGGCGGCCCGGGTCGGCGGTCCGCGGCCGCCACGGTTTATCGGAAATTAAGGTTGCGCGACCGAGGTTCTCCCAAGGATTCGGGAGATCATCTGTGAACGCCCACGCGCCAGTCACGCAGGAGCTGAACACAAACGTGTCGACCACGTTCGATGTGCTTGCCTGGGAGATCGAACTGGCCGGCGCCCGGTGCATCTTCCTGGACACGTTGATCGGCGAGCTGATGCCGACGGTTCCGCCCGAAAAGCGCGAGCGCCTGATCCAGGGGATGCACGCGGTCGACCTGCTCGCCCAGCACCTGACCAGCCTGTCGGCCTTCTCGCGGCGGCTGAGCGAGGTAGTCCCGGCGGAGAGCGGCGTGGAGGTGTCTAAGGCGCTGGCGGACATCACCCTCGGCGACCTCGCCGATCGCATGAGGACCGCCTTCGGCGGTGAGGAAGAAGCCGTCGACGACCGCGCGGAGGCTGGCGATCTTGACCTGTTCTGAGCCGATGCCTTCACCCCGGGGCGTCCACCGATGAATTTCGATACGCGCGGCCTCAAGATCATGGTTGTGGAGAACGACCGTACCGTCCTGGAAATCATCCAGCTGCGCCTGGAGGTCGCCGGCTTTCATTCGGCCATGGCGCGCACGGGACGCTCGGCGATCGAGGCGCTGGCCAACTTCCGGCCCGCCGCCCTGGTCATCGAGATGAACCTGCCGGACATGAGCGGCCTGGACGTTCTCGAGGCGCTGAACAGCAGCGTCGATCGCTGCGCCGTTCCCACGCTGATCATGGCCAAGCAACTGGGGCAGGGCGACCTGAAGCTCGCCATCAGCCTGGGCGCGCGCGACTGCATAGCCAAACCCTTCAGCGGCGCCGATATCCTGACCCGCGTTTCCCGCCTGCTGGGAAAATCCGCGCCCATCCAGGGCCGGTCCGTGGTGCACGTCTAGACTCTGTTCTGCTCCGCCTGGATCGGGGTCTGATCCGCGGCCCTCCTGGCCGCACCCAGGCGCCTTTGACGCCGCACGAACAGGAAGGACCAGCCCATCAGCAGTCCAACGAATCCGTAGCCGACGATGGGGCCGATCAGGAGGAACTGACTGACGGTCAGGGTGAACACCAGGACACTGGCGATGGCGCATTCGATCACCAGGCCGAAACCCCAGACCAGGGTCATGATGGTCATGGTGCGGCGGAAGTAGATGTTTGCGCTGAGGGCCTCCAGCTCCGCCGCCTGTTCCGGTGAGCGGCGCATCGAGCTGGCGCGGGCCAGGTAGTAGATCAGGGGCTTGCCGATGGCGGCCGAACCCAGAAAGACTAGGCCGATCAGGCCGGTGACCAGCTTTTCCCGCAGTTGCAGGAGGCGCACTCCGCCGCCGCCGAGGAAGGCCAGCAGGGACAGGGCGATGCCGGCCAGGACCAGGACCGAGACCGCGTCCACCCGCCGCCGGCGGATGAACTCCACCAGGCTCCAGGCGATGGGTGGGGCTGAGGAGGCGATCAGGGCGTTGAGCTCGCCCAGATGAGGCTTGGCCACGGTGAAGACCGCGTAAGGCGCCAGGAAATTCACCCCCACCTCGACGCCGATGGCTGGGCCGTTGGCG
This sequence comes from Caulobacterales bacterium, assembly GCA_038228945.1. Lineage (GTDB taxonomy): Bacteria > Pseudomonadota > Alphaproteobacteria > Caulobacterales > Caulobacteraceae > Acaudatibacter. Next base: position 18,592 of record JBBROW010000020.1, read on the forward strand.
CGCAGATAGGTCCAGGCGGCGAAAAGCCGGGCCTTGGAAAACGCAACAGTCGGCGGTGAACCGCTTTCAGCCATCCGGCCCCTCCTGGAAGCTGACGGTCTGACCACGACGGGCCAGGGTCTCGATCAAACCCTCCAGCTTGCGTTGGACCTGCACGGCCCGGTCTCGCCAGCCAACCAACTCGGCGGCGAAGGGACCGGTCGTGGGGTCGAGCGGCAGCCAGCCCTGCAGATACCGAGCCATGATAAGGGCTTCGGCGTCACCGTCGACAGGGCCCGCGTTGGCTTCGATGGCCTGGATCCGATGATAGGCGGCCTCCAGCCGATCGAGCGCCGGGTCCAGGCCGCAATCGGCGCGCGCGCGGGCGCTGACCGCCTCGGCGTCCCGCGCGTCGTATGTCGCCAGAGCCGCCAGTATGGCCTGCGGATCCAGCGAATTGACCAGCAGGCGGTGGCCGAAGTTCCAATCCCGCCATAGGTCGAATCGTTCGGCCGTGGCCATGCCGGCCAGGCCCCTGGCGTCACAGACCAAGGCCGCGCAGCCCACCGCCATTGCCTCCAGCGCGATGCGCGCGGCGCCGACGACGATGTCGGCCCAGGCCATGTCGGCCTCCAGGTCGAAGGCCGGTTGGCCGACGCCATAGCCGACGGCGCGATGTTCCAACCCAGCCAGCTCGCACGCCTGTCTTACCGCCGCGACATGGCTGCCATCCCGATTGGCCACGATCAGCACGCGGGCCGGTCTTTCCGGCAGCGGGCCGCGCGGGCGGCAACGGTTCAAGTCTATGGCGTTGGGCAACAGCGCCACTTGATCAGGCGCGCAATCCAGCTCCGCGGCGATCCGGGCCTGGCAGGCGCGATCGACGGCGGCGTGCTGGCGAACGCGGGTGAACCGCAGGGCCGCGTCCTTCCAGTCCCGCGCGTCATGGCAAATCTGTAGGGCGGGCGTGCTTGGAAACCGCGCCATGGCCGCGGCCAGGGTGGGATTGTGGTTGCCGTGGATGACGTCCGGCGCCGTCGACAATCGTCCTATTTCGGCCACCACCTCGACATGGGGGCTGAGGGCGTCGGCCAGGGCGCCGGTTACGGGGGAATAGACTGTGACACGCCAACCCCGCCTGGCCAGACCGAGGGCCAGGTCAGAGGTGACGACCTCGGTGCCGGTCCGGTCGATCAAGCGGATATTGCAGAGCAGAACCGCCCCGGGCGCGGGTGGCGACGTCAACAAGGAGCTCACGCCGTCGCGTCCTTGATCCGCACCGCCGCCGCCATGGCCGCGACCAACGGCGCCATGTGATCCGCGTAGGTAATCAGCTCGCCATAGACACCCTGAGCCAGACGCGCGCGTCCGAACGTCTCGTAGTAGGGCTCGCCGACAGGCGGCGGCAACAGCGGCCGGCTCGGCGGTACGGGGGCGAGGATTTCGACGGCCTCGAAGCCCGGCTGCTCGCGGCGACGGCGTTCCCCTTCGCCCTTGAGCGCGGAAATACCATCCGCCGCCGCCTGCTTTCGCGATACCGCCTCTGGACTCAGCCGGCGCATGCGCCAGCCGGCCGGCAAGGCGGCCGGATCGTGTTTGCGTTCGATGGGAAACTCAAATCGGAGAGGCTCCCGCCGCCCGTCTCGCGACAACAGCAAGCACGCCAGGGAGGCGATTACCGAGCACAGATCATGGACGGGATTGAAATGCTCCACGGCGTCGGTGAGCACGACGGGGGCTTCTCCCTCCAGGGCAGCGGCCTGGGCGGCGCGAACGAGGGAGACGAAGAATTCCACATCGCCGCGCAGGATCGCGGCGTAGAAAACAGCATCCGGCGCATAGCCGAAGACGGACGCGGGCGTCGCCACCGCCTCGTGCACCACCTGGCGTGATTCGGAGATGCGTGGCGCATTGGCCGATCCGGATCCGTCGGTGAGGATCATCACCGTGGGCCGTTGCGCACACATCCAATCATGGACCAGCAGTTCATGGCCAGGGTGGCCGACGACGAGCAGGGGGCGGGGGGTCATCAGGGGAGCGGGGGGTCCAGGGGGCGGCTCAGCGTCGGGCATCGGGGTTCGGTGTCTAAGCTGGCACATTCCTGGGCCGTGCATAGGCGCCTTTGACGCCGCACGAACAGGAGCGGCCAGCCCGGGCCGTTGGCGCGCAGATAAGTCCAGGCCCGTGAGCGCCCTGTCGGGACCGCGCCAGGAACCACCGGCTAAGCCTGGGCGTTGCTGGAACGGCTCGGGCCTGGCGGATTTTCCGCCGGTCGACGAGCCATCGTGCGGGAAGGGGTGGGGCGGGATGACCATTAGAGACGACGTGCTGACCACCCTGCCGCCGCTGCCGCTCAGCGAGATCGAGCCGATGGTTCGCGACGGAGACGTGCTGCTTTGCTCCGCCCACGATGGTGGATCGCGGCTCATCTCCTGGAGCACGCGCAGTCAGTGGACCCATATCGCCATGGCCTATCGCTGGCCGTCCCTGCGCCGGATCATGGCCTTCGAGAGCGTTCATACGATCGGGGTGCGGGCGGTGCCGCTGGCCAAATTCATTGAGCGCACCAGCAGCGGCGTCACCCCCTACCCCGGAGAGATCATCCTGGCGCGGCATGAAGACTTCGCCGACGCCAAGGGTGACGAAGAATCCCCAACGATGCGCAAACTGGGCGATTTCGCCGTCGATCGTTTCGGCGACCCTTTCGCCAGCGGCGAAATCCTGAAGATCGCCGCGCGAATAATGCTGGGCCGGACCAGGACCAAGACGCCGAAGCGGCTTGCGCCCGAAAACGAATTCATCTGCTCCGAATATGTCGCCAAATGCTTCGAGGTCGTCGGCATCAACATCGTGTGGGACGGGGCCGGCTTCGTCGCGCCAGCCGATTTTGCCCGGGACCCAAAGATGCGGGCCATCGCCCGGTTTCAGACTTGAAACGTGTCGACCACATCGCGGCGGAGCCTTTTTGCGATCGGGGCGTTAGGGCGGTGCGCTTCTTCCGGAGTGCGGATTCATCAAGGACCTGTTCATGCGCCTCTCCATCCTCGCCACCGTCGCCCTCGCCAGCCTGAGCCTGGTAGCCTGCTCCAAGGCCGCCAAGAATGAGGCTGCCGCCGCGGGCGACAGCGCCGCCGCCGCCGCTGACCACGCCGGCGCGGCCGCCTCCGTTGCGGCCAGCGACGCCGGCCAGGCGACCGAAAACGCCGCCGCGAAGGTCGACGCAGCCGGTGCGGCCGCGGCCGACAAGACCGCCGCCGCCGCCGATCACGCCGCTTCCGCCACCCGCTCGGCCGCTGGCACGATGGACCGTAAGGCCGACGCGGCCGCGGCCGCGGCCGCCAAGACCCACTAGAGCATAACAGCTTCAAGTGGATACCGGTTGAAGCGCTCGTCGTGCTCTAAGTGTGAGAAGATAGAGCCTTTTTATCCGGTCCAAGTGAGTCCACTTGAACCGGAAAGGCTCTAGGCTTCCCAGAGCGGGTTGCGGAAAAGCGGGAACCGTTTCCCGCCCGCAACTCGCTCTCAGGGCTTAGACACGATCACGCCTGTTGGCTTTGGACTGATCCAGCCCAAAGCCAACGTGATCTAAGCTGGCGCGTTCTCGCGGAACGGCGCCAGCTGGGCTTCCATGGCGCGGGCAAATGCCGGGCGGGCTTCGCAGCGGGCGCGGTAGGCGTCCAGGTTGGGAAAGTTCGCCAGGACGCCGTCGTCCACCAGTTCGCGCAGGACGGTGGTCATGATCAGGTCGCCAGCGGTGAAGCGTCCTTCGAGATAGGGCTTGTCGCCCAGGGCTTCGCTGAGGGCCGCCAGACGCTGGTCAATCATGGCGCGGGCGGAGGGACGGCGCCCCTCGATCCAGGCCTGGCCGCTGAAGAAGGCGTCCAGGTTCACCAGGTTCTGGGCGTGGGGCTCGATGGAGTTCAGGGCGGCTATGACCCAGGTGGTGACCCGCGCCCGACCGGCGGGATCGCGGGGGGCCAGGACCTCGGACTTCTCGGCGATGTGCAGCACGATGGCCCCGGACTCGAACATCTCAACCTCGCCGTCCCGGTAGGCCGGGACCTGGCCGAAAGGCTGCCACTGGCGATAGCCTTCTGACTTCTGGATCTGAGGATCGATCAGGATTGCCTCATAGGGCAGCCCCGCCTCCTCCAGCGCCCAGCGGATGCGCAGGTCGCGGACATAGCCCTGAGCGAAGGGCGGGACCCAGCGGAAGGCCGTCAGTTGGATGGTCATGTGGGAATCTCCGGACGGCTATGAGGCGGGGGCGCCGGCTGGCCTGGGCCAGGGGCGGAAAGGGTCATCAGATCGGTGCGCAGGCGATCGGGATCGGCGTCGGTCAGCTCCGCTTCAACGGCGGCGTGCAGGCGGGTCCAGATGGGCAGGGCCTGGGCCAGGCTGGCGTGGCCGCCGGCGGTGAGGGCCACTCGGCGGACGCGGGAATCCCGAGGGTCGGCGATGATCTGGGTCAGGCCCCGCCGTGTCATGGGCTTAAGGGCGGCGGTGAGGGTGGTGCGGTCCGCGCCCAACAGGCCGGCGACCTGGGCCATGGTCGCCGGCTGAGGCCGGTTGAGGGCCATCAGCAGCGAGAACTGGCCGTTGTTAAGGCCACTGGGGCGCAGGGCCTCGTCGAAGCGACGAGCCAGGACCCGCGCGGCGCGCTGGGCGTGCAGGCACAGGCAGGTGTCGCGCACATGGGCGGTGGCTTCGAAAGGGACAGGCGGGGGAGCCAGCATGTGGGCACTATGTTGATATCAACCTAAAGGGTCAAGGGTCAGTCAAAGCTCTGGGAAGCGTGGTCTGACGAAGACGGCGAACCGGAGTTCTGTCGGCGCCGCCTCAATTGGCCAGCAGACCGGTGTTATGCAGGATTGGATCAGCCATCGGCGCTGCCCTGAAAGCTTGGCAATTCATGACCTTCGCACGCAATCTCACCTGCCTCGCCGTGGGCGCGGCTCTTCTCGGCGCCTGTTCCAAGCCCGCCGCGGGAGGGGCCGCTCCTGGCTCCGCCCCGTCCGGACCCTCGGGCAATTCTGTCTCGGCGAGTTCAGACTCAAAGTTGCCGGACCTTAAACCCGGGCTTTGGGAGATCCATGTCAACCACGTCTCCGCCTCCGGAGAAGCCCACGGTGGCGTTACCCAGCAATGTATGGATGCGGCTGCGATGGCCGAGGGCAAGAAGACAGGCGAGGACTACGCCAAGGCCAACTGTAGCAAGAACGTGACCACGGGCGGCAATGGCCGGTGGGTGAGCGATCTGGAATGCAACGCGTCCGGGGCCAAGATCACGACCCATTCGGTCACCACCATGCCAGGCGACGACACCTACCATACCGAGTTGACCACGACCTCTGGTCCCGCGGGTCCAACCGGGGCGACCAACACCACCACAATGGACGGCAAGTGGATCGGCCCCTGCAAGCCAACCTAGAGCCTTTCCGGTTCAAGTGGACTCACTTGAGCCGGATAAAAAGGCTCTATCTTCATACATTTAGAGCGTGACGGTCGGGACACCGCTCAGCGGGCCATGGCGCCGGCGATGAAGGCCAGCTGGTCGACCAGGGCCGGAGTCGTCGGGAAGACGCCGTCGAGGGCGGCGGTGCCAACGGTGAAGCCCGCCGCCCCGGCGCCAATCGCCGCATGGATGCGCTCGGCGCGGTCGATCGAGCCGGCCATGATCACCGGCCGCTCGCCGGCGGCGGCGCAAACCCGGCGCATCAGGCCTGGCGCATCGCCCTCGAAGCGATAGGCCAGCAGGTCGAGGCCATGGACGCCGTCCTGGGCCAGCAAGGCCCTGGCGCTGGCGGCGATGCCGTCGACGGTTCCACACAGGCGGCTGGGGTGGCCGACCACGTCGCCGGGGAAGGGATAGTAGCGGATCGTCGTGCCGGCGATGATCGGCAGGACGACGTGCGGCGCCACCCCGCCCATCAGCACGTCAACCTTCAGATCGACGGCGGCGCGGGCCGAGGCGGCTTCACTGTCGGCGCCAAGACCGACCATCTCCAGATAGAGGGTGGCGCCGGCGCCGCGGATCGCGGCGGCCAGGTCGTGCAGTCGGTCCAGCGGCAGGCCGACGTCCTTGAAGCCAATGTGTCGGACCCCCGCGGCCACCACCTCGCCCAGCCGCGCGGCGGCGTCGGCGATGGTGCGGTCCTCGCGGGTGAGCATGAAGATGAACTGGGCGGCCACCGTCGGATTCCGGCGACGCGGCTCCGGGCGCCGCGACGGTCGCACACTGACAGGTCCGGGCGGCGGCGGGGAAGAATTGTCATGGTCCGGCCTGGGATTGTCTCCGTCGCGCGCGCGGCGGGCGCGGCTGCGCTTCCTTAGGCGCCGGCGGGAACGACCTCGTAGCTGCTCTCACCGTCATGCTCGGTGTTGGTATGGATGTTGAGGACCACGGCGCCATGCTCGAGGCTGGCGACGAAGTCGTCGAAGGTGGAGTCTGGTTTCCGCAGAGCGGCGCCCCGGGGCATAGGCGAAGTGGATCATCTGGACGTGGAAGCCGTCCCCCTTGACCGGCGGCGTCTGACCGGCTCTCTGCCGGGTCAAGCGCGGATGCCGCGCGGGTGGGGAGTTTGGCGACCTTGGTGAGCGCGGGGACAATCGAGACTGGGGATGACGAGGGGCGGGCTTCGCCTTCCGACGCCCCGATCACACGGGGCCAGATCGCCGCGGCGGTGATGGGCAACGCGTTGGAGTTCTATGACTTCACCACCTACGCCCTGTTCGCGGTGCAGATCGGCAACGTCTTCTTTCCGTTCCATGACAGCTTCACCAAGCTGATGGCCTCGCTGCTGACCTTTGGGGTTGGCTTCGTGGCGCGGCCGGCGGGCGCGGTGGTGCTGGGGCTGTTCGGCGACCGGGTCGGGCGGCGTCCGGCCATGCTGGTGAGCTTCACCCTGATGGGGGTCGGCATCCTGGGCCTGGTGCTGATCCCGCCCTATGCGGTGATTGGCGCGGCGGCCCCGGCGCTACTGGTGCTCTGCCGGCTGATCCAGGGCTTCGCCCTGGGCGGCGAGGTTGGACCGACCACGGCGTTCCTGATCGAGGCGGCGCCGCCGCATCGGCGCGCCCTGATCGGGTCGTGGCAGAGCGCCAGCCAGGCCGTGGCCTCGCTGTTCGGCGCCACCATCGGCCTGCTGATGACCCAGGCCCTGAGCGCCGCCGATCTGACGTCCTTCGGCTGGCGCATCGCCTTCGGGCTGGGCGCGGTGGTGCTGCCCTTCGGCCTGATCATGCGCCGGGGCCTGCCCGAGACCCTGCATCGCCGTGAGCCCGGCCAGAGCCCCGACGCCCCCGCCGAGGATTTGCCCAACCTGATCCGCCCCATCGTCCTGGGGCTCGCCATGATCATGAGCTTCACCACCTCGACCTACACCCTGCTCTACATGACCACCTACGCCACCCAGACCCTGCACATGAGCGCGCGGGACTCGTTCGGTCCGTCGGTGGCCAACGGTTTCAGCGGCATTGTCTTTGCCCTGCTGGGCGGTTGGCTGGCGGACCGGTTCGGGCGCAGGCCGGTGATGATTACCGCCCGCACGCTGTTCATGTTGGCGATCATCCCGGCCTTCCTGCTGATGGTGCGAAACCACGACGTGCTGACCGTGACACTGGCCACCGGGCTGCTCAGCGCCCTCAGCTCCACCAGCGTCGGCGTTGCCCTGGTCGCGCTGACGGAGTCGTTCCACAAGACCATGCGCAGCACGGCGCTGGCGGTGATCTATGCGCTGGCGGTCACGGTGTTCGGCGGCCTGGCCCAGCCCCTCATCACCCAGATTATCAAGTCGACCAACAGCCCGATGGCGCCCGCCTGGTACATGATGGCCGCCGCCATCATCGGCATCAGCGCCATGGCCTTCCTGAAGGAGACCCATCCGCAACGGATCCAAGGCGCCCGGGCGCTGATCGAAACGGCTTGAGCGTGGCAGGCTGGGCATGACCGAAAGACCCGGCTTCATCGGCCACTGGACGGAGTTGGAGGACGCCGAGGCGCATTGCTACCGGGGCGACGACGAGGCCATGGCCTTCGACGCGGCGGTAGGCGAGCGGCTGGGCCTGACGCGGATCGGCATCCACCACGTGCGCCTGCCGCCTGGCCGGCGGACCAGCTATCCCCACGCTGAGAGCGCCGAGGAAGAATATGTGTTTGTGGTCGAGGGGCGGCCCGACGCCTGGATCGATGGGGTGCTGCACCCGTTGAAACCCGGCGACAGCGTCGCCTTCCCGGCCGGCACGGGCATCTGCCATACCTTCCTGAACAATACGCCGGACGAGGTGCGCCTGATGGTGGTGGGCGAGAAGCCCAAGCCGGAGAACCGCATCCGCTATCCGATGAACCAAGCCCATGAGGCGAAGCGGCCCGATCGCTGGATCGACCCGCCAGAGCGACCGATGGGGCCGCATGATGGCCGGGCCAAGGTCACACGCGACTAGAGAAGCAGCGCGGTAGGCTCGACAGCTCGAAGAACCGTGTTACGCATGCCGGGCGCCCGTCGGGGGCGGGAGGACACCATCATGCGCACAGCCCTTATCGGCCTGGCCGGCCTGTTGCTGATCGCCGGCTGCTCCAAGGCGCCCGGCAAGACCGACGCCACATCCGCCACCTCGTCGCCCGCTGGCGTTTCAGCGGCGGCCGCCACACCAGCCGCCGCGGCGGCCCTCTCAGGACCGGCAGTGTCGGGGACCTTCACCGGCAACGGCAAGGCCGCAATCCTGACCCAGGCCACCGCCCATCCCGACGACCCCTTCGACGGCAAGCCGGTCACGGCCGTGGTGCTCACCGAAAAGGACCAGGGCGGCGATCCCAAGGCGGCCTTCAACGCCGTGTTCAACCACTTCGGCGACGCCATCGTCATCAAGATCCAGCCGGACGGCACGGTGATCGGCGCCGATGTGGTCCATTCCGGCCTGAAGACCGCCGGCGGCTCGGTCTCCATCTCCGGGGTGTTCACCCTGAAGGACTACAGCACGGCCGGCGGCCAGATATCCGGCCATCTGACCTCGGGGGGGCCCACCGACGTCTTCGGGCAAAAACTCGACGTCGACCTGACGTTCCACGCCAAGGCGCCGTAGCGCCTGTCGCGGCAGGTTTCGGGAGCGAGATCGAATTGTCCTGGCCTGGCCACATTCCGGCTGGCCGAGGATGGCGATCCCGCGCCCGGCCGCATCACCATCGCTTATGAGCCGGTGGAAGGGCTGAACTGACCGGCGCCACCGTGGGCGAGAAGGTCCGCTTTACCCTGGACAGCCAACAGATCTCGACGCTGCGGCCGTTCTGACGCTAGCGCTTGACGGCGGCGAGCCTAGCTGGCGCTATCCGGCCGGGGACATTCCGGCGGGGCGATGATGATTTTCGAGCAAGTCGCGACGGGGGGCTGTCAGTCCTATCTGGTGGGCTGCCCCGAGACGCTGAGCGGCGTGCTGATCGATCCGGAGATCAGCCAGGTGGACCGATACCGGGCCTTGGCCGCCCATCACGGACTGCACATCCGCTATGTGATCGACACCCATACCCACGCCGACCACTTCTCCGCCGCCAAGGCGCTGGCGCAGACGCTGGAGGCGCCGGCGGTGATGCACCGGGCCAGCCCCGCGCCGCACGCCAGCCTGAGGCTCGACGACGACGACATGCTGCGGGTGGGGAACCTGCGTATCCGGGCGATCCACACCCCGGGGCATACGCTGGATTCCATGTGCCTGGTGGTGGAAGACCGCGTCTTCACCGGCGACACCCTGCTGATCGGCGGCACCGGCCGCACCGACCTGCCGACCGGGGACCCGGACCAGCTCTTCGACAGTCTGTTTGGCAAGTTGCTAAACCTGGATCCGGCGCTGCTGGTCTTTCCGGCCCACGACTACAAGGGTCGCTCCCACTCCACCATCGGCGCCGAGATCGCCGACAATCCTCGGCTGCAGAAGCGCGAGCGGGAGGCGTTCACGCAGATGATGCGCGAGCTGAACCTGGCCGCGCCGACGCATCTGACCGAGGCCCTGCGCACCAACATGACCGGCGGTCAGACGGTGGACCAGATGCTGGCCGACGCGGCGGCCGAGGTGCCGTTCATGGCCTTGGCCGACCTGCAGCGGCGGATCGCCAGCCGGCCCAACGACCTGTTGGTGTTGGACGTGCGCGAGGCGGAAGCCTTCAAGGCCGGCCATATCCCCGGCGCCCTGCATCTGCCTCGGGGGCAGCTGGAGCTGCGCGTGAACGACGCCATCCCCGACCCGACGCTGCGCATCGTCACCTGCTGCGAGTTCGGCAAGATCTCCACCCTGGCGGCGGCGACCCTGAGGCGTCTGGGGTTCACGCGGGCCACGGCCCTGGACGGCGGGGTGAAGGCCTGGCGGGAGGGCGGGTTCACGGTCGAGACCTAGAACCGATCAAGAGGTCTGGAAACGATCGCCGGCTTAGCGCCACGGCGCCCGCACTTTCTCGTTGCCCGCGTCAAACGCGCGTTTAAAAGACTCGGTGCGGAACACAAATTGCCAACGGAGACGCTCAATGGCTCGCCTGAAATTCGGCGCCTTCCTCGCCCCGCATCACCCGATCGGCGAGCATCCCATGCTGCAGCTCCGCAGCGACCTGAAGTTCGCGCAACAGTTGGACGAGCTGGGCTACGACGAGTTCTGGTGCGGTGAGCACCACTCCACCGGCTGGGAAGTGATCGCCTCGCCGGAACTGTTCCTGGCCGCCGCCGCCGAGCGGACGCAGCGTATCCGCCTGGGCACGGGGGTGATCTCCCTGCCCTACCACCACCCCTTCAACGTGGCGCAGCGCATGGTTCAGTTGGACCATATGAGCGGCGGGCGGGTGATTTTCGGCTCGGGGCCTGGCGCCCTGCCCTCGGACGCCTACACCCTGGGCATCGACCCGATGGTGCAGCGCGACCGCCAGGACGAAGCCATCGGTGTGATCAAGCGCCTGTTCGCCGGCGAGCGGGTGACCCACGAGTGCGATTGGTTCACCCTGCGCGATGCGCGGCTGCAGCTGTTCCCTCTGCAGGAAGAGATGCCCTTCGCGGTGGCCTCGCAGGTCAGCCCGTCGGGAATGACCCTGGCCGGCAAGTACGGCGCCGGCGTGCTGTCCATCGGTTCGATGTCCACCGCCGGACTGATGGCCCTGCCCACCCAGTGGAGCTTCGCCGAGGACGCCGCCGCCAAGCACGGCAAGACCGTCGACCGCAAGAACTGGCGGGTGGTGATGACCTGGCACATCGCCGAAACGCGGGAACAGGCGCGGGCCGAGGCCAAGGACGGTCTGCTGCGCTGGCATAACGAATACAACGTCGGCACCCTGATGCGGCCGGGCGCCGTGGCCTACAAGAACGGTGACGAGGCGGTGGACCAGATCGCCTTCTCCGAGGGCGCCGCCTCGGTGATCGGCACCCCGGACGACCTGGTGAAGGCCATCCGTGAGTTGGTGAAGCTGAGCGGCGGCTTTGGCACGGTGATCGGTTTTGCCCATGACTGGGCCAACCGCGAGGCCACGGCCCGCAGCTGGGACCTGGTGGCGCGCTATGTGATCCCAGAGGTCAACGGTTTCCTCGATGGCTATCGCGACAGCCGCCAGTACGTGATCGAGCACCGCGAGTCCTTCGAACGCGCCGGCGCGGCGGTGATGAGCAAGATCATGGGTAACGAAAAGGCCGCCGCCGCCCTGCAGGAAACCATGCGCTCGATGACGGCCACCACGGGCGGGCACACGCCGGACCTGGAGAAGGCGAAGACCGAGGCGAAGTAGAAACCTATCGTCGAGAGCGGAGTAGCGGCCTCTCGCCGCCTCCCCGCCCTACGCCCGTAGCCCCTCGACATAGTCCTCGATGACAGCGGCGATGCGGGCCTCCGCCTGATCGGGGGCGACGCCCCATTGGGGGAGCTGGCCGTCGACATACATCCGGGCCAGGCCATAGACGAAGGCGCGGCCACCCAGCTGGAGAACGCGGGGGTCGCCTTGGCGGATCAAGCCGCGCGCCTGGCCCTCGGCGATCAAGGCAGCCTGGAGGTCCTGGATCTCGCGGTTGGCGGCGGGCAGGAAGGCCGAGCCGTCGAAGTCGATCAGGGTGCGATCGGACAGGACCTTGAAGTGGGTGGGGTTTTTCAACGCCCAGCGGACCAGGGCGCCGCCCATGGCCTTGAGCCCCGCCACCGGATCCTCGGCCGGGGCGGCGGCCAGGGCCGCCGTCACCTCCGCCTTGAATCGAGCCATGGCCTCCTCGGCCACGGCGGTCATCAGCGCCGTCTTGCCCGAGAAGTGGCGGAACGGCGCCCCTGGCGACACCCCGGCCCGCCGGGCCGCCTCGCGCACGGTGACCCGTTCGGGCCCCACCTCTTCGATCAGGGCGACGGTGGCTTCGACCATCGCCTCGCGCAGGCGGCCATGGTGATAGGGGCGAGCGGGCATGCGTCGATCTAGCCTGCGTCGCGGCGGATGTAAACGTTGCTCACATTTAGGCTGGCAAGCTAATGCGGGTTGATGTAATCACCGATCACATCAACCCGGAGAAACCCCATGCTCGCAAGCCGCCGTTTGAAGATCATCGCCCTGGTCGCCTGTATCGGGGCGGGGACCGCAGCCCCGGCCCTGGCCGGCGGCCCGCAGGGGCGCTGGATCACCGCCAGCGGCAATGTCGAGGTCGCCGTCGCCCCCTGTGGAGCGGCCCTGTGTGGGACCATCGTGCGCGTGCTGGCCAACCACTCCATGGCCCACCCCGGCGCCGCCACGCCCGCCCTGCCGGGCGTTGGGCTGAAGATCCTGACGGCGGTGCGCCCGGACGGCCCCGGTCAATGGACGGGCCGGCTCTATAACCGCGAGACCGGCAAGACCTATGACTGCCAGTTGTCGGTGGACGCGGCCGACCGCCTTGTGGTGCGGCCCTACGTGCTGCTGCCGTTGCTCGGCCAGACGCAGCTGTGGCGGCGCCAACCCTAGACCTTGGCCGGACCGCTGCGGGCGGCAATAACCTCGCCGAAACCTCCGGGGCCTAGAGTCCGCGCAACAGTTCCGCGTAAAGGGCGTGCGTCTTGGACATCGAGATCCTGCATCCGCTGGAGATGCCCCCCGCCATGGTGGAGCATTGGCGTGCGCTGCAGGGCGCCGACATATCCCTGGACTCGCCATTTCTGGCCCCGGAGTGGGCCCAGGCCGTGGCGCGGGCCCAGGCCCCCGCTGACCGGGCGCTACGGGTCGCCGTGCCGTCGCAAGATGGCCAGCCCAAGGGCTACATGGCCTTGCGGGCCGGTCCGTTCACGGCCATGGCCGCCGGGGCGCCGCTGTGCGACTACCAAGGCCTGGTGGCCGAGCCGGGGGTACGCTTGGACGCGCGCCAGCTGGTGCAAGCCCTGGGCGTGGGCCGGTTCGATTTCAGTCACATGCTGGCCGACCAGGCGGCGTTCGGGCCTTTTGTCCGGGGCGGCGATGTTTCCTGGATCGTCGACATGAACACAGGTGCGGCGGAAGGCGGCTACGAGGCCTATGCCGCCGCCAAGCGGGCCGACGGCGTCGGCGCCCTGAAGGACCTGGACAAGAAGCGCCGCAAGGCCGAGCGCGAGGCAGGCCCCGTAAGCTTCGCAGCCTATTCACGTTCGACCACCGATTTCGAGCAGATGTTCGCCTGGAAACGCGCCCAATACCGCGCCACCCACCAGACCGATATCTTCTCCACCGCCTGGCCCATGGCCCTGATGCGCGAGCTGTTCGCCAGCCGCCAGCCCGAGTTCGGCGGGGTGCTCTTCACCCTGCACATGGATGGCAAGCTGGCGGCGGCGCATTTCCACCTGCGCGGCCAGCACACCATCCACGCCTGGATGATCGCCCACGACAGTGCTTTCGAGCGCTATTCGCCAGGGATGTTGCTGTTCCAGGACATATTGCGCTGGATGGACGCCACCCCCTATCAGCGACTGGACCTGGGCCAGGGCGACTATCGGTTCAAGCGCGAGCTTGCCAACCACCAACAGGGCCTGAGCCACGGCTTCGTCGGCGTGCCGTCCCCCGCCGCCCTGGTGCGCGGGGCAGAGTACGGCCTGCGCCAGGCGGCCGAGGCCCTGCCCCTGGGCCGCGTCTCTGCCCTGCCGGGCAAGGCCATGCGGCGGCTCGATGTGCTGCGCGGATTGCGGTAGGCGCCGCCTCGCCAGAGCGCGATGAGTTCGCCGGCGCGACAAAACCTTAAATCGTGCGCGCAAACCAGAGAATCGAACCCGTTCTTCCTGATTTGATGGTTCCATCAAACCAGGACAGGCTCTAGGTTGCGCCCCTTTCCGCGAACCCTCCCCGACATGACCCTGATCCTCGACGACATCAAAGCCGCCGCCACCCGGCTGGCCGGCCACATCGAACGCACGCCCTGCCGACACTCCAAGACCCTGTCGGAGATTACGGGCGCCGAGGTGTGGGTGAAATTCGAGAACCAGCAGTTCACCGCCTCCTACAAGGAGCGCGGCGCCCTGAACAAGCTGGCGCAACTGAACGCTGAGGAACGCGCCCGCGGCGTCATCGCGGCCTCGGCCGGAAACCATGCCCAGGGCCTAGCCTACCATGGCCAGCGGCTGGGCATTCCGGTGACCATCGTCATGCCCCGCGGCACCCCCTTCATCAAGGTGCAGCAAACCCGCGACTATGGCGCCGAGGTGGTCATGGACGGCGACAATTTCGACGCCGCCTACGCCCTGGCCCTGGCCCTGCGCGAAGAGCGCGGCCAGGTGTTCGTGCATCCCTTCGACGATTACGACGTCATGGCCGGCCAGGGCACGGTGGGGCTGGAACTGCTGGAGGACGTGCCGCATCTGGAAGTCGTGCCGATCCCTATTGGCGGCGGCGGCCTGATCTCGGGCATGGCCACGGCGATCAAGGCGATCAAGCCGGACGTGCAGGTGATCGGCGTCGAGCCGGCCATGTATCCCTCGTTCACCTCGCGGATGCGGGGGCTGAACGCGGCGTCCGGCGGCCAGACCATCGCCGAGGGCATCGCGGTGAAGGAGATCGGCAAGCTGACCTTCGGTGTCGCCCGGCCCCTGATCGAGGATGTGCTGCTGCTGGACGAGCCGTTCTTCGAGCGGGCCATCGCGCTGTACTGCAATGTCGAGAAGACGGTGACCGAGGGGGCCGGGGCGGCCGCCCTGGGCGCCATGCTGGCCTATCCGGAGCGGTTCCGGGGCAAGGTCTGCGGCCTGGTGATCACCGGCGGCAACATCGATCCGCGCCTGCTGGCCTCGGTGCTGACCCGCGAACTGGTGCGGGCCCAGCGGCTGGTGTCCCTGCGCATCGTCGGCGACGACCGGCCCGGGCTGCTGGCGACGGTGTCGTCGGTGGTGGGCGGCATGGGGGCCAACATCCTGGAGGTGGCGCACAACCGCCTGGCCCTGGATGTGCCGGCCAAGGGCGCTGAGTTCGACATCATGATCGAGACCCGCGACGCCCAGCACACCCAGGAGATCATGGACGCCTTGCGCGCGGCGGGTTACCCGCCCAAGACGGTCTGATCATGGCCATCACTCGACGCCTGACCCTGCTCGGCGCTCTCTGCCTCGCCCCCCTGGCCCTGTCCGCCTGCGGCAAGAAGAAGCCGGCGGCTGTGCCGCCCAGCGTGGCCAAGGCCTTCATGGAAAAGAACGCCAAGACGCCGGGCGTGGTGATGACCAAGTCGGGTCTGCAATACCAGATCGTCCATTCGGGGCCGCCCGAGGGGCTGCACCCCAAGCCCGGGGACGAGATCAAGGTCGACTACGAGGGCAAGCTTACCGACGGGGAGGTGTTCGATTCCTCCTATGCCCGCGGCGTGCCGGCGGTGATGCCCCTGCGCGGGCTGGTGCAGGGTTGGATGGAGGCCCTGCCACTGATGCGGCCAGGGGACGAGTGGACCCTGTGGGTGCCGCCGGACCTGGGCTACGGCGACCAGGACGGCGGCCAGATCCCGCCCGGCAGCGTGCTGGTGTTCAAGCTGGAGCTGATCGGCGTCCTGCCCGACGAATCCTCCATCGGCCGGGCCTGATGCCGCAGGCCACGTCGACGGCGACCTCGGCGGACCTGCTGGCCCGGGCGACCGGGATTCTGCAGACGCTGGTGGCCTTCGACACCACCTCGAGCCTGTCGAACCTGGCCCTGATCGCCTGGGTCGAGGACTATCTGAAGAGCCACGGGGTCGCCTCACGGCGGATCGTCAGCGACGACGGCGGCAAGGCCAATCTGTTGGCCACTGTAGGGCCCAGCGTCGAGGGCGGGGTCGTGTTGTCGGGCCATACCGACGTGGTGCCGGTGGAGGGCCAGCCTTGGACCTCGGAGCCCTTCGCCCTGGTCCGACGGGGCGAGCGGCTGTTCGGGCGCGGGACCTGCGACATGAAGGGGTTTCTGGCCCTGGCCCTGGCCGCCGTGCCGGACCTGTTGGCCGCGCCGCTGAAGCGGCCGGCCCACCTGGCCTTTTCCTACGACGAGGAGATCGGCTGCTTTGGCGCGCCGCGGATGATCGAGGTGATCGCCCGCGAACTGCCCCGCCCCGCCCTGGCGGTGGTCGGCGAGCCGACGATGATGCAGGCGGTGCAGGGCCATAAGAGTATCGACGCTTGGCAGGTGACAATCACCGGGCACGAGGCGCACTCCGCCCAGACCCACCTGGGCGTCTCCGCCAATATGGAGGCCATCCCGCTGCTGGCGCATCTGGCGGACCTGGCCAGGCGGCTGGAAGCGCATCCGCCGCCCGGGTCACCTTTCCACCCGCCGCACGCCACCCTGACTATCGGCCGGATGGGCGGTGGCACGGCGGGCAATATTCTGGCCCGGCAGTGCCGCATCCTGTTCGACCTTCGCTGCCCGCCCAGCGTCGATCCCCAGGCGACCATCGCCGGGTTCCTTGAGCTGGCGCGGGCCACGGACGCGTCGCTGAAAGCCCGGTTCCCGAAGTGCGGGGTGACGGTGAAGCACCTGAGCCACGTGCCCGCCTTTCGCCCCGAGCAGGGCGGCGCGGCCGAGGCCTTCGCCCGCCGCCTGACCGGCGACAACGGACCGGCGCGGGTGGTGTCCTATGCCTCGGAGGCCGGGCAGTTCCAGAACGGCGGCTTTTCAACCATCCTCTGTGGCCCCGGCTCCATCGACCAGGCGCACCAGCCGGATGAATATGTGGACCTGGTCCAGATGCAACTGGGCGCGGCGTTCATGGCCCGGCTCGTGGAGGCGTTGGCGGAGTAGGCAGGCGCCGCGCGCGCCTACCGCTCTTCCTCGAAGCGATTTTCCACCAGGTCGACCAGGGCTTCGACGGCGGCGGCGGCCTCGGCGCCCTCGGCCTTGATGTCGATGTGGGAACCGATGCCGGCGGCCAGCATCATCAGGCCCATGATCGAGCGGGCGTCGACGGTGTTGTCGTCCTTGGAGACCAGGATCTCGGCGTCGAAGCTGGAGGCCAGTTTGACGAACTTCGCCGAGGCGCGGGCGTGCAGGCCGCGCTCATTGACGATCTCGACCGTGCGCGTGGCCGTCACTTCTCGCCGGCCAGTACGTAGGAGGCCACGGAGATGTATTTGCGGCCCGCCTCCTGGGCGTGGGCGACGCAGGTCGCCAAGGGTTCGCGGGTGCGCAGGGAGGCCAGCTTGATCAGCATGGGCAGGTTCAGCCCGGCAATGACCTCGGCCTTGGTCTGCTCCATCACCGAGATGGCCAAGTTGGAGGGCGTGCCGCCGAACATGTCGGTGAGCAGGATGACTCCCTCACCGGAGTCCACAGCGTCGCACGCCTTCAGAATGTCCCGCCGCCGGCGCTCCATGTCATCGTCCGGCCCGATGCATATGGCGGTGACCGCGGTCTGCGGACCCACCACATGCTCCATGGCGTAGACGAATTCTTCGGCCAGCCGCCCGTGCGTTACGATCACGAGCCCAATCATGCCAGATGCCTCAAAAGGGAAATCCCTTAAGCCCCCAAGCGCCTTCTGGGCGGCGCAAGGGTGGCTTGATACGCCTCTTGTTCGCCGCGTCCAATAGTCTGAAGGGCGTGACGCAGTTTCGCGGGGGCGGAGAGCTCAAACGGCCACAGGTGGAGCACCGCCGCCGCCTTACCCAGCAAGGATTCGTGCTCAACCGGCGGCATCCGCTCCACCGCCTGCGACGTGGTTTCGCACCGCACCAAAAGCAGGATTTCAGCAAAATCCAGGGTCGGGGCGGGCAGGACGCCGACCCCTCGGCACTCAATCAGCCCCGCCAGAGGCGCCGGCGCGCGGCCAAACAGGCGGCCGCTAGAGCGGAAGATCACCGTGCGGTCATCGGCGACCAGGCGGAAACCGGCGTCCAGGGCGCGCAGGGCCAAGTCGCTTTTGCCCGAGCCAGAGGGGCCTTCGATCAGGGCGCCGCGCCAATGGCCGTTCAGGCGCAGGGCCAGCAGGCCGGCGTGGCGGATCTCGAAGCGGGGTGTTTCGGGAGTGACGGTCATCTGTTCAGTCACACTCCTCTAGGCGGCGGGCAGAGCGACGCTGAAGCGCGCGCCCGTCACCTTGCCGTCCTCTTCCCGGTTCACCGCCCAGATGCGGCCGTTGTGCGCCTCGACGATCTGGCGGGCGATGGAAAGGCCCAGACCGGAATTACCGCCGAAAGCCGTGCCCTTGGGGCGGGCTGTGTAGAATCGCTCGAACACGGTCTCGAGATTGTCGACGGGCATGCCGGGGCCGTCGTCGTCCACCACCGCGATGATCTCGTTCTTCTGCCGCGACAGACTGACCCGCACCTCGCCGCCGGGCGGGCTGAACGAGCGGGCGTTGTCGATCAGGTTGCGGAACACCTGGCCCAGGGGGCCTTCGCGGCCCTGGACGCGCAGGGGCTCGTTGACGGCGGTGGGCACGAAGCGGACACGGGCGTCCCCCTCTCGGGTGGTGGCGTCGTAGAAGGCGGCGATATCGGCGATGATCTTTTCCAGATCCAGCGGCCGCGGCGATTCCCGCGACAGCTCTGCGTCCAGGCGCGAGGCGTTGGAGATGTCGGTGATCAGCCGGTCCAGGCGGCTGACGTCCTGTTTCAGGATCCGCATCAGCCGTTCGCGGGGAACGTCGCCGGTGACCAGTTCAAGGGTTTCGGTGGCCGAGCGGATCGAGGTCAGGGGGTTGCGGATCTCGTGCGCCACGTCGGCGGCGAAGCGCTCGATGGCGTCGATACGGTCGGACAGGGCTTGGGTCATGTCGGTGAGCGAGCGGGTCAGGTCGCCGATCTCGTCCTGGCGGGTGGCCAGGTCCGGCAGGTCGATGGCCCGGGCCCGCGACAGCCGCACCCGGTCGGCGGCGGAGGCCAGGCGCATGATCGGCCGGGCGATGAGCTGGGTCAGCATCAGGGACGACAGCAGGGTCACCCCCATGGCCACCAGGGCGAAGGGGATCAGGGCGGCGCGTTCGGCGGCGATGATCTCATCGACGTCGCCGGCCTCCAGCGTCAGGACGCCGAGTACGGCGCGGACATGCATGATCGGGATCGACACAGAGACCACGCGCCTGCCGCTGTCGGAAAGGCGCATGCCGCTGGCGCTTTCGCCGCGCAGGGCGCGACTCACCTCCGCAGACAGGGCCTGGCGGGCGGCGTCCTGGTTACGGGTGGGCTTATGGAAGCCAAGGTCAAAGGTGAAGTCGCTGTCGCCGGCCTTGCGGGCAGGCGGCAGGGGGCTGGTCTCCACCCGGTCGGCGACCACAAAGGAATCGGCCAGGACGTGGCCTTCGGAATCGAACAGCCGCACCCGCTGGGCGCGGGGAATGAACAGGGTCTGCAGCACGTTGGCGGCGGTGTCAGCCTCAAGCGAGGGTTCCGGCTCACCCACGGTGGCGGTCTGGTCGATCACATTAGCGATCACTTGGCCCTGCAGCTGCAGGCTTTCCATGCGGGCGTTCACCAGGCCGCGGCGCAGTTCGTTCAGCACCAAGGCCCCGCCGACTAGGATGATCAGGGCCAGCAGGTTGAGGGTGACGATCAGCCGTCCCAGGCGCGAGCCGACGGGCCACACGCCGCGGAGGGGCGAGCGCGCCAAGGGTCGCCCGGCGGTCCGTTCCGGCCGCCGTTCGCCCTCAGACTTCGCGGTATCGGTAGCCAACGCCATACAGGGTTTCGATGGAATCGAACTCCGGATCGACTTGGCGGAACTTCTTGCGCATGCGCTTGATATGGCTGTCGATGGTGCGGTCGTCGACATAGACCTGATCGTCGTAGGCCGCGTCCATCAGGTTGTCGCGGCTCTTCACGAAGCCGGGACGCTGGGCCAGCGATTGTAGCAGCAGGAATTCGGTCACCGTCAGGCGCACCGGACGATTGTCCCACAGGCAGTCGTGGCGTGCCGGGTCGAGGGTCAGGCGGCCGCGCTTGATCGCCTTGGAGCCGGGGGCCGCCACGGAGCCGGCGGGGGAGGAGGGATCGGACTCGTCCGGCCCGGCCCGGCGCAGCACCGCCTTCACCCGTTCGATCAGCAGGCGCTGGCTGAACGGCTTATGGATGTAGTCATCGGCGCCGAGATTGAAGCCAAGAATCTCGTCGATCTCCTCGTCCTTGGAGGTGAGGATGATCACCGGCACCTCGGTGGTCTGGCGCAGGCGGCGCAGGACCTCCATGCCGTCCATGCGTGGCATCTTGACGTCCAGGATCGCGAGGTCCGGCGGGTTGCTTTCCAGAGCGGCCAACCCCGAAGCACCGTCGAAATAGGCTTTCACCGTGTGGCCGTGGCTCTCCAAAGCCAGGGAGACAGAGGCGACGATGTTCTCGTCATCATCCACCAGAGTTATGTTCGCCATCGAATACCTTGGAGTCCTTGTCGCGGAATTTCGGGTCGACCAGGGACGATCGACACTCCGCCTCTACCATAGAAGAGCGGAACCCCCGTGACTTGTTCCGCGACCGTGGCCTCAATTGGGCCGGATGTTACCGATTGCAAGACCGTCTTAAGCTTAATGAGGCACGCTCACTGCTCATACCTTGGGGGTTGGAAGCGACGCATGTCGGCCAGTGAGGTCCACTTCGAGCTGTTCACACGGCGACAGCCGGCCTCGCCCTGGGTTCTCGACATGGCGTCGGAGAGCCGCGAGCAGGTGGTGTACACCGCCGAACAGCTGCTGGCGGACCACAAGGTGGCCGCCGTTCGCGTGACCAAGGAAGCATTCGATTCCGAGACCGGCGAGTTCAAGAGCACGACGATCCTCACCAAAGGCGAGGTCGCCACCACCAAGCCCAAGAAGGTAATCGAGAACCGCGAGCCGCTGTGCGTGGCGCCTAGTGATCTCTATTCGGCTCACGCCCGCGACCGGATCGGCCGCCTCCTGGAGGGCTGGCTGCAGCGGCAGAAGGCGACGCCGTTCGAACTGCTGCACCGGCCGGATCTGGCTGAGCGGCTGGACGCCTCGGGCACCGACCTGCAGCACGCCATCCAGAAGATCGCCGTTCCCGAGGCCCAGGCCCGAGGTCTGTCGGTGCACGAACTGATGCGCGCTTTCCAGACGCTCGCCGAGCGGACCATCGAGCGGATCCTGAAGGATAGCCGTCGCGGCGTCCTGCCCGACTTTGCCAAGGAAGGCTTCGCGGCCGCCACCGAGCGCCTGTTGGACGATCCGGACCGCGGCTACCTGCTGGGCGCCGGCGTCGCCGCCAGCATCGCCAAGGCCACGGATTGGGAGGCCAAGGTCGGCTGTCTGCTGGACTTGGCGGACAGCGCCCCGCTGCGCGAGCCGGCGCGGTCGCTGGCCTTTCATGTCATCGGCCAGCCGCTGTCAGAGATCCTGGAATCCAACGCCGGCCTGGTGGACCTGCTGGGCGCCAAACTGGACCTGGGCGCCCGGCTGGCGGCCATGACCCGGCTGGCGGCGCACGATACGGTGGACCGCCTGATCGCCGCCGAACCCAGCGTGGCGCAGATCATGCCGCCCCTGGTGGGCGCCGCCTCCCGCCTGGCCGCCTGGTTGGATGAGCCGCCTTTCGCCGGCGCGCGGATCGCCGTGGCCAAGCGGGTTCTGGCCGAGCTGAACGGTCCCCGGCGGTTGCGGCCCTCCAGCCCCGTTGACGAGATCGAGCTTTTGCGGGCCTTGGCCATGGCGCTGGCGGCGGCGACGGGCAAGCTGCTGCCGCCGGAAGACGTGCAAGAGGCCTTTGCCAACCGCTCGAAGATGCTGGTGACGGCTGAATTTGTTGACGCCTACCTCGGTCACAACGCCTCTGCGCGGGAAGAGGTCGAGGCTCTGATCAAGCTGGTGGAGAACGTCATCGGCAGCGCCAACAAGCGGCAGGCGGCGCGCTGGCTTTCCACGGCGGTAAACGCCCTGAAGCTGGAAAAGGACATGCGCTATGGGCCGGACTCGCCGGCCACGCGTCTGGCCGCCCTGGCCGCGCTGCAAAAGGCGCTGCATCGCTGCGGCCTGGTCCCCGAGGACCTGGAGCCGCTGAGCGCCAAGCTGGGTGAACTGGGCGGTCAGGTGGAGGCCGACAGCCACTTGTGCAACGCCCTGATCGCCGCCCATGCCCCGGTGATCCACCGGCTGACCATGCTGCTGAAGCTGGCTGCCGGCGACGCCGCCCCACTTGGCCCCGCGGCGGACCGCGCCCGTGCGGCGGTGATGAAGCTGCTGAAAACCGACGAGGCCCGGGCTCACTTCGTCAAGGCCCCCGAGACCCTGACGTGGGTCCGCGACATGCTGCAGATGGCCGGGATGGCCGCTTAGAGGCGGCATGGACTTCGGGCGGGCAGGCCCCTAGGTATTCGGCGTGGGATCGCTTCTGGTCCTCCCAGCCCCGAGGCCGCCATCCTCCGCTCTCTCGCCCTTCTCCTGCTGCTTGGCGTGGCTGGCTCGGCCTTGACCGCCTGTTCCAGCGAACCGGACGCGCCCACCGACAAGGGGGTGTGCTGGCGCGAAGTTCTGGGCAAGGCTGGTAAGCCCCGCTTCGAGGTCATCTCGCGCAATGTCGCCAACCTGGACAGCTGCGCCGCCCAGATCGAGGGTCTGCACCTGCAGGAAGAGCGCGTTGTGGTCGGGGCCTATCAGAGCTTCTTCATCACCGCCGACGACGCCTCGGTGAGTTCGTCCAGCACCCAGAACGGTTTCCGCTATCCCATCTTCCTGCCTGGCCAGCGCGAGACCATCGATGCGGGCCTGCGCAAGCTGATCCAGGAAAACAACGGCAAGGCGCCCACGAACCAGGACCTGGACATCGGCCGCCAGCAGTAAGGGCGCCCGGATTTCCCGAGGGCCTGATCAAAAGACCCGGTCCGATCGGTCTTGAAGGACTGCATCGCCGTGAACTCCCCTGGCTCGTTCTCCAGAATCCGCTAGGGTTCAAACCAACGTTTGAATTTCGGGGAGAGATGACCATGGCGACCAGGGGCGTCCGCGCGGCCGGCAAGAAGGCCTTCATCACCGGCGGGGCCGGGGGCCTGGGATCGGCCATGGCCCGCAAGCTGGCCGCCGAGGGCGCCAAGGTGGCCCTGGCCGACATCAACCTGGACGGCGCCAAGGCCGTGGCGGCCGAGATTGACGCCGCCTGGGGGCCGGGAACCGCTTTCGCCTTCCCCCTGAACGTCACCGATGAGGCACAGTGGATCTACGCCCTGGAAGAGGCCGACGCGGCCATGGGCGGCATCTCGGTGCTGATCAACAACGCCGGCATCTCGCGCGGGGGCAATATCGAGCAGCTCAGCCTGGAAGACTGGAAGCTGGTGATGAGCGTCAATGTCGACTCGGTGTTCCTGGGGAGCAAGCACGCGCTGAAGTACCTGCGCGACAACCAGCCGGGCTCGATCATCAACATCTCGTCCATCGCCGGCCTGATCGCGGCGCACAACTCGCCGGTCTATAATGCCTCCAAGGCGGGGGTCTGGCTGCTAAGCAAGGGCATCGCCCTGCACTGCGCCAAGCAAGGGTTGGATATCCGCTCCAACTCCATCCACCCCACGTATATCGACACCCCGATCCTCGACCCGATCCGGCAGATGTTCGGCAAGGAAGAAGCCGACGCCAAGCTGGGCCGGCAGGTGCCGTTGGGCCATATCGGCGAACCGGACGACATCGCCAACGCCGCCCTCTACCTGGCTAGCGACGAGAGCAAGTTCATGACCGGCGCCGAGCTGAAGCTGGACGGCGGCATCTCGGCCATGTGACAGCCCTGGCCCCGCCAGGCCGCCTGTGTCTTGATACCCGCCAAAACAGGGAAGCCAAACGCCATGGACGCCGCCAAGGTCGAGGTCGTCGAATATACCGATCCCCTATGTTCGGTGGCCTGGGGGGCGGAGCCGATCTTCCGCCGTCTGCGCTGGCGGCACGGCCATCGCCTGGCGTGGCGCACGGTCATGGGCGGCCTGGCGGGAGACCTGACCACATCGCGCGAAGGATGGACCCGCGAGGGCGCGGCCAAGCCGATGTCCGACTATTGGAAGCGCGTCACGGCCCTGACCGGCATGCCCTATCCCAAGCCCATGCACGTCATGCTCAGCTCCACCGATCCGGCCGGCAGGGCCTTCAAGGCGGCGCAGCTGCAGTCGGAGACCGCGGCGCAACGGGTGCTGCGGCGGATGCGGGAATCGATCTTCCTGTTCGGCCGCGGGGCGCAGACCGAGGATGAGTTCGCCGCCCTCGCCGGCGGCATCACGGACCTGGACATCCCCCGATGGCGCGCTGACATGGCCCGGCCCGAGGTCGACACCGCCTATCGCCGCGACTGGGAAGAGGCGCGCAATCCCAATGACTTCGTTCGGGCGTTCAAGAGCGACGCTCCCATGGCCGGGGTCATGCGCCATTCCGACGGCCGCGACCGCTACGACTTCCCGACCCTGATCTTCCGGGGACCAGGCGGCGAGCACACCGTGCCCGGCTGGGCGCCCTACGACGCCTATGTGGACGCCCTGGAGGCGGCCGCGCCGGGCGCGACGGCCGACCCTCGCCCGGACGCCTCGCCCGCCGAGGCCCTGGCGGCGTGGCGGGTGCTGACGGCCAAGGAACTCGAGGTGCTGTGCGGCGCCGACGCCCAAGCACCCAACGACGCCGTGGCCTATGACTGGGGCGACGGCTTGGCCTGGTTCAGCCCGGCGGAAGCCGCCGTGTGGGGTCGCGCGGGGGTCGCGGCGGCGGCGGAATAACAACGCCGATCTCGCCTTGGCAAACCCTGGAAGCCTCACCCAGCCCCGATCCTGGCGCGGGCGCGCGGCGGAGTCGGCAGGCTGGATGTCGATGAAACCCCCGCGACGGCGAAAATGGTGTAAGGTGGCCTATGAAGCGACGTCGCCCCATTCTCTTTCTCGGTCCGACGAGGCTTCCGATCTCGGATGGCCGCTTCTGGTCCAAGGTTATGGACGCCATCCGAAACGCCATGTCGCCGCCGCGTCGATTCTAGCCCGGTTGGCTGGGCCGGCGCGCGGCGACCGATATCTATGAGGCCGGCTGATCCGCCGGCGAGTCCGCCAACCGACGCGCGCCGCACGTGTTGGCGACCACTCCTCGAGGCGGCGCCAATGCAGGTTGACCATGGCCAATAATCGTTCCGTTGCGTTCAAACTGATCGGCACCCTTCGCGACAAGGGAACCTTGCTGGCGGCGGGCGCGGCGGTGCCGGTGACCTACCAGATCGGCGTCATCCAGCGCGGCATCAGCGAAATCGCCACTGGCGAGATCGAAGGGGTGTTCAACCCGCGCACCGCAAAGCGCGGTCCGGCGCGCCTGCGCCTGGCCGATGGCCACACCATGTTGGTCACCCTTTCCAACGGCAGCGCCGATCTGGTGGCCATCGAGGCCGACAAGGCCGGGGCCGCCTACTGCCACGCCCTCTGGGCGGCCCGCGACGCGGATGCGCCGCAGGCCAACTCGGAAGGCGCCTCCGCCTCCGCCAGCTAGGCCCGGACTAGGCCCTAAGGGGCCCGGCCGTTCCCTCCGTTACAGCGTGCAGGCGGGCGTAGGCCCCGCCGCGCCGGACCAAGTCGCCATGGCGGCCTTCCTCGACGATACGGCCCCGGTCGAAGACCAGGATCCGGTCGGCGCCGCGGATGGTGGACAGGCGGTGGGCGATGACGATGGTGGTGCGGCCCATCATCAGCTCCTCCATCGCCGCTTGGACCTGGAGTTCGGTCTCCACGTCCAGGGATGACGTGGCCTCGTCCAGCACCAGGATCGGCGCATCCGCCAGGAAGGCCCGGGCGATAGCCACCCGCTGACGTTCCCCGCCCGACAGCTTCACTCCTCGCTCGCCCACCGCCGTTTCGTAGCCCATGGGCAGGCGCGCGATGAAGTCGTGCGCCCGCGCCCGGCGGGCCGCTAGGGCGACCTCCTCGGGCGTGGCGTCCGGCCGGGCATAGGCGATGTTCTCCGCGATGGAGCGGTGGAACAGCGCCGGGTCCTGGGGCACCACGGCGATGGAGCGCCGCAGGTCCACCTGCTGGACATGGCTGATGTCCTGGCCGTCGATCAGGATCCGCCCATCGTGCAGGTCGTACAGGCGCTGGACCAGCTTGACGAAGGTGGACTTGCCAGACCCCGTGGGGCCGACCAGGGCCACCCGTTCGCCCGGCGCGATCACCAGGCTGAAGTCCTGGTAGAGGGCGCCGGCCTGGCTGTCGTAGCCGAAGGTGACCTTGTCGAAGGCGATCTCGCCCAGTTCGCCGCGGAAGTTTTCCGCCTCGGACCGGTCGGCCAGCTGCGGCGGGGTCTTCATGTAGGCCGCCACGTCCATGGTGTCGTCCAGGCCCTTTTGCAGCATGCGGGTGATCTCGCTGAAGTTCCGCATGTAGCCGGCCATGACGATGAAGGAGGTGATGGCGAAGGCCACGTCCCCCGCCGTCGCCTGGCCCCGATCCCACTGCAGGACCAGCATGCCGGTCAGACCCGCCTGCAGGATGAAGACGAAGACGTTCTGGCCCACGCCGACGATGTTGAAGCGGTCCCAGGTACGGTTCACCGCCACTCGCCAGGCGTCCACCGTGCGGGCGAAGCGGGCTTCTTCGCGTATCTCCGCCCCGAATCCCTTGACCACCGGATTGGCTCCGATTGCGTCGGCCAGTGCCGCGCCGATCCGGGAATCCAAGGCGTTGGACGCCAGGTTAGCCGGGCGGATGTACTTCACCGACAGGACCACATTGTAGACCGCGAAGGCGCCGACCACCGCGCCCACGAACACGCCCACCCACCACCAGCGCAGGCCCATGGAGATCGCCAGCCCCGTCATCACGATCAGGGTCGGGATCAGCATCAGCAGCAGGGCGTCCGAGGCGCTGTCATAGCCCCACATGGCCCGCGAGACCCGCCGCACCGTGGCGCCGGCGAAGTTGGAGGCGTGCCAGTCGGTGGAAAAGGACTGCACCTTCTGGAAGCCCTCCTTGACCATCCGCGCCATGATCCGGCTGTAGAAGCCGTTCATCACCCGAAAGGTGCTGGAGCGGGTGGCGTAGAACAGCAGATACAGGGCCGACAGCCCGGCCCAGGCGCGCCACGCCAGGTGGCTGAGGTGGGCCTTGTCCGACACGGCGTTCATCAACCCCCGGGTGGCCCAGGGGATGGTCAGGTCGCAGAACGCCCCCGCCACGATCAGCACCATGATCAGGCCAAAGCGCACCGGCTCGGCCAGCCAGTGGCGGGCGATGTAGCCCAGGATCTGGGTGTTGCTGAGAATGCGAGGGCGCGACTCGTCGTCGTCGTCTTCGATGGCGATGCTCATCGGAACCGTCCGTTGGAAAAGCAATGGATTGGGCCGGGCGCGCGGCATTCCGGCGCGGCGAGACTCAATGGGGGAAATGGAATCCTGGGATTCCGGGTGCTGAAGAAGGGCAAGGAAGTCGTCCTGGGTCGGAGGGCCTGGAAGGCGCCGACCGGGGAGAAGCTCCTAGGTCAGCAGTGCCGGTCGGCGGGGCGCATGGGCGGCGTTTTCACGGCGATGCGCGGGAGGGCGGTTACATACGAAATGGTCATCTGGCCCTCCTTTCCGAATTTGGGGACGAGGTGAAGCTAGGCGGGTCGGGCGATTCAGTCAAGCGAGCGGCGTTCGCCAACTCTCGCCTCAGTTCATCAAAATCGTACCCAGCAGCAGCTTCGCCCCGGGGCGGCCCAGCACCTGGTCGGTGGCCTGCTGTAACTGGCGGGACAGGTAGTCGGCGTTGGGGACGCCGCCGCCGGGCAGGCCGGTGGCGTAGATCTGCAGCACCTGGGCGAAGGCGGCGCGCAGGCGGGGCGTCGATTCATTGGCCCGCTCGCGCAGGGCGTCGTCGGGCACGTCCACCCCCGCCTCCAGGGTCATCACCCCGCGCCGCCCGTCGGACCGGATCACCGTGGCGGTGAGGGTCTGAAGTTGGATGAAGGTTTCGCCGCCACCCTTCTTGCGCACCTCGCCGGCCTGGGCTGGGGCGCAGGCCGCGGCGGCCAGCAGGCCAAGTCCGGCCCCAAGGGTCAGTATGAGATGGCGTCGGCGCATGGCGGATGATGAGCCCAAACGTGGTTGACGCTCTCTTTACACGAAGCGGCGCAGAACAGGGGACAACACCACAACAGGAGCCCAGCCTTGGGCCGATTTTCGCCGCAAGACCTTGATTTGGATGGCAAGGTGATCCTGGTCACCGGGGGCACTGGCTCGTTTGGCCGGCGCTTCATCGAGACCGTCCTGGCCCGCCATTCGCCGCGCAAGGTGATCGTCTATTCGCGCGACGAATTGAAGCAGCACGAGATGCAGATCGATCTGCGCGAGCGTTTCCCCGCCGAGGTGGTGGGCAAGATGCGGTTCTTTCTGGGCGACGTCCGCGACCGGCAGCGCCTGACGCTGGCCCTGCGCGGCGTTGATATCGTCATACACGCCGCGGCGCTGAAGCAGGTGCCGGCGGCGGAGTACAATCCCAGCGAATGCATCGCCACCAACATCATGGGGGCGGAGAACGTGGTCTGGGCGTGCCTGAGCAACCGGGTGAGCCAGGTCGTGGCGTTGAGCACCGACAAGGCCTGCAATCCCATCAACCTCTATGGCGCCACCAAACTGGCCTCCGACAAGACCTTCGTGGCGGCCAACAATCTGTCCGGCGACATCGGCACCCGGTTCTCAGTGGTGCGGTATGGCAATGTGGTGGGATCCCGCGGCAGCGTGGTGCCGTTCTTCCAGGGCATGCTGGCCCGCGGCGCCAAGGCCCTGCCGATCACCGACATCCGCATGACGCGGTTCTGGATCACCCTGAACGAGGGTGTCGACTTCGTGCTGTCGACCCTGACCACCATGCGCGGCGGCGAGGTGTTCGTGCCGAAGATCCCGTCAATGAAGATGACCGAACTGGTTCGCGCCATGTCGAGCGAGGCCGGCATCGAGGTGGTGGGCATCCGGCCGGGCGAGAAGCTGCATGAGATGATGATCAGCGCCGACGACGCCCGCTCCACCGTGGACCTGGGCGACCGCTACGCCATCGAGCCGGCCTTCGTGGAATATCCGCGCGAGCCGTTCGCCTCCGGCGCGGTGGGCGAGGATTTCTCCTACGCCAGTGACACCAACGCCTGGTGGCTGACCAACAGCGAACTGATCGCCATGATCGCGGAGAAGGAAGCGATTGGCTGAGGCCTTCCTGCCCTACGGACGCCAGAGCATCGACGACGACGACATCGCCGCGGTGGCCGAGGCCCTGCGCGCGGATTTCCTGACCACCGGCCCCACCGTGGACGCCTTCGAGCGCGCCTTCGCTGACAAGGTGGGGGCGCCGCATGCCGTGGCCTGCGCCAATGGTACGGCGGCCTTGCACCTGGCCATGCTGGCCCTGGAGATCGGCGAAGGAGATGTGTGCGTCGTTCCGTCGATCACCTTCCTGGCCACCGCCAACGCCGCCCGCTACGTCGGCGCGGAGGTGGTGTTCGCCGACGTGGATCCCAACACCGGGGTGATGACCCCCGAGACCCTGGAAATGGCCCTGGCGCGGGTGGGCGATCGGCGCGTGGCGGCGGTGATGCCGGTGCATCTGCGCGGCGAGGTCTGCGATCTGCCGGCCATGGCCCAGATCGCCGAGGAGGCCGGGGCCGTGGTGCTGGAAGACGCCTGCCACGCCCTGGGTTCCAGGACGCGGGGCCTGGGCGCAGATGACTGGATTGTCGGTGACGGCAGCCAGGCGGCCCTGGCCTGTTTCTCGTTCCACCCGGTGAAGACCATCGCCACCGGCGAAGGGGGCATGGTGACCACCGCCTCGGCCGCCCTGGCCGACCGGCTGAAACTGTTGCGCTCACACGGCATGATCCGCCCCGAGGGCGCGGAGCCGTGGTGGTACGAGATGCCGGAGATCGGCTTCAACTATCGCCTGCCTGATGTGCTCTGCGCGCTGGGAATCTCGCAGTTGAAGAAACTGGACGCCTTCGCCGCCCGACGCCGGGACCTGACTGCCCGCTACGCTGCCCGGCTGGCTGGCCTGGCGCCCATGGTCAGGCCCGCCTTCACCGAGTCGTGGTCTGACCCAACCCTGCACCTGATGACCGTCCTGATCGACTTCGAAGCCGCGGGACGCAGCCGCGCCGCGGTGGTCGAGGCGCTGAAGGCCAAGGGGGTGGGCAGCCAGGTGCACTATATCCCGGTGCACACCCAGCCCTACTATCGCCAGCGCTATGGTGAACTGGCCCTGCCGGGCGCGGCGGCCTGGTACGACCGCTGCCTGTCGCTGCCCCTTTATCCGGCCATGCTGGACGACGACGTCGACCGCGTGGTCGACGCCTTGGCCGCCGCCTTGGGGATCAACGCGTGAGCACCAGGGCCGACAGGGGATTCGCCATCGCCGGCCGCGCCATCGGCCCGGACCACGAGCCCTATGTGATCTGCGAGCTGTCGGGCAATCACAACGGCAGCCTGGAGCGGGCGCTGCGCATGATCGACGCGGCCGCCGCCACCGGCGCCGACGCCATCAAGCTGCAGACCTACACCGCCGACACCATCACCCTGAACAGCGACGGTCCGGACTTCCGGATAGAGACCGGCCCCTGGGCGGGACGCACCCTGCACGACCTCTATGCCGAGGCCTTCACCCCCTATGAGTGGCACGCCGCCCTGTTCCAGCGGGCGCGCGAAGCCGGGGTGACCCTGTTCTCCACCCCCTTCGACGAGACGGCGGTGGAGCTGCTCGAGGGCCTGGGCGCGCCAGCCTACAAGATCGCCAGTTTCGAGGCCGTGGACCTGCCGCTGATCGCCCGTGTCGCGCGGTGCGGCAAGCCGATGATCATCTCCACGGGACTGGCCAGCCTGGCCGAGATGGGCGAGGCGCTTCAGACGGCCCAGGCCAATGGCGCGCCGGGGGTGGCCCTGCTTCACTGTGTCAGCGCCTATCCGGCCCCCATCGAGGAAGCCAACGTCCGCACGGTGCCGGACCTGGCCGCGCGCTTCGGGGTGGTGACCGGGCTGTCGGACCATACCCCCGGCACGGCGGCCTCGGTGGCGGCGGTGTCGCTGGGCGCGGCGATCATCGAGAAGCACTTCACCCTGGCCCGGGCCGACGGCGGCCCCGATGCCGAGTTCTCCCTGGAGCCGGCGGAATTCAAGGCCCTGGTCTTCGACTGCAAGGCCGCCTGGCGGGCGCTGGGGCGGGCAACCTATGACGAACTGGGCAGCGAGCGCGCGGCCGCCGGGCATCGCCGCTCGCTCTATGTGGCGGCGGCAGTGAAGGCCGGCGAGGCGCTTACGGCTGGCAATGTGCGTTCGGTGCGCCCCGGCTACGGCCTGGCGCCCAAGCACTTGCCGCAGGTGCTGGGGCGCAGGGCGGCGCGGGACCTGAAATTCGGCGAACCGCTGGATTGGACGATGGTGGAGTAGGGTGCCGCCCTGGACGCCTACCCCGCGGCGGCATCCATGATCTTGGCCAGGGTCACGTCCAGGTCACTGACCCCGTCCACGTCGTGCGTCGCCAACAGAACCTCGACGCGGTTGTAGACATTGGACCACTCTGGGTGATGGTCGAGCTTTTCAGCGGCCAGGGCGATGCGGGTCATCCAGCCGAAGGCGGCATTGAAGTCCGCGAACCTGAAGGTCTTGACGATGGCGTCGCGGCCGTCGGCGGCCCGCCATCCGTCCAGCTGCGCCAGGGCGGCCGTCGCGCCGATCCTGGCGGGCCGGCTCATGCGTCGGCAGTGGCGACGGCGGGGAAGGTCAGGCCAGTGATCCGCTGCAGGTCGTCCAGGGCCTGGGCCTCCGTGACCACCTTGATGGCCTGCATGCCCAGCTGGGCCGCCGGCTTGCAGTTCACCCCGAGGTCATCGAGGTAGACGCAGGCGCCGGCCTCCACCTTCAGGGCCTCGCACATCATCTGATAGATTCGCGGGTCGGGCTTGCGAACGCCGGCCTTGGAGCTTTCGATCACCTGGTCGAACAGCACCATGATGCCGCTCGCCTTGGACGCGCCGTCGGCGGTGGCCGACATGCCAGGGCCGTGGCCCTGGGCCATGTTGTTGGTGATGCAGCCGACCTTGTAGTGGGCCTTGCAAATCTTCAGGGCCTCGACCATCCGGGGTCGAACGTCGCCGGACAACAGGGGCAGGATGTCGGCGCCGCGCACCGGGTGGCCCAGGTTGGTGGATTCCTCGAGGAACTTCAGGTCGAAGCCGTGGCGGTCAATCTCGGCGCGCTCGAACAGGGCCCAGGCGTTGTGATCCGGGTTGGTTGCGTTGACCGTGCGGATCAGGTCCTTGGGCAGGCGGTTCTGCGCCTCGTAGCGGTTGAACGCCTCGAACGGCGAGGTCGTGAACACGCCTCCGAAATCCCAGATCACTGCCTCTATGGTCACGCCTTGTCCCCGGTCCTATGAAAAGTCGCGCGACGCTAGAGACCCGAGGCCCCAGGCGCAAGTACAAGGATAAGTAGCGAAGTTGTATCAACTCGTCCCACACGCGTCCTATGCCGACGAGCCCCACGACTTCGCCATCGGCCTGAGGCCGATCGCGCCTGAGGCGTGGCTGGAGGGTGGCGATCCGGATCCGGCGGCGCGCAAGGACGCCCTGTTCGCCGCCGAACCGGCCTTTGTCTGGGCAGAGTGTCCGGGCTCGCGGCCAGCGCAGGCGGAGGTGCTGGCCATGGTCCGCGCCGCCGGGGTCGCCGCGCCTGATGACGGGCGCCCGCCCCTGCTGACGGCCAGCCGCGCCGTGGCCGATGATCTGTGCCTGATGGAAAAACGGGACGGCGCCTGGCGTCTGTCGGCGGTCAGCCTGTGCGCGCCGTCCTTCTTCACTGCCCAGGACGCCATCGGCAAAACCCTGGGCGAGCTTCACGGGCCCGTGCCGGGGTTCGCGGCGCGGTTCCAGAAGCGGGTGGAACGGGTGTTCGATGGGTTGCGCCCGAACCTGGTGCTGGAGCGCCGCAATTGGTCGGTGATCAACACCGACGATCTCTACACCCCCGACCCGGCGCCCTATCGCGCCCGGATCGGCGAAATCGCCCCCGGGGACGCCGGGGGGTTGGTGTTCATCCGCATGGAGCGCCAGACCTTGCGGCGCCTGCCCGCCACCGGCGGGGTGCTGTTCACCATCCGGGTGTGGCGCCATCCGTTGGAGGATCTGGACCGGGACCCGGCGCGATTGAAGGCCTTCGCCGCCGCCTGGCGAGGGGTCACGGCGGAGTTTCGCGCCTACAAAAAGCTGCACCTGTTCGACGAACTGGTCGCCGCCTTTCTTCGCGCCAGGGGTGAATAGGCAAGCGTTGACGCGGAATAACGGCGTTTAGTGGCGACAAGCCCTTATAAGAATGCGGGATTGTTCGACATGCGACTGCTGCTTCTGTCTTCGGCCCTGACGGCCGGTTTCACCTTCGGCCTGGCCGGTGCGGCCCTGGCGCACGATTCCGACGGCCCGCCGCCGCCCCCCGCGCCGATCTTCTATTGCCCCTTGCCCGCTGCCGAAGCTGCGCCCCCAGCGCGGGACGTCGGGCCGGCTTCGGGCCACCGCGCCATGGCCTGCTCGCCCCGCGCCTTCAAGGCCCGCCACGTCCAGCGCGCCCGCCATGGCCTGCACATCCGGGTAGCCGGGGTCGAGCGGCCCTATAATCCTGAAGATGACGGGGTCTCCGCCAGCCAGGCCTGGGTCTATCGCTACGAGCTGTCGCGTGGCGGCCTGCATCCCTGGGAAGTGGACGGCCGCTGGGACGTGCGCCCGCATCACCGCATGATGGGGCAGCTGCGTCCGCCGATGGACGACCGTGACGGTCCTGACCTCGACCGTCACCACGCTTGGCTGGACCAGCCTCCGGCGCCGCTTCCCTGGACGCAGGATGATGCGGGCATGGCTCAGCAAGGCCACGAAGGCCACTTCGCCCGGGACGAGCATCACGACGATCGCCATGGCGAAGACCAGGCCTGGGCGCGCCACCGCGAAGTGGTGGTGATCGATCGCCGAGCGCACCACGACGCCGATCGCGACGACGACCGTCACGACCACCATGACCATGACGCCGATGACCGCATGGCTCACGGCCAGCAGGGCTGGACCGACCAGGACGGCAGCGGCGGCTACAGCCAGCAGAGCCATGGCCAACAAGACTATGCCCAGCGGGACCATGGCCAGCAGGGATACGGGCGGCACGACGGCGCCCAACAGGACTATGACCGTGGCCTCCACGACCGCGACAACGCCGAAACCTATGCCGGCGACCGCTACGCCTCGGCCGGCCAGGCCAGCCACGCCTATAGCTATCAGCGCCGTCAATACGACGATGGCGGCGCCTCGGTTGAGGGCGACCACAACGGCCATACCTATGCCCATTCCTGGGGCGACGGCGGCCGGGGCGGTCACGCGGACCTGGGCCAATACCATCAAGGCTACGCCGAACGCTTCGGACAGTCCGGCCACGACGCCTCCGGCTACGCCCACCACAGCGGCGGCGGCTATTCCTACTCGGAAGAAGGCGGCGATACCGGCTGGCAGGGCGGCTACGTCGGCCAGGGCGTCTATGGCTCGAGCCTAGGGGGCTCCAGCCAGGGCGGCTACGGGGGCTACGGCCAAGGGAGCTATGGCCAAGGGAGTTATGGCCAGCCCGGCTATGGCCAATCTGGATATGGTCAGTCGGGCTATGGCCAGTCTGGCTACGGCCAATCTGGCTACGGCGACAGCGACGACCAGGGCGACGACGACCGGGGCTACTATGGCCAACCGGCCTGGCGCAGCAACACCGGCGGCGGCTATGAGGTCTACAGCGCCGCCGGCCGCGACAGCCGGGGCTATCTGGTCTGGGCTGGCAAGCCGCGCGCGCGCAACCAGTAGGGGTTGATAGTCAAAGGAAACGGCGGAGCGGTGGCCATGCGCCCCCGCCCCACTCGACCCCTAGGCCGCGCAAGCCTCGAAGCCGGCTTTCAACTGGGCCTCGTTGAGGTCGCGGCCGATGAACACCATCCGGCTGTAGCGCTGATCCTTGTCGGTCCAGTCGCGCTGGAAGTCGCCTTCGAGGATCATGTGCACCGCCTGGAACACCAAGCGGCGATCCTCGCCCTTCACGTCCAGTATGCCCTTGGCCCTGAGGATGTTGGGGCCTTGCAGCGCCAGCAGGTCGTTCAGCCAGCGGGTAATCTTGCCCGCGTCCACCGGACGGTCCAGGCGTAGGGAAACGCCCTTGATGTCCTCGTCGTGCACGTGGTCGTCGTGGGCATGGTCGTGCCCGTGGTGATCATGGCCATGGTGGTCGTGCCCATGGTCGTGGTCGCAATCCTCGTCGTGCACGTGGCCGGGTTCGCCGTGGCCGGGGTTGAGGAATTCCGGTTCTAGCTCGACGATCCGCGCCAGGTCGAAGCCGCCGCGGCCCAGGATGGCGTCCAGGGGCACGTTTGAGCGCTGGGCGCGGTGGATCGGGGCCAGGGGGTTCAGCCGGCGCAGGCGCGCCTCGATCATCCGCAGGTCGTCCTCCGACACCAGGTCGGTCTTGTTGAGCACGATCTGGTCGGCGAAGGCGATCTGCTCGCGGGCCTCGCGGCTGTCACTCAGGCGCAGCAGCACATGCTTGGCGTCCACCAGGGTGGTGACGCTGTCGAGCTTGGTCTTGGCCTTCACATCGTCATCGACAAAGAAGGTCTGGGCCACAGGGCCGGGATCGGCCAGGCCCGTGGTCTCGATGATGATCGCGTCGAACCCCTTGGCGCCGGCGCCCTGCCGCTTCATCAGCCCCTGGACCACGCGGATCAGGTCGCCGCGCACAGTGCAGCAGACGCAGCCGTTGTTCATCTCGAACACTTCCTCATCGGCGCCGACCACCAGGTCATTGTCGATGCCGATCTCGCCGAACTCATTGACGATGACGGCGTAGCGCTTGCCGTGGTCCTCGGTGAGGATGCGGTTCAAGAGGGTGGTCTTGCCGGCGCCGAGGTAGCCGGTGAGGACGGTCACGGGAGTCTGGGTCATGGCGCACATTTAGGGACGTGAGCGGCGAACGTCCACGGTCCGCTCGCCCTCTAGTCAGGCCCGCAGTTCCAGCACCATGTTGGTCATGGTCTCGGCGGCGCGGCGGACGTGGGCGAAGCCGGCTTCCAGCGCCACCTCCCGCAGCCTGGCCTCGCCGGCCTGGGCGCCCAAGCCCAAACCCACTTCCTGGCTTTGCGAGGCGGGGGTGCAGATCAGGGCGGAGGCGGAATAGAAGATGCGGCCCACCGGGTTCAGGTTCTCCGCCAGGGTGTCGCCGGCCATGGGCTCCACCAGCATGAAGGTCCCCCCTGGCGATAGGCGGCCCTTGATGTGACGAGCGGCGCCCACCGGGTCGCCCATGTCGTGCAGGGCGTCGAAGATGGTCACCAGGCCGTAGTCCGCCCCCCCCGGCGCCTTGGGGAAGTCCTTGGCCGAGGCGGTTTCGAAGGTCACCCGGCCATCCAGGCCCTCGGCCGCCGCCAGTTGTCGCGCCCGGGCGATGGAGGGGGCGTGGTAATCAAAGCCGGTGAAGCGCGAATTGGGATAGGCCTTGGCCATCAGCAGGGTGGAGGCGCCGTGGCCGCAGCCGACGTCCGCGACGCTGATCCCCGCCGTGAGCTGGGCCTCGACCCCATCCAGGGCCGGAATCCACGACGACACCAGGTTGGCGTTGTAGCCGGGGCGGAAGAACCGCTCGGTGCCGGAGAACAGGCAGGGGCAGTGTTCATGCCAGCCCATGCCCTTGCCGGACTTGAAGGCGTCGGCCACCTTGGCCTCGTCCTGAAAAGCGGCGCTGATCAGTTCGAAGCCGCCGGCCATGAAGGCCGGGCCGCCCTCGTCGGCGAAGACCATGGCCTGTTCGGGGTTGAGGTGGAACCGGCCCGCCGCCGCGTCGTAGTCGACATAGCCGGAGGCCGCCTGGGCGGCGAGCCATTCGCGGACGTTGCGCTCCACCGTGCCGGTGAGGGCCGCCAGTTCCGCCGAGGTGGACGGGCCAGCCTTGGCCAGGGCCTTGTAGAGCCCCAGCCGATCGCCCAGCACTACCAGGGCGGCGGACAGGGCCGCGCCGATGTCCAGCGCCATCTTGCCGGTGAAGGCCTGCAGTTTCTCGGGGTTCACATCCATGGCGTCCTCCGGGCGGCGCTGTTTGAAGCCCAATGTCCTGGAACGGCGCTCAGGCTAGCTTGGCGGAGCGACGCACGCCATATCCCAGCGGTCGATTGCGGCCGTCGATTGAGACCCGCGAGCGCCGGAGTCACGTTGACTTCGCGAGCACCCTCGCTATAAAGCCGCTCCCTCGCCCACGGGTCCGCTCGTGGGCGCATTCCTTTTTGCGACAACAGTCTCTTTTTCGAAGGCGATACCGATGTACGCGGTGATCAAAACCGGCGGCAAGCAATACCGGGTCAAGGCCGGCGACCTCCTGGTCGTCGAAAAGCTTGAAGGCGAACCCGGCGCGAAGGTCGCGTTCGACCAGGTGCTGATGATCGGCGAGGGCGACGCCGTTACGGTCGGCGCCCCCATGGTCGAAGGCGCCTCGGTGTCCGCGACCCTGGTCGAAACCCGCAAGGGCGAGAAGATCAAGATCTTCAAGAAGACCCGTCGTCAGGGCTACCGTCGCACTGGCGGCCATCGCCAGATCGAAACGGTCCTGCGCGTCACGGCCCTGGCCGGCGCTGGCAAGACCGATAGCTGGGACGGCGAAGTCGACCTGACCACCAAGGCGGAACTGGACCTGCGCGCGCGCAACCTGGCCCGCTTCGTGAAGGCCGACAACGACGCCGCCCCGGTGGAAGCCAAGGCCCCCAAGGCGAAGGCGGCTCCGGTCGCCAAGGCCGCGCCGAAGAAGGCCGCCGCCCCCAAGGCGAAAGCTGCTCCGGCCGCTGAAGAAGCCCCTAAGGCCGTTTCCCCGGCCAAGAAGGCTTCCGCCGCCAAGCCTGCTCCGGTGAAGGCCGCCTCGGCCGATGCCGCCAAGCCCGCCAAGAAGGCCGCCTCGGCCGACGCCGCCAAGCCCGCCAAGAAGGCCCCTGCCAAGCCCAAGGCCGACAAGGCCTAAGGCTGACACGACAGTTTCGGAGACAAGATCATGGCTCACAAGAAATCAGGCGGTTCCTCGCGCAACGGGCGCGATTCCGACGGCCGGCGCCTTGGTGTGAAGAAGTACGGCGGCGAAGCCGTCATCTCGGGCAACATCCTCGTGCGTCAACGCGGCACCAAGTTCTGGCCGGGTGAAAACGTGGGCATGGGCAAGGACCATACCCTGTTCGCTACCGAGCAAGGCGCGGTGAAGTTCGAGACCAAGCGAAACGACCGCACCTACGTGAACGTGGTGACCGCCGAGAAATAAGTCGATCCGAAATCACCCCCGGATCGCCTCAATATAGCGATCCGGACAGGCGAACCGTTTGCGGGGAGTCCGGACGCCGGACTCCCCGCTGCTGTTTTGGCCTAGAGGCCTCCAAGCGACGCGCCCGCGTCCGAGGGGGCGGGAGATTTCGACCATGCTGTGCACCACCGAGGGCCTAGGCCCAAAATGCGTCAGCCAACCCACACGCAGAGGCCCGGTCATCGAGACCGCGCGCCTGACCCTACGCCCCGTTCAGGCCTCCGACGCCCAGCGCATCGCCGCCCTGGCGGGCGACATCACCGTGGCGCGGATGACCAGCTCGATCCCGCACCCCTTCCCCCGCTCCGCGGCGGACGGCTTCGTGGCCAAGGCGGCGCAGGCCGATCTGGCGCGTGAGGTCCTGTTCGCCGTGGAGGCGGAGGACGGCGACTTCGCCGGCGTCCTGGGGTTCCATTCCAAGACGGGGTCCGCGCCGGAGCTGGGCTATTGGCTGGGCCGTCCCTATCGGGGGCGCGGCTACATGACCGAGGCGGTGAACGGCGCCCTGGACTGGGTGCGCGACGAATGGGGCAAGCGCTACATCGTCGCCGGCCACTTCGCCGACAATCCGCAGTCGGGTCAGGTGCTGATCAAGGCCGGCTTCCTCTATACCGGCGAGGTGCTGATGACCCGCAGCAAGGCGCGGGGCGAAGACGCGCCCACGCGGATGATGGTGTGGCTGGCCTGACCGACCTCTAGCTTGCGGGGCCGGGCGCGGCGGCGGCGTGCTCGGCCTTCCAGCGCATGGCGTGTTGCAGGCGGTGCTGCAGGGAGGGGTGATCGAAGAAGATCGCCTCTTCCACTGGGCCGGGATCGACCTTGTCGTCGCGCCAGTTGCGCAGCAGGTTCAGCGCAAGGCCATCGGGCTCATTGGCATAGTCCAGGGAGAACTGATCGGCCCGGACGTTGATCCAGCGGATGTAGTTGCGCTCCGCCAGGGTTCCCACGCCCAGGCACAGCACCGCCAGGATCAGCCACACCGGCAGGCCGGCGGGGTCGGCCAAGCCTTGCATCTCACCGGCGCCCAGCCGCCGCGCCAGGGGCGCGTGCAGCAGGTGGATCGCCAGCAGGGACGCCAGGGTCAGGGCGGCCATCAGGGCGGCCAGGCCGAACTGATCGCCATGCACGAAGTGGCCGGCCAGGTGGCCGATGGCCGCCCTAATCTCGTGTACGCTGGCTTGCTGGACCATGCCCTGGTTGACCACCACCCGCGCCTGTCCAGGCAGGCCGGTGACGTCGCCGTCCACCTCAGGGCTGGCGACCAGATAGACTTGCTTGGCAGACAGGCCGGTGTCGTGAATCAGCTCCAGCAGCCCCGCGCGCGCTGGACCGGCGGGCAGGGGCGGTAGCGGGGCGGGACCGGCCCTCAGGGCGTAGGGTCCCCAGAGAATGGCGATGACGCCGGCGCCCAGCACCGCGCCGCACCAGATCCACCAGGTTCGCGGGGCCTTGCGGACCACGGCCAGGATCAGGCTGATCGTGACGATCAGAGCCATCACGGCGGTGAAGTCGCCGCCCCACACCCGCGCCAGATAGACCGGGACGGCGGCGGTGGGTCCAAGGCGGGTGCGGTCGCCCAACCATTCGTTGGCGACGTCGAGCGGCAGCTTCACCAGCACGACGATGAACAGCGTGACGGCCGCGCTCAGGGCGGCGGCGAGCCAGGGGCGCGGCCGCTGGGCCTGGACCGCGGCAACGGCCCGGTTGAGTAGGCCCAGTTTCAGGGCGACGACGGCGACGGCGATGATCAGGGCGCCGCTGACCAGCCAGGCGGCTTCCTGCTGCTGGGCATAGGCGGCGCCGGCGTCGCGCAGGTTGGGCGACAGGGCGTCGAGATAGCGCTGGGCGGCGTCCGAAGGGTCGATACTGGGCACGCGTCAGGCCGCCGGCGCGCCCAGGCGTGGGCCGGCCTTGGGGCCCACCCGGCCGGCGAGGACCTGGAACGGCCAGACCATCTGGGCCAGCACTCCCTCGGGCGCGCCGTGGGCGCCATAGACCTGCGGCCGTTGATCGACGGGCATGTGGAAGGTGCCGAACATCAGGTCCAGCACGGGAAAGGTGGGAGCAAAATTCTTGTCGCGCACATCGGGGTCATCCACGTGATGCCAGCGGTGGAACACCGGGCTGGCGATCACATAGCGCAACGGGCCGAAGGTCCAGTTCAGGTTCGAGTGAACCAGGGCGCCCATGAACAGGTTGAACGGCCCCAGCACCACATAGACCATGGGCGAGAAGCCCAAGGTCCTCACCAGGGCGGCGACGCCGGCGCTGTAGATCAGGAACTGCATCGGATGCACCCGGTAGGTGGTGGTCCAGTCCACATGCTTGGGACTGTGGTGGATGGCGTGGAAGGGCCACAGGGCGTGGCCATGGAAAAGTCGATGCAGCCAATACTGGCAGATGTCCGTGGCGA
This sequence comes from Caulobacterales bacterium, assembly GCA_038228945.1. Taxonomy (GTDB): domain Bacteria; phylum Pseudomonadota; class Alphaproteobacteria; order Caulobacterales; family Caulobacteraceae; genus Acaudatibacter. The sequence goes on from JBBROW010000020.1 coordinate 59,651, forward strand.
TCAGGACGATCAGGGCCTGGACCACCAGGGGCAGGGTCGGCAGCCAGCCATAGCCCGCTTCGATGGCGTGGATGGCGCCGGGCGCTCGTGGGCCAAGCGCCGCGCCGACCCCCCAGTGCATCAGGGCCGCGGAGACGCCGCCATAGAGGACCAGGCTGATCAGGAAATAGACCGCGTCCACCGCTATCTCGTTCCACACGAACCGTGGCTGGTCGGGGTTGCAGGGAGCCATGCGGGCCAGGCCGTTGAAGGCCAGGACACACAGGGCCATGCAGAAGAGGGTGAACAGCATGTCTAGCCTTGCCTTGGATCCGGCCCAGGCTAGGGGCTTGGGCATAAGTTTGGGTAAAGGATGTTGAGGGGTCGGCGTAGGTTGAACGCGCCAGACCCATCGGGAGCCCCGCCATGCTCGACCACTTCGGTCTCTACTGCCGCGACGCGGAGGTCAGCCTGCCCTTCTATCGCGCCTGCCTGGCGCCGCTGGGGATCGTGGTCATCCAGGAGCAGCCGCGGTTCAAGGCGGCGATCTTCAAGAGCGAGACCTCGCCGATCTTCTGGTGGCTAGGCGAGGGCGGAGCGGAGTGGAGCGCCCAGGCGGGGCGATCGCGCATGCATCTCGGCTTCACGGCGCCCACGCCCCTGTCCGTGGACGCTTTCTACGCGGAGGCCATGGCGCGGGGTGGGACGGACAATGGGCCACCAGGGTATCGCCGGCCCACCTGCTACGCCGCCTTCGTTATCGACCCGGACGGCAACAATGTCGAAGCCATCTGGCAGACGGAGCGACTACACTCAGGGGCATGGTCTCAATAGTCGCCCAGTCGCGGGAGCCCCTCAGTTTCGGGCTGGTGGAACGGATGGCGCTCCTACCCGTTGCGCATGGCCATGCCAGCTCCCCGACTGCCCAAGACCGTCCGTTTTCGATTGCCCAAGGGTGTCATCGAACATTTCAAGCGCGCGAAGATCTCCGACGCGCGAGACCGCAGCGCCGAAGGGCTGACGATTTCGTGGCTCTCCCGGACATTCGAAAGTCTGAGTGTGTCAGGGGCGCTGGTGATGCTGATCGCCTGTGGCTGTCTGGTGACGGTGTTCGTTCTCGAATTCACCATATGGCGCTAGGAACCTAGTCAAGCCGGGCAGGGGACGCGAAATAGTCGCCCCGACGTGGGGCAACTGCGCGAGCGCACGGCCGAGGAGATCGCGCGGCCGATCAACGTCCTGCATGACCCAAGGGCGGCGCCCGCCCCGCAATAGCCATCCCCAAGGCGGCTGCGCGCGGTCGTAAGGAGAGGGGCTGACAATTGGCGGGGGGCTTGCTATATGGGCCTCACATCGTCCGTTGGTGCTGGATGGCACTTACGAGCGGCGGCCCAAAAGGCCCGCCGCTTTTTTGTTGCCGAGTATTGGCTGAGTTTGGGAGTGGCTAGGTTTGCGCGGCAAGACCGCTGAAGATCGGCAGTTGCTGGAACTGCTCGACCCGGTGGCGGAAGCCATGGGTTACGAGATCGTCCGCCTGCGCCTGATGGGCGGCATCGCGGCGCGGCGGCTGCAGATCATGGCCGAGCGCGACGCCGACGGCACCATGCTGGTGGAAGACTGCACCGCCCTGTCGCGGGCGGTCTCCCAGGTGATGGACGCCGCCGATCCGATCACCGGCGAATACCTGTTGGAAATCTCCAGCCCCGGCATCGACCGGCCCCTGACCCGGCTGAAGGACTTCGAGACCTTCGAGGGCTTCGAGGCGCGGCTGGAGCTGGACCGCTTGGCCGAGGGGCGTAAGCGCTTCAAGGGCGAACTGGCCGGCATCGAGGGCGACAATGTCGCGTTCAATCTGGAGGGCGAGGAAGAAACCGCCCTGCTGCCCTTCGAGTGGATCATCGACGCCAAGCTGGTGTTGACCGACGCCCTGATGAAACGCGGCGCCGAGGCCAGGGCGGCCCGGCTGGCGCACGACGAAAACCAAGATTTGGACCAAGAGGACCTTATTCAATGAGTGTCACCGGCATTTCCGCCAACCGGCTCGAGCTGCTGCAGATCGCCGAGGCCGTGGCCCGTGAGAAGTCGATCGACCGTGAAGTGGTGATCGAAGCCATCGAGGAGGCCTATCAAAAGGCCGCCCGCGCCCGCTACGGCTCCGAGCACGACATCCGCGTCCGCGTCGATCCCAAGACCGGCGAGACCATCTTCAAGCGCTATGTCACCGTGATCGCGGACGACACCGAAGAGGTCAACGAATACGCCCAGCAACGGCTGAGCGACGCCCTGAAGGACGACAAGACCGCGGTCATCGGCAAGGTCTACGAAGAGGTGCTGCCACCCTTCGAAATCGGCCGGGTGCAGACCCAGATGGCCCGCCAAGTGGTGACCGGAAAGGTCCGCGAAGCCGAGCGCGAGCGCCAGTACGAAGAGTTCAAGGACCGCGCCGGCGAGATCGTCAACGGCGTGGCCAAGCGGGTCGAGTATGGCAATGTCATCGTCGACCTGGGCCGCGGCGAAGGCATCATGCGCCGCGACCAGTCGATCCCGCGCGAGACCTTCCAGGTCGGCGACCGGGTGCGAGCCTACATCTATGACGTCCGCCGCGAGACCAAGGGTCCGCAGATCATGCTCAGCCGCGCCCACGGCGGCTTCATGGCCAAGCTGTTCGCCCAGGAAGTGCCGGAAGTCTACGACGGGGTGATCGAGATCCGGGCCGTGGCCCGCGACCCCGGCAGCCGCGCCAAGATGGCGGTGGTTTCCAACGACAGCTCCATCGACCCGGTCGGCGCCTGTGTCGGCATGCGCGGTTCGCGGGTGCAGGCGGTGGTGGCCGAGCTGCAGGGCGAGAAGATCGACATCATCCAGTGGTCGCCCGACGAAGCCACCTTCATCGTCAACGCTTTGGCGCCCGCCGAAGTCTCCAAGGTGGTGATGGACGAGGAAGACGAGCGGGTCGAAGTCGTCGTGCCGGATGAGCAGCTGTCGCTGGCCATCGGCCGCCGCGGCCAGAACGTGCGCTTGGCCAGCCAGCTTTCGGGTTGGCAAATCGACATCATGACCGAGAGCCAGGAGAGCGAGCGCCGCCAGCGCGAGTTCGCCGAGCGAACCGCCCTGTTCCAGGAAGCCCTGGACGTGGACGAAGTGATCGCTCAGCTGCTGGTCACCGAAGGCTTCGCCACCGTCGAGGACGTGGCCTACGTCGACGTGTCGGAGATCGCCGGCATCGAAGGGTTCGACGAGGACACCGGTGGGGAGATCCAGGCCCGGGCCACCGACTTCCTGGACAAGATCGCCGCGACCTTTGACGCCAAGCGGGTGGAACTGGGCGTCGAGGACGCCGTCTTGGAAGTCGAAGGTGTGACGTTGCCGATGGCCGTGGCCTTGGGCGAAGGCGATGTGAAGACCGTCGAGGACCTCGCCGGCCTGGTGCCCGACGACCTGCGCGGCTGGTTCGAGACCAAGGACGGCGGCCGGGTCCGCGAGCCCGGCATCCTCGAGGTCTTCAGCCTCGAGCCGCAGGACGCCGAGATGCTGATCATGCGCGCCCGCGTGATCATGGGCTGGGTGGAGGCGCCGCCGGAGCCGGAGATCGAGGAAGAACCGATCGAAGAGACCGACATCTTCGCCGAAGCCGAAGCCGCCGGCGAAGCCCAGGACGCCTAATTTTCATCCACTCATCCCCGCGAAAGCGGGTCCCAGGAGTTTTTGTGTTCCGCGTTTCAACCCCTTCAGCGCTGCAAATCGTGCCGCAGCAACGAACAAAGCCTGGGTCCCCGCTTTCGCGGGGATGACCGGATTGGGGCTGTGACTCGTGAACCAGGAACCCGAGGCTAAGCCCACAACCCTGGCGGCCGCCGAGCGCGAGCGGCGCGACATCGTCACCGGCGAGGTGATGGATGAGGCGCGCCTGATCCGCTTCGTCGCCGGGCCGGACGGCGTGGTCGTCCCCGACCTGGCGCGCAAGCTGCCCGGCCGGGGGCTTTGGGTCGCGGCAACCCGCGCCTCTGTGGAAGCGGCCGCCAAGAAGGGCCTCTTCGCCCGTGCCGCCAAGGCCAAGGTGACCGCGCCCGCCGGCCTCGCCGATCAGGTGGAAATGCTGCTGAAGCGGCGCCTGCTGGCCGGCCTGGGGCTTGCGAAGCGGGCCGGCGACCTTACCTCGGGATTTGAAAAGGTCGCGTCCGCCATCACGGCGGGCAAGGCCGCATGGCTGATCGAGGCGTCCGACGGCGCCGCCGACGGCCGCCGCAAGCTCTGGGACAAGACCCGCAAACTGTCCAAACCGACGCCTGTGTTCGGCGTGTTTAGCGCAGAGGAATTGGGTTTGGCCTTGGGCGGCGAGAATGTGATACACACCGCCTTCCTTGCGGGGCGAGCCGCCAATCGTTGGGCGCAGGACGCTTATCGGTTGTCGGGCTTCTGCCCGCTCCTTCCTGAGAGTTGGCGCGAGGAGCCTTAGGTGAACGGGACGAAAGTCCCGCCGCCGCCGTTTTCGCATCGCGAAAATGGCAAGCAAAAGTCGGAGGATCTCCGCGAGGAGATGCTCTGGGTTGAATATCTAACCTTTGGCTGGATCCGCCGGCCGACGAGTAAAGCGAGCGCATGAGCGACGAGAACAACAACGGCCGTCCCCCCGCCCCCGGCGGGCGCCAGCCCCTGACCCTAAAGCCCCGCGGGGCCGGATCGGTCAGCGCCGGCACGGTGAAGCAGAGCTTCAGCCACGGCCGTTCCAAGACGGTGGTCGTCGAGACCAAGCGCGCGCGCACGCACCTTCCCGGGGGCGGCGGCAACCTGGCTGCGCCCTCCTCCGCCGAAAAGCGCCTGTTCGAGCCGCGTCCGGCTCCGCCTGCGGCCGCCCCGCGCGCCGCCGGCGCGCCCAACGACGGCCTCTCCGCCGAAGAACGCGCGTCCCGCCAGCGAGCCATCGAGCTCGCCCAGGAACGCCAGGCGGCCGACCGCCAGGCCGCTGAGGCGCGCGCGAGCGCTGCGGCCGCCGCAGAGGTCGCCAAGGCCCCCGCGCCCGCCGCCGAAGCCTCCGCCGCCGAAGCGCCGGTCGCCAAGGCCGCCCCCAAGGTTGAAGCCGAGGCGCCTGTGGCCGAAGCTCCGGCTCCGGCCGCACCGGCGCCTGCCGCGCCGGTCGAAGCGCCTGTGGCCGCCGCGCCTGCCGCACCCGCGGCCCCGCGCCCACAGGTCGAGCGCCCCGTCGATCGTCCCATCGAACGCACGACCGCCCGCGATCTCGGCCCCGGCCAGACCCGCACCTACCAGCCCTCGACCGATCGCCGCGACGACCGGCCGTCGACCACCACCTACCGACCCGCGCCGCCGTCGGCGCGGTTCGAGGGCACGAATTTCGGCCAACGGGCTCCCCGCCCTGACGATCAGCGCGCGCCACGCGACGACCGCGGCCCGCCGCGCCGTGACGACGACCGGGGC
>JBBROW010000021.1:0-62904 GCA_038228945.1 Caulobacterales bacterium
CCGCCGGCTTCGGCCTGGTGAAGCACCAGAAGGAGCGGATCGCCGCCAAGCAACCCTACCTGACCATCGACGCCGTGGCGGACTTCCGTGAACTGACCGACATCAAGATCGCGGCGGGGACCACCGGCCTGTTCATGGTCGGCGGCGGCGTGCCGAAGAACTTCGCCCAGGACACCGTGGTCTGCGCCGAGATCCTCGGCGTCGAGGCGGACATGCACAAATACGCCATCCAGATCACCGTCGCCGACGTGCGCGACGGCGCCTGCTCGTCCTCGACGCTGCAGGAGGCGGCCTCCTGGGGCAAGGTCAACACCACCTATGAGCAGATGGTGTTCGCCGAGGCGACCACGGTGGTGCCGCTGATCGGCTCTGACGCCTATCACCGCGGCACGTGGAAGACCCGCCAGAAGCCCCGCTGGGCGAAGCTGTTCGCTTAGGCGCCAGCCGCCGCCCCACGCAAACCGCCGAAGTCGTCGTGGCCGCGGCCCGCAGGCCTAGATCCCCGCGTACCACTCGTAGCCGCGGTCGGGCCAGAAGCCGCCCTTGCCGCCGGATATCTGGTCCAGGGTTGCGACGGCTTCGATGCGCAGGATGTACTTGGCTTGTTTATAGCCCAGGTGCCGCTCGGCGCGCAGGCGCAGGGGGGCGCCGTGGGGCACGCCCAGCGGGGCGCCGTTCATGTCGTAGGCCAGGATGGTCTGGGGGTGCATGGCGTCGATCATGTCGAAGCTCTCGTAGTACTTGCCGTGGTCGCCCGGCGCGTTGGGGTCGAGGGTGTCGGCGCAGTGGAAGACGATGTAGCGGGCGCTGGGCTTGAGCTTGGCCAGGGCCAGCAGGGGCGCCAGGCGCGCGCCGCTCCACTTGGCGATGGAGCTCCAGCCCTCGACGCAGTCGTGGCGAGTGATCTGGGTGCGGGACGGCAGGGCGCGGACCTGGGCCATGGTCAGGGACAGGGGCTGGTCAACCAGGCCATCCACCACCAGGCGCCAGTCGGCGAAGTTCCCGGCCACCAGGGTCAGGTAATCCGCGTCCTGGGGATTGGTGGAGCCGTTGGCGCGGAAGTCACTGGAGATCGCGGCCTCGCTGAACTCCGGGGCCAGGGAGCGGCGGGACTGCAGCAGGCGCTGGACCCGGCGGCTGAGGCCCTCGGCCGAGGCCAGGACGTTCACCACCTTGGGCGACTCGGCGATCTTGTCGCAACCGGCCAGGACCAGACCCAGGACGCTGGCGCCGGCGGCCTTGAGCCAGCCGCGGCGGGAGGCGGGAAGCGGGCTCATGCCTGGATCTCCTTGGGGTCTTCGACCTCGATGGCGTAGCGGCCGGTGATCATCGAGCGGAGGTTGTTCCAGAGGCCCGAGATCACGACCATGATCAGATGCACGACGACGAAGGCGACGATCAGGTTGGCGCAGATGAAGTGGATCGACCGGGCCGACTGACGCCCGCCGAACACCTGCAGCAACACGGGGAAGCTGGCGTCCAGGCTGGGGCTCATGGTCATGCCGGTAAGGACCATCAGGGGCAGCACCACCAGGGCCACCCCGGCGTAGGCGCCTTTTTGCAGCACGTTGTAGCGCCGCGCCTCCTCGCCCATGGGAAAGCGCAGGCGGGCGTGTTCGACGATCTCATGCCAGACGTGGCGGGGGCGCAGCTGGTCCAGGGTGGGGGTCAGGTCGCGCTTCAGGTGGCCGCTGATCAGGCCGGTGGCCAGGTAGATGAAGCCATTGATGGCGAACAGCCAGGCGAAGAAGAAGTGCCAGCGGCGGCCCAGCGCCAGGTAGCGCTCCGAGGGAATGGTCAGCCAGGCGGGAAAGCCCCGCGCTTGCCAGGCGCCGTGGACCTTTGAGGCGCCGAAGAGGCCGGTGGTGTTGAAGTGCAGCGGGCCGATCACCGTCTCGCCCACGAGCATGCCGTTGTGCTCGCTGGCGCCCATGGCCAGCCAGGGGATGGCGAAGGTGGACTTGGCGCCCCAGTAGAGGGCCGGATGGGCGTTGAAGATCTGCAGGCCGCTGAGCAGCAGGAACAACAGGCTGATCACATTGACCCAATGGGTGAGCCGCACAGCCAGGCTGTGGCGGCGGACAAGTATCTTATGCGGGCGCGGGACGGCCCCTGGCGGTTTTAGGTCCCGTGGCGGACTGGCGCCCTGTGGTGGACTGGGGTTCAGCGGCAGCGCCTGGTCGGTCACACGGATGTCCCTCGACTTGATGTTTCGGGAGGTATTCGCGCGGCGGGCAACGATGGTTACACTCGCCAGCTTCCCTCCCGGCCTGGCTTAAAGCCCTTGCCGCCTTTCCACCAATGCGAGACCTGCATGGACTTGAGACCTTTTACCTTGGCCGCCCTGTTGCTGGCCGCCGGCGCCGCCTTCAGCCAGACCAGCGGCGGCGCCTATCTGAGCGCCGCCGGGGCGCCGGACACCGCCCGCATCCTGCCACCGGCCCCGGCGGCGAACTCGCCGCGCGGCGTCGCTGACCGCGCCATCTTCAAGGCCACCCGGAGCCTGAAGGGCACGCCGCGCTGGAGCCTGGCGCAGAACGATGTGGATGAAGCCGGGCCGGCGATGCTGGCCGACTTCAGCTGCGCCACCGGAGCCAGGCTGACCGAGGCGTCCGCGCCGAAGCTCGCCAACCTGCTGCGCCGCCTGCGCTATGACGTCATCGGCGCGGTGAACAAGCCCAAGGACCTGTACCGGCGCCAGCGCCCCTTTCTGATCGACAAGGGCGACATCTGCGTGGAGAAGACCGCCGCCCTGGCGCTCAGCCCGGACTACCCCTCTGGCCACACCACCTGGAGCTGGACCGTAGGCCTGGTGCTGGCCGAGCTGGCGCCTGACCGGGCGGCCGAGGTGCTGAGCCGGGCGCGGGCCTATGGCGAGAGCCGGGTGGTGTGCGGGGTGCACAACGCCAGCGCCATCGAGGCCGGCCGCACCAACGCCTCGGCCCTGGTCGCCGCCCTGCACGGCGACGCCGCCTTCCGCGCCGACATCGACGCCGCCCGCGCCGAAATGGCCGCCGCGCGCGCCGCCGGCGGTCCCGACGCAGGGGCCTGTTCGGCCGAGGCCGCCCTCACCGCGAAGACCCCCTGGTGAGCGCGCCGCAAGGCCCCATCGAGGTTTGGCGCGGGGGCGTCAACACCTGGGAACTGGACGACATGGGGCACATGAATGTGCGCTTCTATGTCGCCCGCGCGGCCGAGGGCCTGGTGGGGGTCGCCGCGGCCCTGGGCCTGCCCGACGCCTTCCGGCGCAACGCCACCTCCACCCTGCTGGTCAAGGAGCAGCACATCCGCTTCATGCGCGAGGCCCGCGCCCGCGCGCCGCTGCACATGACCGCCGGGGTGCTGGAGCTGGGCGACAGCGAGGCGCGGATCCTGCAGCTGATCGTCCATTCCAACACCGGCGAGATCGCCGCGGCGATCCAGACCGTGGTCGCCCACGCCACCGTCCAGGACGAACGCCCCTTCCCCTGGTCCGACCGCAGCCGCGCCTTGGCACGGGGGCTGATGACCACCGTGCCCGACAACGCCCGCCCCCGGAGCCTGACCCTGGAGCCGGTGGAGAGCGTCGCCAGCCTGGAGGCGGCCGACCGCATGGGGCTGATCCGCCTGGCCGCCGGCGCCTTCAGCGACCAGGAATGCGACGTGTTCGGGCGGATGCGGGCCGAGCAGTTCATCGGCCGTGTGTCCGACGGGGTGCCTCGCCTGGCCGCCGCCTTCCGGGAATCGGTGGTGGAGGCGGCCGTGGAGGCGGGGGCGGACAAGCCGGCCCGGGTCGGCGGGGCGGTGTTGGAATACCGCCTGCTGCACCTGGCCTGGCCCAGGATCGGTGACCGCTTCGAGGTCCGCTCCGGCGTGGCCGGGGTGGATCAGCGGGCCCAACGGATCGTGCACTGGATGCTGGACCCTGAGACCGGCAAGGCCTGGGGCAGTTCCGAGGCGGTGGCGATCTCCCTGGACCTGGACGCCCGCAAGATCATCTCGATCAACGAGGAAGCCCAGGCGGTGATCCGGCGCCGGATCACCCCGGGGTTGGGGCTGTAGGGGAGCGGACTGGGTCGGGTGAACCTCCCGCACGGTTCTCTTCCCCCAGCGAAGCGTGGGGGAAGTGGATCGGCGCTATTAGCGCCGAGACGATGGGGGCTCCAGCGGATAGCCGGCGTTCGCGCCAAGCTGGAGCCCCCTTCCCCCGCTTCGCGGGTACTTCCCCCAGAGAGGGAAGAGAGAGAGCTACCCTAGCCCGTCGCCTCCCGCAGCGCCGCCTGAACCGCCAGCGAGCGCTCCATGGGCAGGAAGTGGGTGGTGCCGGGGAGGGTCTCGATGGCGATGCGGCCGGCGGCGATCAGGGCGTCCATGCGGCCGTCCAGGCGGCAGGTGGATCCCTCCTCCGCCCGCAGGATCCGCACCGGGCATTGCAGGGCTTCGAAGGCGGCGACGGTGTCGTGGGCATGGGAGGTGAAGTTGGAGGCCTCCCAGGCCGGCGAACAGGCTAGGGTGACCTCGACATCGGCGGTGTCGTGGAAGCCAGCGGCGACGTAGTCCTCCAGCATGGTCTCCGGCCAGGTGCGGAAGGCGCCGCGTCCGCGATAGGCGTCCAGGGCCGCCTGGCGGCTGGGGAACAGGGCCCGGCGGCGCAGGGCGCCCTGCACCAGGGGCGAGGGCGGCAGGTCACCGCTGTTGGCGGCGGCGGTGATGTCGGCGGTCATCACCACCGGATCGAAGAGCTGCAGGCTGCGCACCCGGCCCGGGGCCGAGGCGGCGGCCATTACGCAGGCGGCGCCGCCCATGGAATGGCCGGACAGCACCACATCCTTGAGATCAAGGACGTCGAGCAGGGCCAGAAGGTCATCGCGCAGGTCGTACCAGCTTGTGCGGCCCTGCGTCGTGGCGTCCAATGTGGTGGCGCCATGGCCGCGCTGGTCCACCGCCAGGATGCGCAGGCTGTCCGCCAGGGGCGCCAGCAGGGCGCGGTAGGTGTGGGCGTTGAAGCCGTTGGCGTGCAGGAAGACCAGGTCCACAGCCCGGTCCTTGGGGCCGAAATCCAGCGCCGCCATGGTCCCGGAACCGCGCCCAGGCAGGGCGATGTCACGCCGTCGAAACTGATGGGGACTGTCGCCGTCCATGGGGCCTCCAGGCGCGCCGGCGCCAGCCGTCCTTGCTAGACGGGCTGACGCCGCGTCGTCCACGGGCAAATGCGGCCGGTAGGTTCAGACTTCCAGCTCGGCCTCGTCCAGGTCCGCGCCGTCGGTCTTGAGAAACTCGCGGTCGGACTGCAGGAAGCGGGCCTTGCGGGCGCGGGCGCCGCGCAGGTCCGCGTGGCGCAGGCAAGCGCCGGTCAAGTCGGCGCGCAGGGACCGACCCTCGCCGATCACCAGGGGATCCAGCAGCGCCTCGCGCAGGTCGGCGCGGTTCATCAGGGCGCCCACCAGCTTGACCCCGCGCAGGTCCGCGCCCCGCAGGTTGACGCCGCGCAGGTCCGCGCCGGAAAGGTCCGCGCCCTGCAGCTCGACCCCTTCGAGGTCCATGCCGAAGAACACGCCGCCGCGGGCGTTGAGGCCCGAAAGCTTGCGGCCGCGAAGCTGGGCAAGGCCGCGGAAATCCACCCCGTCCAGCCGGGCGGGGCGGCCTTCCTTGCCGCCGGTGACGCAGAAGCATTCGTGATCGGCGACGATGTCGTGCAGGGCGTGCTCGTCCACCCGGGTCAGGGCCGGCGGATCGCGCAGGACGGCGGTCATGTCCGCGTCCTCGAAGTTGGCGTCCTCGACATTGACGCCGGTGATCACCGCGCCGCGCAGGGAAGCGCCGCCGAGGTCGGCGTGGAAGACGTCGGCGCCGGTGAGGTCCGCCCCGTCCAGCACCGCGCGGGCCAGCTTGGCGCCCACCAGCACCGCCCGCGCCAGGTTGGCGTCGGTGAAGTCGGCGGCGGTGGCCCAGGCGCCGGTCATCTGCGCCCCGGAAAGGTCCGCGCCCTGGAGCACGGCGTAGGTCAGCTCTCCGCGCCCCGCCTTGCCGGCGTGGCCGCGCGGCTGCAGGGCGATGCGGCCCTCGCGCAGGTCGCAGCCGGCCATGTTGGCCCCGGCCAGGTTGGCGCCCACCAGGCAGGCCCCGCGCAGGTCCGCCCGGGCCAGGTTGGCGCCGCGTAGATCGGCATCGCCCAGGTCACAGCCGTAGAGCACGGCGCTTTCCAGATTGGCGCCGTTGAGGGAGGCGTTGCGGAACACGCAGCCGGTGAGCTCGGCCTCGGACAGGTTCACCCGGTCCAGCTCGAAGGCGCTGAGGTCAACATAGGCCAGGACAGCGCGACGGCCGCCGGGCTTGCGCGCCAGATAGCGCCAATGCGCCTCGATCACATCCTGCAGCACCGCGTGTTCGATGCTCTGAACGATGGGCATGAGGGCGGACATAGGGGGCGAAACCGGCCTGGAAAATCGACTGAAGAACAGGCGACGACCATGACCTGATCGCGCTTAAAGAACCGTTCGCCGGCCGTGAGAAATACCACTCGCGCGGGCTTAGCCGGGTTCGCCCTAGGGCCTGTTGAGGAAAAGTGGGAACCGGTCTTCCGCCCGCAACCCGCTCTCAATGTTTAGAATCGATCACGGTTCTTGGCTTTGGACCGGTCCAATCCAAAGCCAACGGGATTTGGCGCGGGAGTGACTTCAAGACCAGTCTTGTAAGGCTACTTGCTGTCCTTGGCCGGCTGGGACTGGCCCGTGGCGGCGGCGATCAGGGCGGCGATCCGGTCGGTGGAGTCGGCGGCCTGACCCAGCATCTGCAGCGGAGACGCGCCAGGACGAACCGCGGCGGCCACCTGGTTGGCGGCGTTCTGGGCCATGGCGAAGGCGGCGGTCTGAGCGGCGGCGAAGCCAGAGGCAGTCTTGGCGGAGGCGTCCTGATAGATGAAGCCGTAGGTCGGATAGACCGTGGTGCCGAGGTTGCCGTTGGGATCGTACCAGACCTTGACCTGGCTCCAGTCGCCCTGCGGGGAAACATCGACCACGGTGACGTTCTTTTCCACCTGGCCGCGGGAGCCGTCGATGAGGGACCAGTTGGCGTGGGTGATCTGGATGACGCGGTCGGTGAGCACCTGGCTGACCACGGCGACGTGGCCAAGGCGCATGCGGCCGGTGGGCTTGAAACACAGCACCGCGCCGGCGCGCGGGGTGAATCCGGTGTCGTACTTGCCGGCGGCCTGCTGCCACCAGGTGTAGGCGTCACCGAAGATCTGGATGCCAGAGGCCAGGCGTGCGAAGGGCACGCATTGCCAGTAGGGGTCGGCGAAGGCGCCCCCAGGAGCGAGGGTCACCATCAAGGCGGCGGCTAGGGAACCAGCGATGGTTCTCATCCGTTGACGCATTACAGGAGTACTCCCCCGGTTCACTGAAACTAGGGATAACCCTGCACCACACGAATGAAAAGAGCGTTTACCCCGCGTGAGCGGTCGCAAGTCCGTGAGTGACCTTGCGGCGGGCAATGAGTTTCATGCGTTCACGGGCCGGCTTTTCGATCAGATGGTACGATGCCGCGGACAGCGGAACCACAGATACAATGAATATAAGCCAAGCATACCAGGGCAGTTTCTTGTCGCTTAAATGCATCACCCTTGTGGCAACGTTTACGAAAACAAGCTCCCAGGGGATACAGATCATATAGACGGAGTAGCTGATTTCTCCGAGATATACGAAAAACCGGTTCGAGCCGAATGGAGATCCGGCCCGCGCAAGTGTCGCCAGTGACAAGATCAGTCCGGCGAAACCCGCCACGATGAGGGCATCAGGGGCGCCAAACTGGGCTGCGGCGATGATTCCGGCGCCGAAAAAAAAGGCGCCGATTGCCGCCTGATCGCGGCGATCCGTCGCGCGGGTCGCACCGGAAGGACCCTCCCGCCCGCGCCAGACCAGGTAGGTGGCGCACCCCAGGGCGAAGCAGGGAACGATTCTCAGCGCGCCCCAGGCGATGGTGGCGCGGGTCAGAGGGAAGCCGGCCGTCGCCTCGAACACCGCATAGAGCAGGGCCACGAAGGCCACCGCCCCGGCCGCCGCGACATAGGGGCGGCTGCGCAGGCGCCAGGCCAACCAGCCGAAAGCCGGGAACATCAGATAGGCGAACCACTCCGCCGAGATCGACCAGGACGGATGGTTCCAGCCGGCCACGGGCGCGAAGCCCCAGGCGTGCACCATCAACAGGTTCGCCGGCAGGCTGGCCCAGGAGAGGATGTTGCCGTCGACGGTGAGGCCCGCCGCCATGGCCCCACCCGCCATCAACCCGACGCCCAGCAGGGTGGCCAGATGCAGGGGATAGACCCTGGCCAGGCGCGCCCACAGGAAGGAGCCGTACTTGAACCGCCCCTCGCCCAGGCCGCTCAGATAGACGTGGCAGAGGATGAAGCCGGACAGGGTGAAGAACAGCTCCACCCCCAGATAGCCCTTCTGGATGAAGGCGGGCGTGCCGGAAACGGCCAGATGCGGCCAGTAGTGGAACAGCACCACCCACATGGCCGCGAAGAACCGCAGGCTGGTGAGAGGTTTGATATTGGCGCCGTCTTGCATGGCCCGGTCCGTGTCAGGGATGGCGTATCAGGCTGAACCCAATAGCCCGTCTGACTGAACGGAGTGCAAACGCGGGGCCAGGGCTGACGATAAGTTGCCAGGCCCCCTTCTAGCGCCACCCCTTCACGCGCTAAGACAGCGCTCGTTGTCTTAGGGAAACAGGGCTGTCGATGCAGAGCCTCTTGGCGCTAGCCGCCGATCCGACCGCCTGGGCCGCCCTGGTGACCCTGGTGGTCATGGAAGTGGTGCTGGGCGTCGACAACCTGGTGTTCGTCTCGATCATCTCCAACAAGCTGGCGGCGCACCACCGCTCGCGGGCGCGGCGGATCGGCATCGGCCTGGCCTTGGTCATGCGTCTGGGCCTGCTGTCGGTCATCGCCTTCATCGTCGGCCTGACCAAGCCGGTGATTTCCCTGCCCTGGGCCCTGCCGGCGGGGGCGGACGGCCATCCACCGGTGGACCTGACCTTTTCGTGGCGGGACCTGATCCTGATCGCCGGCGGCCTATTCCTGATCTGGAAGGCCACAACGGAAATCCACGAGAGCGTCGATCCCGAGCCGGGCGACAACGATCACCTGGCCCGCCGGGCCATCAGCAGCCTGGGGTCGGCCATCGTGCAGATCCTGGTGCTGGACATCATCTTCTCCATCGACTCGATCCTGACGGCCGTGGGGATGACCGAGCATCTGCCGATCATGATGGTCGCGGTGGTGATCGCCGTGGGGCTGATGATGCTGGCCGCCGACCCGATGGCCGAGTTCATCCGGCGCAACCCGACGGTGGTGATGCTGGCCTTGGGCTTTCTGCTGATGATCGGCTTGACCCTGATCGCCGACGGCTTCGGCGTGCACATCCCCAAGGGCTACATCTATGCCGCCATGGCCTTCGCGGCGGGGGTGGAGGGGCTGAACGGCCTGGCCCGGCAGCGGTCCAAACGCGCCGAGGCCCCGGCGGACCAGGACGTGCAGGAATAGGGAGCTCCCGCTCCCCTCAGAGAAAGCTGTAGGGATCCACGTCGATCACCAGGCGGACCTGGGACGGCGGGCGGATCCGCGCGCGCCAGGCGCCGAGGAAGGCCTGCAGGTCGACGGTGCGGTCGGCGCGGACCAGGAAGCGCTTGCGGCGCAGGCCGCGCACCAGGGCGAAGGGCGGATCGGCGGGGCCGAAGACGTCGACGCCGGGGGCATTGGGGGCGGCGGCGGCCAGGGCGCGGACGAACGTATCGAGGATCGTCGGATCGGGGCCGGAGGCGATCACCGCGGCCAGGCGCCCGAAGGGGGGCAGGCCGGCGGCCTCGCGCTCGGCCATCTCCACGGCCACGAAGCCGTCGCGGTCGCCGGCCTTGAGCGCCTGCATCACCGGGTGGTCGGGCATCCAGGTCTGCAGGATCGCCCTGCCCGGCCGGTCGTGCCGCCCCGCCCGGCCGGAGACCTGGGCCAGTAGCTGGTAGGTCCGCTCGGCCGCGCGCAGGTCGCCGCCGCGCAGGCCCAGGTCCGCGTCCACCACCCCCACCAGGGTCAGGTTGGGGAAGTTGTGCCCCTTGGCGGCGGCCTGGGTGGCCACCAGGATGTCGATCTCGCCGGCCTCCATGGCGCCGATCAGGGCGCGGCCGGAGGCGGCGTCGGGGGCGGTGTCGGAGGAGAACACCGCCAGGCGGGCATCCGGGAACTTCCGCCGCGCCTCCTCCTCCACCCGCTCCACCCCGGGACCGATAGAGACGAAGCTGTCCTTGGCGGCGCAATGGGGGCAGCGCTCGGGCTTGGGCATGGAAAAGCCGGTGAGGTGGCAGACCAGCCGGCCGCTGTAGCGGTGCTCCACCAGCCAGGAGTCGGTGTCGGGCGCCTTGAGTTTTTCGCCGCAGGCTTTGCACAGCACCAGAGGGGCGTAGCCGCGGCGGTTGAGGAACAACAGGCACTGCTCACCCCGCGCCAGGGTCTGGGTCATTTCCGCCACCAACACGGGCGACAGCCACTCTCCGGTCTGCGGCGGGTGTTCGCGCAGGTCGGCCAGCGCGATGGCCGGCAGGCCGTGGACGCCGTGACGGTCCGACAGCCGCAGCCAACGGTAGCGGCCGGCCTGCGCGTTGAACAGGCTCTCCAGGGACGGGGTGGCCGAGGCCAGTACCACGGCCGCGCCTTCGATCTTGGCCCGCGCCACGGCCATGTCGCGTGCCTGGTAGATGAAGCCGTCTTCCTGCTTGTAGGAGCCGTCGTGCTCCTCATCGACGATGACCAGTTTCAGGTCGGCGTAGGGCAGGAACAGGGCCGAGCGGGCGCCGACCACGATCCGCGCCTCGCCGCTGGCCACCGCCTCCCAGGTCAGGCGGCGCAGGGGCGGGGCGACGCCGGAGTGCCATTCAGCCGGGGCGGCGGCGAAGCGGCGCTCGAAACGGGCGATCACCGCCTGGGTGAGCGCGATCTCGGGCAGCAGCACCATCACCTGGGCAGTGGGGCTGTGCGCCAGGGCGCGGGCCGCCGCCTCCAGATAGACCTCGGTCTTGCCAGAGCCGGTGACCCCGTCCAGCAGGGCGACGGCGAAGGTGTCCTGGTCCACCAGGGCCTTCAGGGCATCGGCGGCGGCGGCCTGGCTGGGGTTCAGGGCGGGGCTGGGCTGGGTGAGGTCCGGGGCCACGAAGGGCGAGGCCGGCGCGACCATCACCGCCTCCAGGGCGCCGTCGTCCAACAGGCCCTTGACCACGCCGGAGGAAACGCCCGCCGCCCGCGCCAGGTCGGCGGGCGTCATCAGCCCCACGGCCGCCTGCAGCACCCGCGTCCGGGCGGGGGTCAGTCGGGCGGGCGCCGCGCCGGTGGCGCGCAGGCGGCGTTCCGGCTTGGGCCGAGGCGCGCGCAGGCCGCGGATGGCCATGGCCAGGGGCTGGCCCGGCCAGTCGACGGCGTAGCGGGCCGCCCACTCGATGAATTCCAGGGTGCGCGGCGGCAGGGGCGGCTCGTCCAGGCGCTCTGAGACGGGCTTGAGCGGGCGGTTGCCGCCGACGCCGTCGCGCAGGCCGGTGACCACCCCGCGCACCATGCGCGGGCCCAGCGGCGCGGCGACAATGTCGCCCAGGGCCAGGTCCATCCCGGCGGGCTCTTCATAGTCGAAGGCCTCGGGCAGGGGCATGGGCAGGAGGACGGAAACTATTCTCGGCATGACTGTTCCAGCCAGGGCGCCGTGCCGCGGTGCGCCAATCGGCGTCGACGCTGGACGCTGAAACGCATAGAAGTCACGGCCTCAACAGACGAGACCCCTTCGATGCAGATTTTTCTCGATTCCACCGACACCGCGCAGATCCGCGAGCTGGCCGCCACCGGCCTGGTGGATGGCGTCACTACCAATCCTTCGCTGATCGCCAAATCGGGCCGTCCCATGCTGGAGGTCATCGCCGAGATTTGCAGCATCGTCGAGGGGCCGATCAGCGCGGAGGCGGTTTCGTCGGACGTGACGACCATGCTGGCCGAGGGCCGCAAGCTGGCCGCCATCGCCCCCAATGTGGTGGTCAAGCTGCCCCTGACCAAGAACGGCCTGATCGCCACCGGGGAACTGGCCCGCGAAGGCATCAACGTCAATGTCACCCTGTGCTTCTCCGCCGTCCAGGCCCTGATGGCCGCCAAGGCGGGCGCGGCCTATATCTCGCCCTTCATCGGCCGCCTGGACGACCACGGCGCCGACGGCGTGGGGCTGATCGCCGAGATCCGGGCGATCTACGATAACTATGGCTACGACACCGAAATCCTGGCCGCCTCGATCCGAAACACTGACCACGTCAAGGATTCGGCCCTGGCCGGGGCCGATTGCGCCACCATCCCGCCGGAGATTTTCAACGCCCTCTTCAAGCACCCGTTAACCGACAAGGGGCTTGATCAATTCCTCAGCGACTGGGCCAAGACCGGCCAGTCGATCCTGTAAGGCGGCCGGCAAGGCCGAGGGGGCGCGATGGACGGTACGGCTATAGCGGAGGCAACGCCTCTGCAGGACGAGCTGAAGGCCTATCTGAAGGCCAATCCCGAAATCCTTACCGGCGACCCCGAGCTGCTGTCTGACCTGGGCCTCAAGCCCATCGCGCCGAATGTGCTGGAATTCGGCCCCGTGGCCCTGTCCCGCGTCAGCGCGGCGCATAAGAAAGAGAGCACCGAGCGGCGCAAGCTGGAGGCGGTGGCCCAGGCCAATTTCGCCGCCCAGGCCCAGACCCACGCCGCCGTGGTCGACCTGCTGGAAGCCCGCAACCATTCCGACCTCGCCCGCCGGGTGGACGAGGTCGCCCGCCTGCGCTTTGGCCTCGCCGCCGGGGTGCTGGCCCTGGAAGGCCCCGGCCGCGTGCCAGCCGGCTGGCGGCCGCTGGTCGAGGGACAGGTCGATCTGATCCTGGGTCCGCGCAAACTGGCCCTGATGGGCCACACCCCCACGGCGCTGGGCCTGTTCGGCGACGCCGCGGCGGAGGTGAACAGCTGCGCCCTGGTGCGCCTGGCCATCTGGGAGCCGGTGCGCGAGGGGGTCATCGCCTTCGGTTCGGCCGACGCCAAGGCCTTCACCGCCGACATGGGCTCCGACCTGGTGGCCTTCCTGGCCCGGGTGGTGGAGCGGACGGCGGAACGATGGCCGGTGCTCTGACCACCGAGGTCCAGACCGGCTCGCAGGCCCTGGCCGCCTGGCTGCAGCATCTGACGCACGAACGACGGGCCAGCCCGCGCACGGTGGAAGCCTACCAGGCCTGTGTTCTGAGCTATCTGGGGTTCCTGACCCGCCATCATGGCGGGAGCCCCACCGTCGCCGACCTGGGCGAGGTCAGCGCCGCGGACCTGCGGGCCTATCTGGCGTCGCGGCGGACGGGAGACCGGCCGCTGTCGCCACGGTCGCTGTCCCAGGCCCTGTCAGCCATCCGCACCTTTCACCGCTTTCTTGATCGGCGGCTGGGAACGCCCAATCCGGCCCTGGCCCTGGTGCGCGGTCCCCGCGTGAAGCCCGGCGCGCCCCGGCCCGTCTCCGAGGACCAGGCCCAGGGACTGCTTACCGAGGCCGGCGAGGACACCGACCTGGACCCCTGGGCCGCCGCCCGCGACGAGGCGGTGCTGACCCTGCTCTACGGCTGCGGCCTGCGGATCTCCGAAGCCCTGTCGCTGAAGCGGTCCGACGCGCCGCTGGGCGAGGCCCTGCGGATCACCGGCAAGGGCGGCAAGACGCGGATTGTGCCGCTGCTGCCGGTGGTGCGCGAGGCGGTGGACGCCTACCTTACCGCCCAGCCCTTTGTGCTGGCGCCCGACGAGCCCTTATTCCGCGCCGTGCGCGGCGGGCCGCTCAGCCCCCGCCACGTCCAGGCCACGGTGCAGCGTCTGCGGGGGCGCCTGGGGCTGTCTGAGCGCGCCACCCCGCACGCCCTGCGCCACTCCTTCGCCACCCACCTGCTGGGCGCCGGCGCCGACCTGCGCTCGATCCAGGAACTTCTGGGCCACGCGTCCCTGTCGACGACGCAGCGCTATACCGCCGTCGACGCAGCGGGCCTGCTCAGCGCCTACGCCAAGGCCCATCCGCACGCGTGAGGGGCTTTGGTTGGCGCGGCGGCCTTGCGCGCCCTCCACCATCGCGCTGATAGCGCGCTGGTCCCCCTCCCCCGCCTCGTTGGGCATGGGAGGAGAAGAGCGCGCTGAGTGACGGAGGGGGCGCAAGGCCACCGCACGGGCGACTCCGTCAAGGCCAACAAACCCTACGCCTGCATGGTCCAGCCCTCGACGCCCATGGCCGCCTGGCGCAGGGCCTCGGAGCGGGTGGGGTGGGGGTGGCAGGTGCGGGCGACGTCTTCGGACGCGGCGGAGAATTCCATGGCCACGCAATATTCGCCGATCATCTCGCCGACGGTCGGGCCGATCATGTGCACGCCCAGGATCTGGTCGGTCTTAGCGTCGGCCAGCACCTTCACGAAGCCCTCGGCCTCATGGTTGATCCTGGCGCGGGAATTGGCGGTGAAGGGGAACTTGCCAACCTTGTAGTCGACGCCGGCGGCCTTGAGGTCTTCCTCGGTCCTGCCCACCGAAGCCACCTCCGGGAAGGTGTAGGTCACCGAAGGGATGATGCCGTAGTTCACATGCCCGGCCTTGCCGGCGATCAGCTCCATGCAGGCCACGGCCTCGTCCTCGGCCTTATGCGCCAGCATCGGGCCGCTGGTGACGTCGCCGATCACCCAGACGCCGGTCGCGCCGGTGGCGAAGTGATCGTTGGCGATGACGCCGCGCTTGTCCGGGGTGATGCCGACGCTCTCCAGGCCGAGGCCCTCCGTGTACGCCCGCCGGCCGATGGCCAGTAGAACGTAGTCGGCGCTTAAGGTCTCCGCCGCGCCGCCGGCCACGGGCTCGACGGTCAGGTCGACGCCGTCGGCGCGTACGCTGGCGCCGGTCACCTTGGAGGAAAGCTTGAAGCTTACCCCCTGCTTGGTCAGGGAGCGCTGCAGAGTCTTGGCGGTTTCGGCGTCCATGCCGGGGCAGATGCGGTCGAGGAACTCCACCACCGTCACCTTGGCGCCCAGGCGCCGCCAGACCGAGCCCAACTCCAGGCCGATGATCCCGGCGCCGATGACGATCAGGCTCTTGGGCACTTCGGGCAGCGACAGGGCGCCGGTGGAATCGACTATCCGCTTCTGGTCCACGGTGACGCCGGGCAGGCCCGCGGGCACGGAGCCGGTGGCGATGACGATGTTGGCGGTCTCCAGGGTGGTGACCGTTCCGTCTTCGGCGGTGACCTCGACCTTGCCGGGGCCGGCGATCTTGCCCGCGCCCTTGATCCACTCGACCTTGTTCTTCTTGAACAGGAACTCGACACCCTTGGTGAGCTGCTCAACGGAGGCCTGCTTCTGGGCCATCATCACCGGCAGGTTCAGCTTGGGGGCCGGCACGTCGATGCCCAGTCCGGCGAAGTCCTTGGCCGCCATCTCGAACAGCTCGGAAGCGTGCAGCAGGGCCTTGGAGGGCATGCAGCCGACGTTCAGGCAGGTGCCGCCCAGGGTGGCGCGGTTCTCGACCACGGCGACCTTGAGGCCCAGTTGGCCGGCGCGGATGCCGCCGTTGTAGCCGGCGGGCCCGCCCCCGATGATGACGACGTCATATTGCGCCATGGTGCTTCCTGCTCAGGCCTGGATTGAAGCCCGTCATATAGGCGTTCAGGGCGCGGAAGGTGAGGGTTTTTCGGCCGTTCGGGGCGGCATTCGTCAAGGTCGCGGCGGCTATGGACAAGGGCCGCCGCGGCTGGGCGCGGTGAACAGATAATCGCCAGCGCCAGCGTATCCTGGAGCGGGCTCCAGGCCCGGCGTGCGCCAGGCGCCATAACCGAGCGCACCTAGCCAGGCGAACAGGGCGGCCGGATCGTCCCCTGCCCGGCCCAGCATGGCGGCGTCGACCTCCAGGTAGAGGGTGGGCCGGAAACGGGCCAGGGTGGCCGCTCCGCCCCGCAGCGCGCGCAGCTCCCAGCCTTCGATGTCCATCTTGATGAAGTCCAGGCGGACCAGGCCATGGGCCAGGGTGAAGGCGTCCAGGGTGGTCAGGCTCACCGTCTGGTCCACCGTGACGCCGTCGCCGGACTGACCCAGATGGGCGACGCCAAAGCCCAGGCCGCCCCGGCGCTTGACCGGGGTGTGCAGGGTAAGCTCGCCGGCCTGGTCCGACAGCCCGAGCGGGATGATCTCCACCCGGCCGCGGCCGCCAGCGGCTAGCGCCGGCCTCAGCACTGACCGGGCGTAGGCCGAGGGTTCAAAGGCGTAGACCCGGCCCCGGGGCGCCAGGGCGGCGAACAGCTTGGCGAACTGGCCGGCGTGGGCGCCAACGTCCAGCACCACGGCGTCCGAGGGTATGTGGGGGGCGAACAAGGGGATCAGTCCGCGGTGGTGCTGCTGGGTGACGGCCTTGAACACGTGGGCCAGCCAGGAGGCTCGCTGGCGAAAGGTCAGGGGGCTCACGAGGCGTCGGCGGGCGGGTGCATTTGCGTCCAGATGAGCGCGTAGAAGCCGACCAGGATGGCGGTCAGGATCACCACCATGGCGATCCGCGCCAAGGTCGGTCGCTGCCTGACGGCCGCCACGGTCCAGCCCCAGGACGCCCGACCGCCGAACCCATAGAGCAGCAGGCCGAGGAAGGCCGGCGCCATGCCGGTGACCACGCCAGGCTGCATGCTCCAGTTCAGGGCCTCGCGGTCGGTCTGGCGGCATTCGGCGATGAAGGCCTTGGCGTCGATGGCGTCCTCCTGCGGCGTCCACAGACGGAAGCCGCCCATGGCGAGCTGCATGTAGAACTCGTTCTGGCCCCAGTATTCGTTCTGGATCAGCACCGGGATGCCCGACGCGCGCAGGGCGGACGCCGCGGTCTGGGCCTCCGTCAGGTCCACGAACCGCGCGATCTCCACCATGGCCATGGCCCAGCTTGGCGTGGAAGGCGGCGCGGGTCCAGGGGGCGTGACCTGGCGCGGCGATAGTTTCTAAAGCCGGCCCACCACGAAGGCCACGGCGATGGCCAGGAACAGGCCGCCGATGAGGATCAGGCGGGCCAGGCCAAGGTTGTCGGACGCGGATTGAACCGTCGGCCTGGCGGCCAACGGCGGCGGCGCGACGGGCGCCTCCGCCTCGAACTGGCGCAGCAGCCGGCGGACCTGGGCCACCTGGTCGGCCGGCGCGCCGATGCGAAAGCCGCCCTGGCCATAGGGTTCGCGCCAGGCGCCGGCGACGGGATCGCTGTCGAGCAGAACGGCGTCAACGCCCGCGGCCTTGAGGGCCGAACAGGCGACGCTGGCCTCAGAGAAGCTGGAGAAGCGCGCCGCCTCCTCGACAGGCTCGCCCACGGCTTGGCTGACCTAGACGTCCAGCAGCAGGCGCTGCGGATCCTCGATATGTTCCTTGACCTTAACCAGGAAGGTCACGGCGCCCTGGCCGTCCACCACGCGGTGGTCGTAACTCAGCGCCAGGTACATCATCGGCCGGATAACGATCTGGCCGTTCACCACCATCGGCCGGTCCTGGATCTTGTGCATGCCCAGGATGCCGGACTGCGGCGCGTTGAGGATCGGTGTCGACATCAGCGAGCCATAGACCCCGCCGTTGGAGATGGTGAAGGTGCCGCCCATCAGGTCGTCCAGGGCCAGGGCGCCGTCGCGGGCCTTCTTGCCCAGGGCGCCGATTTCCTTCTCGATGCCGGCGAGGCTGAGGGCGTCGGCGTCACGCACCACAGGCACCACCAGGCCCCGGTCGGTGCCGACGGCGACGCCGATGTCGTAGTGGTTCTTGAAGATCAGGTCCTGGCCATCGATCTCGGCGTTGACGTTGGGCACTTCCTTCAGCGCGAAGACGCAGGCCTTCACGAAGAAGCTCATGAAACCCAGTTTCACCCCGTGACGCTTTTCGAAAACATCCTTGTACTGATTACGCAGGGCCATGACCGCGCCCATGTCCACCTCGTTGAAGGTGGTGAGCATGGCGGCGTTTTGCTGCGCTTCCTTCAGGCGCCGGGCGATGGTCTGGCGCAGGCGGGTCATGCGCACGCGCTCTTCGCGCTCATGCACCTCGCGCACGGGGGCCGGAGCGGCGGCGGCGGCGGCCGGAGCGGCGGCGCGGGCTTCCAGGGCCGCCAGGGCGTCGCCCTTGGTGATGCGTCCGTCCTTGCCCGAGCCGGGGATAGCGGCGGGGTCCAGCTTGTTCTCGGTGACGATGCGCTGCACCGAGGGCGCCAGCGACGCGGCGACGGCCGGGGCCGGGGCGGCGGCGGGCGGCGGCGCGGGTTCGGCGGCCTTGGGCGCGGGCGCCGCTTCCTTGGCCGGGGCGGGAGACGAAGCGGGAACGGCCGCGGCCGTCGCGGGCTTGGCCGCGGCCTTGGCGCCGGCGGCGCCGATCTTGCCCAGCACGGTGCCGGGAATGACCGTGGCGCCTTCCTCGGCGTCGATCTCCGTCAGGATGCCGTCTTCGGAGGCCACGACCTCCAGGCTCACCTTGTCGGTTTCCAGCTCGACCAGCAGCTCGTCCTTCACGACGGCGTCGCCCGCCTTCTTGGTCCAGCGCGCCACCGTCGCTTCGGTGACGGATTCACCGAGCGCGGGGGTCATGATGTCGGTCATGGAAACAAGGCTCCTTGGGTCTTTTCTTGGTCGATTGCGGGCTTCTTACCCCCAATTCCCCTATCAGGCGAACAGCTGTCTTGGAGGAACCCGCCCTTAGGCGAACGCCTGCCCCAGGAAAGTCTGTAGCTCCTTCATATGACGGCTCATCAGGCCGGCGGCCGTGGAGGCCGAGGCGGGACGGCCGACATAGCGGGCGCGCTTGGCGGCGATGCTCATCTTCGCCAGGGTCAGTTCCAGCCAGGGGTCGACGAAGGTCCAGCCGCCCATGTTCTTGGGCTCTTCCTGGCACCAGACCAGTTCGGCGTTCTTGAACCGCGCCAGCTCGGTGGTCAGGGACTTCACCGGCCAGGGATAGAACTGTTCCAGGCGCATCAGATAGACGTCGCTGACGCCGCGCTTTTCCCGCTCGTCCAGCAGGTCGTAGTAGACCTTGCCCGAGCACAGCACGATGCGGCGGATCTTGTCGTCCGGCTGCAGCACGACCTCGGTGTGCTGGTGGCGCTCGGCGTCGTCGTGCAGGACGCGGTGGAAGGACGAGCCCTCGGCCATGTCGCTGAGCTTGGAGACCGCCTTCTTGTGCCGCAGCAGGCTCTTGGGCGTCATCAGGATCAGCGGCTTGCGGTATTCGCGCAGCAGCTGGCGGCGCAGGATGTGGAAATAATTAGCCGGGGTGGAGCAGTTGGCCACCTGGATATTGTCCTCGGCGCAGAGCTGCAGATAGCGCTCGAGGCGGGCGGAGGAGTGCTCCGGCCCCTGGCCCTCGTAGCCGTGGGGCAGCAGCATCACCAGGCCGCTCATCCGCAGCCACTTGCGTTCGCCCGAGGAGATGAACTGGTCCACCACCACCTGGGCGCCATTGGCGAAGTCGCCGAACTGGCCTTCCCAGAGGATCAGGGTCTTCGGATCGGTGAGGGAGAAGCCGTATTCGAAGCCCAGCACCGCCTCTTCCGACAGGGCCGAGTCCAGGACCTCGAAGTGGGCCTGACCGGGGCGCAGGTTCGACAGCGGGGTGTAGTGCTCTTCCGTGGTCTGATCGATCAGGTCGCAGTGGCGCTGCACGAAGGTGCCGCGCACGCTGTCCTGGCCTGACAGGCGCACCGGATAGCCTTGGTCGAGCAAGCTGGCGAAGGCCAGGTGCTCGCCGGTGCCCCAGTCGATGTTTTCCCCGGCCTCGATGGCGGCGCGGCGGTTGTCGATCACCCGCTTGACGGTCTTGTGCGTGTCGAGGCGCTCGGGGAGGCTGGTGAACTTCAGGCCCAGGTCACGCAGCTTCTGCAGCTTCACGGCGGTGTCGCCGCGACGCTCCTCGTTCTCCGGGGCCAGGCCCGCCCACTTGCCGTCCAGCCAGTCGGCCTTGTCGGCCTTGTAGCTCTTGCCGGCCTCGAGCTCCTTGTCGAGGAAGGTGTCGAATTCGCTGGAGAAGCCCCTGAACTCGTCTTCGGTGATCACCCCCTCGGCGATCAAACGCTGACCGTAGAGCTCGCAGGTGGAGGGGTGGTTCTTGATCTTCAGGTACATCAACGGCTGGGTCATCGTCGGATCGTCACCCTCGTTGTGACCAAACCGGCGATAGCAGAACATGTCGATGACCACGTCCTTGCCGAACTGCTGGCGATATTCGGTGGCCACCTTGGCGGCGAACACCACCGCTTCGGGATCGTCGCCATTGGCGTGGAAGATCGGCGCCTCCACCATCAGGGCCGTATCCGACGGATAGGGGCTGGTGCGGCTGTAGCGAGGGCTGGTGGTGAAGCCGATCTGGTTGTTGACGATGAAGTGGACGCAGCCGCCGGTGCGATAGCCCTTGACCCCCATCAGGTTGAAACATTCGGCGATGACGCCCTGGCCGGCGAAGGCCGCGTCGCCGTGCAGCAGCAGGGGCAGGACGTGGCCGCGACCGGCGCGGGGATTATCGCGCAGGGCGAAGGCCTGTTTCGCCCGGGCCTTGCCCAGGACCACCGGGTTGACGATCTCCAGGTGGCTGGGGTTGGCGGTGAGCGACAGGTGCACCTCGTTGCCGTCGAAGGACCGGTCGGACGAGGCGCCCAAATGGTACTTCACGTCGCCGGAACCCTCGATGTCCGAAGGCAGGGACGAGCCGCCCTGGAACTCGTGGAAGATGACCTGGTAGGGCTTGGCCATCACCGCGGCCAGGACGTTCAGCCGCCCCCGGTGGGGCATGCCGATGATGATGTCCTTCACCCCCAGGGCGCCGCCGCGCTTGATGATCTGTTCCAGGGCCGGGACCATGGACTCCGCGCCATCCAGGCCGAAGCGCTTGGTGCCGGGGAAGCGCTTGTGCAGGAACTTTTCGAAGCCTTCGGACTCGATCAGCTTCTTGAGGATGGCGATCTTGCCCTCCTTGGTGAAGGTAATCTCCTTGTCGCGGCCCTCGATGCGCTGCTGCAGCCAGGCCTTCTCGGCCGGGTCGGTGATGTGCATGTATTGCACCCCGACATTGCCGCAGTAGGTGCGGCGCAGGATCGACAGGATCTCGCGCACGGTGGAGGTTTCAAGGCCCAGGACGAAGTCCAGGAAGATCGGCCGGTCGAAGTCCGACTCGGCGAAGCCGTAGGTGGCGGGGTCCAACTCGGTGGCGTCACCATCTGTGATGGCCAGGCCCAGGGGATCCAGGTTGGCCTTCAGGTGGCCGCGCATGCGGTAGGCGCGGATCATCATGATGCAGCGCAGGGAATCCAGGGTGCGGGCGCGGACCTCGTCCGGGCTGGCGGCGGGCGCCGCGATCTGGATCTTGGCTTCCAGCTTGGCGTCCAGCGCCGGCCAGACGCCGTCGATGGCCGACAGCCATTCGGGGCGGGCGTAGGGGACCTGGGTCGGAGTCCAGGGGGGCGGGGTGGCGGCCTTGCGCACCGCGTCTGCGCCATCGGCTAGCTGGGCAAAGAACGCCCGCCAGGAGGGCTCCACGGAGCCGGGGTCCTGCGACCACTTGGCGTAGAGATCCTCGACGAAGGCGGCGTTGCCGCCATAGAGGAAGGACGTCTCGGCCAGAACCTCGTTCAGCCGTCCAGCATCGTCAGCCATGATCTTCCTAACCTAGAGCCTTCCCCGACCGCGGGTCGGGATCAGAAGGCTCGCCTCTAACGTCGTGAGGGCGCCGGGCCTGGGGACGACTCAAGGGGTCCGGGCGCCGCCCGCTAGATATGTACGACCTGGAGTAAATCCAGGCGAAGGTCCCGCGCGATCGAAACCACGCGGGCTACGAACACCAGTGTTGGGTGATTCTTGGTCAGACCAAGCCCGCCCTTTAAGTCCTCAGGCGCCTTTCAGCACCTCCAGGAGCGTGTGCCCCAGGGCCGCCGGCGAGGGAGAGACGCGGATGCCCGCGGACTCCATGGCGGCGATCTTGTCGTCGGCCCCACCCTTGCCGCCGGAGATGATCGCGCCGGCGTGACCCATGCGGCGACCTGGCGGCGCCGTGCGGCCGGCGATGAACCCGACCATAGGCTTCCTGATCTTTGAAGACTTGATGAAATCGGCGGCGTCTTCCTCGGCCGAGCCGCCGATCTCGCCGATCATGATGATCGATTCCGTGGCCGGGTCGGCCAGGAACATCTCCAGGATATCGATGAACTCGGTGCCCTTCACCGGGTCGCCGCCGATGCCCACCGCCGTGGTCTGGCCAAGGCCAACCTGCGTGGTCTGGAACACCGCTTCATAGGTCAGGGTGCCGGATCGCGAGACCACGCCCACCGAGCCCTTCTTGAAGATATTGCCCGGCATGATGCCGATCTTGCATTCATCCGGAGTCAGGACGCCGGGGCAGTTGGGGCCGATCAGGCGCGACTTGGAGCCGCTGAGCGCCCGCTTCACCTTGATCATGTCTTCCACCGGGATACCCTCGGTGATGCAGACGATCAGGCCGATCTCCGCGTCGATGGCTTCCAGGATGGCGTCGGCGGCGAAGGGCGGCGGGACGTAGATCACCGAGGCGTCCACCCGGGTGCTGGCGGCCATCTCGGCCACGGTGTCAAACACCGGCAGGCCCAGATGTGTCGTGCCGCCCTTGCCGGGCGAGGTGCCACCGACCATGCGCGTGCCATAGGCGATGGCCTGCTCGGTATGGAAGGTGCCCTGGGCGCCGGTCACGCCCTGACAGATGACGCGGGTGTCTTTGCCGATGAGGATGGACATTCGTCTCGCTTGGCTCGGTTTTTGCCTCCCGGGCGCCCGGGAGGGCTTTCGAGGACGGCTTGCAATAGGTGAAAAGGGGGCGGATTGGGGAAGGCGTTACTTCTTGAATTTCTCGATATCGAGGGTGGCCTTGCCGCCGCCCGTCTGCACCGACATCAGCACCATGCCGCCGGCCGCGACCGCGGCGGAGATGCCGCCAGCGGGGACCGGAGCGGGCGCGGGGTCGGCGCCATTGAGCGAATAGCGGAAGCCGGTCTTTGTGGGGGTGGTGTCGTGCGGCGGCGTGCCCACCCACTGTTGCGCCAGGGCGATAAGCGCCGGGCCATTGGCCTTGTCGGACGACAGGGTGCACGTGGTCACCGTCAGATCGCCGGCCTTGGAATGCATCAGGCCGCGGGTGACGAACAGGGCGAGGTTGGCTTCGCCGACCTTTTTGTCCCGCGCCTGTTTGTCGGTGACCGAGACGTTGGGCATGGTGTCGGCGGTGATCTGGGTGGCCTTCCAGCCCCCGGCGTCGGCCGCCGCGACCACGGCCGGGAAATCCGTGCCGGCCGTGCCACAGATGGCGCGGAAGGCGTTGAAGGCGTCATCGGAGGGGCTGGCGAAGGCCTGGCCCGCCGCGGCGGTCATCGACAGGGCGGCGAACGCCGCCAGCGAGAGCTTGTTGAATGTCACGATTTCCTACCCTTTCACGGCCCGGACGATTTTCTCCGCCCCGTCAGCCAAGTCGTTCGCGGCGACCACATTAAGGCCGCTCTCCGAAATGATCTTCTTACCCAGTTCCGAGTTGGTGCCTTCCAGGCGAACCACCAGCGGCACTTTGAGGCCGACTTCCTTCACCGCCGCGACCACGCCCTCGGCGATGATGTCGCAACGCATGATGCCGCCGAAGATGTTGACCAGTATGCCCTTCACGTTGGGATCGGCGGTGATGATCTTGAAGGCCGCGGTGACCTTTTCCTTGGAGGCGCCGCCGCCCACGTCGAGGAAGTTGGCCGGCTCGGCGCCGTAGAGCTTGATGATGTCCATGGTGGCCATGGCCAGGCCGGCGCCGTTGACCATGCAGCCGATCTCGCCGTCCAGAGCGATGTAGGAGAGGTCGTGCTTGGAGGCCTCGATCTCCTTCTCGTCTTCCTCGGTCTCGTCGCGCAGAGCCAGCATGTCGGCGTGGCGGTACATGGCGTTGTCGTCGAAGGACACCTTGGCGTCGAGCACCTTGAGCGCGCCGTCGCCGGTGATGATCAAAGGGTTCACCTCGAGCAGGGCCATGTCCTTCTCGACAAAGGCCTTGTAGAGCGCCGGCAGCAGGGTGCGCGCCTGTTTGGCGGCGGCGGCGTCCAGCTTCAGGGCCTTGGCCAGGGCCTGGGCGTGGTGCGGCCACACGCCGGTGACCGGGTCGATGGAGAAGGTGTGGATCTTCTCCGGGGTGGAATGGGCAACCTCTTCGATGTCCATGCCGCCCTCGGTGGACGCCACCACGGCCACGCGGCTGGTTTCGCGGTCCACCAGCAGGGACAGGTAGAGTTCCTTGGCGATGGAGGCGCCTTCCTCGATGTAGAGGCGGCGCACCAGGCGGCCCTTGGGGCCGGTCTGGTGGGTGATCAGGGTCATGCCCAGCATGCGAGTGGCCTCGGCGCGGACCTCATCGATGGACTTGCACACCTTGACCCCGCCGCCCTTGCCGCGCCCGCCGGCGTGGATCTGGGCCTTCACCACCCAGACCGGTCCGCCCAGCTTCTCCGCGGCGGCCACGGCTTCGTCGACGCTGAAGGCGGCAAAGCCGCGCGGCACGGGAACGCCGTAGTCGGCGAGGACGGCCTTGGCCTGGTGTTCATGGATGTTCATTGAGGGTCCGGTGGCTGGGGCTCGGTGAAGTCGCGGCCTTCATAGCAGGCGACGCCCCCCGCGCAACGCTTACGCGGCGGCGCCCTGAAGTGGCGGTCAGTTCGCGCCCATGGCCACCGTCGCCCGGCGCTCCAGCTTGCCCCAGCTGACGCGATAGCCGCGGATGGCGGTGACCACCGACTTGACCACGACATAGTACATCAGTTGCCGATAGCCGAACCGCTGCACCGGCAGCCAGACCAGGTCCTTCCACGGCGCGCGGCGCTCCAGCGCCATGCCCAAAGCCCCGGCCGACAGATCCAGGAAGATGAAGGCGGCCCAGTAGAAGAGCGAGCGGAAGAAGTCGTCCGGCGACCACTCCACGGGGTGGTAGATGCGGCCATAGATGGCCCAGATCAGGCTGGAGACGATGGCCAGGTCCACCAGGGGCGAGGCCACGGTGAGGAAGATCTGGAACAGCCAGATCTGCGGCAGGGCGACGAAGCCCAGGACCGGGTGCTTGGGATTGAACAGGTCCTTGCGGTGCTTCCACAGGCATTGCAGCGTACCGAACGACCAGCGGAAGCGCTGCTTGAGCAGGCCAGAGACGGTGTCGGGCGCCTCGGTATAGGCCCGCGCTTCGCTGTCGAACTCCACCGTCCAGCCGGCGCTCTGGCAAGCCAGGGTCAGGTCCTGGTCCTCGGCCAGGGTGTCGGCGGGATAGCCGCCAAGGTCATCCAGAGTCTTGCGTCGCCAGGCGCCGACGGCCCCCGGCACCACGGTCACCGCGCCAAGGGCCGCCAAGGCCCTGCGCTCCAGGTTCTGGGCGGTGATGTATTCCAGGGCCTGCCAGCGGGTGACCACGTTGAGGCGGTTGCCGACGATGGCGTTGCCGGCCACGGCCCCCACCTTGGGATCGACGAACCAGCGCGTCAGGCGTCCGATCGTCTCGGTGGCGAACAGGGTGTCGGCGTCCAGGGCCACGACGATATCGCCTTTGGTCTCAGCCAGGCCCCGGTTCAGGGCCCGCGCCTTGCCACCGTTCTCGAAGGTCAGCAGCCGCACGCGCGGCTCGTCCTTGTAGGCCTCGCTGACCACAGCGCTGGTGGCGTCGGAGGAGCCGTCGTCCAGCACCAGGACTTCCAGGTTCTTCCATTCGGAGGCCAGGATCCGGGCCACGGAGGAGACGATCACCCGCTCTTCGTTGAAACAGGGGATCAGCACGCTGACCAGGGGACCTGTGGCCGGATCCAGCATCTTCGGCTCGCGGCCCGGCGCCAGGGCTCGGTGCCACAGGGCCAGCACGGCCATGAACGCCAGGCGCGTCAGGCCCAGGACGATGGCGGTGATGAACAGGGCGCGCAGGCCGATGTTGATATAGCGGAACAGGCCAAAGCCCACCCGGTCCAGCATCAGCTCCACCGAGCCGCGCGAGGTCGGCGGCAGGGCCTGAGCGCGGGTCATGCCGGCCAGCTCATCGATGGTGACGAAGTTGTAGCCCTTGGCCCGCAGCTGATCGATCAGCCCCGGCAGGGCCGCCACGGTGCGGCTGCGGTCGCCGCCGGCGTCGTGCAGCAGGACCACCTGGCCGCCATGGATGCTGGTGTCGGCGGCCCGTTCGATGGTGCGGGAGATGATCAGGCTGGCGTCGGGCTTCTGCCAGTCGTCGGGGTCGATGCGCAGGCCGACGCTCATGTAGCCTAGCTTCTGGGCGATCAGCAGGGGCGCCACTTCGTTGGGCGTCGACGGCTCCGCGTCCCCGAAGAACGGCGGACGGAAGAAGCGCATGGATTTTCCGGTAAGAACCTCGAACAGGCGCTGGGTGGTGTTCAGCTCCAAGTCGGTCTGGCCGACCGGGATTTCGCCGATGTTGGGGTGGGTCCAGGTGTGGCTGCCCACCATGTGCCCCTCGGCCAACTCCCGCTGAACCAGGGCCGGCGAGGCCTGCATGTTCTGGCCGATGACGAAGAAGGTCGCCTTGACGTTCTTGGCCTTCAGAATGTCGAGGATCTTGCCGGTCCAGCGGCCGTCGGGACCGTCATCGAAGGTCAGGGCCAGCCAGCCGGGATGGGCGCCATAGCGCTCGATCACATAGGATGTCGGCATGACCTTGTAGGCCTCGCCGGCGATCAGGCCGTTGTCGGGATCCAGCTCGATCGTCCGCGAACCGCCCAC
This sequence comes from Caulobacterales bacterium, assembly GCA_038228945.1. Classification (GTDB taxonomy): domain Bacteria; phylum Pseudomonadota; class Alphaproteobacteria; order Caulobacterales; family Caulobacteraceae; genus Acaudatibacter. The sequence continues at coordinate 26,778 of JBBROW010000021.1, forward strand.
CGGGGTGGAGGCCACGTGCAAAACCTCGCCGGTCCCGTCGAAGTCGACGCCTGTGGAGGGGTCAATAGCCTCCAGGCCGACGGGCTTGAGTGAGCCGTAGGGCTGGCGGAAGAATTTCCACACAGCCGGGTCCTCGGCCCCCATCCGCCACAGGGCGTAGCCTCGGGGCCGATAGTCGTCGGCGACCTTGATCTCGTTGAAGGTGGAGGTGGCGTCGAGGAACCAGACCACATGCTTGCGCCCGTCATCGTCCTGGTAGCCGTAGGTGGGATTGAGGGCGTTCTCTTCCAGGATCACCGGGGCGTCGGCGTCATGCGCGGTCTGGGTGGCGTCGTAGAACACCACGGTGTCGGCGCGGGCCGGACCCTTGTCGTCCTTCAGGGTCCAGTCGTAGCCATAGTCGCCCAGGGCCACCACGGTGCGAGCCGGGTCCAACTGGGCCATGTCGGTCTTCAGTATGGCCTCGAACCAGTCCTGCGACGCGGTCGGACCGGGCCCACCGTTGGCCCAGTGCTCGTCGTAGGCCATCAGCACCACCGTGTCGGCCGCGGACTGGAACTTCTTCAGGTCCCAGGTGCTGTCGGCCACGGGCACAGAAACCCAGACTTCCCGGCCGAGCGGCTTCAGCGCCGCCCGGGCCTCGGCCAACAGTTCGGGATAGTGGACCAGGGACGGGTAGGACATGTTCTCCAGGTCGAAGACATAGCCCGCATAGCCCTTGGTCTTGGCCAGGGTGACCAGGTTGGCCACCAGGGCGGTTCGCGCCGCCGGATTGTTCAGCAGGGCCGTCGCCACCGGGCCGTCCGACAGGCCGTCGTGCGCGTTGTGCACCATGGGCAGGATCGGCGGCGGGTTCTTGGCCCGGGCGATCAGGGCGTCGGCCTGAGGATCGGAGGTCACCGTGACCAGGCCCGAGGCGCCGTTCAGCCCGATCCACTGCGGCGAGATGACGTCCAGCTCGTCGATGTGCTTGGCCAGGGAAACCCGGGAGCTTTCGTCCCAGGACACATAGAATCCCACCGACAGCGGCCGCAGGGGACCTCCCGTGGCCGCCGCCTTGGGCCGCTTGGGCACCGTGCGCCAGGCCGCCGGACGGATGGCGCGGTGGGAGTTTTCGACGTGCAGGGCCTGGAGGACACGGGGGTCCTTCATCTCCAGGCTGGGCAGGCGCGGGGCGAAGGCCAGGGTGGCGAAGAAGGCGGCGACCACCAGCGCGGCCAAGGACAGCAGAATCCCGACCCCGAAGTTGGCGCGCTTGGCGCGCCGCCCCGTCGGATCGTGAAACACGAAGTCTTCCATCGTCGGCCCTGACGTGTACGAGTCACCCTTGCGGGCGCGCCCATTGATCGCGGAACATGGCGGAAGGGCGGCGCGATGCAAGGGGTGCGGCGATCGCCGCGCAAACCGTGCTTGTTCCGCGCGGTGCGTCTGGTCCGCCGAGGCGAGGTGACATAGATACGCAAGGCCCCTCCGACACCGTTTGCAACGAGGTTACCCGCCCTTGGCCGACCCCGCCGCCGATCGATCGACACCTGATCGACCCGCCCGCGAGCCGGCGGCGTCGCGAGGACCCCGCGACTGGGGCCGGGAGGGACTGTTCAAGGTCTGGCTGCAGATCGCTGGCGCCTGTTGCATGATCGGGGTGGTGCTGACCGCCGCCGGCGCGTTCGGCACAAGCGGCCTGCAGATCGCGCCGCGCTTTGCCTATTGGGTGACGCTGATGCTGGTCGGCGCGTCCTTCGGCGTCACGGTGACCCGCTTTCTGATCCCCGACCGCTGGTTCCACGGGCGGCCCTGGTTGCTGGTGGCGCCCATCGCCCTGTGCACAGCGATCCCGATGAGCCTGGTGGTGGCGCTGGCCGAGTCGACGATCAACCGCCACGCTTTCCGCTGGAGCCACATCGGCGAGGTGTTTCCCACCACCCTGATCACCTCCCTGGCGATCACCGCCCTGGCCTTCATCATCCGCACGCGGGGCCAAACCGCGACCCACGCCGCCGGGGCCGGCGCGCCGCCGCCGAAGTTTCTGGCCCGGCTGCCGGACAAGCTTCGCGGGGGCGAGGTCTGGGCCGTGGAGGCCCAGGACCACTACCTGCGCCTGCACACCTCGCAAGGGCAGGATCTGATCCTGCTGCGCCTGTCCGACGCCATCGCCGAGCTGGAGGGTATCGAGGGCGCCCAGACGCACCGCTCCTGGTGGGTGGCCAAGGCGGCGGTGACCGACACCGAGCGGGCCGACGGCCGAGCCACCCTGACCCTGAAGGACGGCGCCAAGGTTCCGGTCAGCCGGGGCTTCGTGAAGGCGCTGCGGGAAGACGGCTGGTTCTGAAGCCGGCGGCGAGCAGGGCTTCGGCGATGATCAGGTTGGGAACCCAGCACAGGAAGGCGATCGCCCGGTAGGCGGCGTCCATGTCGAGGTGCAGGACGGCGGAAATCGGCAGGTAGAGCCGCAGCGTCACCGCCGCCAGGGTCAGGGCGAAGCTGCGCACCACCCAGCGCTCGTGCCGCAGGAAGTCCCGCGCCAGGGCCAGGCGCCAGGCCTGGGCGGCACAGACGATCCAAAGTCCCGCCAGGATCGCGAACCCCGCCGTGGCGATCGGCCCCGTGGTCACGCCAAAGGCCAGCACCAACCCCGCCAGGCCGGCGCAAAGGCAGGCGGTCAGGTAGAGGGCGCCCAGCCGCCGATGCACAACGGGCCACCGGCGCCGGATACCGGCGAAGAACTGCAGCGGGCCGATCAACAGGGCCGTGGCGGCGAACCCGGCGTGGGCGGTCAGGGCGCCCAGGTGGGTGAACCGGTTGGCCAGGATGCTGGGGGCGCCGCCGGGGGCGCCGGGCAGCAGGTAGCGGTAGGAAACCAGGGCCACCAGGCTGGCCAGGACAACCATCGTCCAGAAGAAACCACCCCGAACCACGCCCGTCATCGGCCATCCCCCTCGTCCCGACGCCAAGTATAGGCGCCGGCGGCGGAAGTCCGAGTGACAAGGGAGTCATCTTGCCAAGGGGCGGGGATCTGGAGCCAGTGCGCCAGCCTAGCCCCCTCCGTCACGGCGGAGGTCGACCTGCCTACGCGCTCCGGACCGTGGCCTTAGGGTCAGGGAACTGGCCCCGCCGCGCCCGCCACTCTTCCCGCGTCTGGCCCCATATATCCACCGTTATGGCCTGGAAGGGCGGCGGCAGGGGCTCGGAGCGGAGGATGGTCGAGCCCAGGCGCTGGGCCACCTTGCGCGAGGCCAGGTTGGCGGCTTCGATGGAGTGGATGACCTCGGTCCAGCCCAGGTGGTCGAAGGCCCAGTCGATGCTGGCGATGGCCCCTTCCATGGCATAGCCCTTGCCCCAGGCCTCGCGGGCCAGGCCCCAACCGACCTCGGGGCCGGGCCAGCCTTCCGGCTGCCACGGTCCCAGGCGCCCCACCCAGCGGCCGGACGCCTTCTCGATCACCGAGAACATGGCGTAGCCCTGTATCGCCCAGGACCCCGCCACCTGCATCATGCCGCGCCAGGCGGTGGACCGAGGCTGGACGCCGCCCAAATAGCGGGTGACCTCCTCGTCCGCCATGAACGCCGCATAGGCCTCGAAATCCTCCAGCGCGGTGGGCCGCAGGATCAGGCGTTGCGTTTCGAGGGTGGGGCCGAGGTTCACCCCTGCCCTACTTCAACGACGGTTCGATTTCCTTGCAGGCGGCGATCAGGCCCTGCACGGATTCCACCGACTTGGCGAACATGGCCCGCTCGTCGTCGTTGATCGGGAACTCAATGATCCGTTCGGCGCCGCCGGCGCCGATGACCACCGGCACGCCGACATAAAGGTCCTTGAGACCGTATTGGCCGGTCAGATAGGCGGCGCAGGGCAGGACGCGCTTCTGATCCTTCAGATAACTCTTGGCCATGGCGATGGCGCTTTCGGCCGGGGCGTAGAAGGCCGAGCCGGTCTTCAGCAGGGCGACGATCTCGCCGCCGCCGCCGCGGGTGCGCTTGACGATGGCGTCCAGCTCGTCCTGGCTGAGCGCGCCCTGCTTGACCAGTTCGGGCAGCGGCAGGCCACCCACCGTGGAGTGGCGCACCATCGGCACCATGTCGTCGCCGTGGCCGCCCAGGGTCCAGGCATGGATGTCTTGCACCGACACGCCCAGCCGCTCGGCCAGGAAGAAGCGGAAGCGGGCGCTGTCCAGCACCCCGGCCATGCCGATGATCTTCTCGTGCTTCAGGCCGGAGAACTCACGCAGGGCCCAGACCATGGCGTCCAGCGGGTTGGTAATGCAGATGACGAAGGCGTTGGGGGCATGGGTCTTGATGCCTTCACCCACGGCCTTCATGACCTTCAGGTTGATGCCCAGCAGGTCGTCTCGGCTCATGCCAGGCTTGCGCGGCACCCCGGCGGTGACGATGCAGACGTCGGCGCCGGCGATATCGGCATAGTCGCTGGTCCCCCTCAGCAGGGAATCCTTGCCGAACACCGGGGTGGCTTCGTTGAGGTCCAGGGCCTTGCCCTGGGGCACGCCGTCGACGATGTCGAACAGGACGACGTCGCCCAGTTCCTCGCGGGCCGCGATATGGGCCAGGGTGCCGCCGATCATGCCGGCGCCGATAAGGGCGATCTTCGCGCGAGCCATTCAGGTCGTCTCCAGGGGTGTGCGGTGCAATATTCGGGCGCGGTCTAGACCGCCGGGGCGGCCCCTGCAAGGCTGAGCCATGTTCGCCGTCGACCCCGCCTTCCTGACCGGCTCCAAGGCTCTCGCCGAGCTTGGCCTCTGCCACGCGCGGCTGCAGGACGACGCCCGCTGGCCGTGGCTGATCCTGATCCCTCGCCGGGAGGGCGCCCGGGAGCTCGAAGACCTGTCCGAGGCGGACCGTGGGGCGCTGATGGAGGAGGTGGTGCTGGCCGGGCGGGCGGTGCGCGCCGTGGGCCAGGCGCTGGGGCGGCCCGTGGCCAAGCTGAACGTCGGGGCTCTGGGCAATGTCACCCCGCAGCTTCATGTGCACGTAGTGGGGCGGCGGGCGGACGACGCGGCCTGGCCGGGGCCGGTGTGGGGTTTCGGGGAGCCAGAGGCGCTGGGCGAAAGCCTCGCGCTGGCAAGCCGGGCGGCGTTGACGGTGCTGCGCCCCTAGCGGCAGCCGCCCCTACTGCATCGCCTTGCCGAAGTGCTCGACCACCAGGCCAGCGAAGGCCTGGCCGAACCAGGGCACCGTCAGGATCAGGGCCGAAGCGCCGACCCGAACCAGGATGGTCTGGTCGAACGGCCACTCCGGCGCGGCGGCGATGCGGGCTTCGTAGGCCAAGAGGGATTGCAACTTGGCCGGCGCTTCGCGGTCCTGATGCAGGCGGTCCTTCATGGTGCCGATCTCGGTGCGCAGATCCTCCAGGGCGGCGGCCTTCACCTCGCGGATCCTGCGGTGCACCTGGCTTAAGTCCCCCACGAAGGCCCATACGCCGATGGCGGCGCAGCCCAGCAACAGGAACACCGTGTAGATCGTCATCTCGCCGCCAACGAACAGCAGGCAGATCGCGGCGCTCACCGTGAACCAGATCAGCGACGTTCGGGCCGCCGCCCGCCCCCAGGGGTACAGCTGGTCGATGCGCAGCAGGTCGATCCGCAGGTTGGGCACGATGCTGGCGGCCTGCTGGGCGCCCAGCCGTGTCAGCTCCACGCCGCGGAAGAACAGCACGCTAAGCAGCACCGACATCACCGCGAACCAGGCCCCGGTGGGCAGGTCGGAGCCGTTGGAACTCCGAGGCAGGAAAATCGCCACGGCTATGGCGCTGAGGCCCGCGCCCAGAAGGCTCATCAGCCGCAGCCGAATCGGCGAGCCGATGCGGACTGCCCAGGCTGTCCCCCCGGGCAGCAGCCGCGCCAGGCTGGGCGCGTCCTGGCGTTCCTTCAGATAGGAATACCGCTGCAAGGCCAGGACGATGCAGCCGATCAGCGCCAACACGAGGGCTTCGCGGGAGGCCGCTGCCAGGCTGGGTCCGCCGGGGCCATGAACGATCCAGGCCCGGCCCTCGGCGATGGCTGCGAGGGCATAGAGGCCGACCAGGGTCGCATAGAGCAGCCCCGACGTCAGCCAGACACCAAACGGCGATAGTTCGAAGAAGCGTTGTTCGGCGCAGATGAACCCAAAGGCGATCCGAAGATCGCTGGGCGGTTCCGGATTCTGCAACGTGCTGGCCATCATTGCCCCCAAACCGAACCGCCGCCGCACCGGCGGGCGCGACGGGATACACTTCAGGTCCCGGGACGCCTTGTCGAGCCCCGGCGTTCCGCCAGGGCGAGCGCCCTTTAAGCCTATTGGCGCGCCTTGCGGGCGGCGTAGCGGGCGTCGCGCTTGGCCTTGGCTTCGACCTTGGTCAGGGCCTTGCGTTCCTTGCGCTCGCTGCGCTTGGCGTCGAGGACGGCGGCTTCCTCGTTCAGCTCGGCCAGGCGCTTGGCCTCCTCGACGTCGGCGGCGGCCTGCTTGACGGCGGCCTTGGCCTCGGCCCGCTCCAGACGGACGCGTTCCAACTCTGCGAGACGCAGGGTTTCGCGCTGCTCGAACAGGGGGTCGGTGATGGTGGGCTTGGGCTTGAACTTGGCCAGAATGGCCTTCTTGGCCTCCGCTTGAGCCTTCAGGCGGTCGGAGAGCGAGGTGCCTTTGAGAGTTGCGTTCATGGGGCTTTCGGTAGCGCAGGCCAGCCGGGATCGGCCGGGATGCGGAGTTTGGCGAAGGCGGCGCGCGAAAACCGTTTAGGCGACGCGCGGAGCGCTACGGATGAAGAAGCCGGGACCCGGCGACGAAACGCCGCGATGATCCCGACCGTGCGGGACGCGCCGCATCGCCGAAATCAAAGGATCCGACGGGGGCGTGACGAATGCTCATATAGCACGTCCAGGCCTTCTGGGCGAGGCCTTTGCCGCGACAAACTGGGGGGTGCGACGCTAGTGTGCTGGATTTGAAGTTCGCCCGCTCATTGGATCGGCTCCGGAGCGAACTTCAAATCCGCAAAGCACACTAGAATTCATGGACTCGCCAAGTGTCCTTATCGATTCCGAAGTTCGTCGCAGCTCGCCATCACGCGCTGGCGAACTTCGGAATCGGGACACTAGTTACGCCGCAGGCTGACTTTCAGGGCCGTCCCCGCCTCCGTCATCTGACCGTCCCAGGCGCCGGTGGCCTGGCCCTGAAGTTGGATGGCCGTGGCCGGGGCGCCGCCACGGGGAACGAAGCTTAGGGTCAGGTTGAGCCCGCTGTGCTGCAGGATGTCGACCACCCCGAGATCATCGCCGCCCCTGGCCCGGCGCGGGTCCCGCCAGGCGGCCTCCAAGGCGCCGCGGCCGCCGGCGGGGTCGACGAACATGAACACATAGAGTGGATGATCGGCGCCGTCATACAGGGTCCACTCCCCATCCAAGGCCCCTTGCAGACCCTGGGCGGCGGCCACCGATTGGCGGATGCGGTTCTCGAAACTCAGGTCGCTGTAACTGGCGGGGCCGTCGGGGCTGACGCCCGTCTGCTCCAGGCGCGGCGCCGAGGCCGGCGGCGGCGGGGCGGCGGCCTCGGGCATGGCCCGCGGCGGGCCGGACGGGATCATCGGACTGGGCGGCGGCGTTGGCGGGGTGGCCTGGGCGGCGGGGTGCTGCCCGTTGATGAGCACGGCGCCGATGGCGTCCGGCTCATCCTCCTGGGCCAAGGCAGGCGCCGCCGCCAGGGCCAGGAACAGCAGGACGGCCGGCGGGCGCGGCATGGCGTCAGGACGCTCCAGCTTCGGCTGCGGTTTGGACCCCGGCGATAGCGTCGGCCACCGCCACCAGCTTGCGGGCCTGGTCGCGGTGCAGCAGCTCCGCCAGCTTGCCCTCCACTCGCAAGGCTCCGCGCCCGGCGTTGGCCGGATCGTCAAATGCGGCGATCACCGCCCTGGACCAGGCGACATCCGCCGCCGGCGGGGTGAAGACCCGGTTGGTGATCTCCAGGTGGGTGGGGTGGATCAGGCTCTTGCCGTCGAAGCCGAAGTCGACCCCCTGGCGGCAGACGGCTTCCAGGGCCAACAGATCCTCGATCTCGTTGTGCACCCCGTCCAGGATGATCAGGCCATAGGCTCGGGCGGCCATGACACTGAGCGACAGGGCCGCCCAGAACGGCGCCCGGTCCGGCGCCTGGCGGGCGCCCATCTCCTTGGCCAGGTCGTTGATCCCCATGCAGAAGCCAGAGAGGCGGGTGGCGGCCGAGGCGGCGGCGATGGCCTCCAGGCGGAAAACGGCCTTGCCGGTCTCGATCATGGTCCACAGGCGCGTCGCGTCCGGCGCGGCGGCCAGGGCGGCGTGGTAGGCGGCGACATCTTCAGGGCCGTCGATCTTGGGGACCAGCACCGCGTCGGGGCCGGCCAGGGCGATCGTCGCCAGGTCTTCCGCCCCCCAGGGCGTGCTGAGCGCATTGACCCGCACCACCACCTCGCGACCGCCGAAACCGCCGGCGCGGACGGCGGCCGCGGCGGCCAGGCGGGCGTCGACCTTGGCCTCGGGCACAACGGCGTCCTCCAGGTCCAGGATCACCACGTCACAGGGCAGCGACCGCGCCTTTTCCACGGCCCGAGCGTTGGAGGCGGGCATGTAGAGGGCGGTGCGGCGGGGCCTGGGCGGGCTGATCATGGGAACTCGGAACAGGCTGCTGGAACGGGCTGGCTAAGCCACAGTGTAAAGCCCTAATCTGAGGCCATGACCACCCGTTACGACGCGGACGCACGCAACGTCCTTGGCGGGGAGCTGATCCCCTGTTCCAACGACCCGGTGACCGGGTTCTTCCGCAATGGCTGTTGCGAGACGGGGCCGCATGACCTGGGCCTGCACACGGTCTGTGCGGTGATGACGGCCGAGTTCCTGAGTTTTTCCAAGGCCGCCGGCAACGACCTGTCGACCCCGCGCCCGGACCTGGACTTCGCGGGACTGAAGCCCGGCGACCGCTGGTGCCTGTGCGCGCCGCGCTGGAAGGAGGCCCTGGACGCCGGCTATGCCCCGCCAGTGGTGCTGGCCTCCACCCACGAAGAGACCCTGGCGATCACCCCGCTGGGCGTGCTGAAGGACTACGCGGCGAAGGTGTGAAGGGCGTCGACGCAATGGCTTGTTCGGTCGCTTGTATATCGACGAAATGTTCCTATATTGTTCCAATCGTTCATCGCGTGAAAGCCCCAGCCTCACCCCATCAACAGCGCCTGCTACACCGTAAAATACGGTGATTTACGGTGATGGCGCGCCGGAATGACCCCTCGCGGGCGGCAAACTCACCCCAACGGGTAGTGGGCTTCCTCGCGGTAGGTGGAGCCGGCGTCGGTCTGCCAGCTGGAGAACAGGCCAAAGCCCATCACCCGGAAGCTAGGCGATTTCAGCAGATTGTGGGTCTGGATCCAGGCGGCGACCTTGGCTGGGTCCGGACGGCGTAGATAGGCCAGGGTGACGTGGGGCTTGTAGGTGCGGCTGTCGGGCTTGAGCCCGGCGCGGCGGCCGGCGCTCTCGCAGCGGGCGGCCAGGCGCTTGAGGGCCGGGCTTTCCTCGACCCCGGCCCAGATGGCGTGGATGTCCGCGCCTTCGCCAAAGGCGCCGACCCCCGACAGGGTCAGGTCGAAGGGCTGGCCGCCGACCACGGAAAGCTCCGAGTCCAGGTCCTGGGCGCGGTTCTCCGGGGTGTCGCCGATGAAGCGCAGGGTGATGTGGAAGGCTTCGGCCGGGCGCCAGCGGGCGTCGTCCGGGCCGACCTGGTGACGGACCAGGCCCTCGCCAATGTGCTCGGGCACGGCGATGGCGGCGAACAGCCTGATCATGCCTTGCCCCTCACGCCCTGGTCTTCAAGGCCCTCGCCACCACCGGCGCCAGGCGCGCGGCGATGATCTCGACGCCCTGGGCATTGGGGTGGATGCCATCGCGCTGGTTGAGACCGACGGTCTGGCCCACGCCGGCCAGCAGGTTGGGATAGAGGGCCACGCGCTCGGCCTTGGCCACGGCGGGGAAAACGGCGTCGAAGTCGCGGACGTAGCCGCGGCCGATGGCCGGCGGCGCCTGCATGCCGGCGATCAGCACCCCGATCCGGCGGGATTTCAGGCGCTTGACGATGGCGTCGATGTTGGCCTGGGTGCTGCTGGGCTCCAGCCCCTGCAGCAGGTCGTTGCCGCCAAGGGCGATGATGCACAGGTCAGTGTCAGCCTGGACCGAGAAGTCCACCCGCGCCAGGCCCGCCGCGCTGGTGTCGCCGGAAACCCCGGCTCCGCGCACCCGCACCGGCGAGCCGGCTCTCGCCAGGGCGGCCTCCAGCCGGGCCGGCAGGGCCTGGGCGGCGGGCAGGCCAAGGCCGGCGGTGATCGAATCGCCCAGGATGGTGACGATCCGAGGCCCACCGACGCCTTTGACAGCCTTGGCGAGACAAGGCGTCGCAACCGCCGCGAGGCCCGCGACGATCCATCCGCGCCGCGTTAAGAAAAGGTCAGGTGTGATCGCCATACTGGAACCTTATGTAGGGTGGGTTGGCCGTCCCTCAACTGAAATTCCCTTAATGCAAATGAGATCCGATGTTTGACGCCGCCGCGGCTGATGCGCCCCTGGCCCTTGACGGGGTGACCCTGACCCTGCCGTCCGCGGCGGGGCCAGTGGAAATACTCAAGGGCGTGAACTTCGTCGTCTCACCCGGCGAGCGGGTGGCGGTGGTGGGTCCGTCGGGATCGGGCAAGTCCTCGCTGATCGCCGTGGCGGCGGGGCTGGAGCGGCCGACCTCGGGCAAGGTGCGGCTGCTGGGATCGGACCTCGAAAAGCTGGACGAGGACGGCCGGGCGCGCCTGAGGCGCGGCAAGGTCTCCCTGGTTTTTCAATCCTTTCACCTGCTGCCCAACATGACCGCGGAGGAGAACGTCTCCGCCCCGCTGGAAATCGCCGGGGAACGTGGCGCCACCAAGACCGCCCGCGACTGGCTGGGCAAGGTCGGGCTGAGCGGCCGCCTGACCCACTATCCGCACCAGCTTTCCGGCGGCGAGCAGCAGCGCGTGGCCCTGGCCAGAGCCCTGGCGGCGCATCCGGCCCTGCTGTTCGCGGACGAGCCGACGGGCAATCTGGACGCGCCCAATGCCGCCCTGGTGGCGGACATGATGTTCGCCCTGGTGGCGGAGACCGCCGCGGCCCTGGTGCTGGTCACCCATGACACAGTCCTGGCCTCGCGGGCGGACCGCACCGTGCACATGGCCGACGGCCATATGAGTGTCACGGGGTGACCCAGAGGTCGCCGTTGCTGAAATCGCCCTTCATCGTCTTCGCCCTGCGCGAGATGCGCTCGGGCGTGCGCGGGTTTCGAGTGTTCCTGGCCTGCCTGGCCCTGGGCGTCGCCGCTATCGCCGCGGCCGGCTCCACGGCCGAGGCCTTCCGCCAGGGCCTGGCCTCCCAGGCGCGGGAAATCCTGGGCGGCGACATCGCCGTGACCATGGAACAAAGACGCTTTACCCCGGCCGAGCGCGCTGCCTTCGCCAAGGCGGGGGTAGTCTCCTATGCGGTCTCGGCCCGGGCCATGGCCCAGTCCGCTCGCGGCGATCGGCGGCTGGTGGAACTTCGCGGGGTTGAGGGGTCCTACCCCTTGGCCGGAACGGTCACCACGGCGCCCACCATCCCCCTGACCCTGGCGCTCAGTGAGCAGGGCGGGGTGCAGGGGGCGGCGGTGGAGCAGGCGCTGCTGGACCGGCTGCACATGAAGCTGGGCCAGACCTTCGAGGTCGGCAATGTGCGGATGGTGGCGCGCGTGGTGCTGGTGTCCGAGCCGGATCGCCTGTCGCGGGGATTTGCCCTGGGGCCTCGCGTGCTGACGCGGATCAGCGCGGTGGAAAAGGGCGGCTTCCTGGCGCCCGGCCTGCCGTTCGGAGAAACCGCGCGGATCGCCATTCCGGCGAACCGCAACCTGGCCGCCGTTACCGCCCAGCTGAAAAAGACCCTGCAGGACAACAAGGGCGGGGCCGGCGGCTGGCGGATGCGCGACCGCAACGACGCCGCGCCCGGCATCCGCCGCCTGATCGACCAGCTGGAATACTTCCTGGGCTTCATCGGCCTGGCGTCCCTGGTGGCCGGAGGCCTGGGCGTGTCCGGGGCGGTGAGCGCCTATCTGGAGGACAAGAAGCCGTCGATCGCGGTGCTCAAGGCTTTGGGGGCCGAGGGGGCGCTGATCCGCGACACCTACCTGCTGCAGATCGGCCTGCTCGCCCTGCTGGGGGTGGTGATCGGCCTGGCCGTCGGCGCACTCGCCCCGTTTGGCCTGGGTGGCCTGGTCAAGGACAGCCTGCCGATACCGGCCCTGTTCGCCGTCTATCCCGCCCCCCTGGTCAAGGCCGGCGCCTTCGGCCTGCTGTCGGCGGCCGCCTTCAGCTTGGCGCCCCTGGCGCGGGCGCGGGCGACGCCCCCCAGCGCCCTGTTCCGCCATGACCTCAGCGGGCGACTGACCTTCAGCGTCGAGACCGTGGCCGCCGCCCTAGCCGCCCTGGGCCTGGCCGGCCTGGCGGTGATCACCGCCCCCACCCCCATGGCCGCCGCGATCATGATCGCCGGGGTGGCGGTGAGCTTCGTGGTCCTGTGGGGCCTGGGGATCGGCGCCGCCAGCCTGGCCGGACGGGTTCGCGGCGCCGTGCGCGGCGCCTGGCGCATCGGCCTGGCCAACCTGGCCGGTCCGCGCAGCGCCGCCCGCACCGCCAGCCCGGCCATCGGCCTGGGCGTGGCCCTGCTGTCCGCCGTGGTGCTGATCCAGTCCAGCCTGTTGGCCCAGGTTTCGGTGGTGGCGCCCCGCAGCGCCCCGGCCCTGGTGTTCACCGACATCCCCGGCGAACGGACGGCCGCCTTCGACAAGGCCCTGACCGCCGCCTTCGCCCGGCCCCTGACCCAGAAGGACTATCTGCGCGCGCCCTTCGCCACCGGGCGGATCATCAAGGTGCGTGGGGCGCCGGTGGTGCGCGAGAAGATCGACCGCGCCGACCGCTGGGCCTACGACAACGACATCACCCTGTCGGCCATCGGGCTCGAGCCGCCCAATGCCGGGATCACCGGCGGGGCCTGGTGGAGCGCCGACTACGCCGGCCCGCCGGAGGTGGCCATTTCAACGGACGCCGCGCGTGGCGCGAACCTGAAGGTGGGCGACGCCATCACCCTGTCGATCCTGGGGCGCGAGATCGACGCCAGGGTGGCGGTGCTGCGCAAGGTGGACTTCGGCGGTTTCGGCGCCAGCTTCCCCATCGTGCTGGACCCCGCCGCCCTGGCCGGCGCCGACCTGCGCCACGTGGCCATCGCCAAGGCCAGCAAGACCGAGGAGGCCGCCGCCATCCGGGCGCTAGGCGCCAGCTTCCCGCAGGTGAATGTGATCAGCGTGCGCGAGCAGCTGGAGGCGGCCACTGAGATGTTCGGCCGCCTGGCCCTGGCCATCCGCGGGGCCGCGGCCGTGGCCGCCCTGGCCGGTCTGCTGGTGCTGGCCGGGGCCATCAGCGCCGGCGCCCAGGGCCGCGCCAAAGAAGCGGCGATCCTGAAGGTGCTGGGCGCAGCCCGCGTGCAGATCCTCAACGCCTACGCCATCGAGTATGGCGCCGTGGGCCTTATTGCCGGAGTGGCCGGGGTGGGCCTGGGTTATGCCGCCGCCTGGCCGGTGGTGGTCAAGGTGTTCGAAGCCACCTGGAGCGTCGATTGGAGCGGCGTCGCGGCTTTGGTCCTGGGCGCGGCGGGACTGGCCGCGATCGGCGGCCTGGCGGCGGCGACCGTGGCCCTGGCGAAACGGCCGGCGGGAACGCTGCGGGCGGGGGAGTAAGGATTACAAGCTCTCGTCGCGCGGTGTGAGACCAATCCGCCGATGACCCATGATCTGTTCGCGCAATTTTTGCAGTAGCGCGCCAGGGATGAAGCCAAACACAAAATCGCTTGGACGGCTTCTCGAGATCGAACGCAGATCGGGTCCCGGCCACGTGAAGCGGTTGACCTCGGTGCTGACGATCCAGGATTTCGCGGCATCCAGTCCGAGGCGCGCCTTGGTTGCGGGTGGCAGCTCAACCGCGTCGGTGGAGGCGCGTGGCGGGCTATGAGTCACCGGCGCAACGGTGACAATGCGTCTGCCTGCCAAGTTCTCGACCGCCAGCACGACCACGCAGGGCCGCGCCTTGCCGCCTTCTTCAAACCCCGCGCGGGCTTCCTCACGCCACAAATAGGCGTAGCTGATTACCAAGCCGGGCTTCGGGTCCGGAAGCGCCAAGGTCGCCGCTACACTTCGTGGTCGAAGGCGGTCGCTTCAGCGGGAACCGCGGCCTCGGCCATGGCCTGGACGTCCGCCTCGCTCAATTCTGTGACGAAGAGCGCCTGGCGGTCCAAGCTCTTGAGCCGCTGGTATTCGTCAGCCGCCAGCAGCACCAAACTGTCGCGACCATGGTTGGTAATGGTGAGGGGGGCCTTCAGCGCGGCCTCGCGATAGCGGCCAAAGCCCTTCTGGAACTCGGCGGAAGTGATCTTGGACATGGTGGCCTCATGGATAAATCCAGAATAATCAGATTATCCGGATTTTCAACAGGGCGGCGCCAAGCCCTAGCCCCCGTTGTCGCTCTCACTGGAATGGGCCAGGCCGTGGTTCATGGCGTAGACGCCCAGGGCGAACACCACCGCGCCCGTGACGAAGCCGCCCGCGAAGCCGGCCGGTGTGGCGAACCAGAGGGTCAGCAGGGTAATCAAGGATCCCAGGATCAGGGCGATCCATTTGAGACCCAGCATGAAGCGATGATAGGCGCCGGCGTGGACGGCGAGGGTCGCCGGGTCTGAATAGATGGGATGCACGTCAATTTGTGTGGCCATGATCGAACTCCTTGGCGTTGGCACGGCTAACGACAACAAAGATCGTCCCAGCGAGGCCGGGGCGGCCTTGAAAGCTGTAGCAGACAATCGGCGCCCGTGCAGGCGCCGGTCGGCGGGGCGCCGTCGCTAGAGAGCCTTCACCTCGCTACGGGCGCACAGCGGTCCAGGGGATCGGTGAGAACCGGCGCGGCGGGATGGTGGCCAGCCAAGGCCGCCACCACCGCCTGGAGCGATACGGACGCGGCGGTGTTCGCGGTGGGTGGTATTGTCGCACACAGACGGCTGTGGCCTAGCCCTTCAGCAAACGGCGGCGGTTGGCGCGCACCTTGCGGCGGTAGTGGGCCAGGGTCCGGGCCGCGGCGCTGGCGGGGGAAGCGCCGAGGCGACCGGTGAGGGCCAGGCCCTGGAGGGCGGCGGTGGAGGCCACTTTCTCGCTGACCATGCGGACGGACTCCGCGCCGCTCAGGTCGCCGCCGCTGGCGATCTTCAGCGTGCGCAGGCCGATGACGGTCTGGGCCTCCAGGGTCAGGCGCCAAGCGTCGAGGCCGATCCCCATCCAAGGCCCCACGGAGAGCCAGGGGGCGAGTCCGGCATTGCGTCGGGTGCGGGTCATGTCAGGCGGCCTTTGCGAGGGCGAATGTGCGGCAGTGTTCCAGATACGCCCGCTCGTGGATACCCAACAGATCGACGACGCTGGCCCAGAGCCAGGTCGGCGCGTCGAGCGTGGCGGGGCGAGCCTTGTGCAGGTCCGCCAGCCAGGCGACGCGGACCTCCGGGGTCATCTGGCGGCCATGGGCCTTGCCGACCACACCGGCGAGATAAGCGGCCAGGGCCATGGCCTTGGGCTGGGTAAGGCGGTTCACTTCCAGCTTCAGGTCCTGGGGCATCAGTTCGCGGACGATCACGGCGCGGTCCAGCAGGCGGGTGGCGACCATGCGCTGGCCGAGGTTGGGGGACAAGGCCCTGGCGCCGGCGACCACGCGCTGGGCGTTGTCCCGGGGCATGGGAGCGTCGGGGTTGGCGGCGCGGGGCGCCGCGGCGGCGACCGCTTCCTTGATATCCAGCAGGCACAGGGATGAACCCTTGCCCCGCCCAACTCGAAGCATGACGGCGTAGCGCAGCCGGCCCAGGGAGCTGCAGCCCTTCATCCAGTAGGCGGCGTCCACCAGGGTGATTGGATCCTGATCGGCGCGGGAGCGCAGGCCGGTGATCAGGGTGCGGATGGCCGGCTCCTCGATAAGCGCCGCCAGGGCCGCGCGTTCCGGCTTGGTCAGGGCCCAGAACTTGCGCCCCAGCGGCACCACGGGCTTGACCGTATCCAGGCGCTCGGCGGCCAGGTGGCGCCAGCGGCGGCGGACGGAGCGGTCCAGAAGACCGCGAATGGCCGAAGGACGCGCGGCCCGCTCACGCTCGCGGTTGAAATCGCCGGCCAGGGCGGACTCGTAGCCGGCCATGAGGTGTTCCAGGATGCGGGCGGTGGTCACCCCCGGCAAGTCCGAACCGCGGGCCGCGGAGGCCAGGGACAGGCCCAGACGGATCAGGTCGTGGGCGGGGTTGCCGATGACGGTCTGATCCAGATCGCGTATCTGGACGGCGACACGGCCCTTGCTGTCGGCCAGGGGTCCCAGGTTGCCGATGTGGCAATCGCCGCAGATCCAGATGGGCGGACCCTCGGGCACAGCCACGGGACCAGCTTCCAGCCATTCGTAGAATTTCACCGTACTGCCGCGCACATAGGCGTGGGCGGAACGGGCCATCTTCAGATTACGGACCTCGGTGAGCCGGGCGGCGCGCTTGGACGGACGAGGGGCGGCCATTCACGTCTCCGGTTCAGCTTCGACGCCCAAACGCCGGCGGCCGGGCGCGGTTCCGCCCTATCCCGCCGCAATCTCCCGCAGGAAGGCGGCGCGATCCTTCTCGGCGGAGATCCGGGCGGCCAGGGCCTTGCACAGCGCCTCCCGAGAGATGGCGGCGGCGGTTCGATGGCGACGCTGATCTCGTCAGCCACATTGGCCGACGCCACTATCCCGCCAACCGGCGCGGCGGCGCGGGGCTGACAAGGTCATACTATGGCGGAAGCCCGGGTTCCCAGCCAGATCACATGCCGCGCGCCCTTGGAACCGCCGCCGGCGCGGACGCGGTGCTCGGCGACGGTGAAGCCGGCGCGGCTCAGGCGCTGGGCGAAACGCTCGTTAGGGGCCGAGGACCAGACGGCCAGGACGCCGCCGGGGGTCAGGGCCCGGTGCGCGGCGGCCAGGCCGGCGGGGCCATAGAGGGCGTCGTTGGCCTTGCGGGTGAGACCCTCGGGGCCGTTGTCCACGTCCAGGGCGATGGCGTCCCAGGCGGCTGGCCGCGAGGCGATCAGCGGGCGCACGTCGCCCTGGTGGAGGGTGACCCGGGGATCGTCCAGGCTGTCGCCGTGGATGTGGGTCAGCGGCCCGCGCGCCCATCTGATAACAGCGGGAACCAGTTCGGCGACGGTGATCCTGGCGGCGGGCGGGGCGGCGGCCAGGGCGGCACGCAGGGTGAAGCCCAGGCCCAACCCACCGATCAGGAAGCGAGGCGCGGGGCGGTCGGCGACGGCGTCTAGGCAGAGGGCGGCCAGGGCCTGTTCCGAACCGCTGAGCCGGCTGTTCATCAGCTCGATGGGGCCGGCCATGATGGAGAACTCGGCGCCGCGCTGCATCAGGCGCAGCTCGCCGCCGTCATCGGGGACGGTGGCGGTGTCGAGTTGTACCCAGCGGATCATGGCCCTGACTAAAGAGCGTGGCCGCAATTGGCCAGACTGGGTTTAGGCCTTTGAACCCTTGGCGGCGGCCTGAGCCTTGCGCAGGTTCTCGAAGGTCTGGGCGTTGTCACCGCCGGCCGGGGCCGACTTTTCCTGCTTGGGTTTGCGGGTCTCCTTGTTGGAGCGCTTCTGTCCCTTGGCCATGGCTTATCGGTCTCCGGTGGGATTGGCGGCGGCGGCTTCGGCGGCCAGCCGCAGGGCGCGGCGGCCGACGACCCGTTCCAGTTCCTGCAGGAGGCGCCCGTTCTCGGCCGTGAGGCCGGTGACGTCATCCTGGAGCTGGGCGTTGCGCAGCTTGAGATAGTCGTTCTGCCGGACCATCTCGGCGGTCGCCAGGATGGCGGCGGCGGAGTTTAGCTGGTCCTCCGGGGCGGACACTAGGGCGCCGGCGCCGACAGGTCGGCGGTGGTGTCGAACTCGGCGAAGTCAGGCTCAAGTTCGGCGATGTCGATGGGAACCTCGCGGCCGTCCTGAAGCCGCAGGCTCAGGCCTTCCGGTTGCGGGTCGATGGCGGCGAGGCTGGCGAAGTCGCCCTCCAGATTGCCGCTGGCGCTGCGTTGCTCGCCGTTGGCGAACAGATCGATCTCATAGGCCGCGGGGACGGCGCCGCCCGACCAGACCAGGGCGCCCGCGCCCCGCAGGGAGCCGATGAGTTTAAGCTTAGCCCGCGCCCAACGGGCGCCGCGAAAGCTGGACCCTCCGGAGGCCGGCAGTTTCGCCGGTGATTTCGGGTCGGCGGCGGCTGAATTGGGGACAGATTTCTGCATGTGATTATTTCCCCAATGCCAACGAATTTCGATGAATTCGCCAACTTAGATGGGGCTTTTTCAGCGAAACACAAGCTTATTGCGACTTCGCCTGATCGAGGGCGGAGGTCAGCACTTGTGCCAGCAGCGCGGCGACGGTCCCCTGCCCGGCCCTGTTGGCGATGGTGTCCTGACGCACCTCCAGCTCCAGATAGTCCAGGCCGCGGGGATCAGCGTGGAAGGGAACGGTGAAGTCCGTGCCGTCCATGGCGTAGGGCTGATTATCACCGACGAGGTCCGCTCCGTGGCGCGCTCGGAGCAGCGTCAGGACGGCGTCCGAAAAGGCGGAGTCGTGGCGGTGCAGGACGCCGTAACGCCAGGGCCGCCGCGCCTGGCCGCTCAGGGCCGGGGTGAAGCTGTGCAGGGCGACGATGATGGTCGACCGCCCCCGCGCCCCGCGGCGGTCGAGCTCGGCGGCGATCCGTCGATGGTAGGGGTGGAAGACCGCCTCGGCCCGAGCCGCCTTCTGGGCGTCGGTGAGGCCGGCGTTGCCGGGTACGGACGAGCCGTCGCTCTCGGCGGCGATGGAGCCGGGGTCGCCGAGAGCGCGGTTGCAGTCGATCACCAGGCGCGAATAGCGTTGCGCGATGAAGGCGGCGCCCAGGGCGCGGCAAAGCGCTTCGCCGAGGCCGGCGACGCCGATATCGCAGGCAATGTGGCGCTTCAGATCGGCGGGCGGCAGGCCGAGATTCCCCAGCGCCGCCGGAATGGCCTGGCCCGCATGATCGCCCAGCAACAGAAGGGGCGAGGCGCCGTGCGGGTTCTGCACAGAAACCGGGTCTGGGTCGGTCGCGACAAGGAGTCCGCTGGACGCGCCGGTCAAATCAGCCCCGTTTTGTCTCATGGCGATTCTGGCGATCAGACACCTGACACGGTACCGATACCGCAAGCCGGTGGCGCTTGGCGAACATCGGATGATGTTCCGTCCCCTGGAGAGCTACGACCAGCGGGTGATCGCCTCGTCGCTGACGATTTCGCCCCAGCCCAGCCAACTGCGCCAGGTACATGACGTGTTCGGCAATTGCGTGGGCGTCGCCCGGTTCATCGGGCGGACCCGCGAGCTGGTGTTCGACAGCCAGGTGACGCTGGATCACCGGCCCGTCGCCGCCTTCGACGGCGTGGACGGCGAGCTCGACGCCCATGCCGGCGGCGCGCCATTCGCCTACAGCGCCGAGGACATGCCCGACCTGTTGCGGTCCATGGAGCGAGCCCACCCCGATCCCGACAGCCTGTTGGAAACCTGGGCGCGTGGGTTCCTGCGCCGCGATGGGCGCACAGGCCTGCAGGGCCTGCTGGCCCAGATGACCCAGGCGATCCACAGCGACTTTCGCTACGCCACCCGCCTGCACGGGGCGCCGCAGTCGCCCCCAGAAACCCTGAGCAGCCGCACGGGCACCTGTCGGGATTTCGCGGTTTTGATGATGGAAGCGGTGCGGAGTCTGGGTTTGGCGGCGCAGTTCGTGTCCGGCTATATCTATACGCCGCCGCGCCAGTATAGCGGTCTGACCAGCCTGGGCGGCGGCCACACCCACGCCTGGGTGCGCGTCTACCTGCCGGCCTGCGGCTGGGTGGAGTTCGATCCGACCAATGGCATCGTCGGCAACACCGACCTGGTGCGCGTGGCCATCGCCCGTGACCCGCGCCAGGCCACGCCCCTGTACGGTAGCTGGAGCGGGCAGGCCGGGGATTTCCTGGACATGGAGGTGGAGGTGGACGTCACCTCCGACGAGGACGCCGGCGCCGGGCGGCAAATCCAGACAAACGTGCAACCGCCCTTCGATGAAGGCGTTGCCCTGACGGGCTGAAGGAAATCCATCTATGCGCATCCGGGCTGGCTTCGAAATCACTTACGAATGCCCCAGCCCAACGCCCATGCTGATGATGCTGAATGTGCATCCCAGCCGGCGCGGCGACCTAGAGACACCGGACGATCTGAGGGTCAGTCCCAACATCCCCATGACCCAATATCTCGACGGGTTCGGCAACCGGTGTACGCGGGTGCTGGCGCCGGAGGGGACCACGACCTTTTCCGCCGACTTCATCGTTCGCGACAGCGGCCTGCCCGACCCCGTGGACAAAAGCGCCAAGCTGGCGCGGGTGGAGGATCTGCCGGACGATGTGTTGGTCTATCTGCTGGGCAGCCGCTACTGCGAAACCGACCGCCTCACTGACCTGGCCTGGTCCCTGTTCGGGGCCGAGCCGAAGGGCTGGCCCCTGGTGCAGTCCATCGTCCGCTATACCCATGAGCGGATCCGCTTCGGCTATGAGCACGCCCGCAAAACCCGCTCGGCCTTCGAGGGCAACAGCGAGGGGCTGGGGGTGTGCCGCGACTACGCCCACCTGGCCATCGCCTTCTGCCGCTGCATGAACGTGCCGGCGCGATACTGCACCGGCTACATGGGCGATATCGGCATTCCGGTCGACGGGGTGATGGATTTCAGCGCCTGGTTCGAGGCCTATATCGGCGGGCGCTGGCAGACCTTCGACGCCCGGCACAACAAGCCGCGCATCGGCCGCATCCTGATGGCCACCGGCCGCGACGCCACCGACGCCGCCATCATCACCAATTTCGGCCCCGCCAACCTGGTCAAGTTCGAGGTGATCAGCCTGGAGCTGGAAGACGCTTAGATATCGGCGACCGGCAAGGCCGCCAGCGCCCGGCCAAGCTGTTCGATCACGCTGGACCAATCCCCCGTGGCGGGCTGACGGAACAGGCGGAAGGCGGGCGACCAGGGGGTGGTTTCGCCCTTGAGGCCCCAGCGCCAGTCCGGACTGAAGGGCAGCAGCAGCCAGGTGGGCTTGCCCAGGGCCGAGGCCAGGTGGGCGACGCTGGTGTCGACGGTGATCACCAGGTCCATCAGGTCGGTGAGGGCGGCGGTATCGTCGAAATCCTCCAGGGCCCCGCCGTGGAAGGCGACATGGCCCAGAGCCACGAGGTCTTCGGCGTCCCCGGCGCGTAAAGCCTTCTGCAGGCAGACCCAGTCGATGTTTGACGACAGCAGTGGAACCAGGCGCTGCAGCCCAACGGAGCGGTTGCGGTCGTCACGGTGGTAGGGGGCGCCGCTCCAGACCAGGCCGATCCTGCGCTTGTCGCCGGGCGAAAGGCGCGACCGCCACAGGGCCCGGCGCGTCGGATCGGCGCGCAGATAGGGATGCTCCGCCGCGAAATCGTCGGGGCCTAATCCCAGGGCCAGGGGCAGGCTCATCAGGGCGCAATGCAGGTCGAAGGGTGGCGGCGTCTCGGTGACGGCGATGACCGTGGCGCCCTTGATGTTGGCGGCCAGCAGGCTCTTCAACGCCGGCTGAACCTGCAGGATGACCTCGGCTCCCCGGGCGCGCAGGCGCGGCAGAAAGCGAACGAACTGCAGGGTGTCGCCCAGGCCCTGCTCGGCATAGACCAGGACGCGGGCGCCGGCGATAGCACCCTGGCCCAGCCATTCGGGACCGTCGGCGGCGGTGCGATAGCCGCCCGCCGCGATGGACTTTCGCCATTCGTAGCCGCGCCAGCCCTCTTCAAAATCGCCAAGCTGCAGCAGCGCCAGGCCGCGATCATGCCGCGCCGAGGCGAGGGAGGGATCAAGGCGGATCGCCTGGTCATAGGCGGCGATGGCCGGTGTCAGGTGGTTCTGGCGGTAAAGGGCCGAGGCGCGATTGCGCCAGGCGCCGGCATAACCAGGATCGATGGCCAGGGCGCGGTCGTAGTCCGCCAGCGCCTCGTCCAGCGCGCCAAGATCATAGAGCACATTGCCGCGGTTGTTGTAGGCCGGGGCGAAGCCGGGGCTGAGGGCAATTGCCCGGCTGTAGCTGGCCACGGCGGCCTGGTGCTGACCCAGGGTCCGCAGGATGGCGCCCTGGCTGTTGAAAGCGCCGGCGTAGGCGGGATCGATTTCGATGGCGGCCTGGAGGCTGGCGAGGGCTTCGACGGGGCGGCCCAAGGTGTTGAGGGCGTTGCCGCGGTTGTTGTGCGCCGAGGCAAGGGCGGGCTCCAGGGCGATGACGGCGTCATAGCCGGCCAGGGCGGCGGCCGGGCGGCCCAGGTCGAACAGGGCGTTGGCGCGGCCCAGGTGCGGCCCCGCCTGTTCCGGGGCCAGGGCGATGGCCGCGTCGAAATGGGCCACCGCCTCTTCCCATCGCCGCAACCCCGACAGCGTCAGGCCCAGGTCGTAGTGGGCCTCAAGGTGGGCGGGATCGTCCCTCAGCACCAGGGCATAGACCTCACACGCCGCCTCCAGCCGCCCCTGCCGCCGCAGGCGCTGGCCTTCTTCAAGGGATTGTTGGGGGGTGCGGCCGATCATGTCGCCTGAGCTAGAAGAGGCCCTAGTAGCGCTGTTCCGACTGGGGCTGCAAAGCGCCCTCGTGCAGTTGCTGCGCCAGGGCGATGCGGCGGACCTTGCCCGTGCCGGTGCGAGGCAGGCTGTCGACGACGTGGGCCTGGGTTTCGGCAAATCCGGAGAGGGTGGCGCGCAGGGCGGCGGCGATCTGGTGCGCCGGGATCGGCCGACGGGTTTCGATGAAGACGTGCAGCTGTTCTTCGCCGGCACTCCAATTTCCCGACAGAACGCAGACCGCCTCGCACTCCAACGCCTCCTGAATCGCCCGCTCCCAGGGCTCGGCGGGATATTTGACCCCGTCGATGTGCACGATGTCGGAGGTGCGGCCATAGAGGGCCAGGCGGCCGGCGCCATCCAGCACCCCCAGGTCGCCCGGATAGAACCAACCATCCGAGGAAAAGAACGCCGCGGTGCTGTCCGGGTCGTTGAGGTACTGGTCCGGGCTGTCCGGACGCCGGGCCACCCGCACGCGGCCCAGCTCTCCGTGCGGCACGGGATCGCCGGCGTCGTCCACCACCTCCACCCGGCGGCGGGGGTCGAGGCGATACCAGCGCAGATCCTCCTCGGAGCGAAGGATGGTTCGCGCCCAGCCGCCGGCCTCTGTGGAGGATAGGTTGATCAGGATCCTGGGCGTCAGGCGCCGCAGGGTTTCCCGCGCCAGGGCTGGGGTCACCGCCCCGGCGACGACGATCAACTGCATGTTCGGCCGATAGGGAAAGGCGCCTTCCGGCAGGGCCATCAGGCGCGACAGGTACCAGGGCGTGGCCATGGTGTGGGTGATGCCCTCCCAGTCGAAGGAGCGCTCAAGGTCCTCCGTCTGTTGAATGACCACCGCGCCGCGCAGGGACCAGACGAACAGGGGACGCGAATAGCCGCCCGCCGACCACAGACCCATGTTGAACACATTGAGGACCGTGTTGGCGTCCTCCGGAATGTAGCCCTCGCCCAGTTCCGAATAGCGCTCGGCGCGCTGGGCGGTGGTGTCACCCACCGAGCCATGCTGGACCAGCACCTTCTTGTAGCGGCCAGTGGTGCCTGAGGTCAGGCTGATGTGGCCGCCGGGGGTTGGCAGGTCCGGCAGTGGCGGCATGGGATCGCCGCTATCGGTCAACAACAGCTTGGAGGGGTCGCTGAGACTGAAGCTCAACACCCCCTCCGGGGCGGCGACCGGCCCGCCACGCTCGGAGGCCAGGGTGACCATGCAGATCACCGGCATGCCGGCGAACAGATCTATCTGGGCGGCGTTGCGCAGGCAGGCGGTGTGCAGGCCAAGGCTGCGCAGGGCCAGGTTCACCACCCAAGCCTCCAGCATGTTGTCGATCAGGATCAAGGCGATGGCCCCTGACTCGACCGGCTGCGGCAGGTGCGGTTCCAGCGCGCGACGCACCCCGTCGATGATCCGCCAGAAGCCGCCGTAGGTCACGGGGGCGCCGTTGAAGACCAGGGCCAGCTTGGCCGGGTCAGTGATGGCGACGTCGTGAATCTGGCGCAGGACGAACATGCGGCTCCTTGAGGGAAAACCCGCGCAACCGGACGCCGTCGGGAGGGGGATTGTGGGGGAGCCCTGAGGATTTGACCAGCGACGCGAGCAGTGGGAAGCGGTTGGGATGACGCACACGCCAGACCCCCTGGAAGCCCTGGCCCAGTCGGCGGCGGCCCTGCATCGCGCGGGGCGGGCGACGGAGGCTGAACAGGCCTATCGCGCCGTGCTGGCGCGGGCGCCAGACCATGCGGAGGCCTGGAACGGGTTGGGCGTCCTGCAGGGCTCGCAAGGCAAGACTGACGCGGCGGCGGCGAGTTTCGAGGCCGCCTTGAAGGCGACGCCGGGCGACGCGCGGGCATCCTGCAACCTGGGCCTGATGCGCCAGCAACAGGGCCGGCTGGACGACGCCGTCGCCCTGTATCGGCGCGCCCTGGTCCTGGCCCCGGACCTGGTGGAGGCGCGGGTCAATCTTGGCTTGGCCTTGGCGCTGTCGGGCCACACGGACGAGGCCGAGGCCGTTCTCCGCGGCGTCCTGGCGGACGACCCCGGCCAGGCGGAGGCGCACATGAACCTGGGGGCGTTGCTGGAGCGGCGCGGCGACATAGAGGCGGCCATGGCCAGCTATGGCCGCGCCCTGGCCGTCCGGCCAGGCCTGGTCCAGGCCAGCAACAACCTCGGCAACCTGCTCAAGGCGCGGGGTGATCTGGCGGGGGCGGAGGCGCGCTTTCGGGCGGCCCTGGCGGCCGACCCCGACCACGCCGCGGCGCACATGAACCTCGGCATGCTGAAGCTGATGCAGGGGGAGTTCGAGGCGGGCTGGGCGGGATACCGGTGGCGGGCCAAGGCGCTGAGCCGGCGCCCGGCGCCCCTGGCGTCGCCTGCCTGGGACGGGGGCGACCTGGCCGGCCGGACGATCCTGCTGCGCCACGAACAGGGCCTGGGCGACACGATCCAGTTCTGCCGCTTCGTCGGGGCGGTGCGGGCGCGCGGCGCGGGGCCGATGGTCCTGCAGGTTCCCACGCCCCTGGTCCGGCTGTTGGCGGAGGCCTTCGACGGCGTGCGGGTGATCAGCGAGGATGAGACGGCGCCCCAGCACGATGTGCAGGCGATGCTGATGGACTTGCCTGGATTGCTGGCGGTCACCCTCTCCACGATCCCGGACGCACCCTATCTGCGCGTTCCCGCCGATCGGACGCAGGCCTGGCGAGCGCGGTTGGCGGCCCTGCCCGGGCTGAAGATCGGCCTGGTTTGGCGGGGCAATCCCCTGCACCAGGACGACGCCGCGCGCTCGGTCCCCGCCGCGCGCCTGGCGGTTCTGGCCGCGGCGCCGGGACTGAGCCTGGTCTGCCTGCAAAAGGACGCGACGGCCGAGGAACGGGCCGGACTGGGCGTCGCCCTGGACGCCGCCGCCCTGTGCGAGGACTTCGCCGACACCGCCGCCTGCGTCGCGGCCCTGGACCTGACCATCAGCGTCGATACGGCAGTGTGCCACCTGGCCGGCGCCCTCGGCCGCCCGGTCTGGGCCCTGATCGCCGCCGCGCCAGACTGGCGCTGGATGGCCGGACGGGACGACAGCCCCTGGTATCCCACCCTGCGGCTGTTCCGGCAGGCGGCGCCGGGGGATTGGGCGGGGGTGCTGGAGCAGGTGTGCGCGGCGTTGTGCACGGGCGAATTCGTCTGAGCCAGGGGTTCAGATTCGGGCGTTGGTGCGCAGGACGAAGCCGATGACTTCGGCGACGGCGCGGTACAGCGCCTCGGGGATCTCGCTGTCCAGTTCGATGGTGGCCAGGGCTTCGGCCAGGGCCGGGTTTTCCTGGAGGGGCACGCCGTGGGCGCGCGCGGTCTCGATGATCTTCTCGCCCAGCCAGCCGCGGCCCATGGCCACCACCCGGGGTGCATTGGGCTTCTCATAGGTCAGGGCCACGGCCAGGGCGGGCCGCGGCGGCGGGTCGCCCGGGCCGCCGGTCATGAGGTGCGGTCCAAGAAGTGGCCGGCGGGGGAAAACGGCGCTGGGGCGGGGGCGCCGGCCAGGACGCGGACAGCGGCGTCGGCGCCCTCCGGGCCAGCCAGGGCGGCCTGCAAGTCCCCGCGGTCCGCGTCGAGGTCCCGCCGCGCGTCTTCGCGCTCCGCCCAGAGGGTGACCCGGGTGCGCCCGCCGCTGAGGCTGATGTCGGCGTAGACCGGCCCCCCAGGGTCGGCGTCGAGAGAGAACCGGGCCCGCCAGGCGGGTTGCGCCCCCTCCGCGGTCCTCGTCCCGGCGCCGTCGCGGCTGATCTCGAACTGGGCGATGGCCGGACCGGCCCAGGTGGCGATGGGCAGTTCGAAGCTCCACAGCGCGGCGCCGTCGGCCTTGGGCAGGGAGGCCAGCTGCGAGAGTTGCAGGCGCGCCAAGGCCGCCTGGGCGTCCTGGCGCAGGATCCTCGGCGTGTTCTGCGCGTCCGTTTCCAGGCCCAGGCTGGGCGAGGCGGCGGCCTGTCCCGCGGGCGCCGCGCCCCGGATCGGAGGGGCAGGCCGCAGGCCTGCCCGCCGCGCCTGGATCTGAGGGCGGGCGGAAGATGGAGTCTGGTCCTCCTGCAAGGCGGTGATCTGGCTTTCAATGGCGGGGGCGAGGTCGGCGGAGAGGCGCAGCAACAGGGCCTTCAGGTCATTGGCAAGGTTCGGAACGGACGTTGCGGCGGCCTGGTCCGGGTGCTGGACGGCGGCGGCCAGGGCGGCCTCCAGGAACAGGCCGGAGATTTCCACGGCGGCGCGCAGGCCCTGGGCGGTCACGTCGCCGGCGAGCGGGGCCTGGGTGGCGAGGATCTGCTGGATCGTGGCCCGGGCGGCCTGCGGCACGGTGGAAACGTTCTGGGCGGCGGCCAGATCGGCTAGCAGCGGCGCCAGGCCGTCCTGAGTCAGAGCAGCCTCGGCAGCCGCGGCGGCCACCGCCGCTTCGGCGGCGGTCGGGGCGGCGGCGATCGTGGCGGGGACGCCTGGAGGATGAGTCTGCGGGATTGCAACACCGGGCGAGCCGTCGCCGGAGTTGGTGGCGATCGGCGTCACCCCCTGGCCGCCGGGCGGCGGGGCGATCGGTCCGACGCTCATAGCGACGCGATCCGGAGAACGGGCATGGGTTGAGGCTAGAGTATTTTCGCCGGAATGGAATGCCGACCGCCGAGGGCTCGCGATGCATCTTTGACGGCTGCGGCGGATGCATTACCACTTGCCCGAGGCGCGGCGTTGAGCCTGCCGCCAGGAGGGGACATGGCCAGGTTTTCAATCGCCGAAGAGGCGTTCGTCGGGCTGCGGTTCGTCGCGCGTAACCCTGTTGTCATCGCGGTCTGGGCGGTGTTGCAGATCCTGATCAACACCGTCTCCTCGGTGGTGCTGATCTCCATGGCCGGACCGGCCCTGGCCAAGATGATGCAGATTAGCCAGGCCAAGCCCGACCCACAGCAGACCTTCGCCCTGCTGGGCAAGCTGGCGCCGATCTACGCCCTGTTGATGGTTTTCGGACTGCTGATCTACGCCATGATCTATGCGGTGATGAACCGCGCCGTGCTGCGGCCGGAAGACAAGCGGTTCGCCTATCTGCGCGTGGGGGCCGATGAGTTGCGGCAAGGCCTGCTGATGCTGGCGTACTGGCTCATCGGGGTGCTGGTCTATATTGCGGTGGTGCTGGTCATGGTGATCGTCCTGGGGATCTTCGGCGCCGTGCTGGGCGCCAAAGGCGCCGGCGCGGTCGTCGTCCCGGTGGTGGGCTTCTTTGCATTCCTGGGCGTCCTGGCCCTGTTCATTTTCCTGGCGGTGCGCGTCTCCCTGGCTTCGGCGATGACCTTCGACCGTCGCCGGGTTGACCTGTTCGGCAGCTGGGCGCTGACCCGCGGCCATTTCTGGTCGATCTTCGCCACCTACCTGTTGTGCGGATTGGTCGCCGTCGTGATTGGAAGCGCCGGGATGGCGCTGGTGATCGGCGTGGCCAAGGCCGCAAACCCGGCGGGCAATGCCGTCCAGGCCGTGTTCCGCGGCGACATGGCCACGGTCGGCGGTTACTTCACCACCGCTCGCATCGCCTATGTCCTGATGTGGGGAGTGGTCTCGGCGGTGATCGGGCCGTTGGTGCTGATGCCCGGCGCCGCCATCTATCGCCGCCTCGCGCCGCACTATGCGGCGGCGGCCGGCGGGCAGTCGGTGGACGAGGTGTTCGCCTGATTCAGTGGGCAGCCCCCCAGCCGCCTATTCCGCCGCCGCGGCCGCCATCCGGGCCTTGAACCACGGGGTCAGGCGGCGCAGGGCCTCTTCGATCTGGGGGGTGGAGACGGCGAAGGACAGGCGGATGAAGTGGCGGCCGTGGACCGGGTCGAAGTCGACGCCGGGGGCCGTGGCGACTCCGGTATCGGTCAGGAGCTGTTTGCAGAAGGCCAGGCTGTCGTCGGTAAGATGGCCAATGTTGGCGTAGATGTAGAAGGCGCCGTCCGGCGGGGCGATATCGGCCAGGCCAAGGCCCGGCAGGGCGTCCAGCAGCAGTTCGCGGTTGCGGCGATAGACCTCCACATGCCCCTGCAACTCCTGGCGCGCGTCCATGGCCGCCAGGGCGGCGTGCTGGCTGAGCGAGGGGGCGGTGAGGAACAGGTTGCCGATATAGGCGCGGGCGCGGTGAATGTGCTCCTTGGGCGCCAGCAGCCAACCCAAGCGCCACCCCACCATGCTGAAGTACTTCGAAAAGCTGTTGACGATCAGGGCGCCCGGGGCGAACTCCAGCAGGGAATGAGCCGGCTCGACGTAGCTGAGGCCGTGGTAGATTTCATCGGAGACGATGCGGATGCCGCGGCGGGCGCAGACCGCGGCGATGGCCGCCAACTCTGCCTTGGGGATGATCGTGCCGGTGGGATTGGCCGGACTGGCGACGATCACCCCGGCGGGGGCGGGCTCCAGCGCCTCCAGGTGGGCGGCGGTGAGCTGAAAGCGACTTTGCGGTCCGCATTCGATCTCCACCGGAAGCATGTGCAGGGCCTTCAGCGTGTTGCGATAGGCGACGTAACCGGGCCGGGCCACGGCAATGCGGTCGCCTGGCTCGAAGCTGGACATCAGGGCCAGCACCAAGGCCGGCGAGGCGCCGCAGGTGAGGATGATCCGCTCCGGCTCGACGCTGACGCCGTGGGTCTCCGCATAATACTGGGCGATGCGCGCCTTCAGCGCCGGGCTTTCCCAATAGCCCATGCCGTCGGTGTCCAGCACCTGGTGGGCGGCGGCGATGGCCGCGGCCGGGGCGCCGGTGGAGGGCTGGCCGAACTCCATGTGGATGATGGAGCGGCCTTCGCCCTTGAGCTGATGCGCCAGGCGGCTGACGGAAATGGCCTGGAAGGGATCGATCTGGGCGGGCATGGGCGGCTAGGTACCGCCAAATGGAGGGCAAATCCATCGATGGAACACGCCGAAAACCGCCCGGCTTTGCCAAATTCCCCCGATAGGCGAATGTAAGGCGAAGCTTTGGAGGCGACATGGCGGCGGGGCGAGGGATGGGTGTGAAAGCAGGCGCGGCGGCCTTGGGCCTGGTGCTGCTGACGGGGGCCGGAACCCTGGGCGCGCCCGACGAGCTGCACTACGGCGCCTGGGGCTTCGACGCCGCCGGGGAAGACACCGCCACCCGGCCTGGGGACAGTTTTTTCCAGTACGCCAACGGAGCCTGGCTCTCGAAGGCGGAGATCCCGCCGGACCGCCCGGGGATCAGCCTGCGCCTGGCCATGACCGACAGGGTGGAAGCCAATGTCCACGGCCTGCTGGAGGACGCCGCGGCCCACGCCGTGACCCAGCCCACCAGCGTCGAGGCCAAGGCCGGCGCCTTCTACAAGGCGTTCATGGATAAGGGCCGGGTCGAGGCCCTGGGGGCGGGGCCGATCGGGCCGGAGCTGGCGGCGATCCGCGCGGCCAAGGGGCGCGAGGCCCTGGGCGCCCTGATGGGCCGCGCCAACACCGACTTCTATGGCGGCCTGTTCCAGGTGGCGGTGGACGTCGATCCCAAGGCGCCCGCCCGCTATGCGGTGTTCGTCGACCAGGCGGGGTTGGGCCTGCCGGACCGGGACTATTACCTGGAGCCCTCGTTCGCGGCGCAGAAGGCTCGGTACCAAACCTATGTGGAAACCCAGTTGCACCTGGCGGGCTGGCCACAGCCGGCGGCGCGGGCCGCCGAAATCGTCGCCCTGGAGACCAGGATCGCCGAGGCCAGCTGGAGCAAGATCCAGCAGCGGGATCTGGAAAAGACCTACAACCCGATGACGCCGGCCCGGCTGGCCGCCCTGGCGCCGGGCTTCCCGTGGAAGGCCTGGCTGCACGAGGCGGGGGTCGACGGCGGCGTCGGGGGCCAGGTGATCGTCGGCGAGAAGACGGCCTTTCCCAAGCTGGCGGTGATCTGGCTGCAAACCCCGGTGGAGACCCTGAAGGCCTGGATGGCGTTCCAGGTGGTCGACAACGCCGCCACCTATCTGTCCTCGCCCTTCGCGACGGCCAGCTTCGAGATGCGCGACAAGACCCTGTCGGGCCAGGCTGAGCCGCGGGCGCGCTGGAAGCGGGCCGTTCGGGCGGTGAGCGGCGGCGACTACCTGGCCGGCGACCGGCTGGACCGCTTCGGCGACATGGGCTGGGGAGTGGGTCAGCTCTATGCCGAGCACTATTTCCCGGCCAGCTCAAAGGCTCAGGTCCAGGCCCTGGTGAGCGATCTAAAGACCGCCTTCCACGCCCGGCTCGAGGCCCTGGACTGGATGGGTCCCAAGACCAAGGCCGAGGCGCTGAGGAAGCTGGACACCTATGCGGTCAAGGTCGGCTATCCGGATCACGCCAGGGATTATTCCGGCTTGGTGATCCGGGACGACGACCTGGTGGGCGACGTGCGCCGGGCCGCGGCCTGGGACTGGGCATTCCTGGCCGGGCGACGCAATGGCCCCGTGGACAGGTCAGACTGGCAGATGACGCCCCAGACCAACGACGCCTACAACGGCGCCCTGCGCGACATCGTCTTTCCCGCCGGCATCCTGCAGGCGCCGATCTTCGACCCCAAGGCGGATGCGGCGATCAACTACGGCGCCATCGGCGGGGTGATCGGCCACGAGATGACCCACGGCTTCGACGACGAGGGCCGCAAGGTGGACGCGGCCGGGCGGCTGCGAGACTGGTGGACCAAGGCCGACGCGGCGGCGTTCGAAGCGCGGGCGGCCAGGCTGGGCGTGCAGTATTCGGCTTTCGAGCCCCTGCCCGGCGCCCATGTGAAGGGCGCCCTGACCATGGGCGAGAACATCGCCGATCTCGGCGGACTGACCCTGGCCCTGGACGCCTATCACGCCTCGCTGAAGGGGGCGCCGGCGCCGGTAATCGACGGCCTGACGGGGGATCAGCGGGTGCTGCTGGGTTGGGCCCAGGCCTGGCGCGGCAAGGTGCGCGAGGATGCCTTGCGCCGCCAGCTAGTCAGCGATCCCCACGCGCCGCGCCAATACCGGGTGGACGGCGTGGTGCGCAATCTTGACGCCTGGTACGCGGCGTTCGGGGTGGGAGCCGGGGACAAGCTCTATGTCGCGCCCAAGGACAGGGTGCGGATCTGGTGATCCAATTTTCTTCCCCCGAACGAAGTGGTGGGGGAAGTACCCCAAAGGGGGGAAGGGGGCTCCAGCGTGACGCTGGCATTGGTTCTCCGCTGAAGCCCCCATCGTCTCGCGCCCCGTACTTTCCGTGACCGCCGCCCAGAATCAAACGGAGCGCGATCCACTTCCCCCACCACTTCGTTCGGGGGAGGGGGGGTCGGATACGCCGCTGCCTCAGCGAACACCGCCACGCACTGGCGCGCCGCGACCAGCGGGCCGTCCGTCCTGGGTCCAGAGGGTCAGGACCTATGTGGGGCGGCGCCCTTGGGTAAGCCTAGGGTCACCCCTGGCAAACATGGTGACGGCCGCCTAACTTCGGGTCAGCCTTGCCGCGCCTTTCCAGGCAGGACTAGAGCCTTTCCGGTTCAAGTGGACTCACTTGGACCGGATAAAAAGGCTCTATCTCCATACATTTAGAGCATGACAGGCGCTTCAACCGGTATCCACTTGAAGCTGTCATGCTCTAGGGTTTCCACGGACTACCCACAGAATTGCCCTCACAGGATCGCCGATGACCGACCTCTTCGCGCCGCTGGACTTCGTGCGCGGCCCCGCCATGAAGAATCGCTTCATGCTGGCGCCCCTCACCAACACCCAGAGCCATCCCGATGGCCGGATGTCGGACGAGGAGTTCAAGTGGCTGACGATGCGCGCCCAGGGCGGCTTTGGCCTGACCATGACCTGCGCGGCGCACGTCCAGGCCCAGGGCCAAGGGTTCCCGGGCCAGATGGGGGTGTTCTCCGACGAGCACCTGGAAGGGCTGACGCGCATGGCGACGGCGATCAAGGCGGCGGGCAGTCTGAGCTCCGCCCAGCTACACCACGCGGGCATGCGCTCGCCGGCGGAGCTGATCGGCCATGCGCCGGTCTGCCCGTCCGACAATGAGGAATTCAAGGCCCGAAGCCTGACCGGCGGCGAGGTCGAACAGCTGACCGAGGATTTCATCGCCGCCGCCGTGCGCTCGCAGAAGGCCGGGTTCGACGGCGTCGAGCTGCATGGGGCGCACGGCTATGTGCTGTGCCAGTTCCTGAGCGGTGAGATCAACACGCGCACCGACCAATGGGGCGGCTCGCTGGAGAACCGCGCCCGCATCATCACCGACATCATCGCCGGCATCCGCGCCCGCTGCCGGCCGGACTTCACCCTGGGGCTTCGCCTGTCGCCAGAGCGTTTCGGCCTGAAGCTGGCGGAGATCCGCGACCTGGCCGGCGAGCTGATGCGCGGCGGCGCCTTGGACTATCTGGATATGTCGCTGTGGGACTACCGCAAGGAGCCGATGGAAGAGGAATTCAAGGGCAAGACCCTGATGTCCTATTTCACCGAGCTGGGCCGGGGCGAGACACGCCTGGGCGTGGCGGGAAAGGTGATGACCGGCGACGACGCGGCCCAGGCGCTGGAACGGGGCGCCGACTTCGTGCTGGTGGGCCGCGGGGCCATCCTGCACCACGACTTCCCTCGCCAGGTGCGGGCCGACGCCCATTTCCGCCCGATCAGCCTGCCGGTCAGCCGTGAACACCTGGGCGCCGAGGGGCTCAGCCCGGCGTTCATCACCTACATGGATGGCTGGAAGGGCTTCGTCTCGTCGGAGATGGAAACCACCCCGACGCCGGTCCCCGTGTCATAGGCATTGAAGGAGTGGCGGGCCAGCTGGCCGAGGCGCCCGATCACGGTGGAAATCTCATCGCGGATCGCCAGGATGAAGTCGAAGCCCTGGTCGCGCCGCTCTTCCATCACCGCCAGGGTCCGCTGAGTGTCATCGCGATGCTCGGCGCTCAGGCCAGGCGCCCGCAGGCTGGCGCGGACCTGGCCGATCTCGACGGTGGCGTCGAGGACCCCGTCGATGGGCATGGTGACGCGCACGATCAGCCCGTGCAGGGCCACCCGCAGGGCGCCGTCGCGCAGCTCGTAGAGGGTCTCGCGGTTGCGGTCATAGACGTCGATCTCGCGCCGGCAGGCCCGCAGCATGCGCAGGGTGATCGGCCCATAGGGGTCGCCGACGCCGCGCGTCTGGCCCGCCATGCGGATCAAGACATTGAGGGTGCTGAGAATCTCGCCGAACATCAGGGCGGCGTCGCGTTCGCGTTCGCGGCGACGGATGCGCGTCTCGGCCTGGGTGGTGACGATGCCGCCCACCGTTGCCAAGAACGCGCCCGTGAAGACGGCCCAGAAGGTGTTGGCCTGCTGGGCGAAATCCACATCCTCGACCCGCATTCGTCCCCCGCTCCCGACAATCCGGGTAGCAGGTTAGAGGCGGTAGGGACGAGAAGCTAGCTAGCCGACCGCCTTCCAGCGGAAGCAGCCCAGGGACATGACGCGGTCGTCGCCGTGGGCGTCGTCGCGCAGGCGGGCTTCGCGGTCTTCCAGGGCGACGACGCGGTAGACGGGCATGCCGCCCGCGTCGGCCGAGACCAGGTCGCCGACCTGGGGAACCTGTCCATTCTTGGGGTCAATCAGGACCCAATCGAGATGCCGGGAGGCGGTATTCATGAGAGCCATCGTTCTGAAACTGGTTCCGCTTCAAGCGGATGTTGAGGGGGAACCTAGCTGGCGGCGTCTGAAGAAGGGACTAACAACGCGTTAAGGTTCCGTTCATCTGGGGGGATGAAATGCTGGGATTGACCATCGTCGAGGGGCTGGCTTTTGGAGCCGTAGGCCTTTGTGGACTTGGGATTGCGGGCGCCGCGCGACTGACCATGGCGGTGGTTCGCGGCCGCCGGATGCCGTTCCGGACCTAGAGCATGACAGCTTCAAGTGGATACCGGTTGAAGCGCCCGTCATGCTCTAAGTGTAAGAAGATAGAGCCTTTTTACCCAGTTCAAGTGATCCACTTGAACCGGAAAGGCTCTAGACGACGGGTGCGCCACTCTACCGCGGGCTTGCCGGAGGCAACGGCGTTGGTTGACGGCGTCGTCACCCTCTGAGCCAATCGCTTCTTCAAATAAGGGAGCGGGGACATGAGCGTTGAATTGACGATGCTTGCCTATGCGGTGGGCCTGTTGCTGGTCCTGGTGGCGATCCAGGCCATCGCCGGGGTGCTGGCCCAGGGGCTCGTGCCGATGGCGGGGCCTAGGGACGGCCTGCCGGAACCAAAGCCCTTCCAGGCCCGGGCCAAGCGGGTGGTGGACAACCATCGCGAGGGCCTGACGATCTTCGCGCCGATCGTGCTGATCGCGGCGGTGGCGCACATCTCCAATCACATGACGGTCCTGGGCTCGGAGCTGTTCCTCTACAGCCGGCTGGCGCATGCGGTGCTGTATCTGGCCGGGGTTCCGATGATCCGCCCCCTGGCCTGGGGCGTTGGCCTGGCCGGGACGGTGATGGTGCTGGGCGCGGTGCTGGGCTGGTTCTAGCTGGGCCGCAGAAAACGAACCTGGGGGCGAACTGGGACGAACCCGAGGACAAGCCTGGGGGTCAGGGTGAAAAACCCTTAACCCATAGGCCCTTGCGCCGCCCCTCGCGGAAGCCGATATTTAAGCCTGAGCGTCCAAGAGGGACGAATCTGAAGGGTCACGATCCTATGAGCGACTTTAACGGCGGCACTCCGCGCTTCGGCGTCGCAGCCAGCCCCGACATGGCCGTCGACGCAGGTCTGCGCGCGTTCATGCTCGGCGTTTACAACAAGGTTAGCCTCGGCCTGCTGCTGTCAGCGGCTCTGGCGTGGGTCACCGGCAATGTCGAACCGGTGCGCGAACAGCTGTTCCGCGTCGATGGGACCGGCCACGTCGGCTACACCATCCTAGGCATGGTGGTGGCGTTCGCCCCCCTGGCCATCCTGTTGTTCCAAGGCTTCGCGCGCCGCGCCTCGCCGCAGAGCGCCAGCATCACCTACTGGGTGATCGTCTCGCTGATCGGCGCCTCGATGGGGATGCTGTTCGCCATCTACACCGGCGCCGGGATCTTCCAGACCTTCCTGGTCACCGCGGCGGCTTTCGGCGGCCTCAGCCTGGTGGGTTACACCACCAAGCGCGACCTGACCGGCATGCGCAGCTTCCTGATCATGGGTCTGTGGGGCCTGATCTTCGCCTCGCTGGCGTCGTTCTTCTTCCACTCGGCCATGCTGGTGTTCGCCATCAACCTGATCGGTGTCGGCATCTTCGCCGGCTTGATCGCCTACAACACCCAGCGCATGAAGATGACCTACTACCAGCTTGGCGGTAACGAGGCGGCGTTGAACGTGGCGACCAACTATGGCGCGCTCAACCTCTACCTCGACTTCATCAACCTGTTCCGCTTCCTGCTCATGTTCATGGGCGGCGGCCGCCGCTAAGGCGAGCCTTCGCGGCTGAAACACCAAACCCCGGCGGGC
>JBBROW010000022.1:0-61404 GCA_038228945.1 Caulobacterales bacterium
CTCTCAGCCACACCTTCGAGCAGACCGGCCAGCAGCACGGGCTCGGCCGCTTCACCGGCCTGGCCGCGGGCGAAGGCCAGGTATTCGTCGATCATGTGCTCCATCTCGGCCAGGTCCGCCTTCATGGCGGCGGTGCGCGAGGTGGGCTTGGCCAAGGCCAGCTCCAGCTTCAGCCGGGTCAGCGGCGTGCGTAGGTCGTGGCTGACGGAGGCCAGCAGGGCCGTGCGCTGGTCCACATAGCGCTGGATGCGGGTTTTCATGGCGATGAAGGCCTGGGCGGCGCGGCGGACTTCGCGCGCGCCATGGGGGCGGAAGGGAGTGTCGGCGCCCTTGCCGAAGGCCTCGGCGGCGTCGGCCAGCCGCTCGATCGCCCGCACCTGGTTGCGGATGAACAGGATCGAGACGCTGGTCAGCAGCACGGTGGCCACGGTCAGCCACAGGATGAAGATATGGCCCTGGGTGGCGAACACCCGGTCCTTGGGGGCGATGATGCGCAGGGTCCCGCCCTTCACCTTGACCCGGACGTCGACGTAGTTGGGATAGCGAACGGTGTCGAACCAGAAGGGCGTGTCCAGGCGCTGGGCCAGGGCGGTTTGCAGCGAACGGTCGACAGCCACGAACAGCGAGGGGCGGCGGCCAAGGGGCAGGGTCCCGCCGTCCTGGAAGTCGATACGGATCTCGGCGCTCTGCTGGAAACGACCGGCCAGGCGGCCCAATCCCGTCGGGCTCGGATCGTCGTCATAGGCCTGGACGGCCATGGCCACGTCCCCGGCCAGACCCTCGGTGAGGCGGCTGTTCACGGTCTGCCAATGGGCGTCGAAGAAGGCCCAGGTGACGCCGATCTGCATGATCGCCACCGGCAGGACGATGATCAGCAGGCTGCGGCCGAACAGGGTGCTGGGCGTGCGGCGTTTGACCATGCGCCAGAACGAACGGGGCCAAGGGCTGAGGCGCATCAGTCCGGCGCCAGGCGATAACCCACGCCGCGCACGGTCTGCAGATAGCGGGGGTTCTTGGGGTCCGCCTCGATCTTGCGGCGCAGGCGGGTGACCTGGATGTCCACCGCTCGGCCTGACGGGTCGGCGGTCTCGCGGGCCAATTCCAGCCGATCTACGGCGGCGCCGTGCGCGCGGGCCAGTTGGCGCATCAACTGGGTCTCCGCCTCGGTGAGGCGGATGGGGTTGTCACCCTTGAAAAGCTCGCCGCGGCCAGGGTCGAAGGCGCAATGGCCAAGGCTCAAGGGCCGGCCGGCCGGGGCGACGGCCCGGCGCAGGATGGCCTCGATGCGCAGCAGCAACTCCTCCGGTTCGAAGGGCTTGGGCAGGTAGTCATCGGCGCCCAGTTTCAGCCCCTCGATACGATCATCGGGCAGGCCGCGGGCCGTGAGGATCAGCACCGGGGTGCGCCCCGCGGCGCCGGCGCGGGCCCGCAGCCAGCGGGTCAGCGACAGGCCGTCTTCCCCAGGCATCATCACGTCCAGGACCAGCAGGTCGAAGTCCAGGGTGGCCAGGAACCGGCGGGCCGTGGCGGCGTCCGGCGCGGCGGCGACGCGGAAACCGGAGCGGGCCAGGTATTCCTTCAAGAGGTCGCGGATGCGGTCGTCGTCATCGACCACCAGGATGTGCCTGTCTGTCGCATCGGCCGTCATCGCCATGGCAAGCCTTATAGCCGACTTTTGGGGCGGCGCGATGGCTAGGCTCATGCTAACCGGCAAGGCATGGCCCGCCGTCTGACCCTGGACTTTCTGAAGACCGCCTCCGGCTCGGGCCTGCTGCTGGCAGGGACCGCCTTGCTGGCGGTGATGCTGGCCAATTCGCCGTCGGCCTGGCGCTACTTTGCCTTCATAGGGGCCGAGATCCCGGTGCGGTTGGGCGGTTTCGCCGAGACCAAGACCCTGGGCCGCTGGGTCACCGACGCCCTGATGGCGGTGTTTTTTCTCGTCCTGGGCATGCAAATCAAGTTCGAGGCGCTGCGGGGCGAACTGTCCAGCCCGCGCCGACTGGCCCTGCCTCTGGCCGCGGCCCTGGGCGGCTTGGTGGTTCCGGCGGCGACCTTCCTGGCGCTGAACATCGGCGTGCCGCGCATGGCGGGAGGCTGGGCGACCCCCATGGCCACCGATGTCGGCGTGGCCCTGGCGGTGCTGACGGTGGCGGGGCCGCGGATGCCGGCGTCCCTGCGCATCTTCCTGCTCACCGTGGCCCTGGCCGACACCCTGGTGGCGGTGGTGATCAACGGGGCGCTGTTCGCCGGCGACGTTCATTTCAAGGCCTTGGCGGGGGCTGGCCTGGCCCTGGCCCTGGTGGCGCTGATGGGCTGGTGGAAGCGCGCGCCGTTCCTGTTCTACGCCGCCGGTTTTGTGGTGGTCTGGGCCTTCACCCTGGAGTCGGGGGTTAGCACCGCCCTGGCTGGGGTGGCGTGCGGCCTCACCGTGCCGGTGGGCGCGCGGCGTCTGGGGCAGGACAGCGTGTTGACCTATTTCCTCGACAGCCTGCACCCCTATGTCGCCTATGCGGTGCTTCCCCTCTTCGCGTTCACCGCGGCCGGTTTCGCCTTCAAGGGCCACTCGCCCGACCAGTTGCTGGCGCCGGCGCCGCTTGGCGTGGGGTTGGGTCTGCTGATCGGCAAGCCCCTGGGCGTGTTTGGATTCTCGGTGCTGGCGGCGACCTTCAAGATCGGTCGGCGGCCCACCGGAGTCACCTGGCTGGAGCTGCTGGGGGCGGCCATGCTCAGCGGCATCGGTTTCACCATGAGCTTGTTTATCGGGGCCCTGGCGTTCGGCGATGACCCCCTGGCGCAGACGCAGGTCCGTTCCGCGGTGATCGTCGCGTCGCTGATCGCGGCGGCCGCCGGCGGCGCCTTGTTGGCCTGGGCGCAGGCGAAGCGCACGGAGCGCGGCGAAGACGAACGCCTGGGCGGGGGGTTCTAGGTCTTCAACAGGCGTCGAGAGTCACCTCTGCGAAGGCCATGTCGCCATTCCGCGGGGCGGCCAGGACGGTCAGCGGTGCGGCCAGGCGGGTCAGGCTGGCGACGGTTTCGGCGAAAGGGGCGTCCGCCGTCGCGCTTTCGCTGACCACTAAGACGCGGATGTTGACGTCCCGGGTGCGGGCGGCGGCCAGGGCGGTCAGGGTGTGGCTGATGGACCCCAGGTAGGAGCCACCCACTAGCACCGCGGGAATGGCCAGTGCGGCCATCAGGTCCAGTCCCGTATGGTCTTCGGTGATCGGCGACATCAATCCGCCCACGCCCTCCACCACCATCAAATCGGCGGTGGTCTCGAACACCCGGCGCCGACACGCCCGCACGGCGTCCTCGAAGTCCAGGCTGGCGCCTTCCATCGCCGCGGCCATGGGCGGGGACAGAGGCGCGCGGTAGCGCCAGGGCGACAGGGCGGCCAGGGTGTCGCCGGTGCTGGGCCAGCCCAGGGCGTCGATCAACCGGCCCGGATCGCTGGCGCTCCAGTCGCCTTCGTCGAAGCCGCTGACCAGGGGCTTGAGAGCGTCCACGGTCAGTCCCCGTCGCCGCGCGGCGCGGATCAAGGCGCAGGCGACATAGGTCTTGCCCACATCGGTGTGGGCGCCGGCGACAAACAGGGCGGTCAAATCGGAACTCCTGAGGCCTTAGGCGGCCATGAAGCGGCGGACGGCGCCGGCCAGGTCGGCCACCGCCTGGTCTGGGTGGCCGGCGGTGAAGGCCAGGCGCAGGCGGGCCGTCCCGTGGGGCACGGTGGGTGGGCGAATGGCCACGGCCAGGAAGCCCTGGTCCTCCAGGGTGCGGGCCGCGGCCAGGGCGCGGTCGGCGTCTCCCAGCACGATCGGCACGATACAGCTCTGCGCCTCGGCCAGGTTCAGGGCGCGGGTGAAGGCGCGGGCCTTGCCCAGTGGCGCGGCGCGGAGGGCGGGGTCGACCTCGATGATGTCCAAGGCGGCGATGGCGGCGGCGGCGCTGGCCGGGGGCAGGGCGGTGGAATAGATCACCGTGCGGGCCCGGGTCTTGAGCAGGTCGATGACGGGTTGGCTGGCGCAGACGTAGGCGCCGTAACCGCCGATGGCCTTGGACAGGGTGCCCATCTGCAGGTGGATGACGGCGCCGGGCGCCAGGCTGGCCGATCCCGCCCCGTTGGCGCCCAGCACCCCGACGCCGTGGGCGTCGTCGGTGAGCAGCCAGGCATCGTGGGCCGTGCAGAGGTCACTCAACCCCCGCAGCGGCGCCAGGTCGCCGTCCATGGAGAATACGCCGTCCGTCGCCACCAGGGCGTGGCGCGCGCCGGGCCGGGCCCTGGCCATGCGTTGGGCCAGGTCGTCCAGGTCGTTGTGGGCGAAAGGAATGACCAGGGCGCCGGAGAGCTTCGCGCCCGCCCAGATACAGGCGTGGGCCAGAGCATCCAGGAAGACCACATCACCCTCGCCGACGACGGTTGGGATCACCCCGGCGTTGGCCAGGTAGCCGGAACCGAACAGGCAGGCCGCGTCCGTTCCCTTCAGCCGCGCCAGGCGGTGCTCCAACTGGGCCAGCAACGGGTGGTCGCCGGTGACCAGCCGCGAGGCGCCGGCCCCGACGCCATATTCGGCCACGGCCGCGGCGGCGGCGGCCTTCACCGCCGGGTGGTGCGACAGGTTGAGGTAGTCGTTGCAGGAAAACGACAACAGGCGCCGCCCGCCCCGCTCCACCCACAGCCCGTCCAGCCGGCGGGTGGGAACCAGGCGCCGCAACAGGTTCTGGGCGTCCAGGGCGGCGAGCTTTTCTTCGGCGTGGGCGGTGAGGGTGTCTGACACGGCGGGGGTTGCACCACCGATGCGCGGGCGTGGCAAGAGGGTGAACCTTGAGGGCGCCCGATGATTTCTGAGGGCCACCGCAGGGGAAGGGGGGCTAAGGAGGCGCCATGCACACCAACCCTCCCGCTTCGCTCGCCACCGCCGTCGGCCCGACCGCGCCCGACTGGCTGACCGCTGGCGCACCGCACGTCTGGCGACCCTACTGCCAGATGAAGACGGCCCCGGCGCCCCTGGCGGTGGCCTCGGCCGAGGGTTCCCGTCTGGTGCTGGAGGATGGCCGAACCCTGGTGGATGGCATCGCCTCGTGGTGGACCGCCTGCCATGGCTATGGCCATCCGCACATCAAGGCGGCGCTGGAAGACCAGATCGGCAAGGTCAGCCACGTGATGTTCGGCGGCCTAGCGCACGAGCCGGCCTACCGTCTGGCAAGGCGGCTGGCGGCCTTGCTGCCCGGCGACCTGGACCATGTGTTCTTCGCCGAGTCCGGCTCGGTCTCGGTGGAGATCGCCATGAAAATGGCGCTGCAATTCTGGATCAACCGGGGCGTGACGGGACGGACCCGGTTCCTGTCGTTCCTGGGCGGCTATCACGGCGACACCCTCGGCACGATGACCGTGTGCGACCCGGAAGAGGGGATGCACAGCCTGTTCGCCGGGGTGATGCCGGCGCAGCACGTGGTCGCCCTGCCGGTGGATGCGGCGTCGACGGCGGCGCTGGACGCCTATCTGGGCGAACACGGGGCCGGGATCGCCGCGATCCTGGTGGAGCCAAGGGTCCAGGGCGCCGGCGGCATGCTGTTCCATGATGACGAGGTCCTGAAGACACTGCGCCGGCTGGCGGACGCCCACGAGGTGCTGCTGATCTTCGACGAGATCTTCACGGGTTTTGGGCGCACCGGCGACCTGTTCGTCTGCGCCGGATCGGGGGTCACGCCCGACATTATTACCTTGTCCAAGGCCCTCACTGGCGGGACCTTGCCCCTGTCGGCGGCGGTGGCCTCGGCCAAGGTGTTCGAGGCCTTCTGGTCGGATGATCCCGGGGCCGCCTTGATGCACGGGCCCACCTACATGGCCAACCCCCTGGCCTGCGCGGCGGCCAACGCCTCACTGGACCTGTTCGAGACCGGCGCCTGGAAGGGTTGCGTAGCTCATATCGAGACGGCCCTGAGGCGGGCGCTGGAGCCCTGCCGCAACGCGCCAGGCGTCGTCGACGTCCGGGTGATGGGCGCCATCGGGGTGGTCGAGTTCGACCACGCTATCGACGCGGGCGCCCTTTGCGCCCGGTTCGCGGACCTGGGCGCCTGGATTCGGCCCATGGGCAAGGTGGTCTACCTGACCCCGCCGTTCGTGATCAGTGACGAGGACCTGGCGCTGCTGACCGGGGCGGTGAAGACCGTGATCTGCGGCTAGGCCAAGGCCGCCTTGATCGCTGCCCCGGCTTCCCGGGCCGCGTCCACCACCACCGGCGAGACGTCGCCCATGATGTAGAAGTCGTGGACCATCGAGGGGTAGCTGGCGTGGTAGGCCGGCACGCCGGCGGCGCTCAGGGCCTCGGCGTAGTCGCGACCCTCGTGCTCCAGTGGGTCGAAACCGGCGGTGGCGACGAAGGCCG
This sequence comes from Caulobacterales bacterium, assembly GCA_038228945.1. GTDB lineage: Bacteria > Pseudomonadota > Alphaproteobacteria > Caulobacterales > Caulobacteraceae > Acaudatibacter. The sequence continues at coordinate 6,384 of JBBROW010000022.1, forward strand.
GGGGCAGGCTGGCCATGTCGTTCTGGCGGGCGGGGGCCATGCGGATCTCGTCGGGGTGGCCGACGGCGGCCAGGGAGGTCTCGAACCATTCCATGGCTGCCTTGGTCAGCACCGGGCCGTCGCGGTCCTCGCGCGACTGGGTCCATTTGTGCGGCCAGACGGCGGGATAGAGCAGCAGCTGGAACTTCAGCTTGCGGGCCGGGTCGCCGCGAAGGTCGAAGCAGACCGAGGCGGCCAGGTTGCCCCCCGCGCTGTCGCCGCCGACCCCGATGCGGGCCGGATCGACCCCGATCGAGGCGGCGTTGTCGAAGGCCCAGCGGACGGCGGCCAGGGCGTCGTCGTGACCGGCCGGGAAGGGGTGCTCGGGCGCCAGGCGATAGTCCACCGCCAGTACGCGCGCGCCGGAGAAAGCGGCCAGGCGGCGGCAGTGGCCGTCATGGGTCTCCAAGTCGCCGATCACGAAGCCGCCGCCATGGAAATAGACCAGCAGGGCGCTGTGGTCGGCGACGCCGGCCGGGGCGTAGAGCCGCGCCGGGATCGGGCCGTCCGCCCCCGCCACCGACATATCCTTGGCCTCGACGTCCTGAGGCGAAGACGCCACGTTCTGCGCCTGGCGCTGCATGCGATAGCCGGCGCGGACCATGGCCGCGGGGATCATCGACAGCGGGGGCGACTCCGCCGGCGCGGCTGCGGCCTGCTCGTCCAGCATCGCCTTGATGTGGGGGTCCATGGACATGGTGTGCTTCCCTAGGTCGGCGATCAGCGTCGCCCGTGGTTTCTCGCCTCCCCGTGCCTTGCCGACGCAGAGGAAGGCAAGGGGAAACCGCCGTTGCGGCCTTACCCCACCAGCCGTCCCTTGCCTTCCCAGTAGGGCTTGCGCAGTTCGCGGCGGAGGACCTTGCCGGAGGGGTTGCGGGGCAGGGCTGCGATGAAGTCCACGGACTTGGGGATCTTGTAGCCGGCGATACGTTCGCGGCAGTGGGCAATCAGGGCGGCGGCGTCGGCCTCCGAACCCGCCTTCAGCACCACCACGGCCTTCACCGCCTCGCCCCAGCGCTCATCCGGCACGCCGATGACGGCGGCGTCGGCGACGCAGGGATGGCTGAACAGGGCGTTCTCCACCTCGGCCGGATAGACGTTCTCGCCGCCCGACACGATCATGTCCTTCACCCGGTCGTGGATGTAGAGGTAACCGTCCTGGTCGAAATAGCCGGCGTCGCCGGAGCGGAACCAGCCCTCGGCGTCGATGGCCTCGGCGGTGGCTTCCGGGCGGTTCCAGTAGCCCTTCATCACCCCGGCCGAGCGGATCTCGATCTCCCCCACCTCGCCCACGGCCGCGGGCTTGCCGTCGACCATGATCCGCAGCTCCACGCCGGGCGAGGGCACGCCGCAGGAGCGCAGGCGGCCCTCGGCATGGGCTTCCGGCGACAGGTAGGCGCCAATCCCAATGGTTTCGGTGAGGCCGTAGAGCTGGGTGAAGCTAGCCCCAAGGCGGGTCTGGGCGCGTTTCAGCACCTCCTCGGAGATCGGCGAGGCGCCGTAGTAGACCTTTTCCAACGGCCCGAAGTCGGCCTGGTCGACGTCCGGATGGTTGAGGATCATGTTGATCAGGGCCGGCACCAAAAAGGCTTGTTTCACCCTGTGCTCGGCGATCAGGGCCATGATGGCGGTGGGGTCGGCCTCGCGCATGATGATGTTCCGCGCGCCCTGCAGCAGGCCCAGGATACCCATGTTGGCCCCGGCCACGTGGAACAGGGGCATGGCCACCAGCACCGCGTCGCCGGCGTCGAACTTGGCCCATTGCCGGGTGGCGCTGTCGAACACCGCCAGATAGTTGGCCTCGGTGAGTTGAACCCCCTTGGGCAGGCCGGTGGTGCCGGAGGTGTAGAGCTGGATAACGTCGTCGGAGAGGTCCGGCTTGAAGCCTGGATCGGTGTCCGGATAGTCGGCGATCCAGGCGCGGAAATCGGGCCAGCGGGAATGGCCGGGCTCGAACTGGACCAGATGGCGCAAGTCCGGCGTGTGCTCGACCTGGCTGGCCACCACCCCGGCGAAGGCTTCGCCGCAGACCAGCAGGTTGGCGCCCGCGTCGCGCAGGATGAAGGCGATCTCCGGCGGCGCCAGGCGCCAGTTCACGGGCGTGAGGCAGGCGCGAGCCTTCAGGCAGCCGAACCAAAGCACGAAGAAGTCATCGGCCCCCTTGGCCAGGACGCCAACCCGGTCGCCGGACTTTACGCCATTTGCGATCAGGGCGTTGGCGCAACGGTTGGAGGCTGCGTCGAGCTCGGCGTAGCTGGTGGCGCGCCCCTCGAACCAAAGCGCTTCCTCGTCGGGGCGCAGGCGACCCTGGATGCGGGCGATGTCGGCGACGCATTCGATCTGGATCACGAGGCGGCCCTCCCAGGGCTCTTGGCTTGCGGCAAAGAAAAACCCCTTCCCGCGTCGGCGGGAAGGGGTCTTGAGACTTATCGGTGTTTGAAGTGGCTTATTCGGCCGCTTGCTTGGGCGTGTAGCCCAGCACCGCCTTTAGCTCGAGGTACTCGGTGAAGCCGTGGTCGCCCCACTCGCGGCCGTTGCCGCTCATCTTGTAGCCGCCGAACGGGGCGGTCATGTCGCCGCCGCCGCCGTTGATCGACACTTGGCCGGCGCGCAGCTTGGCAGCCACGGCGCGAACCTGGGTCATGTCGGTCCCGGAGATGTAGGCGGCCAGGCCGTATTCGGTGTCGTTGCCGATATCGACAGCCTGGTCGACGGTTTCGTAGCCGAGGATCGAGACCACCGGGCCAAAGATCTCTTCCTTGGCAATGGTCATGTCGCTGTTCACGTTGGCGAACACCGTGGGCTTCACATAGTAGCCCTTGTCGAGGCCTTCGGGACGATCGGGGCCGCCGGCCACCAGGGTGGCGCCTTCGGCGATCCCGGCCTTGATCAGGCGTTGGATCTTGTCCCACTGGATCTTGTTGACCACGGGGCCAAGCTGAGCGTTGCCATTGGGGTCACCGACGGTGGTGGCTTCAGCGGCTTCCTTGGCGATGGCGATGGCTTCGTCCATGCGTTGCGCGGGCACCAGCATGCGGGTGGGCGCATTGCAGGACTGGCCGGAGTTGTTCATCACCGAGCGCACGCCGCCGCCGACGGCCGACTTGAAGTCAGCGTCGTTGAGAATGATGTTCGGGCTCTTGCCGCCCAGCTCCTGGGCCACGCGCTTGACGGTGGTCGCCGCGGCCTTGGCCACTTCGATCCCGGCGCGGGTCGAGCCGGTGAAGGAGACCATGTCGATCCCCGGATGGCTGGAGATCGCCGCGCCTACTTCGGCGCCGGTGCCGTTGACCAGGTTGAACACCCCGGCCGGGACGCCGGCGGCATGCATGACTTCGGCCCAGATGATGGCCGAGTAGGGCGACTCTTCCGACGGCTTCAGCACCATGGTGCAGCCGGTGGCCAGCGCCGGGACGACCTTGCAGGCGATCTGGTTGATCGGCCAGTTCCAGGGAGTGATCAGGCCGCAGACGCCGATCGGTTCCTTGACGATCCGGGTCGGGCCGCGGTCTTCCTCGAACTTGTAGTTCTTCAGGACCTCGATGCCGGTGGCGATGTGGGCCATGCCGATCGGGGCCTGGGCGCGTTGGGCCAGGGAGACGGGGGCGCCCATTTCCTCGGTGATGGCCGCGGCCACGTCCGGGAAGCGCTTCTGGTACTCGGCCAGCACCCGCTGCAGCAGGTCGAGGCGCTCTTCACGGGTGGTCTGGGAGAAGGTTTCGAAGGCTTTGCGGGCGGCCGCGACGGCCTTGTCCACGTCGGCGGCGGAGCCGGCGGAGATGTGGCCGCTGACTTCCTCGGTAGCCGGGTTGATGACGTCAAGGCTCTTGGGGGTGACCGGGTCGACCCACTCGCCGTCGATGTAGAACTTCATATATTCGCGCATACGCTGCTCCTTGGGCCCCATCCTGTCGCCCCTTAGGTTATCCACAGGGGTACGTTCGGCGGCGCATATTAGTGATCGCGGTTCATAGGGAAAGGGGTCCGTAACGGAAAGAGGCGGTTACCAGTGCGGATGGGCCTCTTCGCCCCCCAACGCCTCGTCTATTCGTCGGCGGGTGGAGGGGGTGATGTCGTGGGGAAGGGCGCCCGGCGCGAACCAGCCAACTTCCTCGATCTCGCCGACGGACGTCGCTGGACAGGCGGCCCAGGCGTCGATCCGATAGATCAGCACATGATCGCCGGGAAATCGGATGTGGTTGGAGTGAAACGAGAGCAGTCTTGGCCGGCCGGTGACGCGGACGCCAGCCTCTTCCACCAGTTCCCGCTCCAGGGCCTGTTCGGCGGTCTCGCCCCGCTCGATGCCGCCGCCCGGCAGGTACCAGCCCTTCACATAGGTGTGCCGGATCAGCAGCACCTGGCCTTCACCGTCCAGCACCAGGCCGCGCACCCCTAGGGTCATGGGCCGGCTGAAGCGGGAGATCACCCGGTAGACGGGCCGCACGATGGGTTCGAGGGAAAGGCGCCAGGACATGCGGCGAGCCTAGGCCATGGGGGCGGGGCACGGTAGGGCTTGCCCTTGCCCGCGCGGTCGGCGCTCGCTAAAGCCGGGGCGTCCTCAAAGGCTTGGAGCCCGCCATGGTCGCCATCGGCTTGATCGTCCTCTTCCTCGTCGTCTTCGGCGCCTTGAACGCGTACGAATTCGGGCGCCTCGACTGACCACGCCTCCCCAAGCGCTGCGCGGCTGGGCCCTGGTCACCGGCGCCGGCCGCCGCCTTGGCCGGACTTTGGCGATTCAGGCCGCCCGGTCAGGCTATGATGTCATCCTGCATGCCCGGAAGTCCGGCCAGGACGCCCACAACACCGGTGTTCTGGTTCAGGCCGAGGGACGCCGGCATCGCGTGGCGGTGGCCGACCTGGCCATGGACGAGGCCCTGCCCGCCCTGCTCGACGCCGAAGGCGAGCCGGTCACCCTGCTGGTCAACTGCGCCTCCCTGTTTCACGACGACCGCATCGACACCCTGACCGCGCAGAGCTTCGACGCCCACATGGCGGCCAATCTGCGCGCGCCGATCCTGTTGGCACAGGCCTTCGCCCAGGCCCTGCCGGCGGACCGCCAGGGCCTGATCGTCAATATCATCGACCAGAGAGTCTGGCGCCTGACGCCACAGTTCTTCAGCTACACGCTCAGCAAGGCGGCGTTGTGGACGGCCACCCAGACCCTGGCCCAGGCCCTGGCTCCACGCATCCGGGTCAACGGCATCGGCCCCGGCCCGACCCTGCCCTCGATCCACCAGACGGCAGAGAAATTCGCCGCCGAGGCGTCGTCCGTGCTGCTGGGGCATGGGGCGAGCCCCGAAGAGATCGCCGGCGCTCTTGCCTATCTGATTGACGCTCCGTCGGTGACCGGTCAGATGATCGCCGTCGACGGCGGCCAGCACCTGGCCTGGCGCACGCCCGATATCCAGAGCGACTAGACATGTCCCTGCCCAAGGAGGCTCCGGCCGAAACCCATCCCAGCAGTTCCCATCAGGACCCGGTCCTGAAGATCCTCGTCACCAAGGTGTTCGTGCGCGGCCTGAAGGTCGAGGCGGAGATCGGCGTCTATGACCACGAACTGCACCGCACCCAGCCGCTGGTGGTGGATGTGGAGCTGGATGTCGCCGCCGGCGGGTGGCGTCATCTGGCCGACACCGTCAACTACGAACATGTGGTCCAGGCCGCCCAGGCCATCGCCGCCTCGGGCCATATCGGCCTGGTGGAGAGTTTCGCCCAGCGCCTGGCCGAGGCCTGTTTCGAGGAACCCCGCGTACTGCGCGCCCGGGTTCGGGTGGAAAAGCCCCAGGCCCTGGCGCCTCACGCCGCCGCCGCCGGCGTCGAGATCACCGCGGTCCGGAGCTAGAGCATGAGCGACGTCGGTCAGCCCCCGCCGTCCGCGCCCGTCCCGCCGCCGCCCTATGCCCCGCCCGAGGACAAGACCCTGGCGACGGTGGTCTACGTGCTCTACCTGGTCGCGCTGGTGAACGGGCTGACGGCCTTGATCGGTTTTGTCATCGCCATGGGCAGCCGCGCCAGCGCGCCGCCGCTACTGGAAACTCACTACCGCTTCCAGATCCGCACCATGATCGGCAGCCTGGCCCTCGGCGCGATCGGCCTTGTGGTCTTCATCGTCGGCCTGCCCCTGACGCTGGTGCTGATCGGCTTCCTGTTCCTGAAGCTGGCCTTTCTGATTTGGGGTCTGTCGGCGCTCTACCTGGCCGTTCGCTCAGTGGTCGGCCTGATCCGCCTCTCCAACGGCGAAGCCTATCCCAACCCCGACAGCTGGACGCTGTAGGGGCGGCGCTCGCGAGCCCTCAGCCCCTAGGCCGAAACCAGCTCCCGCCGCACCATCTTGGCGTAGTCGTCCATCAGGCTCAGCGAGATGTTGCCGGGGGTGAAGCGGTACTGGCCGACTTCCGACACCGGGGTAACCTCGGCGGCGGTGCCGACGATGAAGCACTCGCTGAAGGTAGCCAGTTCCTCCGGCTTGATGTGCCGCTGGATCACCTCGAACCCCTTGCCCTTGGCCAGTTCGATCACCGACTGGCGGGTCAGGCCGTCCAGGAAGCAGTCCGGGTCGGGGGTGTGGATCACCCCGTCGCGCACGAAGAACACATTGGCTCCCGTCGCCTCGGCCACATAGCCGCGCCAGTCCAGCATCATGGCGTCGGCATAGCCTTCGCGCTCAGCGGCGTGCTTGGAGATGGTGCAGATCATGTACAGGCCCGCGGCCTTGGACGCCGTCGGCGCGGTGGTCGGCGCGGGGCGATCGTACTTGGCCCAGGTCAGGCGGATGCCCTTGGCCTTCTCTTCCGGCTTGAAATAGCTCGGCCAATCCCAGGCCGCGATGGCCACGTGGATGGTGGTGGCCTGGGCCGACACTCCGATGGTCTCCGACCCGCGCCAGGCGATCGGACGGATGTAGCAGTCGGTCAGGCCGTTCTTGGCGCAGGTCGCCTTGCTGGCTTCGATGATCTCCGCCACCGTGTAGGGGATTGTGAAATCAAGAATCTCGGCGGACTTGAACAGACGCTCGGTGTGCTCGGCCAGTTTGAAGATCTCGCCGCCGTACATCCGTTCGCCCTCGAACACCGCCGAGGCGTAGTGGAGCCCATGGGTCAATACATGCACCTTCGCGTCACGCCAGGGCACGAACTGGCCGTCGAACCAGATCCAACCGTCGCGATCGTCGTAGGGAACCAGTGACATTGGTCCAAAATCTCCTTTGAAAGGGCGGGCTCCTTAGACGCCGACGGGTTCCGCCCGTCAAATGGATTGGGGGCCGAAACACTCGGCGCACGACCAAAAAATGGAATGGAAGTGATGATCCCCGATCCGCGCCTGATCCTCAGGGAAGACGAGCTTGATCTGGGGCTGGAGCTGATCCTGCTGGCCGAGACGGCGATCTGGCTGGAGGTGGACGCCGCCCTGGCCAGCGAACCGCACGGCCTCAACCGTTCCCATTGGCGGGCCCTGTTCCTGATCCGTCGCCGGCCCGGCCTTGGGGTGCTGGACCTAGCCGCCCTGACCGGCCTTTCCAAGCAGTCGGCCAGCAAGACCGTCAGTGAGCTGGAGGCCGCGGGCCTGGCCGACAAGCCCCGCGGCGGCCTGGACGGGCGGCGCAAGGGCGCGGTGCTGACTCCCGCCGGCGAGGCCCTGGAGGGCCGCGTCGCAGAGCGCCTGCGCGTCCGCATGGCCGCCGCCTATCGCGCCGGCGGCGCCGAGGCGGTGCTAGGCGCTCGCAAGGTTCTGGGGTCGGTGGCCGGGCCAAGGTTGACCGGACGGCGGGAAGGGTAGGGCTTGCCCGAACCGGCGCGACAGCGCATCTGCGGCTCATGCCCGTCTCCGCCGCCTACCGTCCCGACCCGCGCTTGCAGACCCTGGGCGGCGAGTTCGCCGATCCGGTGGCGGCGGCGGACTTTCCCGAAACCATCCTGCGGTTCCGCAATCAGAGGGCGGCCGCAACGGTGGGCCTGGACACCCTGACCGACGCCGAATGGGTCGCTCATTTCGGCCGTTTCCAGCCCCTGCCGGACAATCTGCCCACGCCCCTGGCCATGCGCTACCACGGCCACCAGTTCCGCTCTTACAACCCCGACCTGGGCGATGGCCGCGGCTTCCTGTTCGCCCAACTGCGCGAAGCCGATACCCACCGATTGCTGGACCTGGGCACCAAGGGGTCGGGCAAGACACCGTGGTCCCGCGGCGGGGATGGGCGGCTGACCCTGAAGGGCGGGGTGCGCGAGGTTCTGGCCACCGCCATGCTCGAGGCCCTGGGCGTACCGACCTCGCGGTCGTTCTCCCTGATCGAGACGGGCGAAGCCCTGCAGCGGGGGGACGAACCCAGCCCCACCCGCTCGGCGGTGCTCACCCGCCTGTCGCACAGCCACATCCGCTTCGGTAGTTTCCAGCGCCACGCTTTCAACGAACGGCCGGACCTGATCGAGGCCCTGCTGGGCCATGTCATCGAGACCTATTATCCGGAACTGGGCGCCGCCCCGAACCGCGCCGTGGCCCTGCTGGAGGCGGTGGCCGGGCGGGCGGCGCACCTGGCGGGACGCTGGATGGCGGCGGGGTTCGTGCACGGGGTGCTCAACACCGACAATATGAACATCACCGGCGAGAGCTTTGACTACGGCCCCTATCGGTTCCTGCCGCGCAACGACCCCAACTTCACCGCCGCCTATTTCGACGAGAGCGGTCTCTACAGCTTCGGCCGCCAGCCCGAGGCGGTGTTCTGGAATCTGCGCCAGCTGGGGGGCGCCCTGGCCCTGGTCAGTGACACCGAGCCTCTGGCGGAGGCGCTGAACGGCTTTGGCCCGGCCTACCGGGACGCCTTGGGCGCGGCCATGGTGAACCGTCTGGGCCTGAGGTCGCGGGGCGGGGAAGACGACGTCATCCTGGTCAACGCCGCCTTCAAGGCCTTGGCCGAAGGGGGCGAAGCCCTGCGCTGGGAGCCGTTCTTCTTCGACTGGTTCGGCGGGTTGGCGTCGCAGGCGCGGGCCCTGGCGGGACCACGGGCGAGCCTCTACGGCGGCGAGGCGTTCGCCCACTTCCGGGCGCGGCTGGCGGACTTCGAGGCCGAACGGCCGGAGCGCCTGACCGATCCCTACTTCGCCCAGACCGAGCCGGAGGAACTGCTCTACGACCAGATCGAGGCCCTGTGGGCGCCCATCGTCGAGGCGGACGACTGGTTGGCGTTCCGGGAAAAGCTGGCAGGTATCGAGACGGCGCGGATCGGCTGGGGACTGACCGCCTAGAGCCTTTCCAGTTCAAGTGGACTCACCTGAACTGGGTAAAAAGGCTCTATCTTCATACATTTAGAGCATGACCGGCGCTTCAACCGGCACCCACTTGAAGCTGTCATGCTCTAGCGTCCAGTGTTCACGGATTCGGCGGTCAGCATCCGCGCCATGCTGCGCTCCAGGGCCTTGGGGTCGCGGTGCATGGCGGCGCGGACCTCGATGGCCATGCGGTCGGTGTCCACCTCGTCCAGCCCCCGGCGGATGGCGCCAAGTCCGGCCTGGGCGATCAGGGATGGCGGCTCCTTCTGACCCGCCACGTGGGCGGCCATGCGGGTGTCCACCGAGCCGACGATCAACGCCGTCACCGACGTGCCCTGGGGCGCCAACTCGGCGCGGATACAGGTGGCCGCGGCCCGGCCGGCGAACTTGGATGGGCTGTAGCCGCCCATGGCGGGGACGGCGACCATGCCCCCCGACGACAGCACGTTGACGATCGCCCCGCCGCCGTTGCGGGCCAAGATCGGCGCGAACGCCCGGCACATCAGCAACGGGCCGAAATAGTTCACCTCCATCTCGTCGCGGGCGGCGGTGATGTCGTCGCCGGCGATCAGGCGCACATTGTGGAAGGCGCCGGCATTGTTGATCAGAACCGAGACGTCGGGGCAGGCGGTGGCGGCAGCGGTGATCTGGTCAGGCTGGGTGACGTCCAGCCGCAGGGGAATTGCCTGGCCGGGGAAGTCGTTGGCCAAGGCCTCGGCGTTGGCCGGGTCCCGGGCGCCGACATAGACCTTGGCCGCGCCCGCCTCCAGCAGCGCCCGCACGAAGGCCTCGCCGATGCCGCGGTTGCCGCCAGTGACCAGGGCGACCCTGTCCTTGATTTCCATGCTGTCTAAGCCGTGTAGACGGGATCGTTGGGCGTCTTGGCGCCCCGGACAAGCACGCCGGGGTCCGGGGCGATGATCCCGCGACCCCAGGTCTCGGCCATCGGCATCTCGTGGTTCCACTCCCAGACCATCTGGCGCGCCGCGATTTTCCAGGCCCCGTCCCGCCGCTCGAACTGGTCGAGGGCGCGGGCCAGGGTCAGGGTGTCGAACTTCTCGCCGTCCTTCTTCAGCCGGGCGAAGGCCAGGATGTGTGATTCCACCCGCGCGGCGTCGCCGTCCAGGTCGATCAGAATGTTGCTGGTGGTGTGGGTCATGATCCCCGCGCGCGGCAGGATCGGCGCCAGCATGGCCACATAGTCGGCGGCGCTGCCCTTGAAAGTGCCGCCGTGATCTTCGCTGGCGTCGGCATGATAACAGGCGGCCATCAACGCCGCGTCGCCGCGGTCGGCGCCCCGGCAATAGAGGATCAGCACATCGGTGATCGCCTGCCGGTCCAGCAGGGCCTGCACCTCGGGGTCACGGGGGGCTGACATGGCAAGGCTCCTTACGGGTTGAAGGGGATCAGGCGGCCGGGCGGTCGATGAGGGCGCTAACCCAGGCTGACCGGGGCTGGCCGGCCTTTTGGTTTTCCATCACCGCCAGGTCCAGGTAATCGCGCCAGGCGCAGATCAGGTCGCCGCGGAACTCCAGCACCCCGGCATAGGGCGCGGCCACCAGGGCGCCGTCCTTGGCGAGGTATTCATCCACCCCCTCCACGAACAGGCGATCGCCCGACTCGGCGTGGTGGAAGATGCGCCAGCGAACCTCGCTGATCTGCGCCTTGAAGTTCTCCAGGAACTTGCGGGCCTTTTCCTTGCCCTTCAGCGGCGGGGCGATGGCGGCGGCGTAGTGCCAGACGATGTCGTCGCTCATGTGCGACAGGGCGCCTTCGACATCGCCCTTGGCCCAGGCGTCGATCACCGCCTGCATGATCCCGAACCGCTGGCTCACCCGCGCTCCCCCATGTCTTGTCTTGTTGGGGAGATCATGGATGCGCCGCCCGCCTTTGCCTAGGGCGTTGCGCTTGGCCCACGCCGCGGTGGGTTGCTGGGAACCGGACCCGCCCGGTCCAGGCCGCCGCGCTCCGCGCTGGCCACGGCCCTGTCGATGAAGTCGGACAGGTCGGTGTGCAGCTGGCGAAGGGCGTCGGGGTTCAGATAGATCATGTGTCCGGAGGGATAGTACCGGAACTCCAGGTTCTTCTGCTGCGCCGGCTCCAGCATCATGTGCGACAGGTCGTATTCGGTGGAGGTGAAGGGGGTCGCCATATCGTAGTAGCCGTTCAGCGACAGCACATGCAGGTAGGGATTGATCCGCATCGCCGCCGCCAGGTCCTGGGCCACGTCCGGCGCGGTCTCGGTTTCACCGCCGGTGGGCGGCTTGTGTTTCCAGTCCCAGTCGAAGTCCTTCAGGCTGTAGGCGGCCACTTGATAGGGCATGTCCGTCTTGTAGCCGAGGTCGCGGGTCAGGTAGTCGCTGAACGAGCCGATGAAGGCGCCGTTGATGGCAGTGTCGGAGGGGTCGTAGTCGGGGCTGGCGCCGGCCGCGTCGGTATCGATGCCGGTATAGCGACTGTCGAACCGCCCCACGGTCAGGCGCTGGTCGCGAAGCAACTCTTTCTGGAACCGGTCCAGGTCGACCCTCAGGTTGGCCCGCTTGATGAAGTCCGCGGACAGGCCCGTGAAGCCGCTCATCTGCTGGGCGACGGCGTCGCGTTCTTCGGTCGTAATCAGGTGCCCCTTGGCGAGGGCGGCCGCGTAGGGGCCCAGCGCGAAGGCGCGGGCCTGGGCGACGAAGGTGGCGACGTCGGCGGGCTTGTTCTGGATCCTGTTGTGGTACCAGGCCGTGGCCGCGTAGCTCGGCAGATAACCGATATAGACCTCGTCATAGCCCGGCTGTTCGACGCCGTAGTTCAGGATCGAGGACAGCAACACCACTCCGTTCAGGGCCATGCCGCGATCCTGCAGCTGATAGGAGACGGCGGCCGAGCGGGTGGTGCCGTAGGACTCCCCGAACAGGAACTTGGGGCTGTTCCAGCGGCTGGTCTTGGTCACATAGCGGATGATCGCCTTGGCGAAGGCGTCCGCGTCCTCGTCCACCCCCCAGAAGGTCTTGGCCTCGGTGGCGCCCAGCGGTCGCGAAAAGCCGGTGCCGATGGCGTCCAGGAACACCAGATCGGTCTTGTCCAGCAAGGTCTGGTCGTTGGGGCCGAAGGCGAAGGGCGCCGGGCGCATGGTCTCCGGGTTGGCGGTGCGCACCCGCATCGGGGCGAAGGATCCCATGTGCAGCCAGATGCTCGAAGAGCCGGGGCCGCCATTGTAGAAGAAGGTAACCGGCCGGGGCGTGGCCGGATCGCCGCCGTCCAGGGTGTAGGCCACGTAAAAAACGCTGGCGGTGGGTTTGCCGTCGTCGTCACGGATAGTCAGTGTGCCGGCGGTGGCGGTGTAGTGCAGCACGCGGCCGTTGACGGTCACAGCGTGGCTAGTGGCGGTGGCGGCCTCCTTCACCGGCGCCCTGGCCCAGCCAGCCTCGACCTCGGCGGCGGTGGCGTCCTTGTGCCGGTCCTCCACCGACTGGGTCTTGCTGTCGCCGCCACCACCGGAGGCGTCGGGCTTATCGTCGGCCAGGGCGTGCATCGGAGCGGTGGCCGTCAGGGCCAAGGCGGAAAGCGCGGAGAGCAGGATGCGGCGCAAGGGGATCTTCCTGAAGGGAGTAAGCTGTACCCTGACTAGCAGGTCGCCACGCAAGGTTGAACGGCCCAAGTTGGAAACGCCGCTATTATCGTGCTGTTCGGCGGCTCCGGCTGGCATAAAGTGTTCGGTCTAACGGCGATTCCGGTCAGATCGACCGATGGGCGACGCCGGCAAGGGCCTCGCTGGCGACGAAGCGCGCCGCTTCCGAGGGAACTCATCGGCCCGTCGCGAACTTAGCTATGAGGGACAATTAGCGCCGCCAGCTTGGCGGCTGTGTTTGCAGGATAGATGAAGATGAAACAGTCCAGGCTTGCCGTCTGTGTGCTCGCGCTGGCGGCGACGACCGCCGTGATGCCCAGCTTCGCTGCGGCGCACAGCCGCTACCACCATGATTACCGCCACTATCGCCATTACAGCGACACACGCCAGGACAACCGCTGTCATGAGCGCCACTCCACCAATGGCACGATCATCGGCGCCGTCGGCGGCGGCATCGTCGGCGGGGCCATGGCGCACGGCAATGCCCTACCCGCCGCCGCCCTCGGCGCGGGTGTAGGCGCCCTGGCCGGCCACGCGATCGGCGCCCGTTCCGGCTGCTAGGTCCACAGCCTCATTTAAACACGCATAGCAGCGCGTCCCGATCCACGCGGATCGGGGCGCGCCCTACTGTCCGGACGTCTGGATGTCCGCGGCGATCGCGGCGCGGACGTCCTCGCGCCTCAGGATCGCGCGGACATCGACAACCAGGTTGGCGAGACGGGGGTCGAAGCGCCTTTGCACCTCGTGCCGATCGTCTTCGGCCCCCGACATCACGCCAACGATCTTGAGCGTACTGCCCTCCGACAGGAACACCGGAGATCCCGAGGCACCCGGCGAGGCGGCGCAGTCACTGGACCAGAGCGCCGTTTCCCCCGGCCTGGGGATCACCCGACAACCATCGGCGCGCCACAGCAGGCCCCTGTCCTTGTCGCCCGGATAGCCGGCGATGGACAGGTTGCCACGGGCCAGGGCGCTGACGGGACGGGCGGCCAGGTCAAGCCAGCCCACATCCGCGTCAGCGCCGATGCATCGGTCCAGGCGCAGAACCGCCCAGTCCTCGCCTTCCTGATCTTCGCGAAAGTCCCCCCAGAAGGCCGGCTCGCCCCGCACCTTGGCCTTGAATCCCCGCTCGCCGGGACGATCGCCGACGCTGAAAGTGACGGAATGATCTTCCCCCGACCGCGCGGAGGCGGGGTCCTCGCCGAACACGGCGTGATAGTTGGTCACCGCGAAGCAGGGCGAAACCAGGAAGGCGGTCGCCTCGCCCCGCGTATAGAGGACGCGTTCGTCGTCATCCAGGACGGCAACGGGGCGATTGTTGCGAACGATGCCGATGGCGGCGAAGGCGTGGGCCTGGCCGGACCGGGGCTGGACGCGCCGCGGATCGCGACCGTCGGCCGCGAAGACATTGGCGCCGGCCTGCGAGGCGGCCAAGGCGGCCATCAGGACAAGGGTGGCTGCTAGGAGCGTAGACCGCATCTTTGTCGCCGCGAACGGTTGGGAACCGCTCATAGAGAGCGCGCGGTTGGCGTGCACCGCAATCAGCCTGTTTGACGCGGGGCCCGATCCTCGGACAGGCGGCGCGATTTCGGTCAGATTGCACGCTTGGTGTGGGGCGTCGTGCAGGATTAACTTTGAGGCGCCGTCCGCGGGTTGGGGCTGATGTTGTGCGGACGAAGTCATGCTCGACCTGTCCGACCATGACCCCGCAGCGGGGGCCGATCCCGAGGTACCATTGAAGCGCCAGAGCGTCTTGAGCGGCCCTAGGCCTTGTAAGCCGCAAGCGCGACCTCTCGCACCACGGTCCGCAGCCAGCCCAGGAATGGGTCGGCTGCGCGGACGTGGGAACTGACCAGCGTCGTCTGCAGCCGGGTCTCTCCGAAGGGCGGTGTCTGTAGCGCCAGGCCCAGGGCAGGGGAAAGGCGACGCGCCAGGGCGGCGGAAAGCGTGGTCACCATGTCCGTCGCCGCCACGGCCGCCAGGGCGGCGGTGAAGTGGGGCGTCACCAGCGCAATACGGCGTGTCACCCCCTCGGCCGCCAGGATTGCGTCGATCTCCGACTGCCCGTCCCCCAGCAACGCCACGCCCACATGCTGGTACGACCCATAGTCGGCGATCGACCAGCTTCGTCCGGCTGCGGGGTGTCCGGAGCGCATCACCAGGGCTAGTCGGTCCTCACCGACGATCTCGCTATAGGCGCCGGGGGGCAGGGCGGTGTTCGACAGGGCGAAGAAGCCGTCCAGCGATCCGTCCTGCAGGCGAGCAAGGGTGTCGGACCGATAGGGCTCCACCCTCAGGTCCACCCCAGGCGCCTCGGCGGTCAGGCGCGCCATGACGCCGGGCAACAACAGGACCGTCTGGGTGTCCGTCGCCGCCAGCCGCACGGTGCGCCGCTCCGTGCCCGGGTCGAACGCCGGTTGCTGAAACACCTCCCGCAGATGGGTCACGGCCAGGGCCAACTGCGGGCGGATCGCCTCCGCCCGCGGCGTCAGGACATAGCCTGACCGTGTCCGCACAAGCAGGGGGTCCCCCTGCAGGTCCCGCAGCCGCGCCAGGGCTCGGCTCATCGCCGGCTGGCTCAGGCCCACGTCGGCCGCCGCCCGGGTGACGTTGCGCCGCCGCAGCAGGGCGTCGAGGGCGGGGACCAGATTGAGGTCGAGGCCGGATATATTCGTTTGACGCATGCCTGGCATCATAACCATGCATTTTACGGATATGAAGGGCCTGGTTAGCTTGGCGTCGAAGGAGACTGCGAATGAGCGGACTTATCGTGGTTCTTGGGTTCGGCGCCGTCGGGCGCGCGACCACCCTGGCCTTGCTGGCTCGCGGCGACAGTGTCTGCGTCGCTCAGCGAAGCCGACCCGCCGACCTGCCGGCCCCGGCGGCGTTCCGGGCCTGCGATATGATGGACGCTGTCTCCGTCCGGCAGGCGATCGAGGGCGCGAGCCAGGTGGTGATGGCGGTGGGCTTCCCCTATGACGCCAAGGTCTGGCGAGACGCCTGGCCCCGGGCGATGACTAACCTGGTCGAAGCCTGCGCGGAGACCAAGGCCCGCGTCGTCTTCGTCGATAACCTCTATATGCTCGGCCCCCAGAGCGAGCCGCGACGCGAGGACATGCCGCTCACCGCCAAGGGCGCCAAGCCGGCGATCCTTTCGCAGGTGACACGCATCTGGCAGGCCGCCGCGACGGCGGGACGGATCCGCCTCGCCGCCCTGCGCGCGACGGACTTCTACGGCCCAGGCGTGCCGGTCTCGCACGTGGGGTCCAGCGGTCTGGGCGCCCTGGCGCAGGGTAAGCCGGCCTTCCTTGTGGCCCCGCCCGACACCCCCCACGATTTCGCCTATGTGCCGGACATCGCCCGGGCGGTGATCACCCTGCTGGACGCACCGGACGACGCCTATGGCCAAGTCTGGAACATGCCCTGCGCGCCGACCCTGACGCCGCGCCAGATCCTGCGTCTGGGGGCCGACGCCCTGGGGATCAAGTTGAGGGTCTTCGCCATCCCCTTGTCGCTGTTGCCCTTGCTGGGTCTGGTCATGCCGTTCCTGCGCGAAGTCGCGGATGTGGGGTTTACCTGGGACAGGCCCTATCGAGTGGATGCGACGAAGTTCACCCGTCGTTTCTGGTCCGACGTGACGCCCTTTGAGGTGGGCGTGCCGGCCACGGCCCACGCCTTCGCCGCTGCTTCACCGGGCTAGAACAAGGGGTCTAGGCCGCGGCCACAACCCGCCGCAGCCGGGTCAGGGTCTTCTGGTATTCAATGATCTTCTTGGCCAGGCGCGGACGCCAAGCCTCGGTCGCCGCCCCGCCCAAGGCCAGCGCATAGCCATAGGCGATGGCCGGTTCCAGTTCATCAGCGCGGATGCCGCCGAACACCCAGTTCAGCATCACCGCCCCAAAGGTCAGGTCGAGGTTGCGGGTCATCAGGTCCAGGTCAATCTCGGGGATCAGCGCGCCCTCGCGCACCGCCTCGCTGACCAGGGCTCGCCAGAACGCGTCACGGGCCGGGGTCAGCAGGGCCGTGCGGTCGTCCTTGCCGCCAGTGTCCAGCAGGGCGGTCCACAGGGTTTTATAGAACTCCTGGTCCTCGGCGTAGTAGCTGGTGGAGATCGACACCGCCTGGAACAGTCGGTCGATGGCGCTGACCGGATGCAGGCGAGAGAACCGCTCGTGGAACTCGCGGATGTCTTCCAGCACCGCCAGGACGATGGCCCGCTTGGATCCAAACAGGTTGTAGGGCGTAGACAGGCTGACCTGGGCGCGGGCCGCGATGGCGCGCATGGACAGGCCCGTGTCACCGGTCTCCCGGATCAGGTCGCGCGCCGCGCCGATGATCCGACGACGGCGGTCCGCCTTGCCTTCTTCGCGTCTGGTCATGGCCCCCGGAAGGCTCCGCTTCTGCGCGACACCGCTCGTGTGACATTGCCTAACGGGGGAAAGGTGGCGCGACAACCGACTCCTTGACGCGTGGGCGCCGTCGATGAGGGTCCGCATCTATTTGAAACACGTTCGTATATTTCACTTTCGGCGCTGTATCGCAGCGTCCGGATGCATGAACTGGCCCGTCTGACCTATCGCATGGCCACCGGCCGCGACCCTATGGCCCACCGGACGCCCGACAACGGCGGCCTCGCCGTTGAAAAAGCCAAACACGTCCCAAAGAAATCCTGGTGGCGATCGGCCGCTTCTCCTAGAGCCTATCCCGCTCAAAGACGAACGACACAAACAGGGGAGGCCGCTCGTGGGCCAGGCGAACGGACGCAAGTCGATTTTCATCACCGGCGCCGCCTCGGGCATGGGTCTGGAAACCGCCCGGGTGTTTCGCGAAGCCGGCTGGTTCATCGGCGGCTTCGACGTCAACAACACCGGTCTGGCGGCTCTGGAGGCGGAGTTGGGGGCGGACAACTGCCTGGTTCGGCGCCTGGATGTCACCGATCGTGCTGACTACCAGCGCGCCCTGTTGGCCTTCTCCGACGCCACGGGCGGCAAGCTGGACGTGCTGTTCAACAATGCAGGCATCGGCCGGGGCGGCCCCTTTGCGGACCAGCCTTGGGAGGATGTGATGGCGGTGGTCCAGACCAACCTGGTCGGGGTGTTGATCGGCATTCATTCGGCCATCGGCCTGCTGAAGGCGACGCCGGATTCGCTGTGCTTCACCACCTCGTCGTCGTCGGCCACCTACGGCATGCCGGGCATCGCCGTCTATTCGGCCACCAAACACGCGGTGAAGGGCCTCACCGAAGCCCTGGCGGTGGAGTTCAAGGCCTATGGCGTGCGGGTGGCCGATGTCCTGCCGGGGCTGATCGACACGCCGATCCTGCCTCCCGGCGCCGCCGCCAACGCCCCCAAGGAAGGCATGTTCCGCGCCATTGCCCCCATCGAGGTGGCCCGCGTGGTCTGGCGCGCCTACCATGAGGACAAGCTGCACTGGTACGTGCCGCCGGAGATCTACGATCTCGACAAGGCCGCCACCCTGGCCCCTGAACAGACCCGCGACCAGATGGCCGCTGGCTCCCTGTTCCACAGTCTCAACGAGGCGGCGAAGGCGGAGTAGGGACGGCGTCAGACCGATAGCGTTCCCGTCGAGACCCCGACGCCTAAGCCGCCCGTCCGGCCACCCGATCGATGTCGATCTGTGGCGAAATCCCAAGCGCCTTCAGCATGACCTCGCGCCCAGGCCCGACCTTGGGTGGATAGGCGGCGGCGTTGACCTTCTTGCCCCTCGCCCAATAGCCCAGGATCTTCGCCACATTGGCCGGCCGCTTCAGCCAGCTTTCGGGATGCTCCAGCATGTGGAAGCCGCGCAACGCCTCGCGCAACAGGCCCACGTCCGAGCGTATGGCCACCGCCACCCCGTCCTCGAAGAAGCTCTTCAGGACCTTGGATATCAGCCGAGGCCGATAGTCCGGCGTCAGCGCCTGCTTGGCCCGGCGAATGGCTGAGCGGTCTTGGGTCAACATGTTGGCGTAGTAAGGCCGCAGCGAGGTTTCGACGCTGGCCGCATAGGCCAGGGCGCACGCGGCCGCCTCGGGCTGAGCGTTCAACGCGTCCCTTAGCAGGTAGGCCTCCACCGCCGCAAAGGAGCAGCCCCGGCCGTACAGGGGATTGGTCCGCACCAGGCTGTCGCCCACCGCGAAAAAGCCGAGCACCGCCGGCTTGCCCGCCGGGGCGAAGTCGCGCCAACGGCTGTGCAGGTCGCCCATGCCGAACACCCGGCTCACCGGCTCGGCCCGCGCCGGGTCGACCCAGGGGGCAATGCCGGGCAGCTGCGCCAGGATCTGGTCGAAAATTTCCGGGCGCACCACCGCCTTGCGCATTTCCAGCTCGATCTCCGGCACACAGACCGTGATCGAGAAACAGCCGTTGTCGGCGGGGAAAACCCCGAACTTCAGGAACCCCAGGTCGCCGGTGCCGGGCAGCTTGCCCCGCGGCGGCTCGGCCTGGCCTTCCAGCAGGCGGTAGTGACGGGTGAAGTAGAGGATGCCGGCGGTTTCCGACGTCTCGCCGATGGCCGCGCCCTCGGCGGTTAGCTGTTCCACGGCGCCGCTGGTGCGCCCGGCGGCGTCGACGACGATGTCGGCCAGCAGCTCCCGCTCGCCTTCGGCGCCTTCGCCCGCCAGGCCCTGGACGGTCAGGGCGCCATCCGCGCAGCGCGCCGTCAACAGCCGCTGGGAAAAGAAGCTGGAGACGATGCGGACATTGGGCTGGCGCTCCACGTAGCGCCGCATGACCAGCTCCAGGGTGGTGCGGCGGCTGGTCAGAACCGCCATGTCGCCGTCGCCCGTCTGGGCGGCATAGCGCTGGCGCAGGGTGTCGGACAGCATATCGATAAAACCGATCTCGCGGCAGCCAGCGTCCAGCAGATCCTGTAACAGGGCCGGGTGTTCCGCCTTGATCAACGACCGCAGCCGCGCCAGGAAGGCGTGGCTCTGGCGCAGGTGGCCGACACCCCGCCGGTTCCAGTCCTTGAACGCCTCGTCGGCGTCGCCGGAGGGGGGCGGTTCGTCCCGCTCCACCAGGATCACCGACCGTCCCGTAGGGCCCAGCGCCAAGGCGGCGCACAGGCCCGCGATGCCCGCGCCGATCACCAGCACCCGCTCGGAGGAGGGTCCGCCCGAGCCGTCATCGGCTTGCTCACTCATGCTTTGCGTCATCGTTCGACCGTTTCGACCCCTCGAAGCCCGGACGCTAGCGAACCGCCGTGTCGGAGGATACCGGTTTTTCGAACACATTCTGCTTTTGCGGCCTTTACCCCGTCCGCCGACCTCGCCAAGGTCGCGCTGGAACGCCGCTTCGTGACGGCGGAACAGGGAGAACGCGATGCGTGCGGTGGTGCGACGGAACAAGCAACTGGTCTGCGCTGAGATCGCGGACCTGACGCCGGCCGCCGGCCAGGTCCTGGCCAAGACCCTCTGCTGCGGCATCTGCGGTTCGGACCTGCATGCGCTGCATTCCTTCGAGCACATGCTGGAGCTGGGTCAGCGCTCGGGCGGCGGCGGGGTGGGCGGGCCTTCCATCGATCCCGCCGCGGACATCGTCTTCGGCCACGAGTTCTGCGCCGAAATCCTCGACCACGGCCCGGGTTCCGCCAAGACCCTCAAGGCTGGGACCAAGGTGGTCACCATGCCCGTCATGCTGAGCGCCACGGGGATGGAGGCCATTGGCTATTCGACCCGGTACCCCGGCGGTTTCGCCGAACGCATGCTGCTTGGCGAAGCCCTGCTGCTGGAAGTTCCCAACGGCCTGACCGCCATGCAGGCGGCCATGACCGAGCCCTTCGCGGTGGGCGAGCACGCGGTGGCGCAGTCGGTGTTCGGCGATCCAACCATGACCGACAAGGCCGCCTGCCTGGTGGTCGGTTGCGGGCCGGTGGGCCTGGCGGTGATCGCGGCGCTGAAAACCCGGGGCGTCGGCCCCATCGTCGCCGCCGACTTCTCTCCCGCGCGCCGGGCCTTGGCCGAGGTGATGGGGGCGGACGAGGTTATCGATCCGGCCAAGGAATCCCCCCACGCCGGCTGGTCCAACCGCGGCGTGCCCACCAGCTTCGCCGAACGGGCCATGGCCCAGATGAGCGGGACGGGGAAGCGGGCGGTGGTGTTCGAATGCGTCGGCGTGCCAGGCATCCTGCGGGCGATCGTCGAAGGCGCCCCTGGCGGCGCCCAGATCATCGTCGCCGGGGTCTGCATGGCGACCGACACCCTGGAGCCGTCGCTGTGCATCAATAAGCAGCTCGATTTCAGGTTCGTGCTTGGCTACACGCCGGTGGAGTTCGCGACCACATTGCACAACATCGCTGAAGGCCGGATCGACGTGCGGCCGGCCATCACCGACACCGTCGGGCTGGACGGCGTCGCCGACGCGTTCAAGGCCCTGGCCGACCCCGAACGGCAGTGCAAGATCGTGGTCGATCCTTCCCTGTAAGGCCCCCTGCGGAAGGGTTTTCTGGACGCCCGCTCGCTGCCCGGTCCGAGCGGCGGCCTCGGCTTTTCGTTCGCCAGTTTCGGCGACAGTCCGTCAGCATCGAGCCGATTTGAGATGCTTTGGGCTCGATATTTGCCAATCGGCGCCTTAAGCCCATCTGTCAGTGTTGGTCGATAAGGCGGAACAAGGCGCTCCAGTGGCGAACAAGGCGGCACCCAAGGGGTTGAAGGTGGTGGACGGGTCCACGCCGGACGACTTCCTGCGCCTGGACGTCCAGCTCTGCTTCGCCCTCTACACGGCCAGCAATCTGGTCACGCGGCTCTACCGGCCCCTGCTGGAACCGCTGGGCATCACCTATTCCCAATATCTGGCAATGATCGCCCTGTGGGAAGAGGCGCCGCAGTCGGTGGGTGGGCTTGGCCGCAGGCTGAACCTCGATTCGGGCACCCTGACGCCGCTCTTCAAGCGTCTGGAAAAGCTCGGCCTGGTCAGCCGCGAGCGCGACCCCAAGGATGAGCGTCGGGTGCTGGTGGGCCTTACCGACGCCGGACAGGCGATGCGGGCCCGGGCCTCGCATATTCCGCTGACGGTGCTCAGCCAACTGCCCCTGCCGGTGGAGGAAGTCCTGGCCCTGCGCGGCACGTTGGAACGGCTCAACGCCGGACTGATGGCCGCCGCCGAGGACGAGGCGCTGAGCGCCAAGGCCGGCTAAGGTCTCAGATCCCCGCGTACCACTGGTAGCCGCGGTCTTCCCAGTAGCCACCCTTGCCCAGCCCCAGCTTGGCGAAGCTGTCGATGGCGTCGATGCGGGTGACGTACTTGGCCATCTTGTAGCCCAGCGCGCGTTCCAGCCGCATGCGCACGGGCGCGCCATTGGCGACGGGTAGGGCAGCGTCGTTCATCTCGTAGGCCAGGATGGTCTGGGGGTGGAAGGCGTCGTCCAGTCGGATGACCTCGTAGTAGTCACCGGTCCCGTCCAGGGTCAGTTCCAGGGTGTCGGCGCAGTACAGGACCAGGTAGCGAGCCTTGGGCTTCAACCTTGCCTGTTCCAGCAGGGGCGCAAGCACAGCGCCCTTCCACTTGGCGATACAGCTCCAGCCCTCGACACAGTCGTGCCGGGTGATCTGGGTGCGGCTGGCCGCGGCGCGCAGGTCAGCCATGGAGAGGCTTAGCGGATGCTCCACCAGCCCGCCGATCTCGATCCGCCAGTCTTTGAACCCGTCGGTGACGTGCTGGCGGTATTCGTCACTGTCTGGGTTGGTGCTGCCGTTGGCGCGGAAATCGCGGGAGATGGCGTTGGCCGGAAACTCCTGTGCCAGGGCGGTGCGGCCCAGTAGCCCACCCTGGACACGGCGGGTCAGGGTCTCAGCGGCGTCCAAGGCGTGGTTTACCTTGGGCGATTGAGACAGCTTGGTGCAGGCGCTCACGGTCAACCCGGCCACGCCGGTGATGGCGCCGCGCAGCCAATCGCGACGGCTCGTGCTCATGCCGTCTCCTCCGGTTCTGGCCGGATAGCGAACCAGCCGGTGATCATCGAGCGTAGTTCGTTGATCGGCCCGGCCAGCAGCACCATGACGATATGGACGATGAAGAACAGCACCAGGGCGCTGGCGCACAGGAAGTGGATCGAGCGGGCGGATTGCCGTCCGCCAAAGACGCTGGGCAGTCCATGGATTAGGGCGTCCATCCCCGGCGACATGGCCAGGCCCGCCAGCACCATCAGCGGCAGCAGACCGCCGATCACGGCGAGATAAGCCAGCTTTTGCAGCACGTTATAGCGCCGCGCCTCCTGGCCCTTGGGAAAGTGCAGGCGCAGGTGCTCCCACACAGCCCCGCCGATGTGGCGGAGTTGGGAAGGACTGGGAACCATCTCCCGCCTTAGCCGGCCGCTGACCAGGCCAAAGGCCAGGTACAGCAGACCGTTCAGCACCAGGGCCCAGGCGAAGAAGAAGTGCCAGCGCCGTCCTTCGCCCAGGTCATGATAGCCTGGCAGGGTGGCCCAAGACGGAAACGGCTGGGCGTGGACCTGGCCGTCGGCGTCCTTCATGGCCCCCAGGAAACCGGTGGTGTCGGCATGGAAACCCCACAGCCGGAACATGCCCCGCGTCTCGCCGTGCGCGCCCATCCCCGATCCCACCGCCAGGAACGGTCTGTCGAAGTGGGAGACGTCACCCCAATAGAAGGCGGGATGGGCGCCCAGGATCTGCAGGCCACTCATCAGCAGCACCAGCAGGCACAGGGCGTTCACCCAGTGCGTCGCTCGCACCAGCAAGGGGTGGCGGTAGACCAGCAGGCGTCCATCCTTGGTCGGGCGATCAGCGCGAGGCATGGGTCCAGCCTAACCCAACTACATCGGCGGCGCCTTGCCGTTTTCCCCGGTGGAGACGGCGTTGGTGATCAGGCCGCCGCCGGGGCCGGGCACGGCGATCAGGAACACCGAGACGCCGGGTTTGATCTGGGCGTTGGCTCCGGGGGTGATCTGCACAATCGGCACCTTGGGCGGCACGACGATGTGGCGGGTTCCGGTGGAGTAGGTCACGTCCAGCTCGCGGCCATTGGGGCTGGCCACCACCTTGCCCACGGTGCCGTTGGTCATCATCGAGCCGGCCTTGATATCCCAGTTATAGTGGCCTTCGCCCATCTTCACGCCGGGCGGAAAGATGTGGACTTCCAGCGAACGGCCGGTGCCGTCGGCCTGGGGCATTTCGGCGGTGCCGATGAAGCTGCCCGGTTGGATGGCCGAAGCGGCGATGGGTTTCATGATGGCCACGGTCCAGGACGGGGCCAAGCCTACGGTTATCGGCTTGCCGTCCTTGCCCTTCAGCACCAGTCCATCGGGCTTCACCTGGGTGACCACGCCGCGGACGATGGTGCGGGCCATGGGGGCCTGGGCCGCGGGGGCCTGCGCCTGGGCGGGCGCGGCGATCAGGGCGGCGGCCACGGCGGCCCCGGCGAAGCCGGATAGATGCAGGCGGCGGGTTTGGTTCATTGTGGGAAGCTCCATCAAGGCGCGGCGCGCCGAGGGCTCTAGGTCCGGCGAAAAGATCTCCTTGTCAAATT
This sequence comes from Caulobacterales bacterium, assembly GCA_038228945.1. Lineage (GTDB taxonomy): Bacteria > Pseudomonadota > Alphaproteobacteria > Caulobacterales > Caulobacteraceae > Acaudatibacter. Next base: position 30,785 of record JBBROW010000022.1, read on the forward strand.
CAATTGTGCGCAACCGAACCGCCGGGACGCAAATTCTATCTTGGAACGCGTTTCGATTATTGGCAGAGTGAAGGGGCTGAGCGGCGAGAAAGCGTGGGTTGCTTTACGTTGACGTAAACGGAATATCAAACTAGCGTTTGAATATGGCGGGCGCAAAGTCACCCGCGGATTGTCCAGGAGGAACCATGACCAGCGAGCTTCGCCGCCCGGCGCGCACCTTCACCATTCGCCAGCTTTGCCGCGAGTTTGAGACCACGCCTCGGGCGCTGCGTTTCTATGAAGACAAGGGGCTGCTGTCCCCGGCCCGCCAGGGTCTCAACCGCGTCTACTCCTACCGCGACCGAGCCCGGCTGCAGCTAATCCTGCGCGGCAAGAGCGTCGGCCTGGCGCTGGCCGAGATCCGCGAGATCCTCGAGCTTTACGGCAAGGGCGACGGTGAGGCGGCCCAGAACGCCAAGGCCCTGCGCAAGTTCCGCGAGCGCATCGTCGCCCTGGAGCGCCAGCGCATCGACATCGGCCACGCCCTGGAAATTCTCCAGAAGGCCTGCGCCAACATGGAGGAACAGCTGACCCGCGTCCGCCCGGACCTGCTGCCGCAGGCCGAGGAATACGACCGCATGGTCCGCGCCCGCGTCGACGGGCATCACGAACCGGCGTTCATGCGCTGACGTCTTTTCGCCCAAGATCGCGATCCGGTCGATCTTGGGCGCTTGACCCTCTGGCTAAGCGGTCCTTGCGGCCTTAAGTGGCCCTCAAGCTGAAACACCGAGGAGCCGCCCGCATGACTGTCGCCCTGCCGCCCGAGACCCTCGATCAGGTCTTCCGCACCGCGCGCACACGCAACGGCTGGACGCCGCAGACCGTCTCCGAGGCGTTGCTGCGGGAGGTCTATGACCTGGTCAAGTTCGGTCCCACCTCGGCCAACGCCTCGCCCGCGCGGTTCGTGTTCGTCACCAGCGACGCGGGCAAGGCCCGGTTGAGCCCCTTCCTGTCTGCCACCAACCGCGACAAGACCATGGCCGCGCCAGTCTGCGCCATCGTGGCCCACGACCTGGCCTTCGCCCAAGACCTGCCGCGGCTTTTCCCCCACGCCCCGACAGCCAAGGACTGGTTCGCCGATCCGGCCCTGGCTGAGACCACCGCCTTTCGCAACGGCACGCTTCAAGGCGCCTATCTGATCGTGGCCGCGCGGTTGCTCGGCCTCGACTGCGGCCCCATGTCGGGGTTCGACAACGCGGGGGTGGACAAGGCGTTCTTCGCCGGCACGACGGTGAAGTCCAACTTCCTGATCAACATCGGCTACGGCTCGGAGGAGAACCTGTTCCCCCGCAACCCGCGCCTGTCCTTCGAAGAAGCCTGCCAAATCCTCTGACGCCAATTCCTCCGAAGGGAGAAACGCCATGGATCTGGGTCTGACGGGTAAGCGCGCGCTGGTGACCGGCGGCAGCCGGGGCATTGGCCTGGCGGTGGCCAGACAACTGGCGCTGGAAGGTTGCGCCATCGCCGTGGCGGGCCGCGACCGCGAGGCGCTTGCCACCGTGGTGGCCGCTCTCAAGACCCAGACCGGCGCCGTGGTGGTCGGCGTGGTGATGGACACCGGCATCGACCTTTCCGTTCGCGAAGGTGTCGCCGCGGCCGCCGCTGAGCTGGGGGGCCTGGACATCCTGGTCAACGCCGCCGCCGAGCCGGGCGGCCAGGCCCCGCCTCCCAAGCTTGCGGAGATCACCGACGCGGTGTTCTGGGACGACGTGAACGTAAAGGTCCTGGGCTATCTGCGCGTCGCCCGCGAGGCCGCGCCGCATATGATCGCCGGTGGCTGGGGCCGGATCATCAACATCAGCGGTCTGGCCGCGCGCCAAACCGGTTCGACCATCGGCTCCGTGCGCAACGTGGCGGTGGCCGCCCTGACCAAGAATCTGGCCGACGAACTGTCGCCGCACGGGATCAACGTCACTGTCGTGCACCCGGGCCTGACCCGCACCGAGAAGACCCAGCCCCTGCTCGCCGCCCGCGCCGCTTCCACCGGTCAGTCGGTGGAGGAGATCGAAAAGCGCATGTCCGGCAATATCCTGATCGGCCGGATCGTCGACGCGTCGGAGGTGGCTGACGTGGTCGCCTTCCTGGCCTCCCCCCGTAGCGTGGCGATCAACGGCGATGCGGTGGCCGTGGGCGGCGGGGTAAAGGGGCCGATCCACTACTGACTTGGGGTTTCCCAGCGTCTATCAAAAGCCCGACAGCGCCCGGTCCAACGGGCCGTGGGAGACGCACATGAGACTGACCAAGCCCCGGATCGCGCCGGTCGCCGACAAGGACCTGACCCCTGACCAGGCTGAGATCCTGGCTCCGATGGGCGAGCGGGTGCTGAACATCTTCCGCACCTTCGTCAACGCTCCCAAGGCGGCCAGGGGCTTTCTGGCCTGGGGCAACTATGTCCTGTCCCGCCGCAACGACCTACCCGCCCGGGAGCGGGAGATCGTCATCCTGCGCATCGGCTACCTCTGCAAGTCGGGCTATGAGTGGACCCAGCATGTGGGCATCGGGCGCCGCGAGGGTCTGACGGCGGAAGAGATCGCGCGGATCAAGCAAGGCGCGGGCGCGGCCGGCTGGAGTTCGGCGGACGCCGCCCTGCTCACAGCCTCCGACGAGCTGCACCACGATCAGTTCATCACCGACGCCACCTGGGCGGCGCTGAAGGCCCACTTCACCGACAAGCAGTGCATGGACGTGGTCTTCACCGCCGGCCAGTACACCCAGGTGTCGATGATCCTGAACAGCTTCGGGGTGCAACTGGACGAGGGCCAGACCCTCGATCCGGACCTGAAGGGCTTCTGAGGATGGTCGGCCGCCTGGAAGGCAAGACCGCCGTCATCGTCGGCGCTGGCCAGACACCGGGCGAAACCATCGGCAACGGCCGGGCCATGACCATCCTGTTCGCCCGCGAAGGCGCCAAGGTGCTTTGCGTCGACCGCGCCGCGGATCGCGCCGCCGAGACCGCCGCCATGATCGCCGCCGAGGGCGGGGATGCCGCCAGCCTGGAGGCCGACATCCGCAAGGCGGCGGCCAGCGACGCGGTGGTCGCGGCCGCCAAGGCGCGGTTCGGCCACATCGATATCCTGGTCAACAACGTCGGCATCGGCGGCGGGGGCGATGGGCCGGCTCACCGCCTGACAGAGGACGCCTTCGACCGCATCACGGCGGTGAACCTCAAGGGCACCTGGCTGATGGCCAAGGCAGTCCTGCCCTCGATGCGCGAACAGGGCTTCGGCGCCATCATCAACATTTCCTCCCTGGCGGGGATCGCCGGCGGCAATCAGGTGGCCTACGAGGTCACCAAGGCGGCCGTGAACCGGCTGACCACCAGCATCGCCCAGGCCAATGCGGGCAAGGGCGTGCGCTGCAACGCCATCGCGCCCGGCCTCATGGACACCCCCATGGCCGTGGCCGGCATCGCTCAGGCCCGCGGCCAAGACCAGGATGCCGTCCGCGCCGCCCGCAACGCCCGCGTGCCCCTGGGCGGCAAGATGGGCACGGCCTGGGACACCGCCTATGCCGCCCTGTTCCTGGCTTCCGACGAGTCCCGGTTCATCACCGGCGTGGTGCTCCACGTGGACGGGGGGATGTCCAGCCGGATCGGGTGAAGCGTGCCGCCAGCGTCACCGCCGCTCGACCTCGAGGACGACCAGTCGGCGGGGTAAAACAGCGGAGGCGCGCACGGCCTAAGCTCGCCGCGCGGGTTGATCCCGTCCCCAACCTGCCGCCGTTCGGCGCCGGATTACGGATAGACGGGCTTGCCGTCCGGGCCTTTCAGGTTGTCGGCCCATTGCTTGCGGATCATGTCCTTCACCGCCTGCGGCAGGCTGATGTAGTCCAGGGACGCCGCCGTGGCGTCGCCGTTCTGGTAGGCCCAGTCGAAAAAGCCCAGCACCGACTTGGCCTTGGCGGCGTCGGCCTGGCTCCTGTGCATCAGGATGAAGGTGGCGCCGGTGATCGGCCAAGCCTGGGCGCCGGGCTGGTCGAGCAGCAGCAGGTAGTTGCCGGGCGCCTTGGTCCAGTCGGCGCCGGCCGCCGCGGCGGCGAAGGCGGACGCCTCGGGGGCCACGAAGGCGCCGTCGTGGTTCTTGAGATCCACATAGGTCATCTTGTTCTGCTTGGCGTAGGCGTACTCGACATAGCCGATGGCGCCGACCGTGGTCTTCACGAAGGCGGCGACGCCGTCATTGCCCTTGCCGCCGGTTCCGGTGGGCCACTGCACGGCGTCGCTGGCGCCCACCTTCGATGACCAGTTCGGGCTCTGGCTCGCCAGGTAGGAGGTGAACAGGAAGCTGGTGCCCGAACCGTCGGCGCGGTGGATCACGCTGATCGGCAGGTTCGGCAGCGGCACGCCTGGGTTCAGCGCGGCCAACTGTGGCGCGTTCCACTTGGTGATGACGCCCTGGTAGATGTCCGCCAGGACGGCGCCGGTGAGCTTGATCTGGCCGGGCGCGATCCCCGGCAGGTTCACGATCGGCGCGACCCCGCCCACCACTGTCGGGAACTGATAGAGGCCCTGCTTGTCCAGTTCCTCGGGCTTCAGCGGCTTGTCGGAGGCGCCGAAGTCCACGGTGCCGGCCTCGATCTGCTTGATGCCGCCGCCGGACCCGATGGCCTGGTAGTTCAGGTTCAGGCTCTTGGTGGCCTTATAGGTCTCCGCCCACTTGGCGTAGAGCGGGGCGGGGAAGGTGGCCCCGGCGCCCGAGATGCCCGAACCGCCGCCGCCCGAGCTGGATCCCGATCCGCCGCCGCCGCACGCGGCCAGGGCGAGGCCGGCCGTCATGGCCAGGCCGGTGAGAAGCAGCTTCCGCGTGATCATCGCAATTCTCCGAAGGTGTCCGCATGGTTTTGGCGCCGCCGCGCGACGGTTCGATGAACCCGGTTGCGCGCCGGGATGCAAGCCTTGCCACAGACGCCGCCGCAGGTTTGGTCAGGTGGCCGGCCGGCCCGAGCTCGGATCATGAAAATTTATTAAATTGCCGATGAAAATTAAAAATCTTAAGTTCATGCTCGAAATTAGTGAGGCTTTTGATGGCGAGCGGCGACACGGCGGATTGGCAGGACCTGACGGAGCTGACCCGCGAACAGCCTTTTGTGGTGGAGCGCGTGCGGTTGACGGCCAAGGATGTGGCCATCGAGGGCCGCTGGGCCTTGCCCGAACTGGCCCGCCTGTCGGCCGAGGACCAGGTTTTCGTCGCCGCCTTCCTGCGCAGTCACGGGTCGATCAAGGAAATGGAGCAGGTGTTCGGCGTCAGCTACCCCACGGTGAAGTCCCGCCTGAACCGGATCGCCGACAAACTGGAGTTCGTCGATACGGCGCCCAAGCCTTCGCGCGCCGAGGTGCTGGATCGGCTGCGGCGCGGCGAGCTTACCGCCGACGAAGCGGTCAAGGCGCTGGAGGCGCTTAAGTGATCCCGCTGTTCCTGGTGGTCAGCATCCGCGCCCAGGGCCAGCGGCGCTTCAGGCTGTGGCTGCCCCTGGTGCTGATCTGGCTGCTGCTCTCGCCCCTGCTGCTGGTGGCCATCCCGGTTGTCATGATCGTCGGCGCCCTGGCCGGCATGAACCCCTTCGCGGCCCTGTGGAACCTGCTGGCCGTGTTCTGCGCCCTGGCCGGGACGCATGTGGAGGTCGAAGCCCCCGATGCGTCCGTGCTTGTCCACGTCACCTGAAAGAGCAACCTGCGATGAGTGAAGACCGCCGCCAGATTCTAGGCCTGCTCGCCGAGGGCAAGATCACCGCCGATGAGGCTGACCGCCTGATCGGCGCCCTGGGCCGCCCCGCCAGCGCCTATGCCGATCCGCCGCCGGCCACCGCCGCCGCTCCGGCGCGAGCCAAATATCTGCGGGTGGTAGTAGACGCCACCGATCCGGGCGAGGGGCCGACCAAGGTCAATATCCGCGTGCCCATGCAGCTGCTGCGCGCCGGCGTGCGTCTCAGCGCCCTGATCCCGCCCCAGGCCCGCGACCAGGTCAACGCCGCCCTGAGCCGTCAGGGGATCCCCTTCGACCTCAGCCAGCTGAAGCCCGAGAACCTCGAAGCCATGATCGAGCAGCTGGGCGAACTAACCGTGGATGTGGACGCTGACCGGGCCAAGGTCCGGATCTTTTGCGAATAGGGAGAGATAGAGATGTCGATAGCGACCCTGGACGACCTGCCGCCCCCCCCCACCCCCGACCGCCCAGCCATCCCGCCTCTGGCCGGGCTGATCGACCTCAGCACCCTCACCCGCGCCGCCGCCAAACGGGCGCGCAAGGAGCGGGTTTTCAACGGCATTCCGGAACGAGCCTTCCATGATCTGGTGTTCCGCGGCTGGGGCCTGGCGGGGTCCTGGGTGATGGTCAGCGATCCGGCTGGGGTCAAGCGTGTGTTGGTCGACAATGTCGCCAACTATCCCAAGACCGAGTTGGAGCGGCGTTTCTTCCGCGCCTTGTTCGGAGAAGGCCTGCTGGCCACCGACGGCGAGCTGTGGCGGCGGCACCGGCGGATCATGGCCCCGGCCTTCGATCCGCGCAGCGTCGCCGGCTACGGCCCGGCCATCACCCGCGCCTGCGACAGCTTCTACGCCAAGTGGGACAACCTGCCGGACGGCGCCGAGGTCGACATGGCGGCCGACATGAGCGCCCTGACCCTGCGGATCATCGCCGGGACCATGTTCTCGGCCGACACCGACGACGTCATCGGCCTGGTGGCCAACACCATGCAGAACGGCTTCGACGTCAGCCAGTTCAGTATCCTCGACGTGTTGCCGATCACCGGCCCCATTCGCATGCGGCGGCGCGAGCGGGAGATGGCCGCCCAGTTCCGGCCGCTGGACGCAGCGATCAACCGGATGATCGACGCCCGGGAAAAGGACCCTCAGGGCGCCGCGGCCGACCTTCTGGGCCGGTTGATCACCGCCCACGACGACAGCGGCGACGCGGCCATGACCTCGCGAGAGATCCGCGACCAGGTGATCACCATCTTCATCGCCGGTCACGAGACCACCGCCCAGGCCATGAACTGGACCTGGTACCTGCTCTCGCAGCATCCGGTGGAAGAGGCGCGGCTGCATGCCGAGCTGGATGCGGTGCTGGGCGGCCGCGCGCCGACACAGGATGACCTGCCCAAGCTGGCCTACGCTCGGCGCGTGGTCGAGGAGTCCATGCGCGTCTATCCCACCGCGCCCGGGCTTTCGAACCGCGGCGCCCTGGCCGACGACGAGATCTGCGGGGTGAAGGTGAACAAGGGCGACAGCGTCGTCATCGCCCCCTGGGTCTTGCACCACCACCGGCGCCTTTGGGATGAGCCCGCGCGGTTCGATCCCGACCGTTTCCTCCCCGAACGGAGCGCCGGGCGGCCTCGCTTCGCTTACCTCCCGTTCGGAGCGGGGCCGCGGGTGTGCATCGGCCAGGTCATGGCCATGAACGAGGCTGTGCTGATCCTGGCCAGCCTGGCCCAGCGCTATCGCCTACGCCTGGCGCCGGACCAGAACGTTGTGCCCCAGGCCAACGTTACCCTGCGGCCGAAGTACGGGCTGAGAATGCGGTTGGAGCGGCGAGGCTAGGCGCCTGGGCGCCGGAGCTAGCCGAAAGACACCGGCAGCAGGCGCTCGTAGTTCCGCCGCACCGTGCCATAGCACTCGCAGGTCACGGCTTCGAGGGCGGCGCGGTCGAGGATGTCCACCACGCCGCGGCGATAGCGGATCAGGCCCCTGGTCTGCAACGCGCCGGCCACGGCGGTCACCGTGGTGCGCTGCACCCCCAGCATGTCGGCCAGGAATTCCTGTGTCAGGCTGACGGTGTCGCCGTCGATCCGGTCGCGGCACGACAACAACCAGCGGCAGAACCGCGCCTCCACCGTATGCAGGGCGTTGCACGCCACTGACTGGGCGGCGTGGCCGAACAGGGCGTCGTTGTGGCGGTCCACCAGGGTCCGCAGATGGGCGCTCTTTTCCCAGGCTTCGTGCAGGTGGCCGGCGCTGATCTTTGACGCCCGTCCGGGAACCTGGATGATGGCGCGGCTCAGGGATTGCCGTGGCGCTACCGCCGCCATCAGGCCCAGAGCCCCTTCGCGCCCTATCGTCGCGCTCTCGATCGCCGCGCCATTGCGCATCAGCGTCATCAGGGAAATGACGACGTTGTGGGGAAAGTATACGGTGTCGATCTCGTCTCCCGGATCGTAGAGTAGCCGGCCCTTCTCCAGGTCCACCAAGGTCAGGTGCGTGGAGAAAAGGGCATGATCCTCTGGCGCGAGGGCGTTGAGCAGTCGGTTGGTCAAGGGGTGGAATGGTTTCGTCATGGCTACTCAAACGCTGCTGTGCGGCTACGGTTGCAAGCTATCGGTCAGCCAAGCTTGAGAATGTCTGGAACCCGACGCAGGGAAAGATAAGGAAAATCCAGTACAGACAAGGATTTTAGGCCCCTTATTCAGCGGGCTGTGTTTTGCAATATCGGCGTTTTTAATCAGCCGATCTTTGCCGGGCGGGATTTTAGCCACTCAATCTTGAGGATCAGAACGCACATGCGCTATCGTCAACTTGGCCACAGTGGCCTCTATGTCTCGGAAATCTGTCTGGGAACAATGACCTTCGGCGGCGCCGCCGGCGGCATGTGGGCCGCCATCGGCGATCTGGACCAGCAGCAGGTGAACGGTGTCGTGAACCGGGCGCTGGAGGGTGGCGTCAATTTCTTCGACACCGCCGACGTCTATTCCCACGGCCTCTCCGAACGCCTGTTGGGCCAGTCGCTCAAGGACCTGGACGTCAAGCGCTCTGACGTCGTCATCGCCACCAAGGCCTTCGGCGAAATGGGCCGTGGCCCCAATGACCGCGGCGCCTCGCGCGGACACATCATGGACGCGGTTCAGGCCAGCCTCGAGCGGCTGGGAACCGACCACATCGACCTCTACCAGATCCACGGCAATGACATCGTCACCCCCTTGGACGAGACCCTCCGGGCGCTGGAAGACCTCGTGAGCCAGGGCCTGGTCCGCTACATCGGCTGCTCCAACTGGGCCGCATGGAAGATCGCCAAGGCGGTGGGCCTCAGCGACCACAAGGGTTGGAGCCGCTTCGTCACCACCCAGTCCTACTATTCCATCGCCGGCCGGGACCTGGAGCGCGACATCGTGCCGATGATGCAGAGCGAGGGGGTCGGCCTGCTGGTCTGGTCGCCCCTGGCCGGCGGCCTTCTGTCGGGCAAGTTCGGCGCGGACCGCGCTGGACCGGAGGGCGCGCGCCGCACCGTGTTCGATTTCCCACCGGTGAATCTCGACCGCGCTTGGCCGGTAGTGGAGGCCATGCGCAAGATCGGTGACGCCCGCGGCGTCTCGGTGGCCCGCGTGGCCCTGGCCTGGATCCTGGCCAAGTCCTTCGTCACCAGCGTCATCATCGGCGCCAAGACCCAGGAACAGCTGGACGACAACCTGGCCGCCGCCGAACTGGAGCTGACCGCCGAGGAGATCACGGCCCTGGACGCGATCTCCGACCTGCCTCCCGAATACCCCGGCTGGATGTTCGCCCGCCAGGGCGCCAACCGAGTGCCCAAGCCGTTCGTGAAGGCTTAGAGGCGGTCCCTCGGCGTCCCGTGGCCCTAGTGGAAATCCAGGTGCAGTCGCCCGCCCACGTCTGGCAGGCGGCGCGTGGCGTTGGCCTTGGCGATCTCCCAGGCGAAGCGGATGGGGGCCGCTTCGGACAGCCAGACCTGGGCGTCCTCGCACTCGAAGCAGAGCATGGTCAGGGCCGGGTCGGCGCGGCCGCCCGGATACCAGGCCGAGACGATGGCGTTCCAGTAGCGTTCGATCCGGATCGGGTCGTGCTGAACCTGCAACTCACCACCCATGGAGGCGTGCAGATCGCGGTGTTGGAAGGTGAACAGGGCGGGGCGGCCATTGCGCGCCTGGCGCGCCAGGTCGGTGTCGCTGCGAGTGAAGAACCACAGCTGGCGGCGGCTGCGCTCCGGAAAGGCCGTCATCGGCTGGGCGTGGGGCAGGATGCCACCGCCCAGGCTCAGCATGCCAACCTTGTTGTTTTCGATACAGTCCCACAGATGCATTTCCACATCGGCGGGGTTGCTCATATCGATCTGCATGGCGGCCTCCAGACTAAGGGTTCACTCCCTCAACCCGAAACCTAGGCCGTTGTTCCGCCAGAAAAAGCCCCGACCGGAGGTGTCCGATCGGGGCTGTTAGCTTATTATTTCAAACTCTTAGAGGTCAATCAGGGCTGGCAATTCACGCGGAATTGCAAACTCGTGCTCGGCCTCAGTAGCCCTGCAGGCGGGCGTAGCGGTCGCGGTGGTAGGACTGGCCGCCGTAGGTGGCTTCCGCCGCCCGGGCGCGCTTCAGGTACAGGCCCGCGTCATGGGCGTCGGTCATGCCGATGCCGCCGTGCATCTGGACCATCTCGTTGGACACCAGGTGCAGGGTGTCGCCCATCTTGGCCTTGGCCAGGGAGACCAGTTCCGGCACGTCTGGGCTGTTGTTGTCGATGGCCGCCAGGGCCGCCTCAACGCAGGAGCGCGCCAGTTCCAGGTCGGTGAACATCTTCGCGGCGCGGTGTTGCAGCGCCTGGAAGGAGCCGATCACCTGGCCGAACTGAACCCGGACCTTGAGGTAGTCGAGGGTGGTTTCAAAGGCCTGCACGGCCGAGCCCAGCATTTCGGCGGCGAGGCCGGCGCGGGCGCGGTCGAGGACCTTTTCCAACAGGTCGTAGCCCTTGCCCTCTTCGCCCAGCAGTTCGCCGGCCGCGTTGTCGAAGGCGACATTGGCGGCGCCGCGGCTGTCAGCCAGCTTCAGGGCCTTGCGCGACACACCGTTGGCGTCCGCGGCCACCAGGAACAGGCTGATGCCGTCCTTGGAGCCTTCGGCGCCGGAGGTGCGGGCCGAGACCACGAACACATTGGCCGCCATGCCGTCGAGCACGAAGGACTTGGCGCCGCTGATGGCGTAGGTGGCGCCGGTCTTGGACGCCGTGACGGCGACCTTGGCCGGGTTGTGGTGCGCGCCTTCGTCGATGGCCAGGGTGCCCACCGCTTCGCCAGAAGCGATCTTCGGCAGCCAGGCTTCCTTCTGCGCGGTCGCGCCGCCCAGGATGATGGCGCTGGCGGCGGCCAGGGCGGACGACAGGATCGGCGAGGCGGTCAGGGTGCGGCCGGTCTCTTCTAGCACCAGGCCAAGGCTCAAATAGCCGAAGTCGGATCCACCGTATTCCTCGGGGATGATCACCCCGGTCCAGCCCATTTCCGCCATTTCGTTGAAGGCGGCGGGGTCGTAGCCCAGTGGCAGGCCAGCGTCGCGCACCTTGCGGAAGGCGGTGACGGGGGACTTTTCCTGGGTCCAGGTGCGCGCGGAGTCGCGCAGCATGCTTTGTTCTTCTGTCAGAACGGCCATGTTCGTTTCTTTCCCTTAGTTCGAATGAGTGAGGGGATCCGGCAGGTTCAGGATCCGCTTTGAAATGATGTTGCTCTGGATTTCGGCCGAACCGCCGAAAATGGTGGTGGCCTTGCCGCCCAGCCAGCCGCGGACGGCCTGCAGTTCGGCGGGCTTGAAGTCGTCGCCTTCCCAGCCCAGGCCCTGATGACCCATGATCTCCAGGGTCAGTTCCGCCCGATCCTGGCCGACCTTGGTGCCGGCGTTCTTCATGATCGAGGTGGCGGCGGACGGCCCAGAGTTGGACCGCGACTCCGCCATCATCCGGAAGGCGGTGAGCTGGAATGCGCGCGCGTCCATCTCGTGGTTGGCGATCCGGCTGCGCAGGTCGCTGTCGGCGATCCGGCCCTTGTCGTCGGTGCCGATGTATTCCTTGGCCAGAGCCGAGGCCGAGCCGCCGACGCCGAACATGCCGCCGCCGCCGCCACCGCCGCCCGACAGGCCGCTGCGTTCATGCTGCAGCAGTCGCTTGGCGATGGTCCAGCCGCCGTTCAGCGGGCCGACCAGGTTTTCCTTGGGCACCTTCACATCGGTGAAGAAGGTTTCACAGAAGGGCGAGGCGCCGGCGATCAGCTTGATCGGCCGCACTTCGACGCCCGGACCATGCATGTCGATCAGCACGAAGCTGATGCCCTCGTGCTTCTTCGACGTATCGGTGCGCACCAGGCAGAAGCACATGTCCGCCCATTGGCCGCCGGAGGTCCAGATCTTCGAGCCATTGACCAGGAAGTGGTCGCCCTTGTCCTCGGCCTTGGTGGACAGCGAAGCCAGGTCCGAGCCCGCGCCCGGCTCGCTGAAGCCCTGGCACCAGCGCACTTCCTGTTTGGCGATCGCCCGGATGTGCTTCTGCTTCTGATCTTCGTTGCCGTATTCCAGCAGCGTCGGGCCGAACATCATCGTGCCCATGCCGCCGATCGGGTTCCAGGCCCCGATCTTGTTCATTTCCTGCTGCAGGGCGCGGGCCTCGGGGGCGGAAAGCCCGCCGCCGCCGTAGGCTCTCGGCCAGGTCGGGACGCCCCAACCCTTCTCGCCCATGGCCGTGGTCCAGGCCTTGACGTCGGCGCCGCCCTCGTCGTCGCTCTCGATATTCATCATGCCGCCCTTGCCCTTCAGCGAAGGCGGGAAATTCGCCTCCAGCCAGGCCTTGGCGTCGTTGCGGAAGGCGTCGATATCGCCCCCAAAATCAGCCATCTCAATAGTCTCCTCGAAGAATGCGTAGTCGCTAAAAACAACTGTTTAAGTGGAACGGGTCGCATCTGGAAGGCCCAGGATGCGCTTGGCAATGATGTTGTTCTGGATCTCGTACGACCCTCCGGCGATGGTGCCGGACTTTCCTCTCAGCCAGGCCCGCGTCGTGGCCAGTTCATCAGCGCTGAAGTCCTCGCCGGACCAGCCCACCCCCTGGTGTCCCATCACCTCCACCGACAGCTCGGCGCGGTCCTGGCGAACCTTGGAGCCGACGTTTTTCAGGATCGAGCTGACTGCGCTTGGACCCCGGTTCGAGCGGTTCTCGGCGGCGGCCCTCTGACCGGTCAGGGTGAAGGCCCGGGCCTCCATCAGATGCTGGGTGATGCGGCTGCGCAGGTCGCTGTCGGCCAGGCGGCCATCCTCGTCCACGCCCACATAGCGCTTGGCCAGCTCGTCCAGCCCCGGCCCGGGCGTAACCCCTGGCGCCCCGGCGGCGTTGGCCCCGCTGATCCCCTGGCGTTCGTGCTGCAGCAGGCGCTTGGCGATGGTCCAGCCGCCGTTCAGCGGCCCCATCAGGTTTTCCTTGGGAACCTTCACGTCGGTGAAGAAGGTCTCGCAGAATGGGCTGGTCCCGTTAATCAGCAGGATCGGCCGCGCTTCCACCCCCGGCGAGCGCATGTCGATCAACAGAAAGCTGATGCCCTCGTGCTTCTTGGCCTTGGTGTCGGTGCGGACCAGGCAGAAGCACCAGTCGGCGTATTGCGCCCCGCTGGTCCAGATCTTCTGGCCATTGACCAGGAAGTGGTCGCCCTTGTCCTCGGCCTTGGTTTGCAGCGAGGCCAGATCCGAGCCAGAGCCCGGCTCCGAAAAGCCCTGGCACCAGCGCAGGTCGGCCCGCACGATCGGCGGGACATGCCGGGCCAGCTGCTCGTCGTTGCCATATTCCAGCAGCGTAGGGCCGAACATCATCACCCCCATGCCCCCGATGGGGTTGCGCGCGCCGATGCGAGCCATCTCCTCGCCCAACACCCCTGCCTCCGCTGGACTAAGGCCGCCGCCGCCATAGTGCTGCGGCCAGGTGGGAACCCCCCAGCCCTTCTCGCCCATCCGCTGGCGCCACAGTTCCAGGTCGCCGGTGAGGGCCGCGGGGCTGGCCAGGGCGTCGGCCACCGCATCCGGATCCTGGCGCAGCGCCGCGGGCAGGTTCTCGTCCAGCCATTGGCGGGCGGTCTGGCGGAACGCGTCTAGTTCTGAAGAACCGAAGTCAGGCATGGAAACGCCTTTCTCTTTGGGTCGCGTGAGGAGGTGCGAGGCCCGGCGCGATCTTTGACATCCGCCGCCCCGCAGACCTAGCCGTTGGTGTTGAGCGGGTCAGGCAGGCCCAGGATCCGCTTGGAGACGATGTTGCTCTGGATCTCCTGCGAGCCGCCGAAGATCGTCGTGGCCTTGCCCGACAGCCAGCCGCGGACGGCCTGCAACTCGTCCTTGCTGAAGTCGTCGCCCTCCCAGCCCAAGCCCTGGTTGCCCATGATCTCCAAGGTCAGCTCGGCCCGCTCCTGACCGATCCACGTCCCGGAGTTCTTCATCACCGAGGTGGTGGCGCTGGGATTCAGGTTGCCGCGGGCTTCCGCCTGGGCGCGTTGGATCGTCAGCGCATGGGCCTTGGCGTTGATCATATGGCCGGCGATCCGGGTGCGCAGGTCGCTGTCGGCGATGCGTCCGTTCTCGTCCGCGCCGACGTATTTCTTGGCCAGGTCCGGGATGGAGGCGCCGCCGCCCATCATCCGCGAGCCGCCCTGGCCAGAGCGTTCGTGCTGCAGCAGGCGCTTACCCACGGTCCAGCCGCCGTTTAGCGGTCCGACCAGGTCGTCCTTCTTGGCGACCGCATCGGTGAAGAAGGTCTCGCAGAAGGGCGAGGAGCCGGCGATCAGCTTGATCGGACGGGTCTCGACGCCCGGCTGATGCATGTCGATCAGCACGAAGCTGATGCCCTCATGCTTCTTGGCCTTGGGGTCGGTGCGCACCAGGCAGAAGCACCAGTCGGCGTACTGGGCGCCGCTGGTCCAGATCTTCTGGCCATTGATCAGATAATGGTCGCCCTTGTCCTCGGCCTTGGTCTGCAGTGAGGCCAGGTCGGATCCGGCGCCGGGCTCGGAATAGCCCTGGCACCAGCGCAGCTCGCCCCGGACGATCGGCGGGATGTGGCGGGCCTTCTGGGCGTCGGTGCCGTATTCCAGCAGGGTGGGGCCGAACATGCTGGTGCCCATGCCGACGATGGGGTTGTAGGCGCCGATCCCGTCCATCTCCTGGGCCAGGACGCGCGCTTGCTGTGGGCTCAGGCCGCCGCCGCCGTACTCAGCCGGCCAGGTGGGGGCGCCCCAGCCCTTGGCGCCCATGCGCTGCTTCCACAGGGCGCGGTCGCCTGTGGGCTTGTCCGGGGTCATCACGGAGTCCGCGGCCTCGGGGTCCTTGCGCAGACTCTGCGGGAAATTCGCCTCGAGCCATTCCCGCGCGTCGGCGCGGAAGGTGTCCAGTTCGCTTCCAAAATCAGCCACTTGAATATCTCCCTTAGTCCTAATGTCTTGGCGGGCGTCCTGCTTCTATGAGCGGTCGCCTTCTTGATCTGCTTGGATCGTCTACTTGGGGTCGTCTACTTGGGGTCGGGCAAGCCTAGCACGCGCTTGGAGACCACGTTCAGATTCACTTCCGAGGTGCCGCCCTCGATGGAGTTCGCCTTGGCGCGCAGCCAGGAGCGGACCGTGGTCAGCTCGTCCTTGTCGAAGCCCTCGCCGTCCCAGCCCAGGCCCTGATGGCCCATGGCCTCCACCATCAACTCAGTGCGATCGTGGGCGATCTTGGCGCCGGCGTACTTCATGATCGAGGTGGCGGCGCTCGGCCCCTGGTTGGACTTCGCCTCCAGCGCGGCGCGGCGGACCGTGAGCTGGAAGGCCTGGTTTTCCATCCGGTGGTCGATGATCCGCCGGCGCAGGTCGGCGTCGGCCAGGCGGCCGTCCTCGTCCAGACCCACGTAGGCCTTGGCCAGTTGGTCCACCGTGGCCGGCGCCGCCGCGGAGCCGACGCCCCCGGCGCCCAGGCTGGTGGAGATATTGTCGCGCTCGAACTGCAGCAGGCGCTTGGCGATGGTCCAGCCGCCGTTCAGCGGCCCCATCAAGTTGCCCTTGGGCACCTTCACGTCGGTGAAGAAGGTCTCGCAGAAGGGAGAAGTGCCGTTGATCAGCAGGATCGGCCGCGCCTCGACGCCGGGCGTTTTCATGTCGAACAGCACGAAGGAGATGCCCTCGTGTTTCTTAGCCGTGGGGTCGGTGCGCACCAGGCAGAAGCACCAGTCGGCCAGGTTGGCGCCGCTGGTCCAGATCTTCTGGCCGTTGACCAGCCAGTGGTCGCCCTTGTCCTCGCACTTGGTCTGCAGCGAAGCCAGGTCCGAGCCCGCGCCCGGTTCCGAATAGCCCTGGCACCAGCGCAGTTCGCCGCGGACGATGGGCGGTATGTGCTGCTGCTTCTGTTCCTCGGAGCCCACCTCCAGCAGGGTGGGGCCGAACATCATCACCCCCATGCCGCCGATTGGGTTGCGGGCGCCGATCTTTGCCATCTCCTCGGCCAGGATGCGGGCGTCGGCGCGGCTGAGCCCGCCGCCGCCGTACTCGCTGGGCCAGGTGGGCGTGCCCCAGCCCTTGGCGCCCATGCGCTCGCGCCACAGCTTGGCGTCGGCGCCCTCGCGGCTGCCCATGGCGGCGGCTATCTGCGCCATCGGGTCGGCCTGTAACGCCTTGGGAAAGTTCTCTTCAAGCCAAGACTTCGCCGTGGCCCTAAAGGCCTCGGCGTCGCCGCCAAAATCCGCCATGACAATCCGCTCCGGAAATCAAAAATCGAGAAAACGAAAAACCTTACGTCCGCGCCGAAATTGCGCGCAAGAGCAACAACTTTGGACCGGCCAAATCTTGGTCGGTTACTTCGGGTCCGGCAGGCCCAGCACCCGCTTTGAGACCACGTTCAAATTCACCTCCGACGTGCCGCCCTCGATGGAATTACCCTTCGAGCGCAACCAGCCGCGGGTGGCGATCAGTTCGGTGGGACTGAAGTCCTCGCCTTCCCAACCCAGGCCCTGGACTCCCATGGCCTCCACCATCAGTTCCGAACGCTCCTGCGCCAGGGACGCGGCGGCGTATTTGATGATCGAGGTGGCGGCGCTAGGGCCGCTGCTGGCGCGGGACTCCGCGGCCACCCGGGCCAGGGTCAGGTAGAAGGACTGGAAGTCCATCTTGTTCCTGGTGATCCGGCCGCGCAGGTCGGCGTCTTCCAGAGCGCCGGTTTCGTCGACGCCGATGTAGCCCTTGGCGATCTGGCCCAGGTCCCCGGCGGAGCCTCCAGCGCCGCCGCCACCACCGAAGCCGCCGGAGATGTTCTGCCGCTCATATTGCAGCAGCCGTTTGGCGATCTCCCAGCCGCCGTTCAGCTGGCCGACCATATTGCCCTTGGGGATCTTCAAGTCGGTGAAAAAGGTCTCGCAGAACGGGCTCTCGCCGCTGATCAGCTTGATCGGGCGGGTCTCGACGCCCGGCGAGGTCATGTCGATGAGCACAAAGGAAATCCCCTCGTGCTTCTTGGCGGTGTCGGTGCGAACCAGACAGAAGCACCAGTCGGCCATGTTGGCGTAGCTGGTCCAGATCTTCTGGCCGTTGATCAGCCAGTGGTCGCCCTTGTCCTCGCAGCGGGTGGCCAGGCTGGCCAGGTCAGAGCCCGCGCCCGGCTCCGAATAGCCCTGGCACCAGCGGATTTCGCCGCGGGTGATCGACGGCAGGTGCTCGGCCTTCTGGGCGTCATTGCCATATTCCAGCAGCACTGGCCCCAGCATCCAGACCCCGAACGAGGCCAGAGGAGGGCGGTAGTGGCCGCGGGACATCTCCTGCTCGACGACGCGGGCCTGTTCCGGGGTCAGGCCGCCGCCGCCAAACTGTGTCGGCCAGGTGGGCGCCGTCAGCCCCTTGGCCGAGGCGCGGCGCAGCCATTCGATCTGCGGATCGTTGCTGCCGGTGAAGGCGCGGCCGCCCCACATGGCTTCGGGATCGGTCTTGGCCTTGGGGTCTTTCAATTCGGCGGGGTAGTTGGCCTCAAGCCAGGCGCGCAGGTCGGCGCGGAAGGTCTCCAGGTCGGTGGCGCCAAAATCGGCCATGAGACGGTTCTCCAAACACCCGTTCGAATTTGGAGGGCACCTTAGCGCCGCGGGCTCGCCGAGCAAGCGCCAAGGCCAAAACGGAAAGGCGTGGCCGGGACGGGACCGTCCCGGCCGACGCGATCAGCCCGGCAGCAAAACCGTGTCCACCACATGGATCACGCCATTGGACTGCATGACATCGCCAATGGTCACCTTGGAGACGTCGCCCTTGGCGTCAGTGATCCTCAGATGCATGCCCTTGACCGTCACGGTCAGCACGCCGCCCTGAACGGTGGTCAGGGTGGCGTGGCCGCCACCGGCCTTCACCTTGGCCATCAGGTCGGCCGCGGTCAGCCGCCCGGCCACGACGTGATAGGTCAGCACCGCCGTCAGCTTGTCCTTGTTCTCGGGTTTGAGCAGGGTGTCCACCGTGCCGGGTGGCAGCTTGGCGAAGGCGGCGTTCGTGGGGGCGAACACCGTGAAGGGGCCTGGCGAGGCCAGGGTATCGACCAGGCCGGCCGCCTTCACCGCCGCCACCAGGGTGGTGTGATCCTTCGAATTGACGGCGTTCTCGACGATGTTCTTCGACGGATACATCGCCGCGCCGCCGACCATGACGGTATGTTCGTGCGCCATGCCGCCCATGCTGTGGGACATCTTAGCGACGGCCGCGCCGGACGCGGCGCCGAGCGTGGCGAGGGCGAAACCGGTGGTGACCAAAAGACGGAAGGGGGTCTTATTCATGTTGGAAGGTGTCCTGCGCGAGCCCGCCCAATGCAGGCGCCTCATGCGGTTGTTACGTCGGGGGGCGACGTTTGGATGAGCTTGACCATGGCGCGAAATCACGGGCGTCGTCGCAAGTTCGCTGCAAATCCGCTATAGGCTGGCGATGAAATCCCCACAGGTGACTCCCGAAGGAGCCCGATGCGCTGGCTGAGTGAGTTCCGCCCCGCCATCCTGGCCGGCGCCCCCACATCCCTGGCGCTGCTCACCGCGGCGGCCGGCGTGATGCTGCTGGCGTCCAGCGCCACGCCGTCCGATCCCATGCGCTTTCTGTGGCTGGCCCAGTGGGCGCCCCTGGTGCTGATCGAGATCAGCCACTTCTTGTCCAGCATCCTGGGCCTGGTCCTGGTGCTGCTGGCCTTCGGCCTGTCGCGCCGGCTGGACGGGGCCTGGATGGTCACCGCCGTGGTCCTGCCGCTAGCCGCCGGCCTGGCCCTGTTCAAGGGCTTCAACTGGGAAGAATCCGTCGCCCTGCTGGCCATCCAGGGTCTGCTGCTGCCCTGCCACGAAGCCTTCCCTCGCACCGCGGCGCTCAGCCGGATGGAGATCACGCCCGGCTGGCTGCTCTCCAGCGTCGCCGCCGTCGTCGGCGCCGGACTGGTGGGCTACTGGTCGTTCAAGCACGCCGACTACGCCAACGTCTCCTGGGTGCGGATGATGGCCGACGCCGACGCCGAGCGCGCCATCCGCGCCTTCGCCGGGGCCGCGATCCTGCTGCTGGCGGTGGGCATCTGGCGCCTGCTGGCCACGCCGGCGACGCCGCGGGTGATGGGCGAGGACGATCCGGATTTCTCCCGCGTGCGGGCGATCCTGGCCAGCGCTGACTGTGCCGAGCCGGCGTCGAACCTCGCCTTGCTGGGCGACAAGCGCTTCATCTTTTCGGAGAGTGGCAAAAGCTTCCTGATGTTCGGCGTCCGCGGTCGCTCCTGGATCGCGCTGGGCTCTCCCGTCGGACAGCGGGACGAGCGGCTGGAGCTGCTGTGGCGCTTCCGTGAACTGGCCGACGCCCACGCCGCGCGCCCGGGCATCTACGCCGTCGGCCCCGAGGATCTGCCCGATCTGGTGGAGCTCGGCTTCTCTATCCAGAAGACCGGTGAGTCCGCCGCCGTGCCGCTGGACAGCTTCTCCCTGGAGGGGCGCCGCCGCGAGACCCTGCGCCGCAACTGGCGCAAGACCGGCGAGGGCGGGGCGGCGTTCGAAGTCATCCAGGCCGGCCTGACGCCCGAGTTGATGGCCGAGCTGCAGTCGATTTCCGACCAATGGCTGGGCCACCACGCCGGCGGCGAGAAGAGCTTTTCCATGGGCGGCTTCACCCCCGCCTATGTGGCTGAGTTCCCCATCGCCCTGGTGCGCTCGGAGGGCAGGATCGTCGCCTTCGCCACCCTGTGGCTGGCGCACAAGCGGGCCAGCTTCTCCATGGACCTGATGCGCTATTCGGACCAGGCGCCCAAGAACGTCATGGACTTCCTGTTCGTCGAGCTCCTGCAATGGGGCCGCGAGCAGGGGTTCGAGGCCTTCGAGTTCGGCATGGCGCCCCTGGCGGGCCTGGACGACCGACCCCTGGCGCCGATCATGTCCCGGGTGGGCAACCTGCTGTTCGAACGCGGCGAGGAGATCTACAACTTCCGCGGCGTGCGCCGGTACAAGGACAAGTACGACCCGGTCTGGCAGCCGCGCTACCTGGCCGCGCCGCACAAGTGGGCCATCCCCATCCTGCTGGCCGACGTCGGCCTGCTTTCCAGCGGCGGTATGGCCGGCCTCACCCGCCGTTCGCCGAAGCCCGCGGACCGCCCCGCAGAAGCGCCCAAGGTCGCCGCCTAAGCCTTTCCGGCTGAAGCGTCCGAGCCCGAACTGGCCATACCCAGAATCGGTTTTGCTCTATCAGGCGGCAAGTTCTGCGCGCCGATTACAGCCACCGGGAAGTTTTCGCGCCGCGCGGCGCCCCGCGATGCTGTGGCGCGACGACGCACGAAGTTCAGGCTATCGAAGTTATGAACAGGCCCGGTTCGGTCGCCTCGGCCGCGTTTCGCCTCAGGACCCCTTGACCAGGCTCACCAGGTGGGTGGCCAGGAAGATGGTCAGGGCGAAGGTGAAAAGCATCAGAATCCGATACGGCACAAGGCGTGGCGCGCTCATCATCTTGACCGGCCTGGCCCCCAGCCAGCCGAACAGCAAGGTCACCGCCAGGGTGGCGGCGGCCAGGGCGGCGGTCAGTCCAAGCCCCATGGTGTTAACGGCTCCCGGCCCCTTGGTAAGACATCGTTAACCGTACTGATCCGAAAAAAGCACCGTCTCCGCAAGGGCCGCCGTAGCCAAAGTCGGTTGACGTGGCAATGCTATATTTAGCGTCTTCGCCGCGTTTACACACAAGGTCTCGGCCGGTAACTTCGACGGAGGGGTATGCGGAGCGATTCGGATGAGCGCGGGGGCGCCCAAACACCACAAGGGTCTGGACCCGAAGTCCCGGGAGGTCGCCGCCGACCTCGCGCGGCAGTCGGGTCTGTCCCTGAGTGAATGGGTCGACCGGCTGCTATCCGATGACGGACCGGAGGACGCCATCTCTCAAGATTATTTCGCCCCCACCCCGGGCGACACCGCCTATCTGGAGACTCCCCGTGGCGATCGCGCCGCGCCGTCCCGGATAGAGGTTCCCGAACATCCCGCCGACGAGGTGGGCCGCGTGGCCCAGGCGCTGGATCGTCTGTCGCAGCGCATCGAGGCGGCCGAGCATCGCTCGACGCTGGCCATCAGCGGCGTCGACCAGACCGTCCGTGGCGTGCTCTCCCGACTGGAATCCACCGAGCGCGAACAGACCGCCGTGGCCGCGCGCTTCGAAGGCGCCGTCCAGGAAGTGCAGTCCGAACAGGCCCGGGCCGCCGACCGCATGCGCCGCATCGAGAGCGAGGCCAACGGACCGCGCTCCGCCGAGGCCCTGCGCTCGCTCGAAGGCGCCCTGGGCAAGGTCGCCACCCATCTCTACGACGGCGAGAGCCGCACCCGCGAAGCCTTGGCCGAGATGCGCTCCCGCGTCGATCGCTTCGAAGCCGACCGCGGCGAGAACGTCGTCGAGGCGGTGGTCAGCCGCCTGGGTCAGCGCTTGGAACAGGCCGAGGCCAAGACCTCCGGCGCCCTTACCGACCTGCGCGCCTCTTTCGCCGCCCTGGATGGCCGGCTGAACTCCGTCGAGGGCGGCTCGCCCTCGGCCAATGCCGACGCCCGGCTCGAAACCCTGGCCGCCACCCTCACCAGCCGCGTCGACGCGGCGCGGGCGGAGATGGCCGAGCGGTTGGGGACCTCCGCCGACAACCGGTTCGACCGGATGGATCGCACCCTGTCGGAAATGTCCGACCACGTGCGCGCCGCTGAACACCGCTCCGCCCAGGCCATCGAGAAGATGGGCCGCGAAGTGATTGACATGGCTGAGAACCTCAGCCGTCGTGTGAACGTCGTTGAACATCGCAGCGCCGACGCCATCGAGCAGGTCGGCGGGGAAGTGGCGCGGATCGCCCAGGTCATGGAGACCAAGCTGGGCCGGGCTGACACCGTTCAGGCCCAGGCCCTGGAGAAGCTGGGTACGGAGATCGCCCGCATCTCCGAGCGCCTGGCCGAACGCATCTCCAATTCCGAGCGCCGCTCCGCCCAGGCCATCGACGATGTCGGCGAGCAGGTGGCTCGGGTCACCGAACGCATCAGCCAGCGCCACGAACGCACCACCGGCGAACTGGCGGACCGCATCCGTCAGAGCGAGGAACGCACCGCCAAGCTTCTCGAGGAAGCCCGCGAGAAACTCGACAAGCTGTCGGCCGACTCCCAGCGCCGCCTGCCAGACTCCCGCCGCAACGCCTTCGACGCCGACGAGGGCCTGTTCGTCGAGGATGATTTCCCCCCTTTCCAGCCCCCGCCCCCCGCTGAGGGGGCTTTCGCGGCCGCAGCCTACCGTCAGGTGGTGAGCAGCCAGGTCAGCTATTCCCCGACCCCGGCTAGCGCCGTGATCGCCCAGGGCTGGGACCGCGACCCCGAGACCGACGCCTTCAGCGAAGAAGACTTCGTCGCCGCCGACGCCTACCTCGCCGAACCGCACGTCGCGGCGATCGCCGAGCTTCCCATCTCCGAGCCCGAGCTCGGGGTGGACGTCATTGACGATCTTCTGGAAGCGCACGCAGAGCCGGCCGAACTGGTCCAGCCCGATCACGCCGAAGCCGCGCCCGAACACACTGACGTCGAATTGGCGCACGCCGAACTGGATGACGCCGAACCCTTGGCGCCCTTCGACTTCCACGAAGACGAACCGGTTGCCGCCGCGGCGGAGTCCGAGGAGCTGTTCGAGGAGCCTCTGCTGTCGCTGGAGACGCCGGCGGAGGTCCCGGCTTCGCTGTTCGTGGCCGACCTCGAAACGGCTCAAGCCGAGCCGCTGTTCGATCCCTCTCTCTCCGATCCCTCCCTCTCCGAGCCTTCCCTGGCCATTCCGGAGATGGCAGCCGCCGCGCCCTTCGCCGAGCCGGAAGCACGCCCGCTCACCACCCGCGAAGCGGTGGAGCGCGCGCGCGCCGCCGCCCGGGCCGCCGCCCAGCCCGCGCGGGTCGCTCCGACTCTGGTCCAGGCCAATGAAGACAGCGTCTTCACCGGCGCCGCCTTTGGCCGTCGCGACAAGCCGCGCACCGATATCCGGCCGATGATCGGCTTCAGCATCGCCGCCGCCTTCGTGGTCACCGCGTTCGGCGGCTATGTGCTGGTGCAGGATCGTTCGCAGTCCGACCTGAGCCAGTCCCTGGCGACCGCCCTCAACGCCGCCAAGCAGCGCCTGGGCGTCACCGCGCCCGCCGCGCCACACGTCGGACCGCAGCTGGCCGTCGCCATGGCCCCCAAGCCCATCGACCAGCAGGGCGCCGGCATCGCCCCCGCCGCCGACCCGGCGGCCGGCGATATGGCCCAGGTCTATTCCGCCGCCATCGCCCGCATCGAAGCCAAGGATAATACCGGCGTCGCCGACCTGCGCCGCGCCGCCAACCTCGGCTACGCCCCGGCCCAGTTCTATCTGGGCAAGCTGTATGACGCCGGCGGCGGTGGCCTGAAGAAGGACCCGTCCGAGGGCCGCCGCTGGACCGAACGGGCCGCCGAGGGCGGCGACCGCAAGGCCATGCACAACCTTGGCCTGGCCTATTTCGAAGGGACCGCCGGTCCTCTGAACCGCGCCATCGCCGTGCAATGGTTCCAGAAGGCCGCGGAGCTTGGCGTCATCGACAGCCAAGTGAATCTGGCGCGGATCTATGAAGGCGGCTTCGGCGTCGCCCAGAACCCGGCCGAAGCCTACAAATGGTACCTGATCGCCGGCAAGCTCGGCGACGGCGAGTCCCGCACCAGCGCCACACGCATCCGCGACACCCTGTCGGCCGACGCCCGCACGGCGGCCGAGCGGGCGGCGGCGGGCTTCCGCTCCACCGCCCCCAACGCCTCGACCCTGCCCTCGGTGCAGACCGCCAAGGCTGCCCCGGCCCCGGCGCTTCCCGCGGCCGGACCGGTCACCAACGCGGCCAATGACATGGTGACGGCCCAGAAGGCGCTCTCGGCCCTTGGCTACTACCAGGGCCCCACGGACGGCTCACCCTCGCCGGCCCTGCGCCTGGCCCTGTCGGCCTACCAGCACGACCAGGGCCTGCCCGCCAGCGGCGCCGCGGACCAGGCCACCGTCACCCGGCTTTCCGCCTACATCCGCTAGGGACCGCTCACCGCTCTTCCCTCATTTGGGGGATCGGGATTGCCGAGCCGAACAAGCGCTGGGAGTCCGCCGAAAAGGTTTCAGCGACCAGTGAAGGCCGGCGCGCGCTTTTCCAGGAAGTGGGCCACCCCCTCCTTGAAGTCTTCGGACAGGAAGCTGGCGTCCATGTCGCCATTGGCGGCGTCGATGGCTTGGCCCAGGGACTGGAACTGAGCGTTCCACATCTCGCGCTTCATCTCGCGCACGGACCGTGGCGAAACCTCCCGCGCCAGCATCTTGGCATAATCCATCACCTCGGCTTCGAAGCGGTCGAAGGGGATCACCCGGTTGACCAGCCCCATCTGGGCCGCCTCGGTCCCGCTGACCTTGCGGGCCGAGAACAGCAGGTCGGCGGCATGGGCCAGGCCCACCAGGCGGGGCAGCAACCAACTGGCCCCATGCTCCGCCACTAGGCCGCGCCGCGCGAACGAGGTGGTGAACACCGCCGCGTCGGAGGCGAAACGGATGTCGGCATAGAGGGCGATGACAAAGCCGATGCCGGCGCAGGCGCCGTTGATCGCGGCGATGATCGGCTTGGGCACGGCGGGGAAGTAGGAATAGACCTTCTGGAAATTAGGGTCGGAGGCCGGGTCAAAGGCCTCCTCCCGCGGCGCGGAACTGGCGTTGCCCTGCTGGATGTCCTGCAGGGTGTTCATGTCCGCCCCGGCGCAGAACCCGCGCCCGGCGCCGGTGAGCACGATGGCCCGCACCGCGTCGTCGTCACTGGCCGCCCGCATGGCGCCGCGCACCTCATGGTGCATGCGCCCGGTCCAGGCGTTCAGCTTCTCCGGCCGGTTCAGGGTGATCACCGCCACCCCGTCTTCCACGCGATAGAGGATGTGCTCGTAGGCCATGGTTTCCGCCCCAGTCTGGTCTTTGGGTTCTGATCGTTGGCGGCCAGCCTAGACCCGGCGTTGGTCGGCGCCCAGGGGTCGGGTGGGGCGGGGCGCTGTCGGAAATTGGGGACACACACCTATTTCCATGTCTCAGTCCGGGGGTTCACAGATGCTCCAGCGGGCCGATCGACATTCAGTTCGCCCTCCCGTCGTCATCCTTGGGCGCGGGTCCCCAGGACCCATGATCTCGTGAGAACGAGCGCCTCGTACCGAAGGGCGAGCTGAGAGCTGGCGTCGGCATAGAGTTCTTTGTCCACGAACCTCACGAACCACACGAACAAGAGGCGCGAAGCGCGCGCCCAAACAGTCACACGGCTCTCTCCAACGGAAACACTGTGTTCGTGTGGTTCGTGAGGTTCGTGGACAGAATCGTCTTACCGCCCTGCGTCGCTCCGCTGCCGCTGCGCGACAACCCTGAGAGCGCGTATGGATCCTCGGGACTGCCGCCCGAGGAGGACGGGGTGGGGGATGGCGCGGCGGCGGCCAGGGGTCGGGTGGGGCGGGGCGCTGTTGGCGCCTGCCCTGTCCCGAATGCTGAGTTCCGATCCGTTGACCCGCTCACCCCGGCGGAGGGCGGGGCCTGGGCATGGGGAACCGCGTCCCGGATGTTGGGCGGGGGTCCGGTGACCGGGGGCGTTCTGACTCTGGGGCTTTCGTCCGCGTCGCGGCCCGCGCCGGGATCGGCAGGGGCGGTGGACCGTCGCGGGCGGCCGTCCAGACGCCGGAGGTTCCCAGGAGGGCGGCCCGCCGGCCGGGTGGACTTGGCGTCGGCGCCAGGAGGATGGAGGCGAGGGCGGATCGGGATGGCGGAGGCGTCGGCGACGGCGACTGAGACGTTAGCGACGGGGGCGTTAGCGACGCTGGCGTTGGTGACCTCGGGGGCGGCCGCCTTGGCCCATCGCCCGCCGGATCGACCGCGCCACGCGGGCGGGGATGCGCCGCCGCGATGGTCCAGGTCTCTTCTTCCCAGAGGGCCGGGTCGAAGGCGATGCCGAGACCGCGGCAGATGGCGTCCATCGACTGGCTTTCCGGCTGCCGGACCAGGGCGACGAGGTCGGCGATCGGGGTTTTCAGGTCGTCGAACAGCCGCTCAGCGCGTTCGGGCCGATCGTCGTCGCGATCCGAGCCGGGATCGAGAGCTTCTGGCGCGTCGTCGTCGGTTTCGATGGGCTCGCGGGCTTGCGCGGCCGGTGTCTGCGCGACGCGGCCCGCCTGGGCCATGAGCATTTGCGACAGGCCGCCGGCTTCGATCAGGGCGTGCAGCGCCAAGGCCTGGCGCACGGCGCGGGAAATCCGCGAATGGGCCAGGGACGCGGCAGCGGGGTCCATGTGGGTTGCGGGGTTCATGACCTGGCGCAGTTGTTCACGCGCAAGCTCCAGCCCCAGCTCGACCAGCGCTTCGAGCGCGGCGAGCTTCCAGGCGGACCGCTCCGGGAAGGAGTCGGCCGCGATAGATGGGGTGGGTGGGGAGTAGAACATAAACGGAACAAAACTGAATTCACCACTGAAGTCAAGAGGCCTGAGACTTCCCGCGGAGGGGGTGGGCTGGCTGTGGGGTTCGGGGCGGAAAGTGGACGTTGCGCGCGGATTGCGGAATGTCGTTTCACAACTAAGGATGAGCTATCGGAGACCGGTTGGCGCTCGGTGAAGCTGAAGTTAGCCATCCAGAAATGCACGGTCAAAAAAAGCGGCGCAAACGGTCGCTCAGCGGGGCGGCAGACATCGACGGCTACAAGCTCCAATGGGAGCTGATAAGCGAGCCTCAGTGGACCACGCTCGGTCGCAAAGGTCTCTGCGTCTTGGTACGGCGAGCAGAGGGCGCGCACCGCGAGATGGTCATCGAATACCCCTACGATAGATCAACTTTCCTCTCGCAACGGCGGAAGCTAACAGCCGCAATTGTCGAGACGGACATCCGCGACGCGATGAATGGTGGCTGGAACCCCGAGTCTCGTGGCCGAACATTCATCTTCATGGCGCGAACGAAATTAGAGCTAGGCCAACAGCCAGCCGGGATGTCGAGATGGTGGGTCACGTGATTTCCGCTTCGGGTCGACCCCGGCGGCCGGCTCCCAGCCACAAAGCTGACGTTCAGCGGCACCGCCAGCAAGCGGACCTCCCCAACGACGGTTCGGGGTGGATTGATGACTTAGGATTTTGCAGTTTAGGTGTCGGGAACTGCTGGGCAGAGCGTGGGTGGGCTTGTGGCATATTGGAGCGAACTCGATCGCTTTCCGTTCGGCGACGGCCCCGAATTGGCCGACGAGCTGCTGGACCTTATTCTTAGAGGAAAAAAGACGGCGACCTGTTGGAGCGCCGCCGAGGGGCCAAAGGGTACTCAAGTAGGAAAGCAATGGGTCGTCCTTGACGGGTTAGGAACGCCGAGCGCGGTCCTCGAGACTATTGAGCTGCTGCAGCGACGTTTCGATCAGGTCGATCCTTTGTTCGCTGCCGACGAAGGCGAGGGAGATCAGAGCCTGACCTACTGGCGCTCGGCGCATCAGGAATATTTTGGGCGCAACGGCGGCTTTGAGCCGGACATGTTGCTGTGGTGTGAGCGTTTCAAGGTAATCGAAATACTCAACGGCAAACCGCCGAGCCTTGACTGTGGATAGGTCCGCACTGGGTCGAACCCGGACGATCGCGCCCGGCCGGAAAGCTGACGTTCAGCCGCATTGCCGGTAAGCGGACCTTCCCAACGACGGTTCGGGGTGGAAAGAGGACGTTGCCCCTGGCTATGCTAAGTCGGCGGGGGGCCACATGCACATTTCTGAACGCGGCGGGGTATTCACTGCCCAGCACGTCACCGGGCCAACTCACAACTTCCTCCGCTTGAGGCTCGAACGCGGTGCAGCGCGCGACTTTCCTGTGACTGTCCTTCCTCCATCAGGAAGTTGCCGGCACCATGAGGGCTTAACCGCTGACGAGGTGCTTCCATCCATTCGCGCTGGTGTCGCTCGCGCCAACGCCGCCCTCGGAACTGACTTCGCTGTGATCAGTGCTGAGATTGTCGAGAACGACAGTCGACAGCCTGCGGTCTACGAATACATCGCAGCGAAGATCATCGAACAGGCTGCTCAAGGGCGCGCTTAAAGGTCGGCAACGGGTCGACCCCAGTCGCGGGCTCCCGGCCGGAGAGCGGACGTTCAGCGTTGCGGATGGCTTCGGGCCTTGTAGCGGACACAGCCACGGTCGGTTCGGGGTCGACCCCGGTCTCTGGCTCCCGGCCGGAAAGCTGACTTTCAAGGGCCGGCATGGAGCCTCAGGGACGCCCCACGTAGCGCTCAGCCTGACTGCCAAGGCGCACGACGGCCGATGCCTTCCTGGGGCTTCTTGGAGCCCGCATGGCCCTGGTCGGTGACGCTGTACCCCTCCGGTGGGTGCCGCCTTGTCGGGTGATGGCCGGGCCGGGAACCTGCCGTCGGGGAGTAATTACTCGGTCAAGGCACCCCTCGGACATAGAGCGGCTTCACCCAGTCCGGGCCACAGAACCGGTCGCCCCAGGTGTCAAACTCACTAGGTGGGAGGTCGCTGGCGACGAAAGCCTTGCCGTGCCGGATAATGAAGGGAGTGTGCGGCACGTATAAAGATGTACTTGCGGTCACTTTCTCCTTTGCAAGTCCACAGGCGACGCGCTCGCTCCCGACTTGTCTATCCTCAACCCACACCACTTCGATCTTCGTCGGGTCAAAGCGCGCGCTTATGGCGCGCTCCGTCGCCGTGGGGTGGAGGACCGGCGTCGCGTCGCAGGATGACATGCCCACGGCCAGAACAATGCACAGACCGGTCAGTACCCCCGCTCTGTTGAACTTCTCCATATCGTAGAGAGTGACCGGGGGGCGATCGGACGGCAACTTTTGTCTTGGGGCGGGAACTACTGACGCCCCAGGCCGGAGACAGGACGCTGGCCGACGCTGATGGCTTCGAGCCGCAGAGAGGACATCGCCAGGGGCTGTTCGGGATGGACTGCGGACCTTCGTCCTAACTGAACGGCGGTTCGAACCGTCTGTCGGATAGTTTCGGGCCGCTAGAACGATCTGCGCCATACGGACAAGAAAGAAGCCGGCAAAGCCGAGCGCTGCGGCTGGTGCGCGGTGAGCCATGTTCGCTGCGTAGTAGGTCACAACTAGCAGGATCCAGCCGGCGGCCACCAACGGGCGATCTCCAAGGGGAAGGCCAACACCTGTCAGGCGAGCGAGCCACCCTCTTCGCTTCGCGTCTGCACGTCGATCTGCATTGAGCGCTGACACTGCTCGCTGGAGCTTCATGTCAAAAACCGCGCAAATGAACAAAGCCCCCGCAGCCGTGCCGATGGCGGCCGCCGCATAGACCGTCACTCGATCAGGAACCCAAGATATCAGATCAGCGACAACAACAATGGCTGCTCCCACGCCGGTCACTGCGATGGGCCATCGAAGGCGTTCTGCGAGCCGCGAGGCCAGAGGTGCATCTTCCATCTGAACCAATGTGCTTTGCTGGGTAAAGATCTGCAATGGGTCGACCCCGGTCTCTGGCTCCCGGCCGGAAAGCTGACGTTCAGCCGCACCGCCGGCAAGCGGACCTTCCCAACGACCGTTCGGGGTGGTGAGCGGACATGGGCAGGACGCCAGGTGCAGACCTTCAGGTCCGCATTCCTCCGCCGCGGGCTTGTTGAGACAGATCAAGAGGCTTCTCGCGGTTGTCGTATAGCTGACACCACCGCTGCCTCACTGCAGATCGAGGAGAAACTGATTTGGCTTCGCATACAGCTCGCGGATAGCATGGCCGCCTAAACGTGACCTTGGAGCGAGAGGACCGATGCTAACGGGCACTTGTCATTGCGGCGGCACGCATTGGACACTTGAAGGAGACCCAGGACCGGCCACTGCTTGCAACTGCACGCTCTGTCGCCGCTACGGCGCGCTTTGGGCCTATGACTACGAGAACGAGCGCATCGAAATTAATGGCCGAAGCGTCGCATATTCGCGGGTCGGAAAGTCCGATCCGTCACTGGAAATCCGTTTCTGCCCGACCTGCGGCTGCGTAGTCTGCTGGCGCGGCCTCGGTCTGGACGCCAATGGCCGCCGCAGGATCGCCGTTAACCTGAGGCTCGCGCCACCCGAGGCCGTTGCCGATTTGACGATCGATCACTTCGATGGTCTGGACACTTTCGATGATCTGCCGCGCGACGGCCGCTGCGTTCGCGATCTCTGGTTCTGAAATTGACCCGTTTTCGTGCGCCAGATCATCCCCGTCGCGCAGCGAGAGGGGGTAGCGATGGGGTGGACGCCCCCCTGACGGCATCGATGTGCCAAATTGGAGGTGTTGAAAACACCACTGCAAAGGAGGCGTCCGTGGGTGAAGTTAGCACAATTGGGCTCGACCTGGCGAAGACGGTTTTTCAGGCGCA
>JBBROW010000023.1:0-59522 GCA_038228945.1 Caulobacterales bacterium
ATCGACGATCACCCGCAGGCGCTCGCGATCGGTCGGGATCAGATAGACGGTGACGCCAGTACGCATCCCGCAGACTCGCACGACATCACGCCGGGGGGAATCCAAACTCGGACTCTTATGTCCCGATCAATCCACTAGCGAGCGCCGCCGACGGCCGTGCTGATCTTGCCGTACATGACGGTCGTGTTGCCAGAGAACAGGCTGACGCCCGTAAGGATGGCCAGGAAGATGCAGGAGATGATCAGGCCGTACTCGATAGCCGTGGCGCCGGACTGATCGCGGCGGAACGTGCTTACAACAGATCGCACAGCCAAGCGACCAGCGGCGCGTCCGCGGGGGGCATCGGATAGTCCGATAGTTTCTGTGGTTTTACCCATGCGAGCGCCTCGTGTTCGCGAGCAGTGACAACGCCCTCCCACCGCCTACACAGGAACAATGGCATGATCAGGGAAAATGAATCGTAAGCGTGACTCGCAAAAACGAAGGGCGCCAGGCAGTTTTTTGCGACTTGAATGCCGAGTTCCTCGTCCAACTCCCTGATCAGACAGGCCTCCAAGGTTTCCCCGTTCTCAACCTTACCGCCTGGAAACTCCCATAGCCCTTCCAGTTGTTTACCCTTCGGGCGCTTGCAGATCAGCACTCGACCGTCGGTGTCGACCAGGGCGGCGGCGGCCACGAGCAGGGTGTTGGTCACGGGTTGGGACGCCTTCCAGAACGGTCACGGGGGTGTGGCAAATACAGCGCGAAGGCCTTGTGGAGAAGCGCCATGGGTTGACTTCGCAGGTGCGAAAGACGATGTGACCCCCACGCTTCGCTTGCCGGGGCGTGATCGGCGCTCCAGCCGCGTGGAGGTCGCACCTATCGCGACCTAGCCTGTAGAGCCCGTAGAGACACACCGATCGCCCGGACACGCGGGGCGCTCCCCAAATGACCGTTGCGACGGCGGCCCAGTCTGGGCCGGAGCCGATCGCGCGATTTTAAGTTCAGAAAACCCACCCCCATGACTCAATTCCTAGACTTCGGCCTTGCCGCGCCGATCAACCGTGCGCTCACCGAAAAAGGCTACACCACCCCCACCCCGATCCAGGCCCAAGCAATCCCGCACGTGATGGAGGGCCGCGACCTGCTGGGCATCGCCCAGACCGGCACCGGTAAGACCGCTGCCTTCGCCCTGCCGATCCTGCACCGCCTGGCCCAGAACCGCCGCCCGGCCCCGCGCCGTGGTTGCCGCGCCCTGATCCTGTCGCCCACCCGTGAACTGGCCACCCAGATCGCTGACAGCTTCCGCGCCTATGGCAAGCACATGGGCTTCTCTGTCGCCGTGATCTTCGGCGGCGTGAAGTACGGCGCCCAGATCAAGGCGCTTTCGGCCGGCATCGACATCTTGGTGGCCACCCCCGGCCGCCTGATCGACCACCTGCAGGAAAAGGTCGCCAACCTCGGCGAGGTTGAAGTCTTCGTTCTCGACGAAGCCGACCAGATGCTGGACCTGGGCTTCCTGCAGCCGATCCGCAAGATCGTCGCGGGCCTGCCTAAGCAGCGCCAGAATCTGTTCTTCTCGGCCACCATGCCCACAGAAATCGGCAAGCTGGCCGGCGACCTGCTGCAGAACCCGGCTCAGGTTTCCGTAACCCCCACCGCCACCACGGTGGAGCGCATCGACCAGCGCGTGCTGTTCGTCGAATCCGACCGCAAGCGCCAGCTGCTGGCCGAGCTGTTCGCCGAGGGCGCGATGAAACGCACCTTGATCTTCACGCGCACCAAGCGCGGCGCGGACCGGGTGGCCAAGTACCTCGAAGGCGCCGGCATCGGCGCCGGCTCGATCCACGGCGACAAGACCCAGGGCCAGCGCGAGCGCGCCCTGGCCTCGTTCAAGGCCGGACAGTTCACCGCCCTGGTGGCTACCGACATCGCCGCCCGCGGCATCGACATCGACGCGGTGACCCACGTGGTCAACTTCGAGCTGCCCAATGTGCCGGAGGCTTATGTGCACCGCATCGGCCGCACGGCGCGCAAGGGCAACGATGGCGTCGCCATCAGCCTGGTGGCCGATGACGAGCGCAACCTGCTGCGGGATATCCAGCGCACCACGCGCCAGACCATCCCCTCTTTCGATCGCCGCAACGACCGCGCCCTTGGTCAGATCGCCGCGATGGAGAAGAAGCTGGAACCAGCGCAGAAGCCGGATCGTCCCGATAGCCGCCAGCTGCCCGACGGCCTGCGCGCCAACCGTGGCCGGCGTCCCGGCGGCGGTAGCGGCAATGGCGGCGGCCAGCGGGCTCAAGGCGGCGGCGGCGGCAACCGTGGCGGTCAAGGCCGCGGCGGTAACGGCGGCGGCGGTCAGGGCCGATCCGGCAACGGCGGCGGCTCCAAGCCGGCCACCCGCGCCGAAGCCCCGGCCCGCTGGAACCCCATGGACTAACCGTCCAGCGTCATTGGCAATCCGGCAAACGGCCGGCCGCACACGCGGCCGGCCGTTTCCATTTGCCGGTGACCCCGGCCTGCTCCGTGGCGAAGCTAGCTGCGGTAGTCCCCGTTTATCGCCACATATTGCTTGGTCAGGTCGCAGGTCCAGATTACCGCCGAACCGCGACCGACGCCGACGTCGATGCTGACCTCAAGTTCCTGTTTCTTCATGTAGGCGCTCATCTTGGCCTCGGAGTAGTCCGCCGCCACCAGGCCATCGCGGGCCGCGGTCAGGGGACCGAATTTCACCGACAACCGCTCGCGGTTCATCGGCTCGTCGGCCCGGCCCACGGCCATGACAATGCGACCCCAGTTGGCGTCCTCGCCGGCGAACGCCGTCTTCACCAGGGGGCTCTCGGCCACCGTGCGGGCGATCTTGCGGGCCGAGGCCTGGCTCTCGGCGCCGCTGACGGTGATCTTGACGAACTTGCTCGCGCCCTCGCCGTCACGGACCAGCTGCAGCGCCAAATGCAGCAACACAGCCTCCAGCTTGGCGCGGAAGTCGGCCAGGCGCGCGTCCCCCGCCCGCGATATCCGTGGCGCGCCGGACTGGCCGGTAGCGAACAGCAGCAGGGTGTCGTTGGTCGAACGATCCCCGTCCACCGTCACACAGTTGAACGTGGTGCGGGTATAGAGCCCCGCCAGGGTCTGCAGGGTGGCCGGGGC
Organism: Caulobacterales bacterium; assembly: GCA_038228945.1. Lineage (GTDB taxonomy): Bacteria > Pseudomonadota > Alphaproteobacteria > Caulobacterales > Caulobacteraceae > Acaudatibacter. Next base: position 3,133 of record JBBROW010000023.1, read on the forward strand.
GATATTGGCGTCGGTGGCCACGAAGGCCAGCATGGTGGCCATGTCCGGAGCAATCATGCCCGAACCCTTGCAGATGCCGCCGATCTTGACCTTGTGACCGTCGATCTCCGCCTCGGCGTAGGCGCCCTTGGCGAAGGTGTCGGTGGTCATGATCGCCCGCGCGGCGTCCGACCAGGCGTCGGCGCTGAGTTTGCGCTCGATCTCCGGCAGGCGGCCGGTGATCTTGCCGTCGTCCAGCAGCACGCCGATGACACCGGTGGACGCCAACATCACGTCACGCTGGCGGCAGTCCAGACGCTTGGCCACGGCGGAAGCCACGCGCCGAGCCGCATCGGCGCCCGGCCGACCAGTAAAGGAATTGGCGCAGCCGGCGTTGACCACCAGGGCCCGCACGTCTTCCCCCCCCGAGGCCAGCAGCTGGCGGCGGCACCAGTCCACCGGCGCCGAGCCGACCCCGTGCCGGGTGAACACCCCGGCGCCCGTGGTCCCCTCGGCGAAATGCATCAGCAGCACGTCATCGCGCTCATGCTTGTAGAAACCCGCGCGTCCGACGGCCAACTCCACCCCCGCGATCGGCGGGATCCTGGGAAAGGGCACGGCCAGGGGTGAGATCGCCAGACCGGGCTTGCCGGCGGGAGCGGTGGACGCCGGCGCCGGAGCGGCGCTGGCAAACTGTCGGCTGTGCCGCTCGGCGCGGTTCAAGGCCGCGCGCTTCAGGGCGCTGGCCAAGGGGTCAAGGGCGCGCTCGATGGTGTGACCGACGATCTCGGCGGGCTTGGCGGCGACTTCCAGCGCCTTGGCCGCCGTCGTGCGGGGCGCGGCCTTAGCAGTTGCGATCTTGGCGGCCAGTGGCTTGGATACGGGGGGACGGGTCATTTTTTGGCCGGAAGTGAGGGGGCGGACGCCGGCGGCGCGACGGGACCCTCCGAGGACAATGGCGGCAAGGCGGGCGATGTCGCCGCGCCTGAAATGGGGGAGCGCATGGGCGGAGCCGAGGCGGGTTCACGTGGCGCGCCAGGCACGTCCGCCGGGGGCGCGATCAGGGTCTCCACCTTGGCCTTGCTTCGCAGCTTGAGAATCAGATCCTTGACTTGGTCATAGGTCAGGAAGCGCACGATCTGGGGGCGCGCGGCCTCCAGGGTGATCGGCGCCTCCTGCCGGCGCTCGTCGACGCGGGCGATGACCAAGCCCTCGTCGGTCTTGAACGGGCCTACCAGCTGGCCGGCCTTGGCGTCCTTCAGCGGCGCGGCGTAGCCCTCGGGCAGCATATCGGTGGTGAGGGGCTTGAGCAGCCCACCATTGAAGCGCGTGGCGTCATCCTTGGAATGCTGCGCCGCTAGGGTGTCGAACGATCCGCCGGCCTTCAGCGCCTTCATCACCAGATCGGCTTCCGCCGGGGTGGCGACGATGATCCGACGCAGCTGGATCTCCTCCGAAGGGGTCTGGGTCTTCAGCATCTCCTGGTAGAGGCCGTTGATGGCGTCCTCGTTGACAGCCTTGCCCACCGAGTTCTCCAGCAGGATGTCGCCAAGGATGCGCTCGCGCGCCGCGGCGAGGCGCCGTTGCGCCGCCGGGTCCTTGTCGATCTTCCGCTTCAGCGCTTCGGCCGCCAGCAGCTTCTGGTCCTCGACCTCGTCCAGCACTTGGCGAAACAGGTCCGACGATACATCCAAGGGCTCGCCCTCGCCGAGCAGGCCCTGGGCCACCGCCTCGCGCTTGACGTCGGAGGCCCAGACAGTCTGGCCATTGATCCGCGCCACGGCCTTGTCGCCCGGCGCCGGAGGCTGCTGAGCAGCGTTCTGCTGCGTGCAGGCTGCCAGCGCCAGCGCGCACAGCGCCGCGGTGATCACCCCCCGATTACCCTTGGTCAGCCTTGCCTTCATGCGATCCTTTGCCCTAGGCGTGTGGACGAAGGCGCCATGATCGTGAAATGCCGGCGCGTCAAGACAAACGGGAGGACAGTCATGAAGTTCTACAACTCCGTCGGACCCAATCCGCAAGTGGTCAAGATGTTCATGGCCGAGAAGGGCCTTGAACTGCCGCGCGGCGAAATCGACCTGCGCGGCGGCGAGAACCGCCAGGCGGCGTACACCTCCAAGAACCCCGCGGGTCAGACCCCCGCCCTGGAGTTGGACACCGGCATGATCCTGGCCGAAATCACCGCCATCTGCGAATACCTGGACGAGGTTCACCCCAATCCGCCCCTGATCGGCTCGACGCCGGAAGAACGGGCCGTGACGCGCATGTGGGTGCGCCGCATCGACCTTAACATCGTCGAACCCCTGGCCAATGGCTTCCGCTACGGCGAGGGGCTGGGCATGTTCGAGAGCCGCATGCGTTGTATTCCTCAAGCCTCCGCCGACCTGAAGGCGATCGCTCAGGAAAAGCTCACCTGGCTGGACGGCCTGATGGCGGGCAAGACCTGGATCTGCGGCGATCGCTTCACCCTGGCCGACATCCTGCTGTTCTGCTTCCTGCAGTTCGGGACCCAGGTTGGCCAGCCGATCAATCCGGACAACAAGGCCATTGCCGCCTGGCTTGAACGCGTCAAGGCGCGCCCGAGCGCCGCAGCCGCCTGAGGCTTCCGCCCGGCTTCGGCCGGGCGACCGACCCGGCGAATCCGTACGGAAATGGCGCGCCGGGCGGCCCTGCGCGCATAGGAACGCGTGTTCTTACGCCGCCCTTCGTTGACACTAGGGGGTCCGCTGCTTAAGTCAGCGGCGCGTTTTACGAGCGGTTTTTCGAGCAGGCGAAGGACTTTACCGGGCCGTGCGCGGCCGCTCTCTCGGCGCCAGGGCCCCAAAACCGGACGTTCATTACCCCTATGGTCGATCTGACGAAGATTTTCGGCTCATCCAACGACCGCAAGGTCAAGGCGATGATGGGCCGGGTAGCCAAGATCAATGCGCTTGAATCCGCCATGGCGGCGCTCAGCGACGATCAACTGCGCGGCAAGACCGAGGAGTTCCGCGCGCGGCTGGCCAAGGGCCAGACCCTGGACGACATCCTCAATGAGGCCTTCGCAGTCGTGCGCGAGGGCGCCAAGCGGGTGCTGGGCCAGCGCCACTTCGACGTCCAGATGGTGGGCGGCCTTGTGCTGCACAAAGGCGGCATCGCCGAGATGCGGACCGGCGAAGGCAAGACCCTGGTCGCCACCCTGCCCTGCTACCTGAACGCGCTGGAGGGCAAGGGCGTCCACCTGATTACGGTCAACGACTTCCTGGCCGGCATGCACGCTGACTGGATGGGCCGCGTCTATCGGTTCCTGGGCTTGAGCGTTGGGGTGATCGTCAATGGCCTGAGCCAGGGCGAGCGTCAGAAGGCCTATCACAGCGACATCACCTACGGCACCAACAACGAATTCGGCTTCGACTACCTGCGCGACAACCTGGTCTATGACGCGGCCGAGATGGTCCAGCGCGGGCACAACTTCGCCATTGTCGACGAAGTGGACTCCATCCTGATCGACGAGGCGCGCACGCCTCTGATCATCTCAGGCCCCACGGAGGACCGCTCCGATTTCTATCGGATCATCGACGCCCTGGTGAAGGACCTGATCAAGGACCCCGACACCTTCGAGCACGACGAGAAGCAGAAGCAGGCCCTGCTCACGGAATATGGCTCGGAGAAGATCGAAGAAATCCTGGAGGAAGCCGGCCACCTGGCCGAGGATTCCGCCGGCCTCTACGACCCGGCCAACATCTCCGTCGTCCACCACGTCAATCAGGCGCTGCGGGCCAACGTCCTCTACCAGAAGGACAAGGATTACATCGTCCGTGATGGCGAGGTGATGCTGATCGACGAATTCACCGGCCGGATGATGCATGGCCGGCGCCTGTCCGAAGGGCTGCACCAGGCTATCGAGGCCAAGGAAGGCACGGACATCCAGCCCGAGAACCAGACCCTGGCCTCGGTCACCATCCAGAACTACTTCCGGCTCTATTCCAAGCTGTCGGGCATGACCGGCACGGCGGCCACCGAGGCTCAGGAATTCCTCGACATCTACAAGATGGATATCGCCGAGATCCCGACGAACCGCCCCGTGACGCGGATCGACGAGGACGACGAGGTCTATCGCACCGAGGCCGAGAAGAACCAGGCCATCGTCAGCCAGATCGAGGACTGCTACCGCCGCGGCCAGCCGATCCTGGTGGGCACTGTCTCCATCGAAAAGTCCGAGCACCTGTCGGACCTGCTGAAGGCGCACAGCTTCGAGATGGACGGCCGGACCGTCCTGGGCGTGCCGCACAATGTGCTGAACGCCCGTTACCACGAGCAGGAGGCGTTTATCGTCGCCGATGCGGGCATCCCGCAGGCGGTGACCATCGCCACCAACATGGCCGGCCGCGGCACCGACATCCAACTGGGCGGCAATATCGAAATGCGCCTGGCCAAGTGGCGCCAGGAACAACAGGGCCTGGGCATCGAACCCACCCGTGAATCCGAGGCCGAACAGACCGAGGAACTGGCCGCCGAGATCGAGAGCAAGAAGGCCAAGGCGCTGAGCGCCGGCGGCCTGTTCGTCCTGGGCACCGAGCGCCACGAGAGCCGGCGCATCGACAATCAGCTGCGCGGCCGCACCGGCCGCCAGGGCGACCCCGGCAAGTCGAAATTCTTCCTCAGCTGCGAGGACGATCTGCTGCGCATCTTCGCCGGCGACCGCCTGGACGCGATCATGCGCACCTTCGGCGTCCAGGAAGGCGAGGCGATCACCCACAAATGGCTCAACAGCGCCATCGCCACCGCTCAGAAGCGCGTCGAACAGCGTAACTACGAGATCCGCAAGAACCTGCTGAAATACGACGACGTCGCCAACGACCAGCGCAAGGCGGTGTTCGAGCAGCGCCGCGAGTTCATGGAGTCGACCGACCTTTCCGAGATCATCGTGGAGATGCGCGCCGACACAGTCGCCGACCTGATCCAGCGCCACCTTCCGCCCAAGGCCTATGCCGATCAGTGGGATATTGCGGGCCTGGATGAGCGGGTGCAGTCGCTCCTGGGCCTGGAACTGCCGATCAAGGACTGGGCGGCCGAGGAAGGCATCGCCAACGAAGAGATCGAGGAGCGTGTCCTCAAGGCCGCCAACGAGCGGGCGGTCGAGCGCGAGCAGATGCTTGGCCCGGTGCAATTGCGCCAGATCGAGAGGAATTTCCTGCTGCAGATGGTCGACCTTCAGTGGCGCGAGCACCTGATGCACCTGGATCACCTGCGCAACGTCATCGGCCTGCGCGGCTATGGTCAGCGCGATCCGCTGAACGAGTACAAGACCGAGGCCTTCTCCCTGTTCGAGAAGCTGATCGGCGACCTGCGCCAGAACGTGACCCGCTGGATCATGACAGTGGAATTCCAATTCACCGAACCGGCGCCCGAGCCCGACCCCACCCAGTTCACCGAGATCCACGTCGATCCGAACACCGGCGAGAACGAGCGAGCCCTGGAGCTCACCGGCATCGGCGCTGGTCTCGATTTCCAGGACCGATCCGCAGGCCGCGCCAACCTGCCACTCAGCGCCCTGCCGGAAGGCTTCGAGCGCACGGGCCGCAACGCCCCCTGCCCTTGCGGCTCAGGCAAGAAGTTCAAGCATTGCCACGGCGCGCTCGCCTAGAGCCTGAAGGGCGCTTCGACCGGGCGGATCTCTAGAATTCTTCCCAGCCGTCGGCGGCGGCGCCACGTCCGCCGGCCACCGCCGCCAACCTCGGCGCGCGAGACGCTCCGGGGGCTGGCGCCCTTGACGTCGCCACCCTGGCAGTTGCTGCGCGGGCCGGCGGCGCCGACGGCGCCACCTTGAACCGCTCGATGAGTTTGGCCAGGGCCGAGGTGTCGGTCTTCAGGGAATGCGACGCGGCGGTGGACTCCTCCACCATGGCGGCATTCTGCTGCACCACCTGATCCATCTGATTCACCGCCACATTGACCTGGGTGAGGCCGACGGACTGTTCCTGTGCCGACAGGGTGATCTCCGAGACCAGGGCGTCAATCTCGGCGACCCGGCTGACGATGGACTGCAGGACCTTGCCGGTTTCCGCCACCAGTTCCACCCCTTCGCCCACGCGGCGGCTGGAGTCGGAAATCAGAGTCTTGATCTCCTTGGCCGCATCGGCCGAGCGCTGGGCCAGAGCCCGGACCTCGGAGGCGACCACGGCGAAGCCGCGGCCTGCGTCGCCGGCGCGGGCGGCCTCGACCCCGGCGTTCAGCGCCAGCAAGTTGGTCTGGAAGGCGATCTCGTCGATGACGCCGATGATCTGGCTGATCTGCTGGGAGGAGGTTTCGATGCCGCTCATGGCCGAGACCGCGTCAGCCACCACGGCGCCGGAGCGTTCCACATCCGCCATGGCGGCGGTGACCACCGCATTGGCCTGCTTGGCGCCAGCGGCCGTGCGGGTGACCGTGGCTGTGATCTGGTCCAGGGTCGCAGCGGTTTCCACTAGGCTGGCGGCCTGCTGTTCGGTGCGGCGCGATAGGTCGTCGGAAGCCTGGGCGATCTGGTCGGCGCCAGCGCCGATCCCGTGGGTGTTGGCAGCCACCACCGCAATCGCCTCCTCCAGCTGGCCCATGGCGCTGTTGAAGTCATGGCGCAGTGTTTCGTAGTCCTCGGCCAGGGCGTCGGTTAGCCGGACGGTCAAGTCGCCCTCGGCCAATCGTTGCAAGCCATTGGCCAGGCTGCTGACCAGAGCGTTCTGGTCGAATTCCGTTTGCTGACGTTGCACCCGGCGCTCGTCGGAGGCCGCCTGCTCATGCCGGCGCGCGTCCTCGGCCACGCGCGTGGCCGCTTCCGCCGCGGTCCTGGCCTCGTCGGCGGCGACCGCGCCAAGGGCGGCCCGCTGTGACAGGCCGACGAAGCTATGGCAGATCCACATCAGGCTAGCGGCTTCCGCCACCAGGATCACCGCGTGGACAATCACCCGGCCCAGGTCGCCGCCACCCGGGAACACCGCCGCGGGAAGCACGAAATTCAACAGCAGATGGTGCACAGCCACCGTGGTCGCACCCGCCAGGATGGCCTTCCAGTCGCAATAGACCATCAAGCCGGCCAGGGCCGCGAAATAGGCCATATGCATATCGGGCTGCCAGGGCTGGCCGCGGAACGCCGCAACCAACAGGGAGATTGATCCCATCACCGCCACAGCGATGGCCAGGCGCGAGCCGCCGCCGCCGGGGCTGGCGCGCCAAGCCACGGTGGCCGCCGTCGCCAGACCCGCCGCCGCCGCGCCGAGACCCAGCCACGACGCCCCGACCGCCATGGCGCTGCCGGTGATCACCACCGCGAGCAACCACAGCCCCCCGACCAGGATGCGACTGCCGAACAATCTCTGCTCGTCCAGGGTTGTGAACATAGAAGTCTCCTTCAGGCCCCGCAGGCGCGCGCCAGGCCGGGGTCCAAGATGAAAAGAGCGCCGGCGTCGAGCAGCCGGGCTGAGGCGTCCCCCTTGGGGGCGTGGATGACGACGATAAAGGGAACCGCGCCGGCCGCCGCGACGGGGCCGGCCCTGGAAGCCGCGTCCACGACGTGGCCGGCGCTCCACCAGGGCGGGAAGACTCCGGCCGCCGTGCGACCATCGATAGGCGCCGTTTCGAAGCCGAGCGCCGCCCCGAGCCCTAAGAGCCCGATAAGCACGGCCGGGACGACAGATAGCGCACGCCTGTCGCCTCGATCTGGTGACGACCTCAGCATGCTTAAGGCATGAGCCGAGCTTGGTTTATGCCGTCCTAACGTCGGCGCGTCCGGCGACGATCGCGGCGAAACGGCGCAGCCGGCGCATCCCTACCGTTGCAGGATCGCCCAGGCGGTTTCCGCCAAAAGCTTGGTTCCCGAATTGTCGGGGCTGGCGTCGGAATTGCCGATGCCATCGAGGTTGCGCTTGAAAACCCCTTGGCCGATCGAGGCCAGGCGGAAGATCGAGAAACCCAGATAGAAGCCAAAGTCGTCGATGTGGTCGCGGCCGGTCCGCCGGCAGTAGGCGGCCACGTACTGGTCCTCGGTCGGTATCCCCGAGGTCGCCAGGTCGACCCCGTCCAGCGTGCCCCAGCTCTCTGATCGCGAATGCCAGAGGATGCAGTTGTAGCCGAGGTCGGCCAAGGGGTGGCCGAGAGTGGACAGTTCCCAATCCAGCACCGCGATGATCTTCGGCTCGCTGGGATGGAACATGACGTTCTCAAGCCGGTAATCCCCGTGGGCGATGGTGGTGGTGTCGTCCGCCGGCATCCGCTTGGGCAGGTACTCGATCAGCTTCTCCATCGCCTCGATGCGTTGCGTCTCCGCCCCGCGGTACTGTTTGGTCCAGCGGTCGATCTGGCGGAGGAAATAGTTGCCGGGCCGGCCGTAGTCGCCAAGGCCGATGGCGGCGTAGTCGACCCCGTGCAGGCTGGCCATCACCGCGCTCAGTTCGTCATAGATCGCCGTCCGCTCGGCCGCGGTCATTCCCGGCAGCCGCGCGTTGCGGAAGATCCGCCCATCCATGAAGTCCATCACATAGAAGACGGTGCCGATGATGCTCTCGTCCTGGCACAGGGCCCGCATCTTCGGCACGGGAAAGCCGGTCCCACCGAGCGCCTTCATCACCCGGTATTCGCGGTCAACCTGGTGGGCGCTGGCCAACAACTGGCCAGGCGGCTTCTTGCGGATCACATAGCGATGGGCGGCGGTGGTGATCATGAAGGTGGGGTTCGACGCGCCGCCCTTGAACTGGACCACGGTCATGGGGCCGGCGAAGCCCTCGACGTTGGCGGTCAACCAGGCTTCCAGCCCGACCTCATCGAAACGATGGGCCGCGCGCACGTCGCCGACATTGGGGATATCGGCGCCCGGGGCGGCGCTCTGAACCTGGTTTTCCGGCATTGCATTCCCTGAAGTGAACGTTCGTCTTCTTGTCGTGGCCGCCAACCTAGCAGGCTTACGCGGGGAGCGGCCAAGAGGACACGAGCCATGGCCGCCGCGCTGATCGCCACCGAAGACTTCACCTGCCTGCTCTACGCCGTGCAGGACCACATCGCCCGCATCACCCTGAACCGACCCGAGCGCCGCAACGCCCTGAACCCCCGCGCCTACGCCGAGATCGAGGCGGCCTTTCGGCACGCCTCGGCCGATCCGCGGGTTCGCTGCGTGGTGGTGACGGGATCGGGTCCCGCCTTCTGCTCGGGGGAGGACGTCAAGGAGATGATGACGGGGGAGGCTCCCCGCGCCGCGCCGGCGCAACGCCGCATCCGCTTCGAACCTACCCCGGCCGCCATGGCCGCCATCGACTGCGACAAGCCGGTGATCGCGGCGGTGAACGGCCCCGCGGTGGGCTGGGGCATGGAGCTGGCGCTCTATGCCGACATTCGCATCGCTTCGGAAAAGGCGGTGTTCGCCGAGCTATTCATCAAGCGCGGCTTGATCTGCGACGTCGGCGGGCTGTGGAAGCTGCCCTCCATCGTCGGACCGGCCAAGGCGGCGGAACTGCTCTACACGGGCGATCCCATCGACGCCGCCGAGGCTGGCCGCATAGGCCTGGTCAGCCACGTGGTCCCCCACGACGAGTTGATGGCCAAGGCGCTTGGCATGGCCGCTCGCATCGCCGCCAATTCGCCCCTGGCCCTGCGCTACATGAAGGAGGGCCTGCGCCGCACCACCCCCGGCGACCCCCGCGAGATCGGCGCCTGGGCCATCGAGATCATCTACCGCCTGTTCGACACCGAGGATCACCGCGAGGGGGTGAAGAGCTTCCTGGAGAAGCGCACGCCGGTGTTCACGGGTCGCTGAGCTACATCTTCATCCCGGCCATCGGATCGGCCGCCGGCGCGGCGTCGCGCACTGGGACGTCGATGCTGACGGCTCCGGCCTTGGCGAAGGTGAACACCACGCGGATGCGACCTCCCGCTTTCAGCGGCGCCTTGAGCCCGATCAGCATGACGTGGCCGGCGCCGGGGGCGAAGCGAAGGGCGGCGCCGGGCGCGACGGGGGTGGCGGCGGTGATCGCGGTCATGCGCATGACGCCGCCGGCCATGGACATGCTGTGGAACTCCACCTTCGCCGCCGACGGGCTGGTGGCGGAAACCAGGCTGTCGCCAAGCTTGCCGCGGTTGGTCAACGTCACATAGACCGCGCCGGTCGTTGCTCCTGGCGGTGTCGGCCGAGCCCAGGCGCCCGTGGCGGTGATGGTCGGGGCCGCCGCCTGACCGGCCGCGCCGAGGCTCAGCGCGGCGGCAAATACGAAGACGGGGAACGAACGAAAGGTCATGGGGCGGCGTTCCGATGGCAGAGGGTTGGAGAGGGTTGGGGTCAGGGTTAGGGCGACAATCAAAGGATGTCTCATGGGACGGTCCTTAGCAGATGGGCTTGCCGAGCGAACGGGGGGCCGCGCCGGCTCCGGTCTTCAGGTGAGGATGGGCGGGCATCGCGCCTGGGGGATTCGCGGGGGTGGGCCGCGGCTATCCGTCCGCCGCAATGCCCCCATCGACGGGCGTTTCTAAGGCCGGTTCGCAACACTCGTCGCCACGGCGGTGGGGGCGGTCTGGCGGCCCGACCAGCGGTCAATCAGGGCGGTGACGCCGACGTCGGCGGCGACGTTTCCGATGGTCCGCGACAGGTCCGGCAGGGTCTCCACCGCCAGCAGCAGGGGCAACAGTTCCATAGGCAGGCCCATGGCCATGAAGATCGGCCCCAGCGTCGTGAAAAAGGTCACCGAGCTGGCGATGCCCACCGCCGCCATGCTGACCAGGGCGGCCACCACCACGCCGGCGATCATGTGGCCGATGTCCAGCGGGATGCCGTAGATGTGGGCGACATAGACGGCCACGGCGATGTTGCCGGCGGGACTGGTCATGCGGAACAGGGCTACGGCCATGGGCATGACCAGGTCGCGCACGGTGTCGCGCACGCCGATCTTCTGGCAGGCCTCCAGCATGGCGGGCAGCGAGGCCAGGGAAGACTGGGTCGAGATGGCCACGGCGCTGACCGGGATCAGGGCGTTCAGCATCCTCAGCAGGGCCACGCGGCCGAAGACGATACCGATGACCAGGGCGATCAATCCCGCGGCCAGGCACATCAGCGAAACCACGATCACATATTCGACCAGCACGCCCAGCCCGGCGACGCCGGTGCGGGCCCCGAACACCAGGCCGAGGGCAAAGACCCCGGCGGGGGCGGCCCACAGCACCCATTTTACGATCACCATCATCGCCGCCTGGATGGCGTCGAAGAAGTCGAACAGGCGCACGCGGCGCTCCTCCTCGATACGGGTGGCGGCAAGGCCAAAGACCAGGGCGAAAAACACCAGCGGCGCCATGGCCCCGTCGGCGGCCGCCTTGACAGCGTTGTTGGGCACAAAGCTGCGCAGCCAGTCGGCGAAGGGCGGTGGCGGCGGCACGGCGCCGGCGGCGCTGTGCGCCGCGCGCAGGGCGTTGGTGGCGCTGGAGGCCGGCGGCCACAGGTCCAGCAGCGCCGAGGAGGCGGTCACCGACATGGCGGCGCTGACCAGCAGCAGCACCCCGAAAGCCAGCAGCGCCCGCGCCGCGATGCCGCCGGCCGCCAGGGTCCCCGCCGCCTGGGCCACGCCGGTGACCAGCAGGGCGAAGACCAGGGGCACGATGGTCATGCGCAGGGCGTCCAACCAGACCCCGCCCAGGCCGTCCAGCACGGCTATGGCCTCCTCGCGCCAGGGCGGGTTCACGGCGGCCAGGATGGCCCCAAGGCCGAGGCCCGCGACGAGGCCAATCAGGATGCGGACGGTTGGTGACATGGCCCCACCGTCCGCGACCGGGCGATGGTTGGAAAGCCGAATCTGCCACGCCGGGCGCCAGCGCAAAGAAATCAGGCATCCGGCCCACGCCAAATCCGGAGCAGACCCTGCGCTCGAACCGGGGAAAGTCAGCGTGTTGTGGTGGCTACACCCAATAGGGTCGGACAGCGAACGAGGCGAAGAAAGGAATGCGCGCGCCGCTGTTGATCAATGCATTCGCATTTTCATCAGGTCATGGCCGGACCCAGTGAACGCCCGCCGCCGGCCCTTTGCCGCACAACGGGCTTCTGCCAAGATGCCATCCCAGGTTGGGGGACATCATGAGTGATACGGAAGCAGTTGGGACTACGGGGCCGATCTTCCGGGAGATCGCGCCAGCGCACAGCAAGGAAACCTACACGTTCACGCCGCTTCGCACGCTCAGCATGGTCCTGACGGGCGTCCTCGCCGCGCGGATTGCCCTTGGCGGCGTGGAGGCGATCGGCCTGGTGCTTCGCCTGCAATTCCTCGACCGCGCCGCGGCGGGTGAGTTCACGTCGAGGGCGGCCGTTCACAGCGGCGCGGCGTTCAGCGACGGCCTAGTCCAGGTCACGGCGCTGATCAGCCTCTTCATCTTGTTGGCGGCCTATCTCCTGGGCGGTGTGTGGATCCACCAGGCGGCCCGCAACGTCCGGGCGCTGGGCGCGCGGGGCCTCGAGAACTCGCCGGGATGGGCGGTGGGATGGTTCGCCGTTCCCTTCATGTCGCTGTTCAAACCGTTGATGGCCATGTCGGAGATTTGGCGGGCGAGCCATGATCCGCAGAAGTGGCGATCCCAGGCCGCCCCGCCACTGCTAGCCTTCTGGTGGACCGGATGGATCGCCAGCAGCCTGTTCGGCAGCGCCTTGAACATCATGGGGAAACAGGCGGACAACATCAGCGGAATGTCGGCGCTGGCTAAGATCACCTTGACCTATCTCGTCGTCGAAACGATCGCCATGGGTCTGTTCCTGGCCGTCGTGTGGAACATCACCCGCGCGCAATCGGCGACGCGCCATATGGTTCAAGAGATGGCCGACACCTTCAGCTAGCCGGCATTTTGCCCCCGGGGCCGATGGGCGGGGACGACTACTCGGCCGCCGCCCGCGAAGAAGCGGCCGCTGGGCGGGCGGAGGGCGGCTTTCGCGGGTTGCCAACCTGGAGCCCAGCCCGGCGCGCATGGGATCGGGGTCTAGCTTCGTTCCCTTCCTCATTGGGGAAGAGAGGCGGTCGCTTACCTCGCCGCCCGGAACCGCAGCGGCATGCTCTTGGGTCCCGAGATGAAGTTGCTGGCCAGCCATTCCGGCGGGGCGACCAGATCGAAATCAGTCATCCGGGTCAGGACCTCCGTCAGCATGGCGTCGATCTCGATGCGGGCGATGTGCTGGCCCAGGCAAGCGTGGGCGCCGACCCCAAAGGCGTTGTGTTCATTGGCCGGGCGGGCCAGGTCGAAGCGTGAAGCGTGGTCGAAGTGGGCGGCGTCGCGGTTGGCCGAGCCGAAGTACATCACCACCTTGTCGCCGCCGCGGATGGTCTTGCCGCCCAGGTCGACGTCGTGTCTGGCGGTGCGGCGCATGTAGATCACCGGGCTGGTCCAGCGCAGCATCTCCTCGCGGGCGCCCGGCAACCGCGCGGGCAGGTCGGCCTTCAACCAGGCCAGTTGGTCGGGATGGTCCATCAGGGCCAGCAGGCCGCCGGACAGCAGGTTGCGCGTGGTGTCGCCGCCAGCGTCCACCAGCAACAGGAAGAACAGCAGGAACTCCATGTCGTCCAGGCGCCGGCCGTCCACCTCGCAGGCCAGCAGGCGGGAGGCCAGATCGTCGCCCGGGCGGGCGCGCTTGGCGTCGATGACGGTGCGGCCGTATTCGAACATCTTCATCACCGCCGCCCCCCCGGCGCCGGGGGGCAGGGCCTCGGGCGCGGTGTGGATCACCTCGGTGAGCTTGTAGAGCTCGCGCCCGTCCTCCGGCGGCAGGCCCATCAGTTCGGCGATGACGAAGGACGGCATTTCCCCGGCCACCTGGGAAACGAAATCGCACTGGCCGTCAGCGATCACCGCATCGACGATCTGCTTGGCAAGCGCCTTGATCCGCGCCTCGCGCAGCCTGGCCGAGGGCTGGGTGAACTCCGAACGGATCAGCTTGCGAAACGCCGTGTGGTCCGGCGGATCCATCATCAGCATCATCTTGTAGGGACCAAATCCCGCGGCGCCGACCAGCGGATCGGTGATCATGATGGTGGGTTCGGAGGAGTAGGCCTGGAAATCGCGGTCCACGGCCCAGACGTCGTCGTAGCGGGTCACGGCCCAGAACCCCGGGCCGCCTGGCTCCTCGTGCCAATAGACCGGGTCGTGCTCGCGCAGCCAGGCGAACTGCTCATGCGGCTGACCGGCGGCGAAGGACGCCGGGTCCAGCAGGTCGATCTTCATCAGACGCGTCCCCAAGGTTTGCCAGCTAGGGAGCCCCCTCCCCCAACGACAATCAAGAGGCGCCCGAGCCCTCTCGTTCACGCCCTCAACCTTCGGCCTGAAAGCCGTCAACCCGCCTCGCCTCGCGAAATTCTGAAGAACCTCGTTATGCAACGGGACTGGGCGAGGCCCGTTTTTGCTCCTAGGGTTCACGCGATTGGCCCGGTCCATCATTGAACCCAGGCCCCGAGAGGATCAGAACAGGTCATGAAACGCTTCGCCACCGTCGCCCTTATCGGACTGTGCGCCTTCGCCACCGTCGGCTCGGCCATGGCTCAGCCCCGCACCGGCGGGCGCCGGGCCATCCTCTATGAGTACCCCAACTTCCAGGGCCGCTCCTATGTCGTCTATGGCCGCAACGACGGGCTGGGATCGACGGGCTTTGAGGATCGGGCCATGAGCGGCCGCTTCGAAGGCGAGTGGAAAATCTGCGAGCACGACAACTACCAGGGCCATTGTGAGACCGTCAGCGGCGACGTTCGCAACCTCGACCGCCTGGGGCTGGGCCATTCCATCTCGTCACTGCGCTCGGGCTGGGGCAGAGGCTATGGCGACACTGATCGCGGCGGCCAATGGGGCGGCAACCAATGGGGCGACAACCAGTGGGGCGCCAATGACGGCGACCGCTGGCATGGCGGCGACCGCGGTGATGGCTGGTCTGGCGGCGGCGGGGGCGGACAACCCACCGCGACCCTGTTCGAATATCCCGACTTCCAGGGCCGCTCCTACACTGTCTATGGCGGCAACCGCGGGCTAGGCTCCACCGGCTTCGAGGATCGGGCCATGAGCGGCCGCTTCAACGGCGCTTGGGTGATCTGCGAGGACGACGACTACCAGGGCCGGTGCGCCACGGTGTCGGGCGATGTGCGCGATCTGGACCGCCTGGGCCTTGGCCATTCGGTCTCGTCGTTGCAGGCCGGCCAGCGCTGACGGTTCGGCGGAGGTCCCCCCGCCCGGCGGGTCCTCCGCCACGGCGTTTCGGTGCGAGCCGCCTTGCCCGGCCGCCACTTTTGGCTATGTTGCGCGCCCGGCTTCCAGCCGCGCGGCCGTAGTTCAGAGGTAGAACGTCAGCTTCCCAAGCTGAATGTAAGCCAACAAAGTCAGCAGCTTGCATGTAAACTGAGATGAAATCGTTCCAAATCAATCCAAGCACTTAGCGCCTACGCGTAAACCGATCTAAACGGCTTTTCAGAGGGTGCTAAGTAGCTGAAGGCGGCTAGCGGCGTTGGGCCTTTAGCTCCAACACCAGCTCTTCTGCCGCATTGCTAACGTTCACCTCGGGATGGCTCTTGCAGTAGTCGCCCAGCCATTGAGTGATAGCATCGCCGTCCACGCCAGGGGCGACGTTGCCGCCCTTATCGACAAAGAGGTTATCGGAGGTGACGAAGCCGTCCACCCATCCCAGCGCGTTTGCGGCAAGCACTTGGTGCTCCCGGTACCGCCGCACCTCCACGGTGCAATCGCTATGTCGCCTCCGGATCACCCGCTCCTCTACGCGGCGGTGAAGCGGGCTCTTGAATCCGCCGCCGGTGATTGGCAGCCGCATGCCGCTCAGAACAAGGTCGACCTTCAACCAATGTATGCGCCCGAGCGTTGGGTTAGCTACGTGACGAAGTGGCAGCTAGGAACCCGCCTCAAGCTGGGTGACGCGTCCATCGCGGCCGCGTCGTCCGGGCTGAGGACTGCTGCGAGGCTCTGGTATGAGGATGCCCGTTCTGGCGGTAGTCCGATCTGGTGAGATGTTGCCGATAACAAGGCTTGAGGTCGGCTTCAGGGTGGGCGAAAAGCGGACCTTCGTAAAGACTCCTGAGTGTGGAAAGCTGCCTGTTCTGCTCTACGCTTAGCGCGTCCGTTGGAGCGCGAACATGGCCTACATCGTCTTGCTTTCGGTCGAGCCGCCACGCAAGGCCGGCTTGATCGAAGCAATCAAGGCTCTTGGGGACTGGGGCGAGCTTACGCCGACCTCATACCTTGTTCACGGCGGCGCAGATCCGGGTTCGATCATGGAGATGCTCCAGCCGATGCTAGGGCCACGGGACGCGCTCTGGGTCTTTCCTGCCAGCGGGCCGTGGGCAGGATACGGAGACGTTCTGGTGGACGAACTGGTTGCCGCCTGGGTCAGCCCGGAGGCTTCATGGGTTCCATATGATTGGGATGAAGCAAAACAGTCCCGGCCATAGGTGAACTAGCGACTCCCGATCATCAGCACGGCCCCCGCCAACAAGAGAGGCCGGCAGGGCCGTACGTATGTGATGGGTTGACTGAACCCTCGTTCATTTGGGCCGAGACGGTGAGTGACCCTCGGCCATGCGCCCACAAAAGGGACGCGTCCAAATTCTGCGAGGGGTCGAACCCGGCCGCTGACCTCCGACCGCATAGCTTACGTTCAGCCGCGCTTGTCGCCGGCGACGCGGTGGCCAGTCGTCTCGTTCGCCAAGATCGTTGAGGGCATCCGGCAGTCGGCGGTGCGCTGCCCGGCGCGCAGCACGATCTAGCCGCTCTGCTGGTGAAAGAAGAAGGCCCCAGGATCGGCTCCCACGGCCTTCATGTCCAGCCGGCTACGGTCTCGCTGAACTGTCGCTCGCACTTGATCGGTTTTGATTTCCGGTGGACCGGCGTAGAGCCCCACCTAGAAGACCAAGTCCGACGATCATCAAAGCCCACGTCGAAGGTTCCGGCACTGAGAACAGTGAGAAATCTACGCGGTCGAGAACCGCTGGTAGCTTAGAAGGCGAGGGACTTCTGCCTATCGTGGCAAACATTTCGAAGCCGCTGAGGGTGTGCAGGCCGTACACCCCCTCAGGGTGTCATCGCGCAGCTTGAGCGGGCTCCGAAGACCGGCTAAGGGAACGTGATTGGAACGGTCTGTGTAAACCGCTCTGTAAACTGCGTCGCAGGTGTCCTGCCGGTGCCCAGTTAAAGTGCTGAAAACAAAGACTAATGCGGCCGTAGTTCAGAGGTAGAACGTCAGCTTCCCAAGCTGAATGTCGCGGGTTCGATTCCCGCCGGCCGCTCCAATAAACTCCGCAACATGGATGTCCCTCGATCAAGGCGCCCGCGCCCTCTGGCGGCCGGTGAACCGCGATCAAATCTAACGGCCTCCGGGGCTGCGACGTTCCGCGTCATGGTAGTATTTCCCCGAGGGCGTATCATCACGAGCAATGACTGGCTTCGTGCGGTTCTGGCTCGGTTGTTTCGCCGTGGGCTTGGCCGCTGTTTTGGGTATCGCCGCGGTCTTGACCATGGTGATCGGCCCCTGACGCCCGTGCCGCCCAACCGGCCTGACCTTCACGGGATCTGCTGGGCGGTGTCCGAATTTTGATGTCTGGCGCGCGCGTGGAGACTTGATGGCTCTATCGATCCCCAGTCCGCGGCAGTTGCGGGTGCTGGCCCAACTGGCGCTGTCTGATGCTGGAGAGGCCGTCCGTGTGGACGCCTCCAGCGCCGATTCCTGCTGTGACATGGGCTGGGTGATCCTGCGCGGCCGGCGCTATGTGCTCACCGAGGCCGGACGGGCGTTCATCACCAGCGAGTCGGTTCGACGCTCCGGCTAGGGCAGGTCAGGATTGACCGCGCGGACGCCTCGCCGCACCATGCAGGCTGGCGAGCGAGACATTCTGGAGACTTCCATGGCCGACGGCGAGATCCCCTCCCAGGCGCAGTTCCACGCCATGACCCAGGGCACCCAGGCCGACTGGATGGCCATCGGCGCCGCCGGCGCCCCCTACCGCAGGGAACTGGCCGACCGGATGCTGGCGCATCTGGGCATGCTGGAGGCCGACAGCGGCGGCTTTTCCGTCACCCGGCTGGAACACTCCCTGCAGACCGCCACCCGTGCGCACCGCGCCGGCAAGGATGAGGAATATGTGGTCTGCGCCCTGATGCACGACATCGGCGACATCCTAGGCCCATCGAACCACGCCGAGATCGGGGCGGTAGTGATGAAGCCCTATGTGTCCGAGGCCAACCACTGGATGCTGGACAAGCACGGCGTGTTCCAGGGCTATTATTTCTTCCACTACATCGGCCTGGACCGGGACATGCGCGAGCAGTACCGCGGCCATCCGCACTTCGAGCACTGCGCCCAGTTCTGCCACCTGTTCGACCAGAACAGCTTCGAACCCGGCTATGACACCATGCCGCTGGAGGCGTTCGAACCCATGCTTCGCCGTGTGGTGGCCAAGCCGCTGGCCTCGATCTATCTGCGCGAGACGGCTTAGGGCGCCAGCACGTTAAGGCGGAACAGGCCGCCGCCGATCAGCGCCCCCACCGCCAGGGTAGCGAAGAACAGCCTCAGCTGGCTTCAGGGTACAGCTCTTCCTGGAATATCGCCTCGATCGTCATGTCGAACAGGCGCGCGATGCGGAAGGCCAGGGGCAGGCTGGGATCATACTTGCCCGTCTCGATGGCGTTGACGCTCTGGCGCGATACGTCCAGCCGCTGGGCTAGTTCCGCCTGGCTCCAGTTGCGTTCGGCGCGCAGAACCTTGAGGCGGTTTTTCATCGGTTGCGCACGCGCCAGACCGCCCTGGCGCTGATCACCCCCACCGCGACGCCCAGGTATGACAGGCCATATCCATAGACAAAGGCCCGCGCCAGTTCACGGCTGGCGGGTACCTGCGGCCACAGCCAGTGCAGCCCGCCCTGGCTGATGAACATATAGATCGGCAGGGTGCTCAACAGCCCGACTGTGCCTCCCCAGTACCAGGCGAACTTGCCGCCCTGCTGCACGAATTCGTCCTGGCGACGCCAGATGCGCAGGCCGAAGACCATCACCCAGGCGACGCCAAGGGCCGAGGTCACCGTGATGGCCAGCACTCGCGGGCCGTTGATGACAACCGGCGCGTTGGCGGGGTGAACCGGCGGGCGCCCCAACACCAGCGGCCACCACATCAGCGCCATCGCCCCCAGGATGGCGATCGCCGCGTACGTGTAGATCTGGAATTGTCGTTTCTGCATGGTGTCATCTACCCTTGTCTTTATGACAAGGTAACATGACTCATTGAAAGCCCGTTTGTCAAGGATGCTTGACCACTAGCCTCTTGGCTTCCGCAGACCCCACCATCGCCGCGCGGCCACCAGGGACCAGACGCCCTCTACCAGGCCGAAGGGCCAGGCGCCCTGAAGAAAGCCGTAGGCGCTGCCCAGGATGCAGGAGCCGGCGAAGCCTAGGGTCCACCAGGGCGAGCGGGCTTCCAGAGCATAGCAGACCAACATCGCCGTGACGGCGAACAGGCCGAAGGCGGTCAGGGCGTCCACGGTGGCTAGACCCGCGCCGTGGCGAGGGGCGTCACGTCCAGGCCCGGAAATGTTTCGACAGTTTCAGCCCCTGGCGCTGGTAGTGCGAACCGTCCTCGCCATAGAGCCGCGTCGGCCGCGCGGTCAGGGGTTCGAACACCAGGCGGGCAACCGTCTGGCCGTCCTCCAGCAGGAACGGGGTCTCGTGACTGCGCACCTCGAGCACGCCCCGGGCGCCGACGCTATTGGTCTCCGCCGTGCCGAACCCGGGGTCGAAGAAGCCGGCGTAGTGGACGCGGAACTCGCCAACCGAGGGGTCGATGGGGGTCATCTCCGCCGCCTCCAGCACCGGGATCTGCACCGCGTCCTTGGAGGCCAGGATGTAGAACTCGCCAGGATCCAGCAACAGTTCGCCGCGGCGGGGCTCCAGGGGCTCCCAGAAGTCGCGGGGGTCGTGGCCGTCCTCGTGGTCCAGGTCGACCACGCCGGCGTGGCGGCGGCCGCGGAAGCCGGCCACGGCCTGGGTCAGGTCAACGCCAACACTGCGAACCCGCAGCAGCGGCGGGGCGCCGCGCTTGAGGCGAAGCTGGTTCAGCCGCGTGCCGGCCCGCACCAGCACCGAAAAGGTTTGGGGGGCGATCTCCAGGTACATCGGCCCTTCATAGCCCTCGACGACATTGTCAAAGGCCGGCTGGCCGTCGGTGAGCAGGCGCACGAAAACGTCGACCCGGCCGGTGGAGCTCTTAGGATTGGCGCGGGCCGAGACCCCCGGCGGCAAGGCCAGCCGCTCCTGCAGCTCGGCGATGTAGACGCAGCCCTTTTCCAGCACCACCCCCTGGGTCAGGTCCAGCTGGTGCATGGCCACGTCAATCAGGCGCTCTGAGACCTTCTTGCCATGCCGGGGCAGGAAGGAGGCCCGCACCCGCCAGACGCGGGCGCCCAGGCGCAGGTCCAGGCTGGCCGGCTGCACCTGGTCGGCGTCGAAGGGGTTTCGGGCGGTGATGGCGCCCTGGGCCACCAGATCCTCGATGGACTGGCAGGGCAGGATACCGGCGGCGGCTTGGGGAAGGGTGTCACTCATGGACCACCCAGCCTTAGCCATGATCGCGCGATTGGCAAGTGGCCCGCCCTTGACCGGGCGGCTCTCGGCGCCTTCTATGCCGGCCCTTTCGACCTTGCCCCCGGAGGCCCGCCATGGCCGATGATCCCGCCGAAGACCCCCAATCCTGGGAAGTCGCCACGCGCCTGATCCGGGGCGGCATCATGCGCTCACCCATCGGCGAGACCTCTGAGTCGCTCTACCTGACCCAGAGCTTCGTCTACGACAGCGCCGAGGCCGCCGACGCGCGGTTCGCCGGGACCGATCCAGGCTTCATCTATTCGCGCTACGGCAATCCTACCGTGAAGATGTTCGAGGATCGCCTGGCCCTGCTGGAGGGCGCGGAGGCGTGCCGAGGCACGGCCTCGGGGATGGCGGCGGTGCACCTGGCCATGACCGGGCTACTGAAGGCCGGCGACCACGTGGTGGCGGGCCGGGCGCTGTTCGGCTCCTGCCGCTGGATCCTGAACAACTGGGCTCCGCGCTTCGGCATCGAGACCACCTTCGTCGATGGCCCCGATACGGCGGCCTGGGAGGCGGCGGTGCGGCACAACACAAAAGTGTTCTTCTTGGAGACCCCGGCCAATCCGCTGCTGGAGATCTGCGATATCGCCGCCATCAGCGCCATCGCCAAGGCGGCTGGGGCCAAGGTGGTGGTGGACAACGTCTTCGCCACCCCGATCTACCAGAAGCCCCTGCAACTGGGCGCCGACATCGTGGTCTATTCGGCCACCAAGCACATCGACGGCCAGGGCCGGGTGATGGGCGGGGCGGTGCTGGGCGACCTGGCCCTGATCGATGAGTCCTATCGCGACTTCATCCGCCATACCGGCCCGTCGCTGTCGCCGTTCAACGCCTGGGTGCTGCTCAAGGGGCTGGAGACCCTGGACCTGCGGGTGCGCCGCCAGAGCGAGACCGCCGCGGGCCTGGCCGACCGCATCGCCACCCACGCCAAGGTCAAGACCGTCCGCTATCCCGGCCGCGCCGACCACCCGCAGCACGAGATCGCCGCGCGGCAGATGACCGGCGGCGGCAACGCCATGGCCGGCGGCGGTTCCCTGGTCGCCTTCGACCTGGGCAGCCAGGCGGCGGCGTTCCGCTTCCTGAACCGGCTGGAGCTGCTGGACATCTCCAACAATCTGGGCGACGCCAAGTCGATGGCCACGCACCCCACCACCACCACCCACCGGGCCATGACCGAGGAACAGCGCCTGGAGATCGGCCTGACCGCCGGCTGGGTGCGGGTGTCGGTGGGGCTGGAAGGCGCGGGCGACCTAGCCCGCGACATCGAGCGGGCGCTCGATGCGGCATAAGGGGGACACAGCGTGAGCAGGGGTCCACCCCGGGATGTCTACACCGCCCGCACGCGGGACATCCTGGTGCGCGCCGCGCCGGTCTATCAGCCGGAGCAGTCCGACCCCGCCAACAACCAGTTCACCTGGTCCTACACCATAGAGATCGAGAACCATGGCGCGGAGACGGTGCAACTGGTCTCGCGCCACTGGATCATCACCGACGCCATGAACCGGGCGGAAGAGGTGCGCGGCGCCGGCGTGGTCGGCGACCAGCCGACCCTGAAGGCGCGGGAAGCCTATCGCTACGTCTCAGCCTGCCCCCTGACCACCTCGTCGGGGGCCATGCGCGGCAGCTACCAGATGGTCACCGATGGCGGCGATATCTTCGACGCCGAGATCCCGGAGTTTTCCCTGCATCTGCCCGAGGCGGTGAGGCGGGTGAACTAGATCCGTTCTCTTCCCCTTGGGGGGAAGGGGCTCGGCGCTAGCAGCGCCGAGACGATGGGGGCTTCAGCGGAGAGCCGGCGTTCGCGCCAAGCTGGAGCCCCCTTCCCCCGCTGCGCGGGTACTTCCCCCAGAAGGGAAGAGAGATTTTTACCCGACCGCTTCCGGCGTCAGCTCATAGACGCGTGAACAGTATTCGCAGGTGACGCGGATGTGGCCGTCGTCCTCGACCATGCTGGCGCGGTCCTCGGCGGGGAAGGATTGCAGCACGCTGGTGATGCGTTCCTCGGAACAACGACAGAAGGCCTTCAGCGGCTGGGGCGTGAACATCCGCACCCCGTCCTCGTGGAACAGGCGGAACAGCAGCAGTTCGCTGGAGATCGTCGGGTCGATCAGCTCGTCTTCGCCCACGGTGATGAACAGGGCCTGGGCGGTGATCCAGGCCTCTTCCGTGGGGCCGCGGGCGTTATCCTCGGCGATATTCTGGATGATCAGGCCGCCGGCGCGCCATTTCAGCCCCTCGCCGGAGTCGGCCTGTCCGACCGCCAGGCGCACGCGGGTGGGAGTCTGTTCCGACTGGGCGAAATACTGCTCCGCGCACAGGGCCAGGGTCTCGCCCTCGATGGGGGTGACGCCCTGGTAGCGGTCCATGTCCGCCCCCTGGTCGACGGTCATGATGAACACGCCTTGGCCCAGCAGGGTCTTGGCGCCCGGCTGCATCAGCCCGCCGGACACCTCCGCCACCCGCTCGGCGTCGTAGCGGCAATAGCCTCGCAGCGAGCCCTCGGTGTCGTAGTCGACCACGACATAGCGCACCGGCCCGTCACCCTGGGCCTGGACAATCAGCCGCCCCTCGAACTTCAATGAGGCGCCGACCACCGCCGCCAGGGCGCAGGCCTCGCCCAGCAGGTTGGCCACCGGCACGGGATAGGCATGTCGCGTCAGGATATCATCCACGGCCGCGCCCAGGCGCACGATGCGCCCGCGAACCGGCTGGTTCTCGATCTGAAAGGCAGCGACGACATCGTCGCTGGGGTCGTCTTTGGGTGGGGTCATGTCAGGCACGGCGGGGATATAGGGGCTCTTTGGGCGAAGTCCAGCGCGGCGAAGTCGCCCTCAAGCCACGCCGCCGAAACACCAGGCCAGGATCGACTTCTGGATGTGGATGCGGTTCTCGGCCTCGTCCCAGACCAGGGAGCGGGGGCCGTCCATGACCTCGTCGGTGACTTCCTCCCCGCGGTGGGCCGGCAGGCAGTGCAGGAACACCCCCTGCGGATCGGCCAAGTCCATCAGGGCCTTGTCCACCTGGTAGGGCTCGAGGGCCTCGACGCGCTCGTCGTGATCGACATCGCCCATGGAGACCCAGGTATCGGCCACCACGCAGTGGGCGCCGGCCACGGCGGCGCGGGGATCGTCGGTGATCTCCACACGGCCCTGCTCCTCGGCCGCGCGGGCCAGGTCACGCAGGTCGGGGTGATACTGGGGCGGGCAGGCCACCACCAGCTTGAAGCCCAGCTTGGCCGTGGCGTGAATGAAGCTGGCGCAGACGTTGTTGCCGTCCCCGACCCAGGCGATGGTCTTGCCCGCCACCGGCCCGCGGTGCTCCTCGAAAGTCATCAGGTCGGCCAGGATCTGACACGGATGGCTCCTGTCGGTGAGGCCGTTGATTACCGGAACGCTGGAGGCCAGGGCGAAGCGCTCCACGTCCTCATGGCGATCGGCGCGGATCATCACCGCATCGACCATGCGCGACAGCACCTTGGCGGTGTCCTCGATGGTCTCGCCACGGCCCAGCTGCATGTCGGTGGACGAGGAGATGATCCCCTGCCCGCCCAACTGCCGGATCGCCGCGTCGAACGAGAACCGGGTGCGCGTGGAGTTCTTCTGGAAGATCATCGCCAACACCCGGTCGCGAGCAGGCGCGTCGGCGTCGACCCGGCCTTGCGGCCAGCCCTTGCGGGCGGCCTTGCGCGCCTTGGCGTCCTCGAGGATGGCGCGAAGGGTCCCGCCGTCCATCCTCCACAGGTCGAGGAAGTGGCGGGGCGCGGTCACGCCGCCGCCGCCTTCTTCCGCACCGCCTCGCAGGTGCGCTCCAGCTTTTCGACGGCTTCGCGGGCTTCCTCGGCGGTGAGCAACAGCGACGGCAACAGCCGCACACAGTTGTCGCCGCCACCGGCGATCAGCAGCTTTTCGTCGCGTGCCGCCTGCATGAAGTCGCGATTATTGGGGATCAGCTTGATGCCGATCAGCAGGCCCTTGCCGCGAACGTCGGCGATGACGTCCGGGTAGCGGTCCTGCAGGCCCTTGAGCCCCTGGGTGAAATAGCTGGCGATGGTGCGCACGTTTTCCAGGGTCGCGGGGCTGTTCAGCTCTTCGAACGCCGCCAGTCCCACGGCCATGGCCAGGGGATTGCCGCCGTAGGTGGAGCCGTGCGAGCCCACGGTCATGCCCTTGGCCGCTTCGGCGGTGGCCAGGCAGGCGCCGACGGGGAAGCCGTCGCCCAGGGCCTTGGCCACGCACATGATGTCCGGCGCGGCACCGTCAGCCCACTCATGGGCAAAGAGCTTGCCGGTGCGGCCAAGGCCACACTGGATTTCGTCATAGATCACCAGCACGCCGTTTTCGGTACAGTGGTCGCGCAGGGCCTTCAGGTCGGCTTCCGGCAGGGCGCGGGCGCCGCCCTCGCCTTGCACCGGCTCGATGATCACCGCCGCCGTGGTCGGGCCGACGGCGGCCTTGAAAGCCTCCATGTCGCCGAACGGCAGGGTCTTGTAGCCGGGCAGCGCGGGACCGAAGCCCTCGGTGTAGGACGGGTTGCCAGCGGCGTAGACGGCCGCATAGCTGCGCCCGTGGAAGGCGCCGTCGAAGCCGAAGATGTCGATGCGCTCCGGCTGGCCGTTCACCCAGTGATATTTGCGCGCCGTCTTCAGCGCGCACTCGATGGCCTCGGTGCCGGAGTTGGTGAAGAACACCACGTCGGCGAAGGTGGCGTCGGTCAGCTTCTTGGCCAGGGCTTCCTGACCCGGAATCCGGAAGATGTTGGACACGTGCCACAGCTTCTCGGCCTGGTCCTTCAGGGCCTGCACCACCTTGGGGTGGGCGTGGCCCAGGCCGGTGGTGGCGATGCCGGCCAGGCAGTCCAGGTATTCCTCGCCCTCAACGGTGTAGAGGCGCGCGCCTCGGCCTCGTTCGAACGCCAGCGGGGCGCGATTGTAGACGCCCAGGATGTGGTCATTCGGAACGGTCGGCGAGGTTTGTTGCGCCATCGTAAGGGCCTCCCAGAAAGCGCGAAATCCCCACGCCTACGGGCGCGGGGACGGGAAGCGTGGCGTTTTCGTCTCAAGGGGCCGCGCTGTCAATCGCGGGGATGTGACAGTTGGGCGGCGCGCACTTTGGCTGGGCGATGTTCGGAGCAATTGCATTTGTACGAATTTCCGTACATATTCGATGCATGCCGAGGGAAATCGCCGTGGATGTGCTCAGCTACTCCGACACTCGCGCCAACCTGAAGGCGGTGATGGACCGTGTCGTGGAAGACCGGGCGCCGGTGGTTATCACCCGCCAGAAGGCCGAGGCGGTGGTGATGGTGTCCCTGGCCGATTGGACGGCGATGGAAGAAACCCTCCACCTCTTCTCAAGCCATCGCAACGCCGAACGCCTGCGCGAGGCTATGGCGCAACTGGACGCCGGCGAAGGCCAGGAGCGCGAGTTGACCGCGCCGTGAAGCTGGTCTTCGCGGACCAGGCCTGGGAAGACTACCTCCACTGGCAGCACGCCGACCGCAATATCCTGGAGCGCCTCAACGGCTTGATCGAAGAGTGCCGCCGCAACCCCTTTGCGGGCATCGGCAAACCCGAACCGCTGAAGGGCGACCTGAAAGGCTGGTGGTCACGGCGGATCACCCTGGAGGATCGGCTGGTGTACCGGGTCACCGGCATAGGCCCGGATCAGGCGCTCCAGATCGCCCAGTGCCGCTTTCACTATTGAGCCACACGGATCGCCGCTCACCCCGCCTGGAACAGCTCCACCACATTGCCGGACGGATCCTCGACCAGGATCTGCCGACCGCCCGGCCCCGTGACGATGTCGTTGCGGAACACGGCGCCGGCGGTCTTCAGCGAGGTCACCAGGGCGTCGAGATCGGCGGTTTCGACGACGAAACGGTTCCAGCCACCGGGTTGCGGCTTGCGCCCGTCCGGCATCGGCCGGGACGCGGAGGCGCTGGGCCCGGCCAGCCAGAGGGTAAGATCATCCTTGCGCAGGATGGCCATGTTCGGACCAAACTGCTGGACGATGTCGAAGCCAAGCTGGCCGGCATAGAAGGCCGCCGACGCCTCCACGTCATTCACCAGATAGCGGACCGTCGCCATGGGTCTCCCTCAGGTCTTCAGCTTGTATCCCGTGTCGAACATCCACCAGCAGACCGCGGTCAGCAACACCACCAGCACCCCGGTCATCGCCGCGCCCACCGCCAGGGAACCATCGGACACGCCGATGAAGCCGTAGCGGAAGCCGTCGATCAGATAGAAGAACGGGTTGAAGTGGGAGATCGTGCGGAAAGGCTCAGGCAGGCCGTCCACGAGGTAGAATGTGCCTGACAGGAAGGTCATCGGGGTGATGATGAAATTGCTCACCGCCGCGATGTGATCGAACTTTTCCGACCAGATCGCCGCCACGATGCCCAGCAGCCCCATCACCATGGACGCGCCAAAGCCGAAATAGAGCACCGCCCAGAGGTGGGCGACGTGCAGGCCGTGGGCGAAGGGCAGCACCGCCAGGCCAGCAATGGCCCCCACCACTATGCCCCGTGTCGCCGCGCCCAGGGCGAAACCCGCCACCTGCTCGGCCGGCGAGAGCGGCGGGGTCAGGAAGTCGCCGATCAGGCCGTTCATCTTGGCCTGCAGCAGCGATGACGAGGAGTTGGAGAAAGCGTTGCCCAGGATCTGCATCATCACGAGGCCCGGCACGATGAACAGGCCGAAATCGACGCCCTCCACCACCCGCTTGCGGCCCACGGCCACGACGAAGACCATCATGTAGAGCAGGGCGGTGACCACCGGGGCGGTCAGGGTCTGCATCCCCACCTTCCAGAACCGGCGCACCTCGCGCAGATACAGGGTCTTCAGACCCTCCCAATTGACGCCCTGGTATTCGCGGGGCAGCGGCGGGACGACGGCGGCGGCAGGCATATCCTTCATAGGCTTGATGTGCGCTCGCGCACCGCCATGTGCAAGTCGCACGGCGCCCACTCAACATATTGATCCTGTGGACAGATCATGGGGCGCCTATTGTGTCCCTTAAGGGTTTGTGCACGATATGTTGTAGGCCATCGGGTGCGGTAGGCCTCGGGGACACAAGATGTGGGTTTGTGCGTTTATGGGGAACGCCTTGCCCGCCTTGCAGCAGGGGTTGGAGGGTTTCTGTCATGGGTTGGACCGAAGAGCGCGTTGAAACACTTAAGAAACTTTGGCTAGACGGCCTGTCCGCCAGCCAGATCGCGAAGCAGCTAGGCGGGGTCACCCGCAATGCGGTGATCGGCAAGGTGCACCGATTGGGCCTGTCCGGCCGCGCGGCGCCCTCGCAGCCCGCCCGCCAGGTTTTCAAGGCCGCGCGCCCGGCGCGACCCGTTGCCGCAAGCCAGCCGGCCGCCCGCCGCCCGGCCGTCGCCGCGGCCTCGCCCGAGACCACGCAGGTCCCGGCGCCCCGGCCCGTGACCTATGTGGAAGCGCCCGGCACCGCCACGGTGCTGACGCTCGGCGCCCACATGTGCAAGTGGCCGATCGGTGATCCCTCGACGGACGACTTCACCTTCTGCGGTCGCCGCTCCGGCGGCGACGGCCCCTACTGCAACGACCACGCCCGGGTCGCCTATCAGCCGCAGCAGACCAAGAAGAAGTCCGGCGCCACCGAACTGGCTCGCAGCCTGCGCCGGTACATCTAGGACGGCTCATCTAGGATTGGACGATCCGATCCCTCCCCTTCGCGGGGAGGGACGGCTACTCTATCTGAATGAGCGACATCCTTCCCGAGTCTGAGTCCGCCGCTGGCGACAACAACGCCCAGGCCTATTCCGTCTCGGAACTGGCCTTCGCCCTGAAACGGACCATCGAGGACGCCTACGGCTTCGTTCGTCTGCGCGGGGAGCTCTCGAAGGTCACCTTCCACGGCAACGGCCACGTCTACCTCGACATCAAGGACGAGCGCGCCTCGATCTCTGGGGTGATCTGGAAGGGCAATGTCCGGTCGCTGAACGTGCGGCCCGAGACCGGGTTGGAGGTGATCGTCACCGGCAAGGTCACCACCTATCCGGGCCGCTCGCAGTACCAGATCATCATCGAGACCATGGCCCCGGCTGGCGTCGGCGCTTTGCTGGCCCAGCTTGAGCGGCTGAAGGCCAAGCTGGCGAGCGAGGGCCTGTTCGAGACGGCTCGCAAGCGTCCCCTGCCCTCCATGCCCCGGGTGATCGGGGTGATTACCAGCCCCACCGGGGCGGTGATCCGCGACATCCTACACCGCATCCGCGACCGCTGGCCCTGCCGGGTGATCGTCTGGCCGGTGGTGGTCCAGGGCGACCAGGCCGCCGCCCAGGTGCGCGCCGCCATCGAGGGCTTCAACGCCCTTGGCCAGGACGGTCCGATCCCCCGGCCCGACCTGCTGATCGTCGCGCGGGGCGGCGGTTCAGTAGAGGACCTGTGGCCGTTCAACGACGAGGCCCTGGCCCGGGCCGCCGCCGCCAGCGACATTCCCCTGATCAGCGCCGTGGGCCACGAGACCGACACGACCCTGATCGACTTCGTCTCCGACCGCCGCGCGCCCACCCCCACCGCCGCCGCCGAGATCGCCACCCCGGTGTTCGCCGAACTTGCCGCCGCCGTGGCCGACTACGGCCGCCGGATGATCCAGTGCGGCGAGCGGGCCCTGGAGCATCGCCGCACTCGCCTGTCGGCCGCCAGCCGCGGCCTGCCCCGCCCCGCCGACCTGCTGGCGATCGCCACCCAGAGGCTGGACATCGCCTCGGGCCGCCTGGGCGCGGCGCTGGAGAAGAACGTCTCGGCCCACCGCCAGGACCACCTGCGTGTCGCCGCCCGCCTGCGACCAGGTTTGCTGGAGCGTCCGATCCAGGTCCGCCGCGAGCGCCTGGCCGGGGTCGGCGTGCGCATGGCGCCGGCGGTGCATCGCGGTGTGCAGCGCTCGATCGAGCGGCTGATCGCCGTGGAGAAGCTGCGCCTGTCGCTCAATCCCGATGGCCCCCTGACCCGTGGTTTCGCCCGGGTGCACCATGGCGACGGGCGGCTGGTCCGCGGGGCCGGCTTGCTGGCCGCCGGTGAGGAAGTGCGCATGGTCTTCGCCGACGGCGCGCGCCAGGCCTTGGTCGACGGCGCACCTTCGGCATCGCCGCCAACGGCAGTTTCAACGCCGCGCCCCCCCCGCGCCAAGGCCGAGGCGCCCGATCAGGGCAACCTCTTCTAACCGCCCCGCATTGTCCCCATTTGGAGCCCGCCCCTTAACGCGGTATTCTGCTGCCATGAACGCCCACGACCGAGACTTCACCGGCAAGGCCAATGAGATCGCCACCGTCCACTATGGCGACGGCGAGATCGCGATCCTGCGGCCCGGCCGCTATGTGCTCTGCGCCGTCTCCGGCAAGCGCATCCCGCTGGAAGCCCTGCGCTATTGGAACCCAATCCTGCAGGAAGCCTATGCCGGGCCGGACGAAGCGCTGGAGCGGTGGCAGGCGCTGAACCCGAACGGGTAGAGGCTAGAATCCCGCCTTCGCCAATCCCTCATAATCCTTCGCCGGCCAGCGGCGGTGGACCCAGAACCACTCCTGCGGCCGCTCCCGCACCCGCGCTTCGATAAAGGCGGTGATCGCCGCCACGCCGGCCGCGATGTCGGCGGTGCGGTCGCCGGTCTCCGCCACGGTGATCGGCTCATGCACGATGCAGCGGAACCGGGCGCCGCCAACCCGCTGGACCGACATCGGCTGCAGCACCGTGCCGAACCGCAGCGCCAGGCGCACGGCCGCCGGCAGGGTCTGGACCTCGCGGCCGAAGAAGGGCGCCGGCACGCCACCGTCGTATTTCTGGTCGTTCATTAGGGCCACCGACACGCCGCGCCGCAGCGCCGCCAACAGCTCCCGCGCGCCATCGGCGCCCTTGGGCGCGAACAGTCGCACGCCATAGCGGAACCGGCTGCGCTTGATGCGCGCGTCGACGTAGGGGTTGTTGGCCGCCCGGTAGGTCATGTCGCAGGCGACCCCCGAGGCGACGATGGTGGCGGGCATGACTTCCCAGTTGGAAAAATGGCCCGAGACGAACACCACCGGGCGGCCGCTGGCCGCGATCTCGGCCAGTCGCCCGGCGTTCACCACCTCCACCCGGCCGCTGGCGGGGGTCAGGCGATCGACGATGGGGAATTCGGCGAAGGCGCGGCCGACATTGTCCCACTGGGCGGCGAGCAGGTTTGCACGACCGGCGTCGTCCAGTTTCGGGAAGGCCAGGCGCAGGTTCCGCTCCGCCGCCTGGTGCTGTCGGGTCATCGGCCCCACCGTCGCGCCCAGCCAGCCGCCCAGGCTGGACGCCGCCTCCACAGGCAGGGCGCGCATCAGCAGGGTGAACAGGTCGAACCCCAGGGCTTCCAACCGCCACATGAAGTCCTGAGCAGCGCCGCCGCGGATCTTGACCATCGCGCCAATTAGGCCAGCCCGGGCCGCCAGCGCAACGCGCCTTCTGCCAGCGCGCGAGCCGCGGCACACGCCTTGCCGATACCAAGGCCAGACGTGCCGTTTCGGCACAAGGTATTCGACACAACGGGGCGTTCTCCATGGGCGATGACATCGACGTTCACCTCGGCAAGCGACTGCGTCGGCGGCGCCGTCTTCTGGGCCTGACCCAGCAGCAACTGGCCGGTTCCTGCGGCGTGCGGTTCCAGCAGATTCAAAAGTACGAGTGCGGGGCCAACCGCATCTCCGCCGCCCGCCTGTGGCAGCTGTCCGAAGCGCTGGAAGTGCCGGTGGGCTATTTCTTCGACGGCCTGTCCGAGGCTGGTCCCCGCTTCCGCGAACGCGAACCCGAACGCAACGACGCTGGCCCGGGGGAGTTGGTGGCGCGCAAGGAAACCCTGGACCTGATCCGGGCCTATTATCAGCTCGGCGAACGTCCGCGTCGGCGGCTGCTCGACCTGGCCAAGTCCCTGAACGGCGAGATCGACGCGGCCTAAAAGTTCCTCTTGGCGCGCGGCGCGGGCCCGCCGGCCTCTGCCCGCGCGCCGAGCGCCCGCCGTCGCTCGCGACGGATCGTACCCGTTCGACTTGGGGGTTAGGACGGACGGACCCGCGGCCCCGGCCGCGGGTGGGCCGTTTTGCTGATGTCTGGACACTGCCCAGGGCTCGGCTATGGCTTGTCCATGCTGAGCCCCGAACATCTTGAAGCCCTTGATGGCTTCCTTCTCGACCTCAATGCCGCCGCCGCCGAGGTCATCCTGCCGCTGTTTCGCGCCGATCACGGCCTGGACGACAAGAACCCCGACGGGGTCTTCGATCCGGTCACGGCCGCCGACAAGGGCGCCGAGGCGGCGATCCGCAAGCTGATCAGCACCTACTACCCGGAGCACGGGGTGATCGGCGAGGAATATGGCGAAGACCGGCCGGACGCCGAGTTTGTCTGGGTGCTGGACCCGGTGGACGGCACCCGCGCCTTCATCGCCGGCTTGCCGGTGTGGACGACCCTGATTGGCCTTCGGCACCAGGGCCGCCCGGTGCTGGGCTCCATCGGCCAAGCCTATACCGGCGAGATCTACATCGGCCACGCCGGCGGCTCGCGCCTGGTCAGTCGCGATCCCACCAAGGTGCTGAAGGTGCGCAAGGGCGTGGTCCTGACCCAGGCGATCATCGCCACCACCGATCCGCATGCCTGTTTCAACGGCGCGGAGATGGGGGCTTGGCGCCAGGTGCGCTCCGCCGCCCGTCTGGCCCGCACCGGTTGCGACGCCTATGCCTATGCCCAGGTGGCGGCAGGCAAGATCGATCTGGTGGTGGAGGCGGGCCTGAAGAGCTGGGACATCGACGCCGCCATCCCCGTGCTGGAGGGCGCCGGCGGCTTCGTCACCGACTGGAGCGGCGCGCCGGTGGGCCAATTCGGGGGCCAGGTGGCCATCGCCGGTGATCGGGCGGTGCTGGACGAGGCGCTGGTGGCGTTGAAACGGGCCACCAACTAGGCCGATACCGGCTCGGCGACCTTGGCCGCCAGGGCGTCGAATTCACCCCAGAACTGTGAGCGCAGGTCGTCGGTCTCCTGCAGGATCTCGTGGTAGGCGCCGGGGATTTCAACGAAGCGGCCGTGGGGGATGCGCGCCGTGACGCGGCGTTGGGCGGCGACATTGACGACCTTGTCGCCGCCGGCCGCCACGACCGTCACCGGAATGTCGATCTTCGGCACGCCGGGACCGGAGTTCAGCACGCCCATGGCCTTGAAGGCGAAGTCCAGCCAGCCCCAGGTCGGGCCACCCAGAGCCAGGTCTGGGCAGGCTTCCACCTGGGCCTGGTTGCGCTCGTAGCGCGCCCGGTCGTGGGTCAGGGCATTGCCTTCGAAGGGCTGGGGCTCGTGATTGTTGGCCTTGGCCTGGACCTCCGAGCCGCCGCGTCCCGCGCTGGTCAGGGTGGTCGCCAGGGCCTTGCCGATGGGCTGCGGGATCGGGCCGGTGTGCAGGCCGAGCATCGGGGCCGACAGCACCGCGCCAGCGAAGCCCGTCTGACCCAGCGCCAGGGCCAACAGGGTCAGGCAGCCGCCCATGGAATGGCCCAGCGCGATCCAGGGCTTGGGCAGACGGCTCTCATAGGCGCCGATCAGGGCGGAAAAGTCGGCGACGAAGTCCTTGTAGCCGGCGGCGTGGCCCTTCAGGCGATCAGGCAGCAGACGGTGCGAAAGCCCCTGTCCCCGCCAGTCGTGGGCCAGGACGGTGAAGCCGCGCCCCCGCAGCTCCTCAATGACCTCGAAATACTTCTCGATCGGTTCGGTGCGCCCTCCGCTGAGCACCACCGAGCCGCGCGGCGTCCCCGAAGCCGGGAAGAGGGCCGCGCGTAGACGCACCTCGCCCGCGCCCTGGAACCACGCCGCCTCACCGCCCGGCGGAACCGGCGCGGCGGGGGTCGCGACCAGGGGCGCGGGGTCGGCCGCCACTAGCGCATCTTGTTGAAGAGCGTCTGCATCTTGCCTTGCAGACCCATGGCCACGCCCATGTCGGACAGCTGCAGACGGCCGCTCATCACCGCGGTCATCGGGTCCAGCTTGCCCTCGCCCATGGACACCAGGTCGTCCAGCGCGATGGTCATGGTCAGGTCGGCCGGCTGGTCTTCGTTGGAGACTTCCGCGCCGTTGATATAGACGACGCCGTCGCCCTTCAGATTGAATTTCAGGCTCTTGCCGAGACCGGAGTCATCACCCACAGCCATCTTGACGCGGTCGGTGAGCTCTTGAAGCGTGGCCATGGACGAAAGTCTCCTCGGGGTGTTGGGTTGGATTTGAACTCTAATTCCGCCCGTACCCCGGCCATCGGCGGCGTGCAAGTGAACAGTGTTCAGACCGGGTTCGAAAGACGGGGTCGCAACCCCTTGAACCGAACGAAGCCCCGCCTACCTAATTTCATGAAGGCGCTGGATTTCCGGGCCTTCCGGATCACACGCGAGGCCGCTTCGGCTCGTGGACGGTCCGCGCGAAACCTTGCTTGTCCAAGAAGGATCTACCTATGCGAACCATCGACTTCTCGCCGCTCTATCGTTCCGTCGTCGGCTTCGACCGCCTGGCCGACCTGCTCGACGCCGCGACCACCGAGACGGCCACCGGCTATCCCCCGTACAATATCGAGCGCACCGCCGAGAACGCCTACCGCATCGAGATCGCGGTGGCCGGCTTCAAGGCCGAAGACCTGAACATCGAGATCAAGGAAAACCTCCTGACCGTTCAGGGCCGCAAGGTCGCCAATGATGATGCCAAGCGCTACCTGCACCGCGGCCTGGCGGAGCGCAATTTCGAGCGCCGCTTCCAGCTGGCCGACTATGTGCTGGTCACCGACGCCCAACTGGCCGACGGTCTGCTGTCGATCAGCCTGAAGCGCGAACTGCCCGAAGCGCTGAAGCCCCGCCGCATCGAGATCGGCGCCGCCCAGCCCAAGGAACCCCTGATCGAAAGTGAAAAGGCCGCCTAAGCGGTCCTTCAAACGGTGAAAATCGGGGCGGCGCCAGAGGGCGTTGCCCTTTTTTGCGGTTTAGATATCCACGCCAAGATCCAGACCGGTGACCGACGATATATCCGCGCCCTTCAAGCTGGCGCCTATCAACAGGGCGCCGGTGAAATCGCCGCCGTTCAGATCGGCCTCGTCCAGGATGGCGTCGCACAGGTCCGCCGCCTGGGCCTGGACGTAGCGCAATCGACATCCGGCCAGCGACGCCGGCGTCGATCGGTTGGGACCAAGCGGCAGGGCGCCGATCTGGGCGCCGCGCAGGTCGGCCTTGGTCAGGTTGGCGCCGGCCATCTTCACCCCGCGCAGGTCGGCGCCCTTGAACACCACCCCGCGCAGATCGGCGCCCTCGAGATTGGCGCCCTGCAGATGGGCGGCGGTCAGGTCCATGCCCACCATGCAGGCGCCCTTGGCGCTGATGGCCGTCAAGCGCATGCCCTTGAGCGCGTCGCCCAGCGTGCGCAGGTCCTCGCCGTCCAGCCTGCCCGCGCTACCGCTCTTGCCGCCAGTGGCGACCCAGGCGTGGTGCGCCTTGGCGATCTGGGCCATTAGCGGGGCCCGCATCAGCGATTCATGGCTGGGATGGGTCAGGCAGCCGGTCATATTTGCCCCGGAGGTGCGAGCCCGTCCCATGTCGACGCCGGTAAGCACCGCGCCCTCTAGATTGGCGCCCTCCAGATTGGCCCCGCCGACGTCCGCCCCTTCGAGGATGGCGCCGCTGAGGTTGGCGTCCTTAAGGTTGGCGCTGGTCATGACCGCGCCGCGCAGGGAGCAGTCGGAGAAGTCGGTGGCATAGGCGGAGGCCTCGCCCATGTTCGCCCCGTCCAGGGTGGCGCCGGTGAGGATGGCGTGGTCCATCTCGCCGCTGCGGTTTTCGTGCCGCATGGAATTCAAACCCCGCGAAGGATGCGGCACGGAGATTTGGCCGACACGGAAGTCGGCCTGCTTCAGATTGGCGTTGGCCAGGTTGGCGCCCCTGAGGCAGGCGCCGCGCAGATCGGCGCGATTGAGTACCGCCTTGCGCAGGTCCGCCGTGCGCAGGTCGCAGCCGAACAGCGTGGCTCGCTCCAGTTGGGTTCCGAGCATGCGGGCGCCATCGAAGCTGGAGCCGGTGAAGTCGGCGTCGCAGAGGTTGCGCCCGGACAGGTTCAAGCCCGACATGTCGACAAAGCACAGGGACATCCGCTTGCCGCCGGGCCGCCCCGCCGTATAGCGCTCGTGCGCGTCGATCATCATGTCCAGTTCGCCCTGAGTAAGGCGGCGGCGACCGGCATAGGCTTGGGCGGCGTTCATGGGATTGGATAGCCAGGTTCACGGAACGATGATTTTCGCACCTAACACGCCAATACCGACGAAACGGTTAAGGTTAAGCTTCAGAACACACCGTCTAGGCCCCTTGTCCCTACCCGGAGGGCGTCGGTCACATCGGCCCCCTTGAGGAAGGCGCCGGTGAAATTGGACCGTGACAGGTCCGTGCCGATCAGGATGGCTTGCCGCAGGTCGGCGCGGGCGAAGTCGGCGTTTTTGAGAAGGGCCCCCGTCAAGTCGCTGGCCAGGGTGCGGTTTGGTCCGATCACCAGCGGACCCAGTTGGGCGTCGCGCAGATCCGAACCGGAGAGCTTGGCGCCGATCAACCGGCAGCCGCGAAGATCGGCCCGGCGAAGGTTACAGGCCCGCAGGTCCGCCCCCTCCAGCCTGGCGCCCTGCAACTGCACGCCGCTCATGTCGAGGCCGTAGAAGGTCGCGCCCTTGGCCGATAGGGCGGTGAGGTTGAAACCCGTGATCGACTTCAGCGAGCGCAGGTCGGCGTTGTCGAACACGGACGGCGCACCCTCCCGCCCGCCGGTCTCGCACCAGCGTGCGTGGGCTCGCAGCATGTCATCGTAGGGCAGTTCGCTGACGTCTTGGCCCACGGTCTTGTCGGTCAAGGCGCCGGTCATGTCGGCGCTGCTGATGTTCCAGCTATAGGTCTTGGCGCCCACCAGGATGGCGTCCCGCATGTCGGCGCCGGACAGGTCCGCGCCCGATAGGTCGGCGCCCGCCAGGTTGGCCCCGTTCATGTTGCATTGCTTCAGGTTCGCCCGCACCAGCTTGGCGTCCTTAAGGATGGCGTCGGAGAAGTCAGCCTTTACGGCCATGACCCCCGACAGTCGCGAGCGTTCCAGGTTAGCGCCGGCCAGGATCACGCCCTGGGCCTGAGTGCCGCGGTCAGCGTGCTCCAGCACGCGAAGGCCCAGCGATCGGTCGGCGGCGGCGATGGCGCCCTCACGCAGGTCAGCCTCGAACAGGTCCGCCCCGGTCAGGTTGGCCCCGCGCAGGCAGGCGCCGCGCAAGTCCGAGCGCCGCAGAGACGCCTCTGTCAGGTCGACGTTCTGCAGGTCCGCGCCGAACAGGTTGGCGTTGTCCAGCCGCGCGCCGCGCATCTTGCAGTCCACCAGGATCGCCCCGGTGAAGTCGGCGTCACAGAGGTTGCGCCCTGACAGGTCCAGGCCGGTCAGATCCTTCCAGGTGAACACCGCCCGCGCCCCGCCCATGCGCGACGACCACAGCCGGTCGTGGCGCAGGCAAATGACATCCACCTCAGCCTGCGTGAGCTTGCGATGTTGCACGCTCTGGGCGGCCGCGTCCGACATGAGTTCCCCAAGTTTGAAAGACTCGGTAACTGTATTGCGGGCAGATTAACGCAATACTTCCAGGCCCTTCCAGCGAGGGTCACGCGCGATACGCCGCAGGCCGGATCCCCTCGGCCCCTCGCCTATGGCGCCGGCGGCAGCGCCTCGGCCCGACCGGCGTCCAGATAGAGCGCGGCGGTGGGCTTCAGATCGGCGGTAAGGTCGATCAGCAAGGGATTGCCGGTGGGAATTTCCACCCCCACGATCTGGTCGTCCGGCACGGCGAACAGCAGCTTGACGATGGCCCGCAAGGAATTGCCGTGCGCCGCCACCAGGATCGTTTCCCCGGCGCGAAGCTTGGGCGCGATGGTCGCCGTCCAATAGGGCAGCACCCGGTCCAGAGTAGTCTTCAGGCTCTCGGTGTCGGGCAGGACAGCGCCGGCGTAGCGGCGATCGCGGGTGAAGTCATAAGGCCCGCCCGGCGCCAGCGGCGGCGGCGGCACATCATAGGACCGGCGCCAGACCTTCACCTGATCCTCGCCGTGCTTCGCCGCGGTCTCGGCCTTGTCCAGGCCGGTCAGGCCGCCGTAGTGCCGTTCATTCAGCCGCCAGTCCTTATCCATGGGAATCCACAGCTGATCCGCGGCCCGCAGCGCGATCAGGCCGGTGCGGATGGCGCGAGTGAGGACCGAAGCATAGGCCCGGTCGAACTCCAGCCCCCGCGCCTTGATCAGTTCTCCGCCGCGCCGAGCCTGGGCTTCGCCCTCGGCGGTCAGGTCTACGTCCACCCAGCCGGTGAACCGGTTTTCCAGGTTCCATTGGCTCTGGCCATGACGAAGTAGGACGAGACGCGGCATGAAGCCTCCGACGCTGATTTGGCGCCGGGCTAGGGCCTGGCCTGGATGGCGTCAAGCACGCGTGGCGGGAACGGTGGCGCGTCTCTATAGAGATAGGCCCATGCGCGACCAGATCGCCCTGCCCCTGCTGGCGCTTGTCGCCCTGATCATGATCGCCCTCGCTCTTGTCTGGCCACAGGGTCAGGGCGCGCCCTCGCCGGCGCCGTTCGGCCACACCCTTGTGACCAAGCCTTCACCAACACCCGCTAGGACGGCACAGACGCCGTTGAGACCCGCAACGCCCCCGCCCCGGCTACGGGGCGAGAAACAGGCAAATTCAACGGACTGAACCGATCGGGGTCACAACCGTTTGAGCCCGGCCCCCGTCCCATGCCAAAGAGGCGCCATGTTGCTCACCCCGCGTTCCGACATCGCCGCCAACTCCCTGGCCTACGAATCCGTCCCCCTGGTGAAGGCCACGGGCTTTCGTGAATATGACGCCCGCTGGGTGCTCGACACCGAGATCAGCCTGCTGGGCCTCCAGGCCCTGGGCCTGGGCTTAGGAACTTATATCCAGGAGCTGGGTCAGCGGCGCATCGTGGTCGGACACGACTACCGCTCCTATTCCCAGTCGGTGAAACAGGCCTTGATCCTGGGCCTGCTGTCCGCCGGTTGCGAGGTGTTGGACATCGGCCTGGCCCTGTCCCCCGTGGCCTATTTCGCCCAGTTCGACCTGGAGGCGCCCTGCGTGGCCATGGTCACCGCCAGCCACAACGAGAACGGCTGGACCGGGGTGAAGATGGGCGCCCAGCCGCCCCTGACCTTTGGTCCTGACGAGATCGGCCGCTTGAAGGACATCGTCCTTGGCGGCGCCGGGGTCGAGCGGCCGGGCGGAACCTTGACCCATGTGCAGGGCGTGGCCGAACGCTACATCGCCGACGTCGCCGCCCGCTGCAGCCTGAAGCGCCCGCTGAAGGTGGTGGCCGCCTGCGGCAACGGCACCGCCGGCGCCTTTGCCCCCGAGGCCCTGCGCCGCATGGGCGCCGAGGTCATCGAGATGGACTGCGAGCTGGATTGGACCTTCCCCCGCTACAACCCCAATCCCGAAGACGTCGAGATGCTGCACGACATGGCTAAGCGGGTGCGCGAGAGCGGCGCCGACCTTGCCCTGGGCTTTGATGGCGACGGGGACCGCTGCGGCGTGGTGGACGACACCGGCGAGGAAATCTTCGCCGACAAGATCGGCCTGATGCTCGCCCGCGACCTTGCCCCCCTGTATCCGAACGCCAAGTTCGTGGTCGACGTGAAGTCCACTGGACTTTACGCCACCGATCCGGTCCTCGCCGCCAACGGCGCCTCCACCGTCTATTGGAAGACCGGCCACAGCTACATCAAGCGCAAGACCGCCGAGATCGGCGCCCTGGCCGGCTTTGAAAAGTCCGGCCACTTCTTTTTCAACGCGCCGCTCGGCCGCGGCTATGACTGCGGCCTGACCGCCGCCGCCGCGGTGCTGTCGATGCTGGATCGCAGCCCGGGAAAACGCCTCAGCGAGATGAGGCTGGCCCTGCCGGTGGCCTACACTTCCCTGACCATGAGCCCCCACTGCGGCGATGAGGTGAAGTACGGTGTGTGCGCCGAGATCGTCGCGGAGTACGAGGCACTGGCCAAGTCCGGCGGCACGATCCTGGGCCGGGCGATTGCCGAGGTGATCACGGTCAATGGCGTGCGCGTGGCTCTGGAGGACGGCTCCTGGGTGCTGGTGCGCGCCTCGTCCAACAAGCCCGAACTCGTGGTCGTGGTCGAGAGCACCCGCTCCGCCGACGACATGCGCGACCTGTTCCACAAGGAAGTGAAACCCCGCCTGGCCAAGCGGTCCCAGATCGGGGCCTACAACCAGGAAATCTGAGTCCCGGATTGCGTCATCAAACTGTGCCGCTGAACGGCCAGTAGACCTCCGCCTACCCCGTCAAGCCAAGGAGTCTTCATGCGCGTTGCGATGATCGGTACGGGATATGTCGGGCTGGTGTCCGGCGCCTGCTTCGCCGACTTTGGCCACACGGTCACCTGCATCGACAAGGACGACGACAAGATCTCCCGCCTGAAGGCCGGGGAGATGCCGATTTTCGAGCCGGGTCTGAAGACCTTGGTGGACCGCAACGCCCAGGAAGGCCGGCTCAGCTTCGACACCAATGGCGCCCAGGCCGTGGCCGACGCCGATGCGGTTTTCATCGCCGTCGGCACCCCGTCACGGCGCGGCGGCGGCCACGCCGACCTCACCTACGTCTACGCCGCCGCCGAGGAGATCGCCGGCCAGCTCAACGGCTTCACCGTGGTGGTCACCAAGTCCACCGTGCCGGTGGGCACGGGCGATGAGATCGAGGCCATCATCCGCCGGGTGCGGCCGGACGCCGATTTCGCCGTGGTCTCCAATCCGGAGTTCCTGCGCGAGGGCGCCGCCATTGAGGACTTCAAGCGCCCTGACCGGGTGGTGGTGGGACTTGAGGACGAGCGGGCGCGCCCGGTGATGGCTGCCCTGTATCGGCCCCTGAACCTCAATGAGACGCCCATCGTCTTCACCGGCCGGCGGACCTCCGAACTGATCAAATATGCCGCCAACGCCTTCCTGGCGATGAAGATCACCTTCATCAACGAAGTCGCCGACCTCTGCGAAAAGGTCGGGGCGGATGTGCAGCAAGTGGCGCGCGGCATCGGCCTGGACAAGCGCATCGGCGCCAAGTTCCTGCACGCAGGTCCCGGCTATGGCGGGTCCTGCTTTCCCAAGGACACCCTGGCCCTGGTTCAGACAGCCGCCGATTTCGGCAGCCCCCTGGCCCTCGTGGAGGCCACCGTGCGGGTGAACGAGACACGCAAGAAGGCCATGGCCGGCCGCGTCGCCCAGGCGCTCGGCGGCGGCGACCTGAAAGGCAAGACCGTCGGCGTGCTGGGCCTGACCTTCAAGCCCAACACCGACGACATGCGCGACGCGCCGTCTCTCGACATCGTCCCGGCGCTGCTGGAGATGGGCGCCACGGTGCAAGCCTATGATCCGGAAGGGCACGAGGCGCGCCAACTTCTCCGCGGCGTGGATTTCAAGGCCGGCCCCTACGAGGCCGTCACCGGGGCGGACGTGATGGTGATCGTCACAGAGTGGGACCAGTTCCGCGCGTTGGATCTGGACCGCGTCAAGACCCTGATGCGCCGACCGGCCATTGTCGATCTGCGCAATATTTACCGGCCCGAGGAGGTCCGGGAAAAGGGTTTCGCCTACGCCAGCATCGGGCGGACCTAAGGTCTATTTCAGCGGGAGGGCGTCTATTTCAGCAGGGGCATCGTCACCCAAAGCACACCGGCCCAGAAGGCAACGCCCAGGGCGGCGATGAACAGAATGCAAGCGATGGGCTTGATCATCCTGGCCCGATTAACGGGTACGGCCGGCGTGCGCCACGTTGCGTTGCGGTGCATAGGGCCTCCCTGAAGGCTCGTTGTGATTCACACGCGCCGGTCGAGCGGCACGATAGCGGCAAAGTTACGACAAATTTACCGTGTGTCGAGGGTTCATTTCGGCGCTCCTCCACTGTTTTCGCCGCCGGTAAGGCATAGTCTGCTCTTGCGAGACGGGAAATTCGGAGAGGCCCATGCCTGTAGACACCTTGAACGGCCGTGCGGCGGGGGTGTTCGCCCTGGTCGCGAGCCTGGTCCTCGCCGGCTGCCACAAGCCCGCCGTCACCGCCCCGGCGACCTCCGCATCGACGGAGACCTCCGTCGCCGCGGCCGCGCCGGCTGCCGCCGACGCCGCGGACGCCAAGGCCTTCCTTGAAGGGGTCTACGCCCACTACAAATCCCCGTCGCCGCAGGCCCATTCCTTTTCGCCCATGGACAAGGACATCAAGGCGGTCTTCGACGCCGACATGGTCGCCCTGATGGCCAAGGACAACAAGCTGCAGAGCCCCGACGAAGTGGGCGTCATCGACGGTGACTGGCTGTGCGACTGCCAGGACTATGACACGATCGCCGCCACAATCACCGTGCAGTCCGCCACGGCGACCACCGCCACAGCCGCCGCTGACTTCAAAGTCTTTGAGGCGCTTCACCACAACAGCTTCGACCTGGTGAAGGCCAACGGCGTCTGGCGCATCCATGACGTCACCGAGGCCGACCCCGCCCAGCCGGCACAGCCCAGCCTACGCAAGACCCTGCAGGACGAGATCACCCAGCTGTCGAAACCGGGCGCGAAGAAGGGCAATCCGAACGAGGCGCCGTAGCGCACCTCCGCCCCTACCAAGGCGGGGGCGGCATAGGGGCCTTAGGCCGCCGCGGCCTTCACCGCCCCGGCGATCTCACGCACCAGTTGGCCCACCAGCTTCTCGTCGTCGCCCTCGGCCATGATCCGGATCAGCGGTTCAGTGCCCGACGCCCGCACCAGCACCCGGCCCGAGCCGTTCAGCCTCAGCTCCGCCGAGGCGATAGCGCTCTTCACCGCCTCGCTCTCCAACGGCTTGCCGCCGGAGAAACGGACGTTCTCCAGCTTCTGAGGCACCGGCTCGAACTGCCGGGCCAGGGTGCTCATGGGCTGGCCGCAACGGACCATCTCGGCCAGCACCTGCAGGGCCGCGATCAGGCCGTCACCGGTGGTGGAGTGGTCCGACATGATGATGTGGCCGCTCTGTTCGCCGCCCAGGTTGAACTTGCCTTCGCGCATGCGGGCCATCACCGAGCGGTCGCCGACCGAGGTGCGCTCCAGCTTCAGCCCCCGGGCCGACAGGAACCGCTCCAGCCCCAGGTTCGACATCACCGTGGCCACCACGGTGCCACCGGCCAGCTTGTCCTTGGCCGCCCAGGCGGCGGCGATGATGGCCATGATCTGGTCGCCGTCGACCACGCGGCCTTTTTCGTCGACGATGAGCAGCCGGTCGGCGTCGCCGTCCAGAGCGATGCCGATGTCGGCGCGGTAGTCCTTCACCGCCTTGGAGATCGTGGCCGGATAGGTCGAGCCGCACTCGTCGTTGATGTTGTAGCCGTTGGGAGAGACGCCGATCTCCACCACCTCGGCGCCCAACTCATAAAGCGCGGTGGGGGCCACCTTGTAGGCGGCGCCATGCGCGCAATCGATGGCCACGCGCAGGCCATTGAGGGTCAGGGACCGCGGCAGGGTCGCCTTGACCAGCTCGATATAGCGGGCCTGGGCCTCGTCCATCCGCGCCACTCGGCCCAACTGTTTGGGCTGGGCCAGGCCGTCCTGCAGGCCCTCGTCCATGTGCGCTTCGATGCGCGCTTCCATCTCGTCGGACAGCTTGTAGCCGTCCGGACCAAACAGCTTGATGCCGTTGTCGCCGAAATCGTTGTGCGAGGCGGTGATCATCACACCCAGGTCGGCGCGCATGGAGCGGGTCATCATCGCCACCGCCGGGGTCGGCAGCGGTCCGAACAGGCGCACATCCATGCCCATGCTGGTGAAGCCCGCCACCAGCGCCGGCTCCAGCATATAGCCGGACAAACGGGTGTCCTTGCCGATCACCACCAGATGCCGCCGGTCGTCGCCGGAGGAGAACAACCGGCCGGCCGCCAGACCCACCCGCAGGGCCACCTCGGCGGTCATGGGAAACTGGTTGGCCTGGCCGCGGATGCCGTCGGTGCCGAAATACGAGCGCTTGCCCATCGCTATCCGTCTTCCAATCGCCGAAATGATGCGAAACTGAGATTTAGATGACCGGGCCTTTGCGGATGCTAAACGCGTCGTTCGCGAAGTTCGGTCTGGGCAAACATTATCCCCCCGCCCGCCGTTCCACAAAGTCCGTTTCCGAAAGGCAGGCCCCCGCATGTGCGGCATCATCGGCATCGTCGGCGTACAGCCGGTCACGGACCGCCTGATCGAAAGTCTCAGGCGTCTGGAATACCGCGGCTATGACTCCGCCGGGGTGGCCGCGGTGGTCGGCGACCACGTCGAGCGCCGCCGCGCCCAGGGCAAGATCCGCGCCCTGGAGAACCTGCTGGACCACGAGCCGTTGGCCGGGACCGTCGGCATCGGCCATACCCGCTGGGCCACCCACGGCGCCCCCTCCGAGCGCAACGCCCATCCCCACCGCTCCGGCCGTGTGACCCTGGTGCACAATGGAATCATCGAGAACTACGCCGAGCTGCGCGAGGAGCTGAAAGCCGAGGGCCGCACCTTCGAGAGCGAGACCGACACCGAGGTCATCGCCCAGCTTCTAGACCACCACATCCAGAAGGGTCTCGCGCCCCTGGTCGCCCTGAAGATCACCCTGGACCGCCTCACGGGCGCCTTCGCGCTGGGCATTCTCATTGACGGTGAAAGCCAGCTGGTCATGGGCGCCCGCCGGGGCAGCCCCCTGGTGGTGGGCCATGGCCGAGGCGAGATGTTCATCGGTTCCGACGCCCTGGCGGTCGGTCCCTTCACCAACCGCATCACCTATCTGGACGAGGGCGATTTCGTCGCCATCGACCACGACAGCGCCCGCATCTTCGACGCCGCCGGCAACCCCGTCATCCGCCCCGAGCGCCTGGTCTCCCCCGCCGCCGCCCTGGTGGAAAAGGGCAATTACCGGCACTTCATGGAAAAGGAGATCCACGACCAGCCGGACGCCTGCCAGCACACCCTGTCGGCCTATATCGATCCGGTCACCGCCACGGCCAGCTCCCCCGGCGTCGATTTCGCCAAGATCGACCGGCTGCAGATCATCGCCTGCGGCACCGCCTCCTATGCCGGCATGATCGCCCGCTACCTGTTCGAGCGCCTGGCCGGCCTGCCCACCGACGTGGAGATCGCCTCGGAGTTCCGCTACCGCCAGCCGGCCCTGAACCCCGGCGCCCTGGCCCTGGCCGTCTCCCAGTCCGGCGAGACCGCCGACACCCTGGCCGCCCTGCGCTGGTGCAAGGGTCGCGGCATCCAGACCGCCGCCCTGGTCAA
The DNA here is from genome assembly GCA_038228945.1 of Caulobacterales bacterium. Lineage (GTDB taxonomy): Bacteria > Pseudomonadota > Alphaproteobacteria > Caulobacterales > Caulobacteraceae > Acaudatibacter. Next base: position 48,017 of record JBBROW010000023.1, read on the forward strand.
CAATCACGAATCCAGCATGGCGCGGGAGGCGGACATCCTGTTCCCCACCCATGCCGGCCCGGAGATCGGCGTCGCCTCCACCAAGACTTTTACCTCCCAGGTCGCCGCCCTGACCGCCATCGCCATCGCCGCCGCTCGCCAGCGGGGCAAGATCGACGCGGCAGAGGAAGCGCGGCTCTGCACCCTGCTGCTGGAGACCCCCCGGCTGATCGCCCAGGCAATCGCCCTTGAAGAGGCCATCCAGTCCATCGCCGGCGACATCGCCAAGGCCCGTGACGTGCTCTACCTAGGCCGCGGCGCGATGTTCCCCCTGGCCCTGGAAGGCGCCCTGAAGCTCAAGGAAATCAGCTACATCCACGCCGAGGGCTATGCCGCCGGCGAGTTGAAGCACGGCCCCATCGCCCTGGTCGACGAAGCCACCCCGATCATCGTCATCGCCCCCACCGACGAGCTCTTCGACAAGACCGCCTCGAACATGAGCGAGGTTATCGCCCGCGGCGGCAAGATCGTGCTGATTACCGATGAAGAGGGCGCCCGGCACGCCCCCGAGGGCGCCCGCGTTATCATCGCCCCGGCCTGCGACCCGGTGATCGCGCCCCTGGTCTTCGCCGTGCCGATCCAGCTGCTGGCCTATCATGTGGCGCTGCAGAAAGGCGCGGACGTCGATCAGCCGCGTAACCTGGCCAAGTCGGTGACGGTGGAATAGCGCCGCATTGGCGTCAAAACGAAACCCCTCCCCAGTCTCCCGGGAAGGGGTGTTTGAAACCGTCCGAGATCCCGGGATTACTGGGTCTTGGTGGATTGGCTCTTGGTCGTGGTGGTCGAGGACCCACTCATGGCCGGGGCCATGGCCGAGCTGGACGCGGAGCTGTCGGTGGGCGCCATGGCGCTCGGGTCCGCTGAACTCGTCGTCGTCGTCGTGGTGCTGGTGGTGTCGGTGGTGGCCGTGGTTTCAGCCTTCTTTTCGCAAGCGGCCAGGCCACAGGCCAAGCCAACCGCCAAAATCACGGCCAGGGTTGTGCGTTTCGTCATAGAATTGTCCTCCAATGCGCCAGCTTAACGAACACGGAAGCGTGAGAGTTCCTTGATCGGCGCAAATGATTTTGAAGGGGTGGCACGCTCGTCTATTCCACCGGCAGTAAGAGGGACCGCATGCGACCTGTACGAAAGGCTGTCCTGCCAGTGGCGGGCTTCGGAACCCGGGCCATGCCCGCCGCCAAGGCGACGCCCAAAAACCTACTCAACGTCTTTGACCGCCCCATCCTGGCCCATGTGGTCGAGGAAGGCCGCGCCGCCGGCATTGAGCATTTCATCTTCATCCTCGGCCGCGGCCAGGGCGCCATCGAGGACTATTTCGACCACAACATCGAACTGGAATCCCAACTCCAGGCCAAGGCCAAGACCGATATCCTGGGCCTGGTCACCGCCGACCTGTTGCAGCCCGGCCAGATCAGCTTCGTGCGCCAGATGCAGGCGCACGGCCTGGGTCACGCCATCTGGTGCGCCCGCCACCTGATCGGCGACGAACCCTTCGCCGTTATGCTGCCCGACATGCTGATGGACGCCGCCCCCGCCGCCCTGAAGCAGTGCATCGACGCCTTCAACGTGGTGGGCGGCAATATCGTCGCCGTGGAGCCCGCGCCGCCGGGCCAGGCCCACAAGTACGGCATCGTCTCCCTGGGCGACGCCGCCGAGGGGTTCGACGGCCGGCTGAAGACCATGACCGGCATGGTGGAAAAGCCGCCGCCGGGCACGGAACCGTCGAACCTGTTGATCTCCGGCCGCTATGTCCTGCACCCGGAGATCTTCAACCTGCTCAGCGACCACCAGCGCGGCGCCGGCGGCGAGATCCAGCTCACCGACGCCATGCGGCGCCTGATGGCCATTCAGGATTTCCACGCCCTGGAATACCAGGGAACCACCTACGACTGCGGTGACATCCTGGGCTTGCTGCGCGCCAACCTGGCCTATGGCCTGCGGCATGCTGACTATGCGCGGGCGGTGCGGGACATGGCGACCTCCCTGCTGGGAAAGTGAACCCCCGCCGCATCCTGATCTTCGGCTACGGCGGCGTCGGCGCCGCACTAGGCCAGCGGCTAAGGGGCGACAACTGGTCCATCGCCGCCACGGCCAGGACCCCAGAAGCCCGGGACGCGCTCACGCGGCAAGGCGTCACGCCCCTCAACCCCGCCGATGGCGTCGCCGTTGCCCGCCATATCCAGGACGTCGACGCGGTGCTGATCACCGCCCCGCCAGGCGAGGCGGGATGCCCTGGACTGGCGGCCCTTGGCGCCGCCTTGCGCGGCCGCCGCGCGCCGCCACCCTGGATCGGCTATCTCTCCACCACGGGGGTCTATGGCGATCACGCCGGCCGCTGGGTGTTCGAGCAGACGCCGCTGACCCCCCTGTCCGCCGAAGCCATCCGCCGCGTTGCGGCCGAAGCCGCCTGGCGGGCCCTGGCCGGAGACCTCGGCCCCCCCTTGGCCATCTTCCGCCTGCCCGGCCTCTACGGCCCCGGCCGCTCCGCCTTCGACCGCCTGCGCGCCGGCGACGCCCGCCGCCTGATCAAACCTGGCCATCTGTTCTCACGGCTGCACCTCGATGACGCCGCCTCGGGCGTCGCCGCCGCCCTCGCCCGCCCGCGGGCCGGCGCGATCTACAATCTCTGCGACGATGAACCGGCCCCCAGCGCCGACGTCACCGCCCACGCCGCCCGCCTGCTGGGCTTGGCCATTCCGCCGGAGGAACCGCTGAACCTGGACGCGCTGTCTGCCGCCGGCCGCCGCTTCTGGAGCGAAACCAAGCGCGTCTCCAACGCCCAGGCCAAGGCCGAACTCGCCTGGCGCCCTTCCTATCCCACCTACCGCGAAGGCCTGGCCGCGATCCTGGCGGCGGGCGGCTGAGCCTTGCACGCTGGGGTTGGAAGCATGCTAGAGGGATTGAGGAAAGTGGGCACCCCTGATCCCCTTGTCGACAAGACGATACCGCGACGGGGTTTGAATACAACGCGAAGATGCGCGGCGCCATCGTTCGGGCCGACCCCGCCCGCCACGCCCGGAAAAGCCACCTGCCGGGCCGAAGCGCGCTAAAGACGCCCCATGATCCTGACCACGCCTCGCCTGATCCTGCGGCCCTGGACCGACCAGGATCTGGACGTCTTCGCGGCGATGAACGCCGACCCCGAGGTGATGGTGGACATGGCGGCGCTGGACCGCGAGCAGAGCGCCGCCAAGCTGCGCCGCTATCGGGACGCCTATGATCGCCTGGGCTATTGCCGTTGGGCCCTGACCGATAGAGGCGGCGTCTTCCTGGGCTACGTCGGCCCTATGCCCCTGGCGCCGGGCCACCCTTGCGGTCCCGGCGCCGAGATCGGCTGGCGACTGACCCGCGCCGCCTGGGGCCATGGCTATGTCACCGAAGGCGCCGCGGCCGCCTTGAAGGACAGCTTCGAGCGCATCGGCCTGGCGGAAGTCGTCAGCTTCACGGCGCCGGACAACCTCCGTTCCCAAGCGGTGATGGGCCGCCTGAACCTGACCCGCGAGCCTGAGCGTGACTTCACCGCCGCCTATGACGGCGCCGAATGGTCCGGCCTGGTCTGGGTGGCCCGCCCCATGGCGGCGTCCGCCTCGCCGGCGGCAAAGGCGTGACACCTCGGAAAATCCACGCTACATCGACCGGGCAATGATCACGTCCGTCGCCCAGACCTATTTTTGGTATTTTTGGCAATCCGAAGCCGCTGGCGGAGGACGGGACGTGTTCGAACTGACCTGACCGGGATCAAAACGAACCTTCACCAGCCGCCAGCGATCCTGGCGGCTTTTTCATGCCGCCGGCGCCGTTCCCCACCTCGGAGCCCCGACATGCAAGACCTCAAAACCGATCTCACCCCGGACCCCACCCCCACCTCTACCGATGACCTGCGCATTCGGTCGATCACCCCCCTGCGCACGCCGGCGGAGCTGATCGCCGACCTGCCGGTGAGCCGGCGCACGGGCCAGACGGTCACGACCGCCCGCGCCGCCGTGCAGTCAATCCTGCACGGCCCCGACGACCGGCTGGTGGTGGTGATCGGCCCCTGCTCGATCCACGACACCAAGGCCGCCCTCGACTACGCCCACCGCCTGGCCGCCGAGCGCGAGCGCCTGAAGGGCTCGCTGGAGATCGTCATGCGGGTCTATTTCGAGAAACCGCGCACCACCGTGGGGTGGAAGGGGCTGATCAACGACCCGCGCCTGGACGGCAGCTTCCGCATCGATGAGGGCCTGCACACCACCCGGCAACTGCTGTTGCGCATCAACGACCTGGGCCTGCCCGCCGCCTGCGAATTCCTCGACGTGATCACCCCGCAGTACATCGCCGACCTGGTGGCCTGGGGCGCCATCGGCGCGCGGACCACCGAGAGCCAAATCCACCGCGAGCTAGCCTCGGGACTGTCCTGCCCGGTGGGGTTCAAGAACGGCACCGGCGGCGACATCCAGATCGCCATCGACGCCGTCAAGGCCGCCAGCCAGCCGCACCACTTCCTCAGCGTGACCAAGGACGGACGCTCGGCCATCGTCGCCACCAGCGGCAACGCCGACGCCCATGTGGTCCTGCGCGGCGGGGTGAGCCCCAACTACGACGCCGCCAGCCTGGCGTCGGTGGCCGGCCAGATGGCGGCCGCGGGCCTGCCGCAACGGCTGATGATCGACGCCTCCCACGCCAACAGCGGCAAGCAGCCCGAGCGCCAGCCTGGGGTCGCCGACGACATCGCCCGCCAGATCGAGGGCGGTGAGCGCCGCGTCTTCGGCCTGATGGTGGAGAGCAATCTGCTGGCCGGCCGCCAGGACCTGAAAGCCGGCGCCCCGCTGGTCTATGGCCGCTCGATCACCGACGGCTGCATCGACTGGGAAACCTCGGTCTGGGTGCTGGAACGTCTGGCGCGGGCGGTGGAGGCGAGGCGGGCTTTGGCGAAGACCGGCGCGCTGGCCGTGGATCCGGCCCGGGTCTGAGGTTGCGTCAGGCCCGCCAGACCGTGCCGAACCCGCCGCCGGCCCTCAGGTCGCGGACGGACATCACCGCCACGAAGCCCATGAAGACCCCGTCGGGACTGGGCAGCCGATAGGCGCCCAGGGCCTCCAGATGGCGCACCGACATGGCCGCCAGCCGCCAGGCCATGGCCTCGTCGGGAAGCCGAACCGCGCGCGCGGTCTCGAAGATCTCGAAGCCGGTGACGTCGGCGAGGTCCTTGAGCTTTTCGGATCGCGCTCGCCCGTGGGCCGCGATGTCCTTGTTCGCCCAAGCCCAGAGCCACCCCTTGGCCTGGGTATTGTAGGTGCCGATCTCTATGGCGTCGGCCTCGAGAAAGGGGCGGTCCGCCGCGTCCCGCAGCTGCAGGGTCTGCGTCCGTTCCGTGAAAGCCGCCATGGCCGCGTCGCCAAACCCATAGGTCTTGGTCAGGTGCTCCTGCTTGGTCTTGAAGGCGAGCACCGCCTCATCCATCAGGGCGTCAAACTCTTCGTGGCTCAACGCCATGCGCCAGGGCTCCAATCAAGGTCCGTCGGCGTGTCAGTAGTGCTTCGCCGACGACTGCCGCTATAGCGCGAAACGCGCTATGATGCGCCTTCGGGGGAATGAAGAAGGAGCGGCGCCATGCGCACAACCCACATCCTGTCGATGATCGGCGCCGCCGGCGCTTTGGCCCTGGCCTGCGCCCCCAATGCCTTGCCCGAGCCCTCCAAGGGCCCCGCGCCGGCCTGTTTCTTCTCCCGCGACTGGCAGGGCTGGAAGGCCACCGACGACGGCAAGTCGATCTATATCCGTGTCGGACGCCGCCAGATCTACCGCCTGGACCTGGCCAGTTCCTGCCCTGACCTGAACTACCCGAGCGCCCACCTGGTCACCCAGCTGCGCGGCGACTCCATCTGCGACGCCCTGGATATCGACCTGAAGGTCAGCGACGGCAGCGGCTTCGCTGTCCCCTGTATCGTCAGGAAGCTGAGCCAGCTGTCGCAGGCGGAAGCGGCGGCCTTGCCCAAGGCGCTGCAGCCCTAGAAGGGGCCAAGCGGCTTCAGCCCACCTCGAACCCCTCGATCACGAACGTCAGTTCGTGCCGCCCTGGACCGATCCGGTAGCGCTCCAGGGTGTCGGGACCGCAGCTGGCGGTGCCCAGGCCGCGGTGGCCGACGTCCAGGTTGATGATCACCTCGGGTCGAGGCTTCAGGTCGGTGGTGTGGGTGGCCGCATAGAGATCGTCGGCGGTGTAGTGGCTGGCCGAGCCTTCGCACGGGCTGTCGGGGGTGAACCGCACGCCGGCCCCGTCCGCGGCCAGGCCCGACAGCGACAGCCAGCGCAGGGCGGTCTTGTTGCCGTGCTCCTGGGGCATGACATAGTCGGTGTACTGGCCGCTCACCGTCCCGCTGAACCGCCCGATCCATGCGGCGCGCAGGCGGTCGCTATAGTTTTCCAGCGGCCCCCGCCCGAACCATTCCAGGGTCTCCAGCCCCGCCGGGGCCAGCATGGTCACCCCCAGGCGCGGCAGGTCGCTGAGGGCCTCGTCCACCTCGAACACATTGGCCACCCGCACCCGCCCGTCGGCGAACACCTCATAGTCGTGCCGGTGGACCACCGCCCGCGCCGCGGCGGCGCAGGACGCCGCCTGTTCGATCCGCACCCGCACGACATCGTCGCTCGCGGTCACGGTCACCAACGGCTCGGCGAAGACCAGCGGGACATCCAGCCCCCACTCGCGCCAGCGGCCGAGGGGTTTTCGCTTTTGCCCGGTCCACCCCTTGATGCCGTCATTGTCGGTGGCCGCCCGCCAGACCTGCAGCCTTGGCCCCGCCTCCAGCAGCAGGTGATTGTTCACCACCAGCCGCCGCATCCGCCCTTCGGCGCGGGAGAAGCTGACCTCGAACCCCTCGCCTCTCACCCGGATCAGGTCGCCGGCCTCCGCCACGCTCAGCGCCCCGCCGCGACGTGTCTGGGCCGGGGCCGCCGCCACGATCGGCAGGGCCAGCGGCAGTTGCGCCCACGCCACCTCGTGTCCCACCGGCGCCCAGGCGGTGGCCTCGCGCAGGGCGAAGCGCAGCAGCACAAAGGCCTCCTGCCCGGCTCTCAGCGACAGCCGGGGCATGGGGAACATCACCGTCGCGCAGGCCCCAGGCGCGATCGCCGGCAGGGCCAGGGAGCCGGAGGCCACGGCCTCGCCGTCCACCTCCAGCGCCCAGGTCGCTTGCAGATCGCCGAGGTCGGTGAAGTCGCGCTTGCTGCGGATCTCGACGGTTCCCTTGGCCGCGTCGGCCCAGGCCGCCGACACCGGCGCCGCCAGAGCCTTGAATTCCCACAAACCGGGGTGCGGAATCCGGTCGGCCGAGACGATGCCGTCGCAGCAGAAGTTCAGGTCGTTGGGCGTATCGCCAAAGTCGCCGCCATAGGCGAAATAGGCCCGTCCGTCGGCGGTGCGCTGGGCGATGCCATGGTCGCACCATTCCCAGATGAAACCGCCCTGCAGCCCGTGATGGGCTTCGAAGGCGTCCCAATAGTCGCCCAGGCTGCCGTTGGAATTGCCCATGGCGTGGGAATATTCGCACAGGATCATCGGCCGCCGGTCCAGCGGGTCATTGGCCTGCGCCCATCGCACCAAGGCGTCGATGGGCGGATACATCGGGCAGATCAGATCGCTGGCCCGCTCCCCACCCCCGCTCTGGCCGGTGGTGACAACGCCGCGCCGGGGATGGCCGGTCGCCGCCTCGTCCCAGCCCCAGGTGGCGCCCTCATAGTGCAGTGGCCGCGAGGGATCGGCCCCGCGCATCCAGCCGGCCATGGCGTCGTGATTGGGCCCATAGCCGCTCTCGTTGCCCAGGGACCAAACGATGACGCTGGGATGGTTCTTGTCCCGCTCCACCATCCGCAGACCTCGCTCCACGAACTGGGCGGCGTAGCGGGGGTCGGCGCAGATATCGTGGATGAAGGCGTGGGTCTCCAGATTGGTCTCGTCCACCAGATACAGGCCCAGCTCGTCGCACAGGTCGTACCAGGCCTCGTCGTTGGGATAGTGCGAGGTGCGCACGGCGTTGACGTTGAACTGCTTCATCAGGCGGATGTCGGCGATCATCGCCTCGCGGGTCACCGCCTTGCCGCGCACCGGGTCATGCTCGTGCCGGTTCATGCCGGCGATCATCACCGCCTTGCCATTGATCAGCAGCTCGCGGTCGCCGATCTCCACCCGCCGGAACCCCACGCGACAGGACGTCGCCTCCACCACTTCGCCGCCGGCGTCCACCAGGCTGACCACGGCGGTATAGAGGGTCGGCGTCTCGCTGGACCAAAGGGCGGGCGCGGTCACCGGCGCGCTCAACGTCACCACGCCCAGGGGCCCGCGATAGGGGTTGTGCGTCGACCAGTCGGCCTTCACCGGCGCCGATACGGGACTCTCCAGCATCGGCTGCCCGTCGCCGTCGAAAAGCTGGACCTCGAAGGTCCAGCCGTCCTTCGGCGCGCCGGTGAATCCCAGCTTGCAGGTGACGCTCAGCGTTCCGTCCCGAAAGTCCAGGTCCGGCTCGCCCCGAGCGAAGACGTCGGCGATATAGGCCGGTCCGGTGCAGGACAGGGTCACATCGCGATGGATGCCCCCCATCCACCACTGATCCTGGTCCTCGACATAGCTGGCGTCCGACCACTTCACCACGGCGCAGGCCAGCAGGTTCTCCTGCCCCGGCCGCACGAAATCGGTGACATCGAAGGCCTGGGGCAGGCGCGAGTCCTTGCCCATCCCCACCGGCGCCCCGTTGACCCAGACATAGAGCACGCTCTCGGCGCCGCCGACCTGCAACACCACCCGCCGCCCGGCCCACGCGGCCGGAACCTCGAACCTGCGCCGATACAGCCCCGTGGGGTTCTCATCCGGCACGTGCGGCGGCGAACCGGCGAACGGCATCTGGACATTGGTGTAGTGCGGCTTGTCATAGCCATGCATCGTCCAGTTCGACGGCACGGGCAGGTCGGCCCAGCCGGCCTCGTCAAATCCCGCAGCCGCGAAATCCGCCGGGATCACCTCGGGCCGCGCCACCAGGGCGAACCGCCAGTCCCCGTTCAGCGACCGCACCCAGGGCGAGGTCCCCCGCGCCAGGGCCTTGGCCGCGTCCGGATAGGGCGTCAGCGTCGCCCGCATCGGCAGCCGCCCCGCCGACACCGTCTCCGGATGGACCCAAGTCCGCGTCGCGCCCGCGTGCAGCAGATCCATCGCCAGCTCCCCTTGTCGTTGGCGCGACCCTAGAGCGGCTCGGGCAAAAGCGGGAACCCGTTTTCCGCGCGCGACCCGCTTTGGATGACTAGAATCGATGGCGAGTCTTGGCTCTGGACGGACTCCGGCCAAGGCCGGGGTTATCTAGGGCGGGACTCTGACGCCTGGTTCCAGTCCGAGGAACGGACGTCCGGAACTTCCGAGAAGGGTGGAAGCCGGCCTCCTCCGCCCGCAATCATTTGGCGGGCTGATCGACCCATCCCCGGCCGTCGCCCGCCTCCCACCTGGCGGTCACGCCGGCGCCATCGCGGGTCAGCACCAAGCTTTTCGTCCAGAATGGCAGAAAGGCGCGGCCGTTGGGGTCGAAGGCCTCTGCGCCGCGCCAGACGATTGCCGGCTTGTCGCCGGTCTGGGTCACCTTGGCGGTGAGCGTGACCTTCTTGTCGGTCACCTTTTCGACCACCAGCACAAGATCAAGCGGGCCGATCTCATCCTTGTCATCAATAGCCAATTCGATAGGGCCAGACATCGCCCAGTGGCCGGTCATGATGGTGGTGGGCAGCCAATCGCCGCCCTCACGGCCAGCGCCATAGGCTCCGTATCCCTGTTCGTCATCCCGGAAGCACCAGATGAGGTTTGGAAGCATGGCCAGGGAAAGCGGGCCAATATGAGCGGCTTGCTTCACCCGAGTGCACCAGGTGGTCGTGGCCGGGCTCAGCGCGTCGCTCCACGGCGCGGGAGCGACGAAGGCCATGAACTCGGCGCCCGGTTCGACACGCACCGTCAGGAAGGTGAAGGGCGCCTGGAGCCTGGCGGTCAGCCGGTGGCCGACCTTCCCCGTTACCACCGCGCCCTTGGCTGCAACCGCACCGCCAGCGAGGTTCAGCGAGTTCGGGTCGACGCGAAGGGCGCCGATGGCGAAAGGCGCGTATGGCGCCGGCGGAAGCGGCGCCAGTGTGTCCCGGGAGGCATCGATCCGTGCTGTGAGATCAGCCGCCGAAAAATGTTCCAGCCAAGCGGCACGTCCCGCGGTGTCCTTCGAGGCGGCGAACTCCGCCGCCTCGCGCCTGTCCAGGGCTACCATCGCGTACCCGCGGCCCTTGAGGCAGAAGCGGGCCAGACGGGCGTTATCTTGGCGGTCAATCTCGAATGCGACCCATTCCGGCAGCAAGCCCTGGCCTCGGAATTGATAGAACCTATTGATCGGTTCGGCCCCGCCGACCGGTGGTGGTAAGTCCGTGATTGCATCCAAAGGCCATGCACGGACCATCGTTTCGCAGGCCGTGATGTCGGCCGTATAGGCGGCGGCGGACTGACCCACCTTAACCGGCGCCAGGGTACGAGCGGCGGCCATGCCGCCAATCACGCACAGAATCGAGACAAGCCCAGCCCTGAGAATCCCGACCATGAACACCTCCCCCCGGAGAACTAGATGTTGCATTCCGGTTCGGCAACGCCGGCCCCGACATTCAGTGAGGTCCGCTTCAAGTCGAGCCCGGCCGCTGCCTTCTGTCCGCAAGCCGACGCTGGCCACCCTTGCCGAAAAGCGGACCTGCCAAAGTCGGCTCGGGGTCGGTCGGGGTGGAAACCGGACCTTAAGTACGGGGGCGCAGTGTCGCCGCTCCACTGCGGATTGAAGCCGTCCCGGACGACTGATGCCTGCGTTGCACCCGAGCCAGCTGAGAGATCGAGCGCAGCGCTTGGGCGAGACCGAGCCAGTTGAAGCCCTCAAAGTCGCGCGACATATCCGCGATCCCTGGTTTGGATGCCAGGCCATTTCCTGGGTGGGGCGATATTGGGCGGACACGAAGTTCATCGAAATCCTTCAAGAGGCGGCTGAAGTCGCTACGCGTGCCAGCGACCCGTATCAGGTGGTGGGAGCCCCAGCTTGGCCTGTCCGCGCCTTACTGGAGAGGGGCGCTTCAGCGGACGCCATCGTTTGGCGAACACTCCCGCTCGCGAGAAATATTGAAATCTAGGCAGCCGGTCGGAGGCGTTGATGCTGCACTTTCAGGCCGTGCTTCCGTACGAAAGGGGGCTTTGGGCGCCCGTCCTGGATGAATTGGTTATAGCGTCCGAGCCTGTGCTGAACTGGCGGCAACAGCGCGATTTCCGGCATGTCATCCAATTGCTGTTAGCAATTGACGTGACCCCCGTTTCTCATCCAGCCATAACGAGAGTCCTGGGTTGATCTGAGCCTGGGTCGGCTGGTGTTGCAAGAGGCCGGTGCGCGGAGCCGTCAGGTTGCGCAGCGTGCCGGCCGGCGTCTCCGGATATGGCGCG
>JBBROW010000024.1:0-58745 GCA_038228945.1 Caulobacterales bacterium
CCATCGAGTATGGCGCGGTCGGCTTGATCGCCGGCGTGGCCGGCGTGGCTCTGGGCTATGGCGCCGCCTGGCCGGTGGTGGTCAAAGTCTTCGAGACGCCATGGAGCGTCGACTGGACGGGCGTCGCCTCCCTGGTTGCGGGGGCCGGCGCCCTGGCGGCCCTGGGCGGGGTGCTGGCCGCCTTGCAGGCGCTGGGGCGCCGCCCCGCCGCGATCCTGCGGACCGAATGACTCTGATACGCACCATTAACGCGCGGTAATGCACGACTACCTTGCGCCCCGCCCCGGCGAGGGCGATATTCCCATCCGAGCGTCCAACCGGGACGCAACAAAAAGGGTTCCTCTCGAGATGAGCGACTTTGATCGCGGGCTTGTGCGACCGACCACGGTTGCGGCGCCGGATATGGCCGTGGATGCGGGCCTTCGGGCCTTCATGCTCGGCGTCTACAACAAGGTGGCCTTGGGACTGCTGCTATCGGCGGCCCTGGCGGCCGTAACTGGAAAGGTTCAAGCCGTTAGTCAGTTGCTCTGGCGATCGGACGGCCTTCATAGAGGCTATACGATTTTGGGCCTCATTCTGGCATTTTCCCCCATCGCCATCCTGCTCTTCCAGGGCTTCGCGCGCCGCCAGTCGCCACGAAGCGCTGCGATCACCTATTGGACCATCGTGTCGCTCATCGGCGCGTCGCTGGGCATGATCTTCATGTTCTACAGGGACGTCGGCATCTTCCAGACTTTCCTGGTCACCGCCGCCGCCTTCGGAGGGCTTTCGCTGGTGGGCTACACCACCAAGCGCGATCTTTCCGGCATGGGCAGCTTCCTGATCATGGGCGTCTGGGGCCTGATCTTCGCTTCCATCGCCACCTTCTTCTTCCACTCGGGGATGCTGGTGTTCGTGATCAACCTATTGGGCGTCGGGATCTTCGCCGGTTTGATAGCCTACGACACTCAGCGCATGAAGATGACCTATTACCAACTCGGCGGCGACCAGGCGGGGATGAACGTGGCCACCAGCTGGGGCGCGCTCAGCCTCTACCTCGACTTCGTCAACCTGTTCCGCTTCCTGCTCTTCTTCATGGGCGGCGCGCGCCGCTAAGACGCGCTAACCGGCGATAACAGAAAGCCCCGGCCCCGCGCCGGGGCTTTTTTCGTGTTGGCCCTCGGGAACCGCCGTTCTCCAACAGGAGGGGCGGAAGAGTTAGACCGCCGGGATGGCGTCGGCGTACTGGCCACCGCGGCGGTAGCGGTAGAGGTAGGTTGGCAGGATCGGCTCCATGGCCGTGGCGATGACGCCAAGGTCGGCCAGGCCCAGCGCGCCGGGGCTGACGACGTTGTCGACCGCAAGCATCTCCACCTGGTCGGTGGTGACAGGCGGCAGCGGCACCAGGCCCACCATGCCGCGCGCGATGCAAAGCACGTCGCCGGCGGCGCCGAGCAGCCGGGCGATCGGGAACGGGATCGGCAGCAGCGACCGCTGGCGGTGCGTCTCGCTAAGCACCAGCGCCATCAGGGCGCGGAAGGTGTGAGCCGTGGGACCACCCAGCTCAAAGGTCTTGCCGGCGTGGTCCGGAACCGTGACGGCGGCCGCCACCGCGGCGGCCACATCACCAACGAACACCGGCTGAAAGCGTGTCTCACCGCCGCCGATCAGGGGCAGGAACGGCGAAATCTGCGCCATGGCGGCGAAGGCGTTGAAGAAGTGGTCTTCTTGGCCGAACACCACGGAGGGGCGCAGGATGACAGCGCTGGGGATGATCTGGCGCACCGCCGCCTCGGCCTCGGCCTTGGTGCGGGCGTACTTGGCCGGCGAGTCCGGGTCGGCGCCGATCGCCGAGAGTTGCACGAAATTGGTGATGCCTTGAGCGGCCGCCACCTCGGCGAGGGTCTGGGCGCCCATGACATGCAGGCTCTGGAACGTCTGGCGCCCCACCTCGAACAGCACGCCGACGGCGTTGACCACCGCTTCGGCCCCCTCCAGCGCTCGGGCGACTGAAGCCGGGTTGCGGATATTGGCCTGGACCACCTCGATCTGGCCGACATCGCCCAGCATGCGCAGGCGATAGCCCCGTCCAGGATTGCGCACCGCGACCCGGACGCGCAGGCCCTTTCTGGCCAGGGCTCGGACGACCTGACCGCCCACGAACCCCGAGCCGCCGAACACCGTCACCAGACCCTTCATGACGACTGAGACTCTCCGCGACCGCAAGGCTTCCGGATAGACGAGGGGCGAAGCATAGGCAACGCCCCTCGCCAAAAGCCCTTAGCGAGGGGTCAGCTCTGACCGCCGAACAGGCCCTTGGCCAGGCCCGCCAGGCCGCCGCCGGCCTGGTCTCCGGCGCCGCCCGATAGCAGGGCGCCGAACGGCGAGGATTGCAGCGACCCCAAGAGGCCGCCCAGTTCACCCTGGGCGCCGCCGGGGGCAGTCTGGGCATGGCTCTGTAGGAGCGCCAGGGCCATAGGCAGGTACTGCTGGACCTGGGCCGGCTCGATACCCACGCGGCCGGCGACAGCCTCCGCGGCGCCTTCGAGACCACCGGTGCTCACCAGGTGGTCCAGGATGCCGTGCAGCATATCCTGGGCCTGGCCGGGCTGGACGCCGGCTTGGCCGGCGAGGTCTTGCAGGGCGGGGTTGGATTCGATCCCCGCCAACATGGCTTGCAGATCCATGGCCTTCTCCTTCTGGAGGTTGAGGGCTGGAGTTTAAGGGCTGGAGGTGGAGGACTGAGCCTAGTTCAGCCAGGCGGCGACGCCGCCGTGACCGGCGCAAGACCCGCTGTGGGATTTGGACATGGAGAAGGTGTTGTCCTTGCACTTACCCGTGGCGCCAGCCGGGGCGCCGGCGGCCGACATGGTGGGGATGGCGCTGGCGGCGGGGGCGCCCTTAGCGGCCGCGACGCGGGCCGGTTTGGGTGGCTTGGGCGGCGCGGCGGCGACAACCGGCGCGGGGGCCGGCTTGGCGGCCATGGGGGCGGGGGGCGGGGGCTTCGGGGCGACAGGCTTCGGAGCTACAGGCTTCGGCGGGGCGGCGACCGCGACAGGAGCAGGCTTCGCCGTTGCAGCCGTGGCCGGCGGGCAGGCGGTGAAGGCGCCTCGGGCGTCCTTGCAGCGGGTGGATTTCGTAGAGGCCGCCGCGGCTGCGGGCGTCGCGGCGGGCTTGGCCGCCTTTTCCGGTTTCGGAGGCTTCGGGGGCTTGGCGGGCTTGGCCGCCTTCGCGGCAGCGGGGGCGGCCGGGGTGGCCGACGCCGCAAGGGCGCTGGACGCAGCCAGCAGCGACACGCTGAGAACCAGTAGAACGTTGACGGATCGCATGGCGTTTCCTCCACGATAGCGGGACGTTGAACCTGACACCCAGGAGCGACAACGGCAATGCGTCTTGCGGCTCGATTTGCTGGCTCCCTGGCGCAGGTTGTCGCACCCCACCCATCCGGCCCGATTTACGCGAGTCGCGACCGGCCATTGACGCGATCAAAAGGGCGCCCTATGCGTCCGGCCCTCCCGCGCTTAGGCGCTGGGCCCAGGTGGCGGAATTGGTAGACGCGCTGGCTTCAGGTGCCAGTGGCTTAACGGTCGTGAAGGTTCGAGTCCTTTCCTGGGCACCACTTTTCTCTCGTCGTCTTCGAGGCGGCCCGGTCATCGAGAGGTGACCCGCTTCGAAGACGACAGTGAGATTTCCGGCAGAATTCGAAACCGCCCAGCGTCAGCCTAGACGCCACAGGCGCGCCGTTTTGCGGTGTCGGTACAAAACCCGACTGGACTCCACGGGGTAAGCCCCCCATTTCGGTGTTTCGCGTTCAAGACAGCCCGTCATATTTCATGGCTGACGAACCAGGGCCGCGGCCGGTGCGTATAAGCTGAGCCGGCGACTAAAGACGGAGAGTTCCAGAACTTGGCCAACTATCTGCATGAGGGCGACCTGCCCGACGGTCTGTTCGCGGGCGTGGCGTCCGTGGCCGTGGACTCGGAGACCATGGGCCTGCGCCTTGGCCGCGATCCCCTGTGCGTCGTGCAGATCTCGGTCGGCGACGGCGACGCCCACGTGCTGCGCCTGACGCGGCCGGACTATGTCGCACCGAACCTGAAGGCCCTGCTGACCAACCCCGCCGTGCTGAAGATCTTCCATTTCGGGCGTTTCGACATCGCCATGTTCCAGCTGGCCCTGGGGATCCGCACCACGCCGGTCTATTGCACCAAGATCGCCTCGCGCATCGCCCGCACCTATACCGACCGCCATGGGCTGAAGGACGTCACCAAGGAACTGCTGGGGATCGACCTGTCGAAGGCGCAGCAAAGTTCGGATTGGGGGGCGGACAAACTTTCGCCCGAACAATTGGCCTATGCAGCCTCCGACGTTCTTAACCTGCATGCGCTTAAGTCCCGTCTGGACACGATGCTGGTCCGTGAGGGCCGAATGGACTTGGCCAAGGCCTGCTTCGACTTCCTGCCGCACCGCGCGGCGCTGGACGTGGCGGGTTGGGAAGACCAGGACATTTTCGCCCACAGCTGATGAGAAGAAGAACCGGACCGTGAGCATCACCAACCCAACCCTGCCGACCGCGATGGGTCCCCCGCCCCGAGCGAAGGCGCGCCAGCACAGCCGCGTGGTCAAGGTGCTGCGCTGGGTGCTGCCCATGGGCATGGTGGCGGTGCTGGGCGTGCTGGCGGGATTGATCGGCGAGCATTCGATCAGCCGCCGCGCGCCCGCGCATGAGCCGGTGAATCAGATCGTCATGACCAGCCCGCATTTCTTCGGCCGCGACAGCCAGGGCCGAGCCTTCATGCTGAGCGCCCGCGAAGCCGCCCGCGATCCGCAGGACTTCCAGAAGGTGCTGCTGAAGTTCCCGCACATCACCCAGGATGTGGACGGCGCCAATCCCTCGACGCTGACCGCCGACACCGGCGTCTATCGCGAGGACACGCGCATCCTGCAGCTGAAGGGCAATGTCCACGCCGACAATTCCAAGGACTCAGCCTTCGCCAGCCAGGAAGCCACCGTGAACACCCGCACCGGTTCGGTGACCGGTCCCCAGGCCATCCAGGGTAAGACCGCGATGGGCTCGGTGAAGTCGGGAAGCTTCGACGTATACGACAAGGGCGACCGGGTGGTTTACAAGGGTGGCGTTCACGCGCGCCTCAATCAGCACTAAGACGTGAGCGCGCGTTGTTGCGTTGGCCCGGAGACTTGATTCGCATGACTGATCGCGCGGCTCTCGCGAAGCTGGGCCTGGCCACGCTGGCGGTCTTTGCCCTAGTCGGCACGGCGCCGGGCGTAGCTCTGGCCCAACTGGACTCGCGATCCACGGCGCCTATCGACACCACCGCCAGCGAGATGGAGGTGGTCAACTCCAAGTGCCTGGTGGTGTTCCGCGGGGCGGCGGAGGCCCTGCAGGGCAAGTCGCGCCTGCGCGCCAACACCATCAGCGTGTTTTCGCGCACCAAGAACATGCAGGCCAACGGCCAGCCCAATTGCGGCGGCACCGATCGCATCGAGGCCGACGGCAACGTCTATTTCGTCACCGCCGACCAGAACGCCCGCGGCGACCACGCCATCTACACCAACGCCTCCGACGAGGTGGTGATGACCGGCAATGTCATCGTCGTGCAGGGCTCCAACGTCGCCCGCGGCGACCGGCTGGTCTACAACGTCCAGACCAAGGCGGCCCGGCTGGAGTCCAGCTCAAAGGGCCTGGGCAGCGCCCGGCGCGTGCGCGGGGTCTTCTATCCCGAGCCGAAGGACACCGCGGCGCCGGGGACCCAGGCGCCGTCACCGGCACCCGGCCAGCCCTGAGGGCGTCATGACCGACACGCCGCGCCCCCGCATCACCACCATCGCCAGCACCGCCGGCCCCCTGATGGGCGCCCTGACGCGGCCCGGCGGTCAGCAGGGCAAGCCGCCGGAGACGCCGCAGCAAAAGCCGGGGGATACGCCGCCCGGACCGCCGGAGCGTGAGCGCCTGGCCAATATCCGGCCGGCCGCCGCTGCTGGGGCGGACCAGTCCGGCCTGGTGGTGGACCGGATCGGCAAGACCTTCCGCGGCCGCCAGGTGGTCAAGAACGTCAGCCTGCACCTGAATCGCGGCGAGGTGGCCGGTCTGCTCGGCCCCAACGGCGCGGGCAAGACCACCTGTTTCTACATGATCACCGGCCTGATCGCGGTGGACTACGGCGCGATCTATCTCGATGGCGAGGACATCACCGCCCAGCCCATGTACCAGCGCGCCCGCGAAGGCGTGGGCTATCTGCCGCAGGAAACCTCGATCTTCCGCGGCATGACCGTGGAACAGAACATCATGGCCGTGGTGGAGATGCGCGAGAAAAGCCGCGACAAAATCCGCGCCATCACCACCGAACTGCTGGAAGAACTGCACATCGCCCACCTGCGCAGCTCACCAGCGGTGGCCCTGTCCGGCGGCGAGCGGCGGCGGGTGGAAATCGCCCGCGCCCTGGCCAGCGAACCGGCCTTCATGCTGCTGGACGAGCCGTTTGCCGGCATTGACCCCCTGGCCATCGCCGATATCCGCGAGGTGGTGGGCTATCTGAAGAAGCGCGGCATCGGCATCCTGATCACCGACCACAATGTCCGCGAGACCCTGGACATCATCGACCGCTGCTCGATCATCGCCGCCGGCGAGGTGCTGTTCGAAGGCACGCCCGAAGAGATCGTCGCCAATCCGGACGTGCGCCGGGTGTACCTGGGCGACCATTTCGAGATCGACTGACCAAGGTCGGCCCCCCGCCAAATGGCGGGATGCAATTTTCCTGCCAGCATTAACCAATCAGATGCGGATACGGCGCTATCCCTTGAGTCGTAACTGATTTTCAGGATGCCGTCCTTGGCGCTGGGTCCACGATTAGAGCTGCGGCAGGGGCAGAGCCTCGTCATCACGCCGCAACTGCAGCAGGCGATCAAGCTTCTGCAGCTGTCGAATCTCGAGCTCGACGCCTTTGTGGACGGCGAGCTCGAGCGCAATCCGCTGCTGCAGCGCGATGAGGCCGATTCCGAGCCGGACGCCGAGCCGGTCAAGGCCGACAACGACAGCTATGAGATGGATCATGTCCCCGACGGCGTCGCCGAGGCGGACATGGATGTGCGTCACGACGACCTCTATGACGGCGCCTCCCCCGGGGATCACGCCACCGGCGACGCTGGCCCGGTCATGGCCGGGGCGGACGCGGGAGGAACCATCGACTGGTCCAAGGCCGGCCGCGGCGGGAGCTTCGAGGGCGAGGACGGCGACGCCCGCGAGACCCACGCCCGCGAACTGACCCTGGCCGAGCACCTGCATGAACAGGTGGCGGTGGCGGGACTGACCGGCGCCGAGCAGGTGGTGGCCGCGGTGCTGATCGATGCTGTCGACGAGGGCGGCTATCTGCGCGCCGAACTGACCGAGGTGGCCGATCGGCTGGGTTGCGACCTGGACATGGTCGAGGACGTGCTCACGGTGCTGCAGGGGTTCGAGCCCACCGGGGTCTGCGCCCGGGACGTGGCCGAATGCCTGACCCTGCAGCTGAAGGACCGTAACCGCTTCGACCCGGCCATGGCCGCCCTGATCGCCAATCTGGACATGCTGGCCCGCCGGGACATGGCTGGGCTGATGCGTGTCTGCGAGGTCGACAACGAAGACATGAAGGAGATGATCGCCGAGCTCCGGGCCCTGACGCCCCGCCCCGGCGCGGCCTTCGGCGGCGAGCCGGCGCAGTCAGTGACCCCGGACGTCTATGTGCGCGAGGGTCTGGGCGGCCTGTGGCTTGTGGAACTGAACACCGACACCCTGCCCCGCCTGCTGGTGGACCAGCGCTATCATGCGCGGGTGGCGGGCGGGGCGCGGTCTGACCAGGAAAAGACCTTCGTCTCCGACTGCCTGTCCAGCGCCAACTGGCTGATCAAGAGCCTGGACCAGCGGGCCAAGACCATTCTCAAGGTGGCCAGCGAGATCGTGCGCCAGCAGGACGGCTTCCTGGCCTTTGGCGTCGAGCACCTGCGGCCCCTGAACCTAAAGACCGTTGCCGACGCCATCGGCATGCACGAGAGCACCGTCAGCCGGGTGACCTCGAACAAATACCTGGCCACCCCGCGCGGCGTGTTCGAGATGAAATTCTTCTTCACCAGCTCGATCGCCTCCAGCTTGGGTGGCGAGGCCCACTCCGCCGAAAGCGTGCGCCACAAGATCCGCCTATTGATCGACGCCGAGCGCGCCGACAGCGGCGTGCACTCCGACGACGCCATCGTCGATATCCTCAAGGAAGCCGGCGTCGACATCGCCCGGCGCACCGTGGCCAAATACCGCGAAGCCATGCGGATACCCTCCTCGGTGGAGCGTAAGCGCATGCTGCGCGAGACCGCCTGAGAACGGCGCGTAAAACCTCCGCCAACGCTTGACACGAAACCGTCGCAGGCGCGTTCTTACGGTATGCAAGTCCATGTTTCCGGCAAGCATGTCGATGTCGGCGAGGCCCTGCGTGAGCGGGTCGACGGCGATCTTCAAACGAGCATTGGCAAGTACTTCGAACGTGGCGGTGACGCCAACGTCGTGGTCAGCCGCGATGGTTTTGGCTTCAGGGTAGACTGTTGGGTCGCCCTGGCGTCAGGCCAGAAATTGCAGAGCCACGGGCTGGGCGGGGACGCCCATGCGGCCTTCGGGCAGGCGCTGCACAAGATCGAAACGCGTATCCGACGATATAAGCGGCGGCTGAAAAGCCACACCGTGGCCGCTACGGCCAAGGCGGCGGAAACCGCGTCCCTCTACGTCCTGCGGGCCAGCGAGGGCGACGACTACGACGAGGATTGGCATGACGCCGACACCCCCGCCCAGTCGGTCGTCATCGCCGAAACCGAGGAAACGCTGAAGACGATGACCGTTTCTATGGCGGTGATGGAACTCGACTTGACTGAAAGTCAAACAATCGTGTTTAGGAACGCCGCCCACGGCCATTTGTCCGTGGTATATCGCCGGCCCGACGGCAACATCGGCTGGATTGACCCCGAACGCACCAAAGCCCTCAACGGCGCCGGCTCTCACGGAAGCTGACCAACAAGCGGTCGCTTCCTGGTGGGAGCGACCGCCGCGGGTCCTGACCCAGTTGGATATGAGCGAGCCTGCCTAAGTGATGAATCTGGGGGATCTGCTGGAGCGCGGGGCGATATCGCCACGCGTGAGCGCCACATCGAAGCGCCAGGCGCTGTCGGTGATCGCGGAAATCACGGCGCGCAGCTTTGGCCTGAAAGCGCCGGATGTGTTCGAGGCCCTGCTGGAGCGCGAGGCCGCCGGTTCCACCGGCGTCGGGCACGGTGTCGCCGTGCCGCACGCCCGCCTGGCCGGGCTGGATCGGCTGCGCGGCGTGTTCGTGCGCCTGGAACAGCCGGTGGATTTCGACGCCCTGGACGACAAGCCGGTGGACCTGCTGTTCGCCCTGTTCAGCCCTGTGCAATCTGGCTCAGACCACCTGCGCACCCTGGCCCGGGTGTCGCGAGCGCTGCGACAGGCCGACCTGCGCGAACAGCTGCGCAAGGCCAGCGGGCCCGATGCGATCCGGGCTCTTCTGGTGCACGAGGCGCGGCCCTCGGCGGCTTAGAGCTTTTCCGGTTCAAGTGGAATCGCTTGAAGCTGTCATGCTCTAATCCGCCAGCTTCACCAGCATCTTGCCGCTGTTGAGCCCGTTCATCAGGCCGATAAGGGCCGTGGGGGCGTTGGCGATGCCGTCCAGGACGGTCTCCTGGTACTTTACCTTGCCGTCCTTCAGCCAGCCGGACATGTCCGACCGGAACTGGTCGTACAGGTGCATGAAATCGGTGGCGACGAAGCCGCGCAGGTTGATGCGGCCATAGATGATGTTCGACAGGTTCCGCACCTCGGTGCGCGAGCCGTCGCTGTTGTAGCCGCTGATCATGCCGCACACCGCGATGCGGCCCAGGGAATTCATATTGGCCAGGGCCGCGTCCAGGTGATCGCCGCCGACGTTCTCGAAATAGACGTCGATGCCCTTGGGCGCGGCGGCCCTCAGCGCCTTGCCGATCGGCTCCTTCTTGTAGTTGATCACCGCGTCCAGGCCGCATTCGTTGCGCAGCCAGGCGGCCTTGTCGTCCGAACCGGTGGAGCCGACCACATAGCAGCCCTTGATCTTGGCGATCTGCGCGGCCACCGAACCCACCGCCCCGCCGGCGGTTGAGACGAACACCTGTTCCCCGTCCTTGAGCTGACCGATGTGCAGCAGGCCGCCGTAGGCGGTGAACCCGGTGCCGCCCAGGGCGTGCATATAGACGGTCAGCGGCAGGCTGGGATCGGGGCTGAGTTTGTTCAGGCCCTTGCCCTCGCTGAGGAAATATTCGCGAAAACCGAAGCGATTATTGACCAGTTCGCCCTCGGCGAAGGCTGGGTTGCGCGACTTGACGACCCGGCCCAGCGCGCCGCCGCCCATGGTCTCGTTTAGAGCCTGGCCCACCGACAGCCGCGGGCGCATGGCCGGGTCCACCGACATGTAGAGATTTTGCACCAGCACCTCGCCCTCGCCCGGATCGGCGACGGTGGTGGTTACCTGGCCGAAGTCGGCCGGGGTGGGCATGCCCTGCGGGCGTTGGACGAGGTGAATCTCACGGCTTTCGATGGCCATGGCGGCGTCTCCCTTTGATTTTGCCGGGACCCTAGCAAGAGGCGCCGGGGAAGGGGGCGCGAGAATTTCTCTAAGTTCTCTTCCCGTCTTGGCGTGGGGAAGAGAAACGCGGCCCTACCCCTTGGCGGCAGCCTCCGCGGCCAGCACCCGGCTGGCGGCGTGGATCAGGGCGGCGACGCGCAGGGCGGCGGCGATCATGGCCGGTGCGGCGCCCTGGGCCTTCAACTCGGAGGCCTGGGCCCTGAGGCAGGCCTCGCAGCCGTGGATGGCCGACACCGCCAGGGTCCAGAGGTGGAAGTCGAGGGGGTCGACGCCAGGCTTGGCGATCAGTCCCATGCGCAGATGCGAGCGCTCCGCCGTCAAAACCGGATCGTCCAGCATGTCGATGGCGCGGAAATAGATATTGTTCTGGGCCATCACCGCCGCCGCACCCTTGGCCGCGGCCTGGACGGCGTTGGAAAGGCCGGCGTCCCGGGCGGCTGCCTGTGCGGCCAGCACCACCGGGGCCACGCCCACGGCATGGGCGCTGGCCAGGACCGCCCCCCAGAGTTGCTGGTCGGTGAGGATCGCCTCCCCCTCCAGCGCCGCGAGATTCCGCGCCAGGTCGTGGGCGTGGGGCGGCAGGGCGTCGATCAGGGCGGCGAGGCGCATTCCCCTTAGATGGACGCTGGATCAAGGCCTGAAAAGCCCCAAGGCGGCATCGATCATCGTTCCAATATTGATTGATAGCGTCTATATCGACGCCATGCTGCCGACCCTTCGCCAACTGCACTATCTTAAACTCCTGTCCGAGCACGGCTCGTTCAGCCGCGCCGCCGAGGCCGCGCACGTGACCCAGCCGACCCTGTCGGCGGGCATCCAGGAACTTGAAAAGATTCTGGGCGCCCCGGTGGTGGACCGCAACCGCTCCGGCGTGATCTTCACCGCCGCCGGCGAGGAGGCCATCGCCCGGGCTGGGGCCATCCTGGCCAACACCGAGGATTTGGTTCAGGCGGCGCGTGGGGCGGGCCAGCCGCTGTCTGGACGATTCCGGCTGGGGGTGATCCCCACCGTGGCGCCGTTCCTGTTGCCCAAGGCCCTGCCCCTGCTCAAGCGACAGTTCCCCAAGCTGCGCCTGTTCCTGCGCGAGGACCTGACCCACAGGCTGATCGCGGGTCTCAAGGGCGGCGCCCTGGACGCGGCCCTGATCGCCCTGCCCTATGACATGGGCGGGCTGGACTGGGCGCATGTGGAGGACGACGAGCTGATGGTCGCCTTCCCCGCCAACCACCCCCTCACCGCGTCGAAGCGCGTCTCGGCCGAACGGATGGAGGGCGAGGAGATGATCCTGCTGGAAGACGGCCACTGCCTGCGCGACCACGCCCTGGCCGCCTGCGGCTTCAGCCAGCCGCGCCATGCCGACGAGGAAAGCTTCGCCGCCACCTCCCTGCCGACTCTGGTGCAGATGGTGGGCTCGGGCCTGGGCGTCTCCTTCCTGCCGGCCATGGCGGTAGAGGCGGGCCTGGCCGACGCCGCGCACGTCACCGTGCGACCGCTGGACGCAAAGCACGCCAGCCGCGAGATCGTCGTCGCCTGGCGCGCCGGCTCTACCCGGGCTGTGGAAGGCCGGTTGTTGGCCGAGGTGTTGCGGGCAGCCTGAAGTCGGTTTCTAGAGCCTTTCCGGTTCACGTGGACTCACTTGAACCGTATAGAAAGGCTCTATCTTCTTACATTTAGAGCATGACGGGCGCTTCAACCGGTACCCACTTGAAGCTGTCATGCTTTACACCTCCGCCGTCGCCCGCGCCGGGGCCTGGATCAGCTCGATCACGTAGCCGTCCGGGTCTTTCGCCAGGCCCACCACCGCGCCGCCGAGGCTTTCGATGGGGGCCGCCTCGCGGGTTATTTCCAGGCCCTCGGCGCAGATGCGATCGATGAGGCCGGCGGGATCGGTAACGTAAAAGACCAGCTTGACCGGATTGTCGCGATAGTTGCGCGCAGAGCCGTCCGTGTAGTGCATCAGCACCACGGCGCTGCGCCCCTCGTGGGCCAGCATGATTTCGTCCATGTAGTCGAGCTTGAAGGTCCCGGTCTGCTTCATGCCCAGCACCCGGCTATAGAAGTCGGTGGAACGGGTGAGGTCGCTGACCCCGATGCCTACGGCGGTGAGGAAGTCGGGCGAGCGCATGGGGTCCTCCGGGAATGCTTTGTCCTTGATCAAGGCTAGCCCATGCGGGCCGGCCGGAACAGGCCGACGTCATCGCCGGATTGATCGCGCCTTGACCGGATGGGCAAATAGGACCGGGCGAGACAATTGGACCGCTTGTGCCGCCCGCCGCGATTTGGTCTGAACGATCGCGAAAGGGCGACGGGCGAGTCGCTCCGAACACCAACGATCGATGCCTGAAGGGAGGCGGGCAGACATGGCGCCGCGCCAGGCTATCGATATCGCCCACGGGACCGAGCCAGGGCTGCAATACGCCGCCCTGCCCTACCGCGTGACCGGTCGTGGCGAGACCGAGGTGTTGCTGATCACCTCGCGGGAGACGCGCCGCTGGGTGATCCCCAAGGGATGGCCCATGAAGGGTAAGACGCCGCATGCCGCCGCCGCCAAGGAGGCCCTGCAGGAAGCCGGGGTTTTGGGCCGGATCGAGAAGCACGCCATCGGCGCCTACGACTATATCAAGCGCCTGAAGAACGGCGCGCCCCTGGCCTGCACCGTCGACGTCTTCCCCTTGCAGGTGGCACGGCAGCGCAAGCGTTGGCGGGAAAAGGGCCAACGTATTGCCCACTGGTTCCCCGCCGACGAGGCGGCCGACAATGTCGATGAGGACGGCCTCAGAGAGCTGATCCTGGCCTTTGCCGGGGCGATGCGCGGCGCGGCGCCTAGGGCATGACAGCTTCAAGTGGATATCGGTTGAAGCGCCGGTCATGCTCTAAATGTAAGAAGATAGAGCCTTTTTATGCGGTTCAAGCCAGTCCACTTGAACCGGAAAGGCTCCAAGGCTTCAGCACCCAGCCCGTAATGCTCGCCAGGGCTTCGAAGCCCAGACGCTGCAGGATCGGGCGGCTGGTGTCGCGGGCGTCGACGGTAAGATAGCGCACGCCCAGCCGCCGGGCCTCGGCGGCGCGGGCGGCCACCAGGGCGCGGTAGACGCCCCGGCCGCGCCAGGCCGGATCGGTGCCGCCGCCATAGAGGCCGGCGAAGTCTTTCCCCGGCGCCAACTCCAGACGGCCGGACGATATTGGTTTGCCGTCGGCATAGGCGACGTAGAGGGCCAGCGACCCGTCATCCAGCCTTGGGGTCAGGGCGTCGACCCGCCAGGGCTCGGAGGCGCCGAAGGCGGCGGTGTTGGCGGTGACCAGGTCGGCGACGCCGGCGCGGTCGACGACCCGGCGCACCTCGATCCCCTGCGGCGCTGATTCATCGACGATGGCCTTGGACTGATCAAAGACCAGGAACGTTTCGGCCGGCTCCCTCTCGAAGCCGGCGGCTTCGAGGGCGGCCTCCAGGCCGGCGGGGCCGTCGTGACTGAACACCTTCCACTCCACCTCCTGACCCAGGCCGCGGAAATAGGCGGCCTCACGGGCGGCGGCGGCCGGGGCCTGGTCGGCGGTCAGGACCCACCAACCAATGAAGTTGTAGGCGCCGACGGTGCGCAGCACCGCGCCGACCCCATCGCGCACGGGGTCCCCGGCCCACACCCGCTCCACACCCTTCTCCGGCGGCGGATCGGCGCGAAGCTGGACGTCGAACGCCGCCAGGATTGCCGGGGCGTCCATCAGTCCATCAGCTTACGCATCAGGTAGGTGAACTCCAGCGACACCCGCTCGGCCCGCTCCTGCAGGTTGGCGGAGGCCGCATGGCCGCCGTTGGTGTTCTCGAAATAGAGGAACGGCAGATGCATGGCCTCCATCAGGGCCGCCATCTTGCGAGCGTGCACCGGGGTCACCCGGTCGTCTTTGGTGGAGGTGACGAAGAAGGGTTCCGGATAGGCCACCCCCGCCTTGACGTTGTGATAGGGCGAGATGGTCTTCAGGAACGCCAGTTCTTCCGGCTTGGTCACCGAGCCATACTCGCCCACCCACGAGGCGCCGGCCCCGAGCTGTTCGAAGCGCAGCATGTCCAGCAGCGGCACCTGGATCACCACCGCGCGCCACAGGTCGGGGTGTTGGTTGAACTCCACCCCCATCAGCAGGCCGCCGTTGGAGCCGCCCTCGATGCCCAGGCGTCGGGCTGAGGTGATCTTGCGGGCGATCAGGTCGCGGCCGACGGCGGCGAAGTCGTCGTAGATCAGCTGACGATGGGTCTTCAGGCCCGCCTCATGCCAGGCGGGGCCGAACTCGCCGCCGCCGCGGATGTTGGCCAGGACGTAGACCCCGCCCTTTTCCAGCCAAAGCTTGCCGATATTGGCCGAATAGGATGGCAGCATGGAGGCCTGGAAGCCGCCATAGGCGTACAGCAGGGTCGGGTTCGACCCGTCCAGCTTCATGTCCTTGGGATGGACCACGAAATAGGGGATCATCGTCCCGTCGCTGGAGGCCGCCTCGAACTGGTCGACGGCGTCGCGGGAGGCGTCGAAGCGGGCCGGCAGGGTCTTGATCACCTGGGCCTGGGCGGTGGCGGCGTCGGCCTGGGACAGGCGCGATGGCTCCAGGAACCCCTCGACGCCGTAGTAGATAGTGTTGTCCAGGTCGCTGGCGGCGATCACCTGCACCGAGGAGTTGGGCGCCACCGGCAGGGTGGCTCGGTTCCACAGGTCGCCAGCGTGGGCGAAAGTCACCAGGCCGCCGCGGACATTGTCATACAACGCCACCACCACCCGATCGTGGGTCATGGCCACCTGTTCGATGGACTGGCGGGGCGAGGGCTGTAGCAGCAGGTCCACGCGCGGCGGCTGGCCCGCTTCCAGATCGGAGAGGTTCAGGGCGATCAGGGAGCCCTGGGGCAGGGTCGGTTCGCCAGGGGCCACGGCCCAGTCCTGGTTCAAGGTCACCAGCAGCTGTCCGTCGAACAGGCCCTGGATCTGGGCTTTCAGCGGCAAAGGCAGCTTCACCAACCCGCCCGGCGTCACCAGACGGTATTCGGTCTCGAAGAAGCTGACGGCGCGGACGATAATCACCGCCTTGCGGCCCTGGGCGTCGCGCAGCACCGTCGGATCGACGGCCACGTCGGACGCCTGGCCACGGAACACCTCGGTCGCCTGAGCCAGGGCCTGGCCGCGCTTGATCGTCTTGACCACGAAGCCGTAGCCGGACTCGGTCATGGTGCCCGGCCCCCAATCGCGGGTGACGATCAGGGTGTCGTCGTCCAGCCAGTCGGCGCTCTGCTTGCTGCGCTGCAGGTGGAACCCGCCGGAGACGAAGGTCTTGTTGACCAGGTCGAACTCCCGCTCGTCGCTGGCGTCCTCGCCGCCGTTGGACAGCGACACCAGGCAGCGGGTGTAGTGCGGCGGCGGGCAGTTGGCGCCCTTCCAGACCCAGTTGGCCTTTTCCGCCGTCGACAGGGCGTCCAGGTCGAGCACGGTTTCCCAGTTGGGGCCGGCGGTGGCGTAGTCGGCCTGGGTCGTGCGCCGCCACAGGCCGCGGACATTGGTCGGGTCCTGCCAGAAGTTATAGACGCCGCGGCCGATCAGGCTGGGATAGGCGATCCGGTCGGTGGCGTTGACAATCTTCAACGCGTCCTGATGCAGGCCCTCGAACCGCGCGTCACCCTTGAGCACGGCCAGGGAACGGGCGTTCTGCTTGTTCACCCATTCCAGGGCCTTGGGGCCTTCCATCTCCTCGAGCCAGATGTACGGGTCGGCGGGGAGGGCGGCGGCGGGCTTGGGTGGGATCACTGGAGCACTCTGGGCGAAGACCGGGGCGGCAACCGGCGCGAGAAAGGCCGTGAGCACGGCGACGAAGGCGGAAAGGCGCATGAGGCCCCTTGGGGTGACGCGGCGACGGAAACGCGACCATAGGGTGACGCGGGCGCACGGCAAGCTGTGAAGGTGCGTCGGCGATGGTTTGCGCCTATATGGCCGCCATGAGCCGTCCGTTCCTGAAGATGAATGGGCTCGGCAACGACTTCGTCGTGGTCGAAGCCCGCAGCACCAGCTTTCGCCCCGGTGAGAGCGAGGCGCGGGCCATCGCCGACCGCGCCACCGGGATCGGCTGCGACCAGTTGATCGCCATCGAACCTTCGGACAAGGCCGACGCCTTCATGCGTATCTGGAACGCCGATGGCGGCGAGGTCGGCGCCTGCGGCAACGCCGCGCGCTGCGTCGGCTGGCTGCTGCTGGAGGCCAGCGGCCGGGCCAGCGCCACCATCGAGACCGCCGCCGGGGTGCTCAGCGTCGCCCGCGCCGGCGAGGGTCAGGTGACCGTGGACATGGGCCTGCCCGGCCTGAATTGGCGCGACATCCCCCTGGCCGAGGAGATGGACACCCGCGGCGTCGAGCTGCAGGTCGGTCCTATCGACGATCCGATCCTGCACACCCCCGGCTGCGTCTCCATGGGCAATCCGCACGTGGTGTTCTTCGTGCCGGACGCGGAGGCCGCCCCGGTGCGCGAGGTGGGTCCGATGATCGAGCACCACCTGTTGTTCCCCGAGCGGGTCAACGTCGGCTTCGCCCAGATCAAGGCGCGGGACCGCATCCGGCTAAAGGTCTGGGAACGGGGCGCCGGCCTGACCCGCGCCTGCGGCACCGGCGCCTGCGCCGCCCTGGTGGCCGCCAACCGCCGAGGCCTAACCGACCGCAAGGCAACCCTGGAGCTGGACGGCGGCGACCTGACCATCGAGTGGCGCGAAAGCGACGGCCATGTGCTGATGACCGGCGCCGTGGCGGTGGAGTTCACCGGCAACCTGCCCGGGAGAGCCGCATGAGCCAGCACCCGGCTATCGCGCCCGGCCGAACGGCCGTGATCACCGGCGGCGCCAGCGGCATCGGCCTGGCCGCCGGTGAACGCTTGGCTAGCCTAGGCCTGAACGTGGTCCTGGCCGATCTGGCCACAACGCCCCTGAACTACGCCGCCGCCGCGGTACATAAGGCCGCCCAACATGGCGCCCAGGTGGAAGCGATCGTCACGGACGTTTCCGACTTTGCCCAGGTCGAGGCCCTGAGGGACCAGACGCTGAAGCGGTTTGGCGACATTGCCGTGCTGATGAACAATGCCGGCGTGGGCCGAGGCGGCGCCGCCCACGAGAACCTGGACGGCTGGCGCAAGGTGCTGGGCGTCAACCTGATGGGTGTCGTTCACGGGACCCAGGCCTTCACCCAGGCGATGATCGACCAAGGCAAGCCCGCCGCGATCATCAACACCGGCTCCAAGCAGGGCATCACCATGCCGCCGGGCGACACCGCCTACAACGTCTCCAAGGCCGGCATCAAAGCCCTGACCGAAGGGCTGCAGCACTCCCTGCGCAACACCCCCAACTGCCAGGTCACCGCCCACCTGCTGGTTCCGGGCTTCACCTTTACCGGCATGACGCGGCCCGGAGCCGGTGAGAAACCGCCGGGCGCCTGGACCGGCGGCCAGGTGGTCGACTTCATGCTGGAGCGGATGGCGGCCGGCGACTTCTACATCATCTGCCCGGACAACGACGTCAGCCGCCAGGTCGACAACGCCCGCATGACCTGGACCATGCAGGACATCACCGAAAACCGGCCTCCGCTCAGCCGCTGGCACCCCGACTATGCCGAGGCCTTCGCGGCCTTCCTGAAGGCCAACACCTAACGCCATGAACGCGGACATCCCCACCCTCGACGCCGAGCCGCCCGCGCCGGAGACCGCGCAGGTCCCCACCGGCGGGGTCAACGTGGTGACGTTCGGCTGCCGGCTGAATACCTATGAGTCCGAAGCCATCCGCCAGCAGGCCGCCGCTGATGGCCTCACCGACGCGGTGGTGTTCAACACCTGCGCCGTCACCGGTGAGGCCGTGCGCCAGGCGCGCCAGGCGATCCGCAAGGCACGGCGCGAACGGCCGGGCGCGCGTCTGATCGTCACCGGCTGCGCGGCCCAGATCGACCCCGCCGCCTTCGCCGCCATGCCCGAGGTGGACCTGGTGCTGGGCAATGCCGAGAAGGCCGCGCCGGGCGCCCTGCTGGAAACCACCGTCCGCGTCCGGGTCAATGACATCATGTCGGTGCGCGAAACCGCCGGCCACCTGATCGGCGGGCTCAAGGAGCGGGCGCGGGCCTATGTGGAGGTCCAGAACGGCTGCGACCACCGTTGCACCTTCTGCATCATCCCCTTTGGCCGCGGCAATTCGCGGTCCGTGCCGGCCGGGACGGTCGTCGAACAGACCCGCTCCCTGGCCGCGGCCGGCTACAACGAAGTGGTGCTCACCGGCGTCGACCTGACGAGTTGGGGGGCGGACCTGCCCGGCCAGCCGACCCTGGGCCAGCTGGTGGCGCGGATCCTGAAGCTGGTCCCGGGCCTGCCGCGGCTGCGCCTGTCATCCATTGACGCGGCGGAGATCGACGCCGACCTGATGCGCTGCCTGGCGGAGGAACCCCGCCTGATGCCCTATCTGCATCTGTCGCTGCAGGCCGGCGATGACCTGGTGCTCAAGCGCATGAAGCGCCGCCACCTGCGCGCTGACGCCCTGACCCTGGTGGCGGCGGTGCGGGCCGCCCGGCCGGACGTGGCCTTCGGCGCCGACTTGATCGCCGGCTTCCCCACCGAAAGCGACGAGGCCTTCGACAACACCTTGCGCCTGGTGGAGGAGGCAGGCCTCAGCTTCCTCCACGTCTTCCCCTACAGCCCCCGCCCCGGCACCCCGGCGGCGCGGATGCCGCCGGTGAACGGCCGGGTGATCAAGGATCGCGCCGCCCGGCTGCGCGCGGCCGGCGAAGCGGCGCTGGCGCGGCATCTGCAGGGCCAGGTCGGCCGGACCGTGCGCGCGCTAGTGGAACGTGAGGGCCTGGCCCGGGCCGAGGACTTCACCGAGATCATCTTTGCAGGCGAGGCGCCGGCGGGCCAACTGATCGCCGGTGTGGTCACCGGCCACGACGGCAAGCGGGCGTGGCTGGGCGCCTGGGAGGCGACGGCGTGAGCGAACATTGGACCGGCGGATGCCAATGCGGAGCGGTGCGTTTCGTCGTGGAAGGCCCTTTGGGCCGCGCCTCCATCTGCCATTGCCGCATGTGCCAGAAGGCGTTTGGCGCCCCCTTCGGCGCCCTGGTCTCGGCGGAGATCAAGACTGTGATCTGGACGCGCGGCGAGCGATCCCGCTTCCAGAGCTCGAACAAGGTGGCGCGCGGGTTCTGCGCCGCCTGCGGCACGCCGCTGACCTTCGAATGGGGCGAACACTTCTTCGACATCGCCATCGCCGCCCTCGACGACGCCGCCGCGATCACCCCCGTGGTTCAGATGGGGCGGGAGAACCGCCTGGCCTGGGTGGACAACCTGGCCGCCTTGCCCGAGCGGTCACCGGAAGAAGCCGCGCGCGCCGCCCAGTGGCAGGCCGAGATCGTCAATCATCAGCACCCCGACCACGACACGCCAGGCTGGCCGTCGGGGGGTTAGTGGTCGGCGAGGATCCGGTGCTTTGTCGTCAGCGTCTTAACCTGATGCTGCGAACTTCTCCTTTAGATTGCCCACAGGGAAATGCGCGCCGGGGGCTTGATGTCCAGACACCCGAGATCGACCGCGGCCGGCTCGCGCCAGCGTCTTACGCCTGGCGCGCGCCGTGGGAGTCCGGCCCGATGAACGCGAGTATTGCATCGTCCAGCCCCGGTTACGATCCGGGCGTGTTCAATGTCCGCGCCGCCTGGGACCTGGATCGCAGCAGCCAGGCCGCCCGCATCACCTTCGCCGGAATCTATGCTGGAATCTCGCTTATGGTGCTGCCATGGCCCGTGGCCCTGGCCTGGATAGCGGCGGTGCTGGTCTGGGAAGGGGTTTCCACTCCCTTTGCCAACTGGGCGATCAGCACCCTGTCGAACCAGACCGCGATCAACGTTTACGCGGCCTGCAACGCCTTTGGCTCCGGCATCTTCCACACCATCGCCCTGCTGACCCTGGCGACGGCGACCCCCCTCGGGATCGCCATCGGCGCGACCTGGCTGGGCGGCTCGTTCATGAACAACTTCGTCTACTTCGGGGAGCACCGCAAACTGCTGTGGTCCTGTCTGACGCCGGGTATATTGGCGGCCATCCTTGGCCCGCAGTTGGCCCACGGCCCCAGTATCCAGGCCACCGTGATCAGCGCCCTGGTGCTGATAGGCCTGGTGGCCGCGCGAGGTTTTTCCATAGACCATCAGGTTCTGCTGCGGCGGCTCGGGGAGCGGCAATCCGCCCTGGCCGAGATCGAGGGCAAGCTGTCCGTCGCGGTGGACGCGTCCGGCGACGGGCTGTTCGAGGTCGACCTGGCCGCGCGCCATTCCGTGGTCAGCGCCAACTGGGCGGCCATGCTGGGCTATGCGGCAGAGGAGATGGTCAATCCGGACATCTTCTCCTTCGTCCACCCCGACGACCATACGTTCGTGCGCGAGGAGTATGCCGCCCACTTCCGCGGAGAGACGTCACACACCAGTTCCGAACAAAGGATGCTGTGCAAGGACGGCAGCTACAAGTGGGTGCTGGCGCGAGCCAAGCTGGTTTCGCGGACGCCGGACGGCGCGCCATGGCGCCTGGTGGGCACCACCATCGATATCTCGGCGCGCAAGGCGCTGGAACACCAGCTCGAAGCGGCGCGCGACGCCGCCGAGCAAGCCAACGAGGCCAAGAGCGCCTTCGTCGCCAACATGAGCCATGAGATCCGCACGCCCCTGAACGGCGTCATCGGCATCACCGGGACCTTGGCGCGAACGTCGTTGACGCCCAGCCAGAGGGATATGGTCGGCCTGGTCCAGTCCTCGGCGCAGGTGCTGGAACGGCTGCTGTCCGACATCCTCGACCAGTCCAAGCTGGAAAGCGGCGCTTTCGAGCTGCAGAGCGGCGCCTTCGACCTGCGCCAATCGGTGGAGGCGGCGAGCGAGCTGTTGCGATCGCGGGCCGACGAAAAGGGCCTGGGCTTCCGCATCACCTATGCCGAGGCGGCGGACGGCGTGTTCGAGGGGGATGCCGTCCGACTGCGCCAGATCGTCGCCAACCTTGCCTCCAACGCGATCAAGTTCACCGAGACCGGCGAGGTACGCATCGCCGTCGATGTTGGGGAGGCCGGTGCAGACGACGGGGGGGCCACGGTCACCATCGCGGTGATCGACTCCGGGATCGGTTTCGACGGCGAGACCAGCGAACGGCTGTTCGGCCGCTTCGTCCAGGCCGACGGTTCGATCTCGCGCCGGTTCGGCGGAACGGGCCTGGGCCTGGCCATTTCCCGCGCCCTGGCGGAGCTGATGCAGGGCACGCTCACGGCGCAGTCGCTGCCAGGCGCCGGCAGTGTCTTTACCCTGAACCTGCCCATGCGGCGGACCATGAGCCTGGCCCAATACCGGGCGCGCATCCAGGATGTGGCCGACGACGACGCGCTGAGCGCACCGAGCGGTCTCGAGGGCCTACGGGTCCTGCTAGCCGAGGATCATCCCACCAACCAGCGCGTGGTGCAGCTGATCCTGGAACCCCTGGGCGTCAACCTGACGATCGTCGGCGACGGCCACGAAGCCATCGAGGCGTTCCGCCAGGACCGCTTCGATATCGTCCTCATGGACATGCAAATGCCGGTCGTCGACGGCCTGGCGGCGACCCGCGAGATCCGCCAGTGGGAAGCCGAAGCGGGCCGCGCCCGCACCCCCATCGCCATGCTCACGGCCAACGCTCTGGACGCGCACCGCGTCATGGCGGCCGAGGCGGGAGCCGATCACCATATCGCCAAGCCGATCACGCCGCAGAGCCTGTTGTCGGGGATCGTCGCCACCCTCGCCGGCGACGAGGAACCCGCCGCCGATGCGCCCGACGACCTCCTGGCTGCCGCCGGCTAGAGCTTTCAGCGACGCATCCGGCGACGATATCGAAAGGGGCGAGGGGCAAGGCGGCCATGGGGTGTTCCCGCCCGCACTGTCGTCCACTAGAACCCTGCCCATGACCGAACCCAAGCAAGGCTGGTTTCAGAAGCTCACGGCGGGCCTGTCGCGCTCGTCCCAGCAGATGACCGAGCAGGTGACCAGTGTCTTCGTCAGGAAGCCGCTGGATCAGGAACAGCTCGACCAGCTGGAAGAGATGCTGATCGAGGCCGACCTGGGGCCTAGCGCCGCCGCCCGGATCACCGCCGCCTTCGCCGAGCAGCGCTTCGGCAAGGAATCCAGCGAGACCGAGGTCAAGGAAGCCCTGGCCGAAGCCGTGGCCCGCGAGCTCGTACCGCGCCAGGGGACCTTTGATCCCCTCTCCGGCCCCAAGCCCTACATCGTGCTGTTCATTGGGGTGAACGGTTCGGGCAAGACCACCACCCTGGGCAAGATCGCTTCCGACCTTACCGGGCGAGGGGCCAAGGTGCTGATCGCTGCCGGTGACACCTTCCGCGCCGCGGCTGTCGAACAGCTTCAGGTCTGGGCCGACCGGGCACAGGCCGACTTCATGAGCCGCCCCACCGGCGCCGACGCGGCGGGCCTGGCCTATGACGCGGTCGAGAAGGGCAAGGCCGATGGTTATGACGTCGTGCTGATCGACACCGCCGGGCGGTTGCAGAACAAGCAGGGGCTGATGGACGAACTGACCAAGATGATCCGTGTGATGCGCAAGCTGGATTACGATGCGCCGCATGAAGTGCTCCTGGTGCTGGACGCCACCGTCGGCCGCAACGCCCTGGCCCAGGAGAACGTGTTCGGCAACGCCATCGGCGTCACCGGCATCGTCATGACCAAGCTGGACGGCACGGCGCGTGGCGGCGTGCTGGTGCCCGTGGCTCAGGCCTCCGACAGCCCCATCAAGCTGATCGGGGTCGGCGAAGGCATCGACGACCTTCAGCCCTTCGACGCGCGGGCTTTCTCCCGCTCGCTCGTCGGCCTGGACGCGGCCTGAAGCCGATGATGAGTCCCAAGATCATCAAACAGGTGCGCATGGGCGTGGACTATGCCGCGCCGATCGCCTTCCTCGGCGCCCTGGCGATCACGCGCAATTTCCAGATCGCCACCTGGGTGCTGGTGGCGGGGTCCTTCCTGGCTTTGGCCGTTGGCTATGCGGTGGAGCGGCGCCTTGCGCCCCTGCCCCTGTTCTCGGGCCTGTGCGCCTTGGTATTCGGCGGCCTGACCCTGTATTTCCACGACCCCAAGTTCGTGAAGATGAAGCTGACCTTTGTCGACAGCGCCCTGGCGGTAGGCCTGGTCGGCGGGCTGATGAGCGGGCGCAATCCGTTGAAATCCCTGCTGGGCGAGGCCTTTCACCTGGATGACGGCGCCTGGCGAGTGCTGACGTTCCGCTATGCCGCTTTCTTCGCGGTGTGCGCGGGGGTCAATGAAGCCGTCTGGCGCACCCAGAGCGACGCCCGCTGGGGGATCTTCCGCCTGGTGGTGATGGGGGCGGCGCTGCTGTTTTCCCTGGCTCAGACACCGTTCCTGATGAAGCACGGGGCCTTTGCCGATGAGGCGAAGACGCCGGAACCGCCAGATCCGGGCTTCTGAATCGGCGGCCTTTGGTCGCCAAGCCGTCCGCCGACGGAGCTGTCGTCAAAACGCAATGAAAGGCGGATAATCTTGGAACCCGATAGCAAAGGTCGGTGGAGGGGTCGCCATGGCCAAGGCAAAGGCCAAGACGTCAACGGATGTACTGAGCGGCTCGGCGACACACCTGTTGCACCGCGCCCTGCAGATCGCGTTGGACTATCACAGCGAGGCGGCGGGGAGCGACGGGCTGACTCAGCGCCAATTTGCCGTGCTAGCGGCGGCGGGCGCCTCCGAAGGCCTGACCCAGAGCGACCTGGTCCGCGCCACGGGCATCGACCGCTCGACCTTGGCCGACCTGGTGGCGCGGATGATCCGCAAGGGCCTGCTGGCGCGCGAGCGCTCCGCCACCGACGCGCGGGCCAATTCCGTACGCCTGTCCGAGGCGGGAAAGCTGGCCCTGGTCGAGGGCTCCGGCCCCGCCTCCGAGGCGGATGAGCGGTTCCTGAGCCTGCTTTCGCCCAAGAAGCGCGAGACCTTCTTGAAGATGCTGGCCAGCCTGTCCGAACTCGCCCCCGAAAACGGGGTGAAGAAGGCCAAGGCGACAGCGAAACCCGACAAGAAGAAAAAGAAGAAGGCCAAGAAGCTCGCCCGGGTGGCCGTGGCGGCGGAGTAGCGGCATTGAGGTGCCAGTGCGGTGGCCTTGCGCCGACCTGAGCCGACTTCGCCCTAAACCCGGATATCGATGATCGAGCCCGGCCGCAGAATCTTGCCGGGCTGTTCCTCCGGCATCTTGATCATCAGGTCGGGCGCGCGGGGACGTTGGGGCTGGTCCGTGGTCTGGACGGGCGCCTGGGGCGCCAGCTTGGCCGTCGGCGCGGTGACCCCCTGGCTGGTCAGGGCGGCCTGGAAGAAGGCGCGCTGGGCTTCGGCGCGCGCCGACCCGGTCCCCTTCTGCGGGACGAGGGCGCCACCGTTCGCGACGGGCCAGTTGGGGGGACGGATGTCGGCCATGGCTGAGAGTAGCGAAGCTGACCAAACATGGTCAATGAGACGTTAACGCACGCGCGCCCTCCGCCGTTCTGTCACCCTAACGCCCGGCTTTCTGAAGCAGGGCCTCGGCGTCATCGGCGGTGAGCGCGCCGGCGTGCTTGCCGCGGATCATGCCGGCGGAGTCGATGGCGTAGGTTTCGGGCACGGCGGTGACGCCGAAATTGATTCCCGCCCGCCCGTCCGCGTCCAACAGCACGCTCTGATAGGGGTTGCCCAGGCGGCCAAGGAATGCCTGGGTGTTTTCCGGCGTGTCCTTGTAGGCGACCCCGACGATGCGGACCCCCTCGGCCTTGAGCGCGATCAGGGCCGGCGCCTCCTCCACGCAGGGCGCGCACCAGGAGGCGTAGAAATTCACCAGCACAGGACCTTTGATGGTCTGGCGGATCGGCGTCGCGGCGCCCCCGGCCAAGGGCGGCAGCGACACCGCCGGCATGGGCTGGCCCACCGTGGCCATGGGGATCACCTGCGGATCGCGGTGCAGGGACCGCAGGGCGAAGACCAGGATGAGCAGCCCCAGGGCCACGACCGGCAGGACGGCGATCCAGCGCCTCATGGCCGCTCCGCCTTGGCCGCGGAACGGGCCTTCTCCAGCCGCTCCGCCTCCCGTCGCCAGCGTCGGGCGCGCAGCAGGGTGACGGCGATCATGCCGATGAAGCCCATGGCGGTGACCGCATAGGCCGGCAGGATGAAGGCCGCGTACTTGCCGGCCTCGATGTGTAGAGGGCTCAACCGAAGGCCGCCTGCAGGGCCAGGCTGGCGGCCCGGCGGCGCCAGACCTCGGCCCGGGTGGCGGTCAGCCACAGGGCGCCGAAGGCGGCCATGTAGCCCACGCCCATGATTGCCAGGGGAATCAGGAACACCGGCGCCAGGGTCGGCCCGCTGGCGCGGAAGATGGACTCGCCCTGATGCAGGGTGTTCCACCAGTCCACTGAATATTTGACGATGGGCAGGTTCACCAGGCCGACTAGGGCCAGGATGGCGCCGGCTCGGGCCCCCTTGGCCTCGTCGTCGATGCTGGCGCGCAGGGTGATGTAGCCGACGAACAGCAGGAACAGCACCAGCACCGAGGTCAGGCGTGCGTCCCACACCCACCAGGTCCCCCACATCGGGCGACCCCAGAGCGAACCGGTGATCAGGGCCAGCAGGGTGAAGACCGCGCCCAGCGGCGCCACGGCGCGCGCGGCGGCGTCGGCCAGGCTGTGACGGAACACCAGGGCGAAGAAACTGGCCCCGCCCAGGCAGGCATAGCTGAACATCGACATCCAGGCGGCCGGCACGTGGATGTACATGATCTGCACCGTGGCGCCCTGCTGATAGTCGCCCGGCCCGGTGAGCCCCAGCCACAGGCCTATGGCGATCAGGACAGCTGCGAGCAGGCCCAGGATCGGCGCGGCCCACTTCGAAAAGGCCATGAACCGATGCGGATTGGCCAGGGCGTTGATCATGTGGCGCTGAATAGAAGCCCCGACGCCTGCTAGCAAGCGCCGGGGCCTGCGGCCGCCCCTCGCTGGGGGGATGGACGAACGGCCGAAGCCTAGTCTAGCCGTGGGAGGCAGGACCGCCTTCGGGACCGTCCATCTCATCGTCCATCCCACGCCCGCCCATGGGGCCGCCCATTTGGCCACCCATGCCCATGGGACCGTGACCCATGCCGCCCATACCGTGGTGGCCATGCATCTGCGGGCCGACAGCGTCGAAAGCCTTCTGTTGGGCGGGGCTAAGCTGGGCGTAGAAGCGCTTCACGGCTTCGGCGTGGGCCACCAAGTGGGCGCGGTGCTCATCCAGCTTGGCCAACATTCGATCCAGACGTTGCGGCGTCGTCAGCGCCTCACCCTCCTCATGAGCCTTGCGCATGTGCTCCATGGCGTCCGCCGGTGGCTTCATGGCGTCCAGGAAGGTGCGCAGGGCCGGCTCCTGGTCGGCGCGCAGTTGCAAGGCGTCGCGCAGGCGGACGGCCTCGCGCTGCAGGTGCTTGGCCATGGCCGCGGCCCGGGCCGCCGGATCGCGCCAGGCGTGCTGGTGGCCATCGTGGTCCGCCTCCGGTCCGCCTGGCGGCGGCATGGGGTGATCTTGGGGATGGTCCTGGGCCAGGCTAGCGGTGGCGAAGGCGAGTGGAAAGACGAGGCTTCCCAGCAACAAGGCGTGCAAGGGTCGTACGATCATCGGCTGTCTCCAACGTGAAGGTACGCACCTTGACCGGGGCATTTTTCCTGGGGATGACGCGGGCGTAGCCGATTGTCACAGTTGTGAACGGCAGGCGTATCAATAGCTTTGGAGCCTCGGCCTCGCCGACTACGACAGGGCGTTGCGGCAGGCGCCGGCCATGGCAAACGGCGTCAGGGCCACGGCGCCGGCGGCATAGGCGGCCAGCAAGGCCAGGCCGGGGGTCCAGGGCAGGCCCGAGACGAAGGCGTCCACTGCCGCGCCTCCGAAGATCACCGGCGGGACCAGCAGGGGCAACACGATCACCGCGATCAGCAGCCCGCCGCGCCGGCTGGCCAGGGCCAAGGCCGCCCCCGTCCCACCCAGAAAGGCGAAAGCCAGTCCGCCAAGAGCGGCGGCGGCGAGCAACAGGGGCGCGGCGGCGATCGGGGCGCCCAGGGCGATAGCGCCAAGGGGCGCGGCCACGGCCAGGGGCGCGCCGGTGGTGAGCCATTGGGCCAGGGCCTTGATCAGGCAGGTGATCTCCAACGGCAGCGGTCCCAGGGTCAGCAGGTCCAGCGCGCCGTCCTCGAAGTCGCGCTCGAACAGGCGCTCCAGCGACAGCAGCGAGGCCAGGGCCAGGCACACCCATGAGACTCCAACCGCCACCGCCGCCACGTGTGCGCCCGAAGGCCCGATGGAGAGTGGCAGCAGGGTCACGGCGCCGGCATAGAAACCCAGGGCCAGCAGCGGCCCGCCGCCCCGACCCCAGGCCAAGGCGATCTCGCGCCGAAAGAGAACGGCCAGAGGGCTCATGGCGGGCTCACGCGCCGATCTCCACCGGGCGCGCGGCGATAGGCAGGGGGTCGTGCACCGCTGCCAGGATCAGGCCGCCGCCGGCGATGTGCTCGGCCATCAACTCGCCGAAAATGGCCCGGTGCGCGGCGTCCAACGGCGCCATGGGCTCGTCCAGCAGCCACAGGTCCCTCCGCGCGGCGATCAGCCGGGCAAGGGCCAGGCGACGGCGCTGGCCGGCGGAAAGCTTGCGCACCTCCAGGTCCAGCAACCGGGTC
Organism: Caulobacterales bacterium; assembly: GCA_038228945.1. GTDB lineage: Bacteria > Pseudomonadota > Alphaproteobacteria > Caulobacterales > Caulobacteraceae > Acaudatibacter. Next base: position 28,375 of record JBBROW010000024.1, read on the forward strand.
AGGCCCAGGATCTGGGCGGCATCCAGCGCCGCGCTGTCGGTCCCTCCCGCCCAGCGGGCTTGGAACAGCAGTTCGTCGCGGGCGCTGCGCCCGGTCTTCAGTCCATCCTGATGGCCCAGCAGGTGGCACCCGGCGCGCCGCGCGTCATCGGCCGCCACCGGGCCTTGCGAACCCTCGAACCGGATCTCCCCCACCACCGGCCGGATGAAGCCAGCGACAGCGCGGAGCAGGCTGGTCTTGCCGGCTCCATTGGCGCCGGTCAGCGCTACCGCCTCCCCCGCCGCCACGTGCGCGTCCAGGCCCTGGAACAGGATCCGTTCGCCGCGTTGCAGGGCAAGGCCTTGGAGGACGAGTGATTCAATCAAAGGCGGAGTTCCCACGCATGGACGCGGGCGCCCCTGGAGGCTATGACACGCGCGGCCGTACGGGGGCGACGCCGCGCGGGGGCGGACGCTGTGTGTCCGCCTCGATCAGCGCGCGATCCCGTGACCGGATTTCGGGCGGCCTGCAACAGGGAAAGGACCCTCTCATGGCGTCTAAAGACAGCCTCAACACCCGCCGCGACCTGACGGTCGGCGACAAGACCTACGCTTACTACAGCTTGCCCGCCGCCGAGGAAGCCGGCTTGGCGGGAATTTCCAGCCTGCCCGTCTCGATGAAGGTGCTGCTGGAGAACCTTCTGCGCAATGAAGACGGCGTTTCCGTCGGCGAAGAAGACCTAAAAGCCATCGCCGCCTGGATCAACAACAAGGGCAGCGTCGAACACGAGATCAGCTTCCGCCCAGCGCGGGTGCTGATGCAGGACTTCACCGGCGTGCCCGCCGTGGTCGATCTGGCCGCCATGCGCGACGCCATGACCAGCCTGGGCGCCGACCCGGAAAAGATCAATCCCCTGACCCCCGTCGACCTGGTCATCGACCACTCGGTGATGGTCGACTACTTCGGCACCGCCAAGAGCTTCGGCGAGAACGTCGAGAAGGAATACGAGCGCAATCTGGAGCGCTATCGCTTCCTGCGCTGGGGCTCCTCGGCCTTCAACAACTTCCGCGTCGTGCCCCCCGGCACCGGCATCTGTCACCAGGTCAATCTTGAGCACCTGGCTCAGACTGTGTGGACCAACGCCGCCGACGGCGTCGAGGTGGCCTATCCCGACACCGTGGTCGGCACCGATAGCCACACCACCATGATCAACGGCCTGTCGGTCCTGGGCTGGGGCGTGGGCGGCATTGAGGCCGAGGCGGCCATGCTGGGCCAGCCGATCCCGATGCTGATCCCCGAGGTGATCGGCTTCAAGTTCACCGGCGCCCTGCCGGAAGGCGCGACGGCCACCGACCTGGTGCTCACCGTCACCCAGATGCTGCGCAAGAAGGGCGTGGTCGGCAAGTTCGTCGAATATTTCGGCGAGGGCCTGTCGAGCCTGTCCCTGGAAGACCAGGCCACCATCGCCAATATGGCCCCCGAATACGGCGCCACCTGCGGCTTCTTCCCGGTCACCCGGGCGACCATCGACTATCTGGCCGCCACCGGCCGCACCGCCGACCGGGTCGCCCTGGTGGAGGCCTATGCCAAGGCGCAGGGCTTCTGGCATGAGCCCGGCGCCGCCGACCCGGTGTTCTCAGACACCCTGGACCTGGACCTTTCCTCGGTGCTGCCGTCACTGGCCGGCCCCAAGCGTCCGCAGGACCGGGTGCTGCTCAGCGAATCCGCCGTCAGGTTCAAGGAAGCCCTCACCGGCGAGTTCTCCAAGACCGACGAAACCGCCGGCCTGCGCTTCCCGGTGTCGGGGGAGGACTACACCGTGGGCAACGGCGACGTGGTCATCGCCGCGATCACCTCCTGCACCAACACCTCCAACCCCAGCGTCCTGATCGCCGCCGGCCTGCTGGCCAAGAACGCAGTCTCCAAGGGCCTGAAGGTGCAGCCCTGGGTGAAAACCTCCCTGGCCCCCGGCTCGCAGGTGGTCACCGACTACCTGACCAAGGCCGGCCTGACCAAGCCCCTGGACGCGCTGGGCTTCAACCTGGTGGGCTATGGCTGCACCACCTGCATCGGCAACTCGGGGCCGCTGTCGGAGTCGATCTCCAAGGCCGTCACCGACGGCGACTTGGTGGCCGTCAGCGTGTTGTCGGGTAACCGCAACTTCGAAGGCCGGGTGAACCCCGACGTGCGCGCCAACTACCTGGCCAGCCCGCCCCTGGTGGTGGCCTACGCCCTGGCCGGCTCCATGAATATCGACCTGGTCAACGAGCCGATCGGCAAGGGCAAGGGCAACAAGGATGTCTACCTGAAGGACATCTGGCCCTCGTCCAAGGACATCGCGACCCTGCAGCGCAAGGTCGTCACCAACGCCATGTTTGAGACCCGCTACAAGGACGTCTTCAAGGGCGACAAGAACTGGCAGGGCATCAAGGTCGCCGGCGGCCAAACCTATGCCTGGGACATCGGCTCCACCTACGTCCAGAACCCGCCCTATTTCGAAGGGCTGAAGATGGAGCCCGAGGCGATCACCGACGTGGTCGAGGCGCGCATCCTGGGCATCTTCGGCGACTCGATCACCACCGACCACATCAGCCCCGCGGGCAACATCCGCAAGGCGTCCCCGGCCGGCGAATACCTGTCGCAGCACCAGGTCAGCCAGAACGACTTCAACTCCTACGGCGCCCGCCGCGGGAACCATGAAGTGATGATGCGCGGCACCTTCGCCAACATCCGCATCCGCAACAAGATCAACCCAGACATCGAAGGTGGGGTGACCAAGCACTTCCCCTCCGGCGAGACCATGGCGATCTACGACGCGGCCATGCGCTACAAGGGCGAAGGCCGGCCGATGGTGATCTTCGCCGGCAAGGAATACGGCACCGGCTCCTCCCGCGACTGGGCGGCGAAGGGCACCAAGCTGCTGGGCGTCCGCGCCGTGATCGCCGAAAGCTTCGAGCGCATCCACCGCTCCAACCTGGTGGGCATGGGCATTCTGCCCCTGCAGTTCATCGCCGACGGCTGGCAGCGCCTGGGCCTCACCGGCGAAGAGATCGTCACCATCCGCGACCTGGAGGACATCACCCCCCGCAAGCAGATCATGGTCGAGCTCTACCGGGCCTCGGACGGCAAGATCGCCCGCTTCCCGGTCCGCTGCCGGATCGATACGCCCACGGAGCTGGAGTACTTCCGCAATGGCGGGGTGCTGAACTTCGTGCTGCGCAACCTGGCCAAGACCAGCGCCTAGGCGTCGGCCAGACCTGATTGGGCCCTCTCCGGTTCGCCGGGGAGGGCCTTTTCGTTTCCGGAAGGCGTCAGCGGCGACGCTTTCACGGCTTAGTGAACCCGGCCCGGGGCAAAGTCCGCTTAATTGCCGCCCAATGACGAGGGCCGTTTTCCTGTTCCTGGCTGGCGCCGCCATAGCGGCCGCGCCTATCGCAGCCCAGGCCAGACATATTCCAGCCAAACCCCCCGTGGTGGTGGAGCTGTTCACCGCCCAGGGCTGCGCGTCCTGTGGCAAGGCGAACGCGTTCGTCGCCACCCTGGCCGAGCGACCGGGCCTGGTGACCCTGACCTGGTCGGTGGATTACTGGGATTACCTGGGTTGGAAGGACACCTTTGCCCAACCCGAATTCGCCGATCGCCAGCGGACCTTCGACAAACAATTCGGCCTGCGCGACGTCTATACGCCCCAGGTGATCGTCGACGGCGCCGCCCAGGCCTCCGGCGCCAAGCCCGAGGCGGTGGAGAAGCTGCTTCGCGAGGCCCGCAGGGCCTCCGGCCGCCAGCCGACCCTGCGTTTTTATCACGGTGGCGAGCGGATCGCGGTGAGCGCCGGGGCCCCGGCCCGGGGCGGGGCCGAGGTTTGGCTGATCCGCTACGACCCCCGCAGCCAAGAGGTTGAGGTCAAGGACGGCGACAACCGCGGCCATAAGGTCACGGTGCGAAATGTCGTGCGCCAGGCGGTGAAGCTGGGGCTCTGGCGCGGCAAGGCCGTACAGTTCATCGCGCCGGAAGGGGACGACACCCTGCGCAGCGTCATCCTGCTGCAGGCTCCCAAGGGCGGCCGCATCCTGGGTGTGCTGCAAGGTCCCGCCAACCCCTGACCGCGGTCGCGGCGCTCCTGGTCTAGCGCCCAATAAAAAACCCCCGCGGCCGGAGGGGGGGAGGGCCGCGGGGGTTCTTTTTTTGGGTCGTTCAGTCGGTTGCCGGAACCCCGGAAATCCAGGGGGGCTGGGGGGGCTGTTCAGGATCCGGGACGCCCGGGTGTTCCGATCAACCGACAGTGACTTTATCGCCGGGTAAACGGGCGGGGAGGAGACCGAAATAAGGTCTTTTCACGGCGGCGAATGACATTTGGTTAATCTTTTAGAAACTGTGGCGGCCCGGAGACGCGACACTCTGAGGGCCTTCACGCCCAGTGCGCGAGCCACCGGACAAAGCAAAACCCCCGCGGCCGGAGGGGGCTGACCGCGGGGGCGTCTTGGAGGGCAAGTCGGCTGGCCGAAACCCCGGAAATCCAGGGGGGCTGGGGGGGCTGTTCAGGATCCGGACCACCGGGCGTTCCGTCCAACCGACGTTGTTGTTATCGGTAGCCAACCGGGCGGGGAAAGGTCCGAAACAAGGTGATTCCTGGGCGGAGTGTGAAGCTTTCTCCACCTTTCCCGTCGCCTCGCGGAGCAGGCGCTTTCCCAAGTGACTGAAAACGCATTAGGCTTCGAGTCGAATGGCTTTTGAATCCCATCCGCCCAAGCCCCAGATGAATGGGGTCCAGACCAGCGGCCCCCGGACCAGCGGGCCGCCGGTCGCCTCCATCTTCTTCGATCGTCGGGAGTTGTCGGCGATCCTGTCGCTGTACGGTCGGATGGTGGCCGGCGGGCACTGGCGGGACTATGGCATCGACGCCTCTCGCGAGGCGGTGTCGTTCTGCGTCTTCCGCCGCGCCTCGGAGGCGCCGCTCTACCGCATCGAAAAACGCCCCGCCCTGGCCCGCAAACAGGGCGCCTGGGCGGTGATCGCCCACGGTGGCCTGGTAATCAAGCGCGGACACGAGTTGGACCACGTGCTCAAGATCTTCGATCGCTCGCGCTTCGCGGTGGTGAAGTAGGGTCCGCGTCCCGCCCCCCTATTTCTCCGCCGCCTTATTTCCCCGCCCCCTACGTCCCCGCCCAAGTGAGCAGGGCCAGGCCGCCGGCGCCGACGACGATCCGCCAGATGGCGAAGGAGGTGAAACCGCGCTTGGAGACGTAGTCCAGCAAGGTCCGCACCACCACGGCGCCCACCAGGAACGAGACCACGAAGCCGATGACGATCAACTCCGCCTGGCCGCTGGTGATGTCATGGCGATGCTTCCAGCCGTCCAGGGCGAAGGCCCCGACCATGATCGGCATGGCCAGGAAGAAGCTGAACTCCGCCGAGGAGCGGCGGTCGCAGCCCAACAGGGTGGCGCCGACGATGGTCGAGCCTGACCGCGACACGCCCGGGATCAGCGACAGGCACTGGAACAGGCCGATGCCCAGGGAGGTCAGCAACGGATAGCGCATGGCGTCGGTGTGGCGCGGCGCGGGATGCCATCGGTCGATGACAGCCAGGATCACACCGCCGACAATAAGAGTGATGCAGATCAGGCGCGGATTGCCGAAGAAGCCCTCGATCACATGGTGCAGGGCGAAGCCGAGGACTCCGGCGGGCAGGAAGGCCACCAGCACGCTCAGCACGAAACGCCGCGCCTTCGGGTCGCTGGGCAGGCGCAGGGCCACCATCCACAGTCGCTGGAAGTACAGCAGCACGACCGCCAGGATTGCCCCCAGTTGGATCATCACCGTGAAGGCGTCCCAGTTGCCCTTCATCAGCCCCAGCGCCTGTAGCGCGGTCTGAGTCAGCAACAGATGCCCCGTGGATGAGACCGGAATGAACTCCGTCAGTCCCTCGACGATCCCCAGAACGATCGCTGTCAACCAGTCCGGCATGGCGGCTCCCTTGTCTCCTCCCTCCCTGGGCTACGCATAGCAAATGGTCAATGAATCCATTTTATGGACTTATTATGACTGATACCGCTGCACTACAAAACGGCCCGATCCGAAAAACGCCTTATTGGTCTATTTTATAGATCATAGCCTTTTTGCTGCCGGCCAAATGCGCTAGTGGACGGCTTCAATCAGGATGACGTCCCATGACCGAGCGCATGCTCACCTTCACCAAGGTGGCCCGGCAGAGCCCGTCCAAGCGCGCGGTGGAGACCCGTGGCGGTGATTTCCATGAGATCTATGCCGACTTCATCGACGCCAAGGCCACCGAGCAGGCCTCGCGCTGTTCGCAGTGCGGCGTGCCCTTCTGTCAGACCCATTGCCCGCTGCACAACAACATCCCCGACTGGCTGAGGATGACCGCCGAGGGCCGTCTGGAAGAGGCCTACGAGCTGTCGTCGGCCACCAACTCCATGCCCGAGGTCTGCGGCCGCATCTGCCCGCAGGACCGCCTGTGCGAGGGCAACTGCGTCATCGAACAATCGGGCCATGGCACGGTCACCATCGGCGCCGTCGAACGCTACCTCACCGACAAGGCCTGGGAGATGGGTTGGGTGAAGCCCCTGAAGCCCGGCCGCGATCGTGGCCAGAGCGTCGGCGTCATCGGCGCCGGCCCGGCCGGCCTGGCGTCAGCCGAGCGCCTGCGCGAAATGGGCTACAACGTCACCGTCTATGACCGCCACGACCGCGCCGGCGGCCTGCTGATCTACGGCATCCCCGGCTTCAAGCTGGAAAAAGAGGTCGTGCAGCGACGCACGGCCCGTCTGGTGGACGGCGGCATATCCCTGATCCAGGGCTTTGAGGTCGGTCGCGAGGCGACCCTGGCGGCCCTGCGCGAAAAGCACGACGCCCTGCTGATCGCCACTGGGGTCTACAAGGCCCGCGACCTGCCTTGCCCTGGAACCGGATCGGCGGGGGTCGTGCCGGCCCTGGACTATCTGATCGCGTCGAACCGCAAGGGCCTGGGCGACACCGTCCCCGATTTCGACAGCGGCCTGCTGAACGCCGCCGGCAAGCGGGTCGTGGTGGTGGGCGGTGGCGACACGGCCATGGACTGCGTGCGCACCGCCGTGCGCCAGGGCGCCGCGTCGGTCACCTGCCTCTACCGCCGTGACCGTGAGAACATGCCCGGCTCCGCCCGCGAGGTGGCCCACGCCGAGGAAGAAGGCGTGGTCTTCGAATGGCTGGCGGCGCCCCGGGCGATCCTCGGCGACGCCGGCCATGTCAGCGGCGTGCGCACCATCCGCATGCGCCTGGGCGCCCCGGACGCCGATGGCCGCCAGGCCCCCGTGGAGGTGGATGGCGGCGATTTCGATAATCCCTGCGACCTGGTGATCAAGGCTCTGGGCTTCGATCCCGAGGACGTGCCGATCCTGTTCGGCGAGCCGGCCCTGGACGTCTCCCGCTGGGGCACGATCAAGGCCAACTTCAAGACCATGATGACCAGCCTGCCAGGGGTCTTCGCCGCCGGTGACATCGTTCGCGGGGCTTCCCTGGTGGTCTGGGCCATCCGTGACGGCCGCGACGCCGCCGACTCTATCCACGGCTACCTGAAGGCCAAGGCAACCGCCCCGGTCCTGGCGGCCGCGGAATGAGCTGCGGCGTCCTGATCCTGGCCCTGCTGGCCCTGCCCGCCGCAGCGACCGCGGCCCCGGTCGTGGGCGACACCCTGGCCTGCATCTCGGCGGACCCGAGCCGCCATGTCAGCGTGGTGCTGGGGCGGATCGACGTCGTCGAGGGTCATTCCATCGCCAGCGTCAGCCTGCACGCCAGCCGCCCCGACGGCCAGCCGCTGCGCGCCGCGCACCTGCCCATCGAGCTTGGCGCCCTGGAAGCCGCCTGCCCGACGCCGGCCGCAGACCACCGACCTCTCGATGCCGATTTCGAAGGCGGCTACGCCATCTGGCGCAAGGCTTTCGACGCCGACCAGGGCGGCTACTTCACCATCAGCATCGACGCCGTCGTCACCATACTGCTGCAGCAGATACCCCACACCAAGCCGGAAGGCGCCGCCACATGACCGGCCCCAACGACCTCTATCTGAAGAACCGCCAGCGCCTGATCGACGGCCACGCCTACGATCCGGACCAGGAACACGACGCCTGCGGTGTCGGCCTGGTCTGCGCCATCGACGGCAAGCCGCGCCGCGAGGTGGTGGAACTGGCCATCAAGGCCCTGAAGGCCGTCTGGCATCGCGGCGCCGTGGACGCCGACGGCAAGACCGGTGACGGCGCCGGTGTGCTGGTCTCCGTACCCCAGGATTTCTTCGCCGAGCAGGTGCGCCGCACTGGCCACGCGCTGCGCCCCGGCCCCGTGGCCGTGGGCCAGATCTTCCTGCCGCGCACCGACCTCGGCGCCCAGGAAACCGCCCGGACCATCGTCGAGAGCGAGGCCCTGCGCTTCGGCTTCTACCTCTACGGTTGGCGACAGGTGCCGGTGAACACCGCCGTGATCGGCGACAAGGCCAACGCCACCCGCCCCGAGATCGAACAGATCATGCTCTCGCCCCCCGCCGGCCTGGAGGGCGAGGCCCTGGAGCGGGCCCTGTTCCTCTGCCGCAAGCGGATCGAGAAGGCGGTGGCGGCCGCGGGCCTCACCGGCTTCTACGTCTGCTCCCTGTCGGCCCGGTCCCTGATCTACAAGGGCATGTTCCTGGCCGAGCACATCGACGAGTTCTATCCCGACCTCACCGACGCGCGCTTCACCGCCGCGGTGGCGATTTTCCACCAGCGCTATTCCACCAACACCTTCCCCGAATGGCGCTTGGCGCAGCCGTTCCGGATGCTGGCCCACAACGGCGAGATCAACACCGTCAAGGGCAACCGCAACTGGATGAAGAGCCATGAGATCCGCATGGCCGCCCAGGCCTTCGGCGAGTTCGGCGACGACATCCGCCCGGTGATCCAGGTCGGCTCCGACTCCATGTCGCTCGACAATACCTTCGAAGTCCTGGTGCGCGCGGGCCGCGACGCCCCCATGGTCAAGGCTCTGCTGATCCCCGAGGCCTGGGCCTCAAAGAGCGACGCCCAGATGAAGGCCTCGCACCGGGCGCTCTACTCCTACTGCAACGCGGTGATGGAGCCCTGGGACGGTCCGGCCGCCGTCTGCGCCACGGACGGGCGCTGGGTGGTGGCGGGCAAGGACCGCAACGGCCTGCGCCCCATACGTGTCGCCTTCACCGACGACGGCCTGGTGGCCTTGGGCTCGGAGGCCGGCCTGTTCGGCCTGCCCGACAGCCGCATCGTGCGTAAGGAGCACATCTCCGCCGGCCGGATGATCGCCATCGACCTGAATGAAGGCCGTTTCTATGGCGAGGAGGAGATCATCGACAGCCTGGCCGGCGCCCACCCCTACACCGAATGGCTGGGCAACATGGTCGACCTGGAAAAGGAGATCGGCCCCGGTCCCGAGCCGCGCCGCTTCGCCCGCGAGGAGCTGACCCGCCGCCAGGCCGCCGCCGGCCTGACGCTGGAGGACATGGAGCTGGTGCTGGCCCCGATGATCGAGGATGGCAAGGAAGCCGTCGGCTCGATGGGCGACGACACCCCCCTGGCCGTGCTGTCGGACCGCTATCGACCCCTGCAACACTATTTCCGCCAGAACTTCAGCCAGGTCACCAACCCGCCGATCGACTCCCTGCGCGAAACCGCGGTGATGAGCCTGAAGACCCGGTTCAAGAACCTGGGCAACATCCTGGCTCAGGACGCCGCCCAGACGGACGTCTACGTCCTGGAAAGCCCGTTCCTGACCACCGGCATGTACCAGCGCATGACCCAGTTCATGGGCGAGAAGACCCTGGCGGCCATCGACTGTACCTTCCCCATCCCGGCCGACGAGGCCCGCCCCGGCGACGCCCTGCGCGCCGGCCTGGAGCGGGTGCGCGCCGAGGCCGAGGACGCGGCCCTGCGCGGCTGCGGCGCCATCGTCCTTACCGACGAGGCCTCCGGTCCCGACCGCGTCGCCCTGCCGATGATCCTCGCCACTGGCGGTGTGCATGCCCACCTGGTGGCCAAGGGGCTACGCAGCTACGTCTCGATCATCGTCCGCTCCGGCGAATGCCTGGACACCCACGGCTTCGCGGTGCTGGTCGGCGTCGGGGCCACGGCCATCAACGCCTACCTGGCCCAGGAAAGCCTGCAGGACCGGCTGGAGCGCGGCCTCGCCGGCGAGCTGACCCTTCGCGACGTCTGCCTGAACTACAAGACCTCCATCGAGGGCGGCCTTTTGAAGATCCTGTCGAAGATGGGCATCTCCGTGATCTCCTCCTACCGCGGCGGGCTGAACTTCGAGGCCATCGGCCTTAGTCGCGCCCTGGCGGCGGAGTTCTTCCCCGGCATGCCCAGCCGCATCAGCGGCATCGGCCTGGCCGGCATCGAGGCGCGGGCGGTGGAGAACCATCGCAAGGCCTGGGAAAGCGGCGCCATCAGCCTGCCGGTCGGTGGCTTCTACAAGTCCCGCCGCTCCGGCGAGGCCCACGCCTTCGAGGCCCGGCTGATCCATACGCTGCAGTCCGCCTGCGACCGCGACGACTACGAGACCTACAAGACCTACGCCGCCGCCTTGAAGACCCCGCAGCCGATCCAGTTGCGCGACCTGCTGGACTGGCGCGCCGACCGCCCCGCCGTGAACCTGGACGAGGTGGAAAGTGTTAACGAGATCAGGAAGCGCTTCGTCACGCCGGGCATGAGCCTCGGCGCGCTTGGCCCAGAGGCTCACGGCGCTCTGAATATCGCCATGAACCGCATCGGCGCCAAGAGCGTCAGCGGCGAGGGCGGCGAGGACCCGGCCCGCTACAAGCCCCTGCCCAACGGCGACAACCCCAACAGCGCGGTCAAGCAGATCGCCTCGGGCCGCTTCGGCGTCACGGCCGAGTACCTGAACCAGTGCCGCGAGATTGAGATCAAGGTGGCCCAGGGCGCCAAGCCAGGGGAAGGCGGCCAGTTGCCCGGCTTCAAGGTCACCGAGATGATCGCCCGCCTGCGCCACGCCACGCCTGGGGTAATGCTGATCAGCCCCCCGCCGCACCACGACATCTATTCCATCGAGGACCTGGCCCAGCTGATCTACGATCTGAAGCAGATCAACCCGGTGGCGCGGGTGTGCGTCAAGCTGGTGGCCATGACCGGCATCGGCGCCATCGCCGCCGGTGTGGCCAAGGCCAAGGCCGACGTCATTCTGATCAGCGGCAATGTCGGCGGCACCGGCGCCTCGCCGCAGACCTCGATCAAATACGCCGGTGGGCCTTGGGAAATGGGCCTTTCGGAAGCCAACCAGGTGCTGACGCTGAACAATCTGCGCCAGGCCGTGCGCCTGCGCGCCGACGGCGGCATGCGCACCGGCCGCGACATCGTCATGGCCGCCATGCTGGGGGCCGAGGAGTTCGGCATCGGCACCGCCAGCCTGATCGCCATGGGCTGCATCATGGTTCGCCAGTGCCATTCCAACACCTGTCCGGTGGGGGTGTGCACCCAGGACGAGGCCCTGCGCGCCAAGTTCACCGGCACGCCCGACAAGGTGATCCGGCTGTTCAGCTTCATCGCCGAGGAAGTGCGCGAGATCCTTGCCAGCCTGGGCTTCAAGTCCCTGCGGGACGTCATCGGTCGCTCCGACCTGCTGGAACAGGTCAGCCGCGGCGGCGAACACCTGGACGACCTCGACCTCAACCCGCTGCTGGTCCGCGCCGACCCGGGCCTGGCCAAGCCCTATTGCACGGTGGAGGGCCGCAACGAGCCGGCCGAGACCCTGGACGCCCAGATCGTCCGTGACGCCGCTCCCTTGCTGGACCACGGCGAGAAGATGCAGCTGACCTACACCGTGCGGAACACCGCTCGAGCCATCGGCGCGCGCATCTCCAGCCATATCGTCCGCAAGTTCGGCATGACCGGCCTGCCCGCCGGCCACCTGACGGTGCAGCTCAAGGGCTCCGGCGGCCAGAGCCTGGGCGCCTTCGCCGTCCAGGGCCTGCGCATCGAGCTGACCGGGGAGTCCAATGACTACGTTGGCAAGGGCCTGTCGGGCGCCACCATCATCATCAAGCCGGCGGCGGGCCTGCGCGACGCCCACGCCCAGGCGATCCTGGGCAACACCGTCCTCTATGGCGCCACCTCGGGCCGGCTATTCGCCGCGGGGCGGGGCGGCGAGCGGTTCGCGGTTCGCAACTCCGGCGCCGTGGCCGTGGTCGAGGGCCTGGGCGCCAACGGCTGCGAATACATGACCGGCGGGACCGTGGCGGTGCTTGGCCCGGTGGGCTTCAACTTCGGCGCCGGCATGACCGGCGGCATGGCCTTCGTCCACGACCCGGACGGGCGCTTCGAAGCCATGGTCAACACCTCTGGTGTTGTCTTTCAGCGCCTGGCTTCCACCCATTGGGAGGCGGTGCTCAAGGCTCTGGTCGAGGAACACGCCCGCGAAACCGGCTCCCTGTTCGCCGAGGAACTGCTCCGCGAATGGGACCATGCCCGCGGCGAGTTCTGGCAGGTCTGCCCGAAGGAGATGCTGAGCCGGCTGGAGCATCCGCTGGAGGCGGAGGAAGTTGGGCTCGAGCGGGCGTGAGGAATTCGCGCGCTTACGACGAACGCCCGGGGGTCAAGCGTCTTCGTCGTCAGGCCAGCGGCGGGCGCTGTGGAGGATACGCAGGATACGAGCTGCATCGGCAGTGGGCTGATAGATGATGATGTAGGGCGTACCGGTGACAACAAGCTCCCTGGTTCCAATCACACGTCCTGGACGGCCGGACTTGGGAAAGTCCGACAGGCCATCTGCCCTGGCGTCGATTCGATCATCGATGGCCATCGCCGCGCGAGGGTTATCGACCTTGATGTAGTCGAATATGGCCATGCGATCGCCGAAAGCATGCCGCGACCACATCAGCTTCATTCCTGGGTTCCGTCCGCCTCACGCAAGGCGGCGGCGCGGCGCGCGGCGAAGTGCGCTTGCACCTCATCGTGCGAGATGTCTGGGCGGGTGTCCTCCAACGCTTCACGGACCTTGGCCCGGAACCAGGCGTCATATTCGGCCGGGCCGCCACCGATCGAAAACGGCAGAGCGCCTTCATTGGCGGTGCGCGTCAGCAGAATACGGACCGCGTCGGAAACCGTCAGGCCAAGTTGCTCGAGCACGGCGGCGGCGCGTTCCTTTATGTCCGCGTCTATGCGGGTCTGAACCAAGGCGTTCGACGACATGCCATCCTCCCGGGATTATAACGCATCGTAATACAAACGCATGACAAATGCGAGCCTCCAGCTGCCTGTCGATACCGCAAGCATTGGAATTCCGGCGCTCTGGGGCTATGACCGCCGCCTTCTCTGCAGGACCACCATTGCCTCCATGACCGACACCCTCCCCGACCGCCTCGCCATCGACCCGTCGAGCCCGTTCCACGACCCGGCCCTCCTCGAACGTGGCGTCGGGATCAAGTTCAACGGCGTGGAGAAGACCAACGTCGAGGAATACTGCGTCAGCGAGGGCTGGGTGCGGCTGGCGGTGGGTAAGACCCTGGACCGGCGCGGCAACCCCATGACCGTCAAGCTCAAGGGCTTGGTCGAACCCTATCTGCGCGACGACCAGGAACCGGCGCCGGAATAACCGCCGAATAGTCGCGACGTCGCCACGGGCGCCCTCTTGGAATCCGGTGTCCGCTCACCACATAGGGTTCAAGCCGCCGCCACTTCCCCCCCGATGCAGGCGACGACCAGGCCCGGCCGCGCTTTCCCCCCAAGCGCGACGCCGGGCCGTTTCGTTATTAGCGAGGCGAGGTTGCCGCGGGCGCAAAGCTTGCGGCGCCGCTGACGATGGGTCACACACGCCCCTTGCAGCACTCCCCTGCAGTCCTCCAGGAGGCCGCCAACGTGGCTCGCACACCGAACTACAATTTCGAACGCATGGAACGCGACCGCCTCAAGGCCACCGAAAAGGCCAAAAAGCTGGCGGCCAAGGCTGAAAAGCGCGCCAAGGCCAATGACGCCCCGCCCTCCGACGGCGCCGAATAACGTCCTCCGGGCGTTCTCCAACTTAACGGAACGGCGCCGCGCGTCGTAGCGGGACGCGCGCCGCCCCGGATCGAAAGCCGACGACCATGCAGACCGCCACCGCCTTCACCCGAGAAACCGTTCAGCTGGACGGCGAGACCTTCACGAGCTGCGAATTCAAGAAATGCCGCCTGGTCTACGCCGGCGGCGAACCACCCCTGTTCGAAGACTGCAGCTTCGACGACTGCGACTGGCGCCTCGAAGGCGGCGCGGCCCATACCCTGGCCCTGATGAAGGTCATGTGGGGCGCCGGCGCAAAGGCCAATGTCCAGGCCCTGATCAAGGACATCACCGGCGGCGGCGGCAAGTAGACGGCGACAGCGGATCGACTTTCAGCCGCGTCCGCCCCCGGGGCTACTGCGCACCGCTCGGCCCCCTCCGGTCATGTATTGACGGGGATGGGTAGTAGGCGCGGCCCCGCGGCAATCATGGGCTGGGCCAGGCGAGCGAACCGACGCATGATCGCGGCGGTTCGCGGCGAGGCGCGTGACGGGATGGTTGGCGTGGGCTCTGGACATATCGAGCTTGTGGCGGCTGGACGTCGGATCAGCGGAGCCCCCTGACCATGCCCGCGCGTCGATGGCGACGGTGGACGGGGCTAGCGGGTCTGTCGGCTGTCGCGGCCTTGGCTGTGTTCGGTCCCCATGCCTGGCGGACCTGGAGCTTGCGGCCCCCGTCCGCCGCCTGCCGCGCCCGCACCTTCGATGTCACCCTGGCGGGACTGGCCCTGCGCCTGCCGGCATCGCCGATGGTGCAGGCGGACACCGGCAACGGCGATGGCGGCGGCATCTACCCCTTCGACGACCGGCTGAAACTGCGCGATTTCTGCGACCGGACCGCCGGCGGGCGCAATGTGAAGATCACCGCCATCCTGCTGAAGCTGGGCCCTGACGTCCCCTGCCCGCCCTCGAACACCGACCGCATCGGCGCCGTGATCTGCCCGGACACCTCTGCCCCTTCGGCGCGCTGGACCGCGGCCGCGGTCTATTCGCCCACGGAGTTCGACCATCTGGCCCTGGGCTCCAGTATCGGAGCCTACGCCTCCTTCCGCCGCGAGCGGGCGCTCACCGAGGTCAACGAGGCGCCGATGGAGCCGGTGCGGATCGGCGCTTTCGACCGCTATCCGGACGGCTTCTGGGTGGCCAAGGCCTGGATCACCGCCTCGGGTGAGCCGGTGGCCCTGTCCTGCAGCCCCAGCAAGGCGGTGGCCGGTTGGCTGGACTGCACCGCCACCCATGCCGTTGGCGCCGGCCTGCAGGCGACGCTGGGGTTCCGCACCCCGCCCGACGAGGTCGAGGTCACGGCGCGGCGGATCGAGGCCGATCTGACCCTGGTCCTGGCTGTGCTGGCCCCGGGTCAGGGCCTGGGCGTCACCCCGCCGCCCGCCGCCGCGCCATCGGCGGGCTGACCCCACCCTTTACCGAAGCGAAAACCTAGGCCGGCCACATCGCCAAGTGGAGGCGGCATTGGAGAGGGCGATGCAACCGGCGCCGCGATTTGGCAGGCGGAACACCGCCCCTAGTCCCTCTCCTCTTCCTCCTCCACATAGCCCCACGCCTTCAGTCCCCGGATCGTGGTCAGGCCGTCGCGCTTTTCCACCGTGCGGACCTCGACGCCGCCGTGCTGGGCGATGGCCTGCGCCAGGCGCTCCGAATGGGTGACCACCCAAACCTGCGTGCGCTCGGCGGCCTTGGCGATCAGCCGACCCAGGGGTTCGAGCATGTCCGGATGCAGGCTGGCCTCCGGCTCGTTCAGGGCGATGAAGGCCGGCAGGCGATAGGCCAGCAGGGCGCCGGCCAGGGCCAGGAACCTCAAGGTGCCGTCCGACAGTTCAAAGGCCTCGAACACCCGGCCACGATAGTCCGGACTGGTCAGGCCGAAACTCGCCGCCTGGCCGGGCGCGGGGATCACCAGCCGCGATCCGGGAAAGGCGTCGTCGACAGCGGCGTCCAAGGCGGCGGTGTCCTGGCGGATATGGGCCAGCGTGGCGAACACCGCGGCCAGGTTCGAACCGTCCGAGGCCAGCGTCGGACTCGTCACCGCCAGGCTCGGTTGGCGTAGGGGCGAGGCGGCGTCGGTGCGCAGGTCGTGATAGAATCGCCAGTCCATCAGCGTCGCGCGCAACATCTGCAAATCGGGGAACCGCGAGGGGTCCTCCAGCCGCGACAGGGCCGTCTCCGACGCCATCAGGTCAGCCTCGAAATCCACCCGCGCTCCCGACTCGTCCCGCGCGATCAGCTGCGGCCCCCGCCGCTCCAGCAGCTTGATCTCGCGCCGTCCGTGGCGATGGATGACGATCTCCTCCTTCACCTGCGGCTCGTGCTGGAACGCGGCGGCGACGATGGAGGGGAAGCCCACAGCCACCGAATAGCGGTAGTCGGCCGGGCCTGGCGCATCCGCCGGGGCGACGCCCAGCCCCACCGCCAGTTCGATCCGCGCCTGTTCCGTGCGCTTCAGGGTCCCGGCCCAGAAGGCCGACGACAACCCGCCCTCCCCCGCCAGGTCCGCCGCCAGCGTCCCCGCCGCCGCGCCCTGCACCAGTTCCAGCGCCCGGTAGAGATTGCTCTTTCCGGCCCCATTGGCGCCGATGAACACGCTCAGTCGCTCCACCGGCATCCTCAGCCCGCGTAGCGATCGGTAGTTCCGGGCCGACAACTCGCGGACGAACAGGCTCATCGGCGTAGCAAAGCCTGAAAGCGCGCGCGCCTCAACATCACTTACGCCTGCGGCGCAACCCCCACATACCGCGCCCGGGGGCGGATCAGGGCGCCCGTGGCCAGCTGTTCCATGGCGTGGGCGATCCAGCCGGCGGCGCGGGCCACGGCGAACAGGGCGAAGGGGGCGTCCGCCGGCAGCTTCAGCGCCTCGGCCAGGACCACCAGGGCGAAGTCGATATTGGCCTTCTGGCCGGTGGCGGTCTCAACCTCCCGGCGCAGGGCCTGGAACATTGGCGGGACCGGCAGCGCCCCCAGCAGGGCGGCGGCGCGCGGGTCCCCGTTCGGATAGAGGTTATGGCCGAAGCCGGGGAACGCCATGTCCTCGGCGATGCGGGCAGTGACGGCGCCGCGCGGGCCTAGCCGTACGGCCTCGTCGGCCAGGGCAGCGACGCGTGCGGAGATACCGCCATGCAGGGGGCCGGACAGGGCCGACAAACCGGCCAAGGCGGCCGCCGCCAGCGACGCGCCGGTGGAGGCCGCTACGCGGGCGGCGAAGGCCGAGGCGTTCAGCTCGTGGTCGGCCAGTAGCACCAGGGCGCGTCGGATCAGGTCGCACTGGTCGCGGTTGCAGCTCCAGGCCTGGCCCAGGCGGTCGTGGATAGCGCCAAAGCCGGCCTCTCCGGCCACGGCGTCGGTCAGATCGTCCAGCAGGCTGGCGGCCTCGTCGGCCAGGACGGCGGCGCCCTGCCCCCGCGCAGGGGCGTCGACCCCCGCCCGCGCCGCCAGCAACAGGAAGGCCCTTTCGCGCATGGTCTCGGCCCGGTACAGGCGCCCGGCCCGCACCAGCGGCGCGCCCTGGCCCCCCCGCAGCAGCCGCGCCACCGCCTCCAACGTCTCGCTCTGCGCCAAGCCCACGGCGTCGCGACCCCGGTAGTAGAGCCGCCCGTCCACGACGGTGGTGATGGCGCTGGCCAACACCGGCTCGCCCCAGGCGATGGCCTCGGCGGCGACGTCGGCGACCTTGCGGCTGCGCGCCTTGCGCCCCGACAGCACGGCGATGTCGCCGGCGCGATAGCGGCTGCGGCGGGGATCGCCCGGATCCGCCTCGGCCCGCAGCCGGCCACGGCTGACGTAGGCGTACAGGGTCTGGGGCCGCACCCCCAACCGCGCCATGGCCTCTTCGGCGGTGAGCCAGTCACTCATTTTAGATTGATTATATTGATCAAGATTGACCCCAAGCCTCGAAGATCGCATCCGACAACCGCTCGATCAAGGAGAAATACATTGATTGAATATATTGATGGTCTGGAAGGCGTCGTCGCCGCCGAAACCGTCCTGTCCGAAGTGGACGGCGCCGCAGGTCGCCTGGTGATCCGCGGCCGCTCCCTGGATCAGCTCTCCGGCCACACCACCTTCGAAACCGTCACCCACCTGCTGTTCGAAGGCTTCTTCGAGGCCCTGCCGGCCGATCTCACCGCCCCCCTGGCCGCCGCCCGCGCCGAGGTGTTCGCGGAGGTCCGCGCCCTGGACGCCGAACTGATCGCCCGCACCCCCATGGAAGCCATGCGCGCCCTGACCGCCCGCCTGGCCGACGGCGACGACCTGGCTACCGCCCTGCGCCTGGTCGCTGCGCCGGCGGTGTTCACCGCCGCCGTGACCCGCGCCCAGGCGGGACAGACACCGGTGGCGCCCGACCCCAGCCTCGGCCACGCCGCCGACATCCTGCGCATGACCCGGGGCGCCGCGCCCACACCGGCCGAGGTTGCCCTGCTGGACGCCTATCTGGTGACGGTGTGCGACCACGGCCTCAACGCCTCGACCTTCGCCGCCCGCGTTGTGGCCTCCACCCGCGCGGGCCTGACGTCCGCCGTCCTGGCCGGGATCAGCGCGCTGAAAGGCCCCCTGCATGGCGGCGCGCCGGGGCCGGTGGTCGAGATGCTGGACGCCATCGGAACCCCCGGCAACGCCCGCGCCTGGATCGAGGCGGAACTGGACAGCGGTGAGCGGCTGATGGGCTTCGGCCACCGCGTCTACCGCGTCCGCGACCCCCGCGCCGACGCCCTCAAGCGCGCCATCAAGGCCATGGCGGAGGGCTCCAACGTGCTGCCCGGCCGCCTGGCCTTCGCCGAGGCCGTTGAGCAAGCGGCCCTGGATATCCTGAAGGAACGCAAACCCAACCGTTCCCTGCAGACCAATGTGGAGTTCTACACCGCCCTGCTGCTGGAGGCCCTGGCTTTCCCTCCCGCCGCCTTCACCTGCGTCTTCGCCATCGGCCGGGTCAGCGGCTGGCTGGCCCACGCCCGCGAGCAGGTCAGCGGCGGGCGCCTGATCCGCCCCCAATCGCGCTACGTCGGCCCGGCCCCCCTGGCGGCCTAGCCCGCTCGCCGCTAGCCTCGCCCGCTCAAGAACCAGCGGGCGAGGACCAGCCATGGCGGATAACGGCGGAACGATCGAGGCGCTCCCCTTCGGCGCCTGGCCCTCGCCGATCACGGCCGAGAGCCTGGCGGAGGGCGCCATCGGCGTGGCCGACCTGCGCACCGCCGACGGTCGCCTGTTCTGGCTGGAGAGCCGGCCGGCCGAGGGCGGTCGTATGGTCGTCATGGCCATGAACGACGAGGGCGAGTCCCTGCAGATCACCCCGGCCGGTTTCAACGTCCGCACCCGGGTGCACGAGTACGGCGGCGCCGCCTATGTGGTGGTCGGCGACACCCTCTACTTCAGCCATTTCAAGGACCAGCTGCTTTACGCCCAGCCCCTGGACGGGGGCGAGCCTGTTCCCCTGACCTTAGAAGGCTATCGCTACGCCGACGCCGTGGCCGGCCCCCACGGCGACCTCATCGCCGTGCGTGAGGACCACACCGACCCGGACGATGTGCGCAACGCGATCGTCTCCCTGTCGGGGGCGGAGGGCGACGCCGGACAGGTGCTGTTCGGCTCCAGCGATTTCGTCGCCTATCCGCGGGTCAGCGCTAACGGTCAGCGCCTGGCCTGGATGGCCTGGGACCATCCCAACATGCCGTGGGACGACACCAGCCTCTATATGGCCGAGCTCACCGAGGATGGTCTGGCCGACGAGCAGGTAGTGGCTGGCGGCGCTGGCGAGTCCGTGATGGAGCCGCAGTGGGGCGAGGACGGGGCGCTCTATTTTATCTCCGACCGCACCGGCTTCTGGAATCTGTATGTCTTGCGGGACGGGGCGGTGAAGGCCCTGCTGCCCAGGGACGCCGAGTTCGCCGGGCCGCTGTGGGGCCTGGGTCAGGCCAACTATGTCCTGATGGGCGAGGGCCTGATCGTCGCGTCCTTTGCCGAGGGCGGGCGTCAGCACATGGTGCTGATCGACGAGACCACGGGCCAGGTACGCGAAATCACCGTGCCCTTCACCAGCTGGGGCGGCCTGCGCCGGCTGGGCGGGACCCACCTGGTGTTCGTTGGCGGCTCGGGGGACCAGACCGCGGCGGTGGCCGCCCTGGATGTTGCCACCGGCGAGACCATCATCATCCGGCGCCCCTCCCCGGCCGCCATCGACCCCCGGTACATCTCCCACGCCGAAGCCATCACCTTCCCCACGGCGGGTGGGCGGACGGCGCACGCCCTGTTCTATGCCCCGGTGAACGGCGACGCGGCCGCACCGGCCGGCGAGAAGCCGCCGCTGATCGTCCAGGTGCACGGCGGACCTACCGGCCAAGCCTCGGGCTCCTTCAGCCTCAGCAACCAGTTCTGGACCAGCCGCGGCTTCGCCCTGGTGGACGTCGACTACGGCGGCTCCTCCGGCTACGGCCGCGCCTATCGTCAGCGGCTGAACGGGCAGTGGGGTGTCGTCGACGTGCAGGACGTGGTGGCGGCGGTCGAATTCCTGGCCGGATCAGGCCGAGTGGACCCCGCCCGCGTGGCCATCCACGGTGGCAGCGCCGGCGGCTTCACCGTGCTGGCGGCCCTGTCGCAAAGCGAGGTGTTCGCCGCGGGGGCGGACTTCTACGGCGTCTCAGACCTGGCCGCCCTGGCCCGCGACACCCACAAGTTCGAGAGCCGATATCTGGACAATCTCGTCGGCCCCTATCCCGAGGCCGAGGCGATTTATGAGGAGCGCTCGCCGCTCAGCCACCTGGAGGGTTTCAGCGCGCCCTTGATCATCTTCCAGGGCGCCGATGACCCCATCGTGCCTCCCAATCAGGCCCACATGATTCTGGATGCCCTGCGCGAGCGCCAGCAGCCAGTGGCCTATATCGAGTACCCCGGCGAGGGCCACGGCTTCCGCAAGGCCGAGAACATCATCAACGCCAAGCAGTCGGAGCTCTACTTCTACGGCCAGGTGTTTGACTTCGAACCGGCGGACGACCTGCCCGAAGTGCGGATCGAGAACCTTCCCAAGCGATAGGGGAACGGCTCATTGCGAGTCGCTTGCGCTGGAGCCGGCGCGCCCGAGTCCCTAAGTTCCCGGCCATGCAGACCACCGGCCTCGCCCCCGCGCAATCCGCCGCCCTCACCCGCCGGATTACCATCCTGTCGGTGGCGGTGGCCACGGTGCTGGTGTCGATCAAGGCCGTGGTCTGGCTGATGAGCGGGTCGGTGGCGCTGCTGGCCTCCCTGGCAGACAGCGGCCTGGACCTGATCGCTTCCCTGGTGACCTTCTTCGCGGTGCGCTACGCCGCCGCGCCGCCGGACGCCGAGCACCGGTACGGTCATGGCAAGGCCGAGGCGTTTGGCAGCCTGTTCCAGGCCGGGCTGGTGTTCGCCTCCGCCGCCCTGATCGGCCAGGAAGCCATCCGCCATATGCTCGAACCCAGCCGGGTGCAGCAGGAGGGGCTGGCCATGGCCGCGATGGCCGCCTCCACCCTGATCACCGCTGGCCTGGTCTATGCCCAGGGCCAGGTGTTGAAGCAGACCGCCTCGGTGGCGGTGTCCGGCGACAGGGCGCACTATTTCGCCGACGTGGCCTCCAACATCATCGCCCTGATCGGTATCGGCCTCACCGCCCTCACCGGCTGGCTGGGCCTGGACGCCGGCGCGGGCCTGGTGATCGCCGCCATCCTGCTGTGGGGCGCGGTGCAGGTGTTCCGCCAGTCCTCCACCCAGCTTATGGACCGTGAGCTGCCGGACGAGGACCGGGCGCGGATCGTCGCCCTGATGACCGCCGACCCCCGCGTCACCGATGTGCACCAGCTGCGCACCCGGGCGGCCGGCCCCTACATCCACATCCAGATGCATGCCGACCTCGACCCTGATGTCAGCCTGGCCGAGGCTCACGCCATCGTGGTGGCGGCGGAGCGGCGGGTGCTGGAAGCCTTCCCCGCAGCCGACATCCTGATCCATCCCGACCCGCGCGGCAGGGCCGAGGCCCACGGCGGGGCCTTTGCCGAGATGCACGACGATTCGGCGGGACAGCACCCAGTTTCGACACAGTAAACGCGCCCTTAACGCCCTTGGGCGCGTTGTTCGCGGCTGAAAACCCTCTAGAACGCCTCTCCTCCCCCCAGAAACCGCCCCACGATGAGCGTCGAACGCACCCTGCACCATTTCCCGCTCGACCCGGCCTCGCGCCAGGTCCGCCTCGCCCTGGGCGAGAAGCGGCTGGCGTTCGTCGACAACGTGGTCCGCTACTGGGAGCAGCCCAAGGACTTCCTGGCCCTGAACCCCACCGGCGTGCCGCCGGTGCTGGTGGAGCGCCAGAACGGCCAGGACCTGGTGATCTGCGAGGTCCGCGCCATCCTCGAACACCTGGACGAGACCGTGCCGCAACCGCCGATGCTGGGCCGCGACGCGGCCGAGCGCGCCGAGACGCGGCGGCTGATGCAATGGTTCGACCGCAAGTTCAACGACGAGGTCAACGCCTTCCTGCTGCATGAAAAGCTGGAAAAGCGGCTGCTGAAGATGGGGGCGCCGGACCTCTACAGCATGCGCCAGGGCCGCGACGCCCTGCGCGCGCACCTGAGCTATCTGGAAAAGCTGCTGCAGACCCGCGACTGGCTGGCGGGCAAGCGCCTGAGCTACGCCGACTTCGCCGGCGGCGCCAACATCTCGGTGCTGGACTATTTCGGCGACATCCCCTGGCGGGACTTTCCCGCCGTGAAGACCTGGTACATGACGCTGAAGTCCCGCCCGGCCTTCCGGCCCATCCTGGCCGACCGGTGGCCGGGGCTGGCGCCGGCGGGCCACTATGACGACCTGGACTTCTGAAACCGCCCCGGAGCTGATCCGCCAGCGCGCCCGGCGCGTGGGGTTCGACGTCTGCCGCATCGCCACCGTCACCGATGCCTGGGCCGCCGGCGGCCGCCTGCGCGAGTTCCTCGACGACGGCCGGCACGGCACGATGGACTGGCTGGAAGACACCGCCGAGCGCCGCGCCCATCCCAATGGCCTGTGGGACGAGGCCCGCTCGGCCATCCTGGTGGGCATGAACTATGGCCCGGACCAGAACCCCCTGGTGGCGCTGGAGGACAAGAGCCGCGCCGCCATTTCGGTCTACGCCCAGGGCCGCGACTACCACGCGGTGATGAAGGGCCGGCTCAAGGAACTGGGCGGGCTGGTCAAGAAGCGCCTGGGCGGCGAGGTGAAGGTCTTCGTCGACACCGCGCCGTTGATGGAAAAACCCCTGGCCGAGCGGGCGGGCCTGGGCTGGCAGGGCAAGCACACCAACCTAGTCTCCCGCGAGTTCGGCTCCTGGCTGTTCCTGGGCAGCGTGCTCACCAGCCTCGACCTGCCCCCCGACGCGCCGGAAACCGACCACTGCGGCGCCTGCCGCGCCTGCCTGGACATCTGCCCGACCAAGGCTTTCCCGGCGCCCTACCAGCTCGACGCCCGCCGCTGCCTCTCCTACCTGACCATCGAGCACGCCGGGCCTGTGCCAAACGAGTTCCGCACGGCGATGGGCAACCGCATCTACGGTTGCGACGACTGCCTGGCCGTCTGTCCCTGGAACAAGTTCGCCAGCACGTCGCGGGAGCTGAAGCTTCAGGCGCGGGAGGGAATGCGCGGGCCGGCCCTGGCCGAGCTGGCGGCGCTGGACCAGGCGGGATTCGCGGCGATGTTCTCCGCCAGCCCGATCAAGCGCATCGGCCGCGATCGCCTGGTGCGCAACGTGCTCTACGCCATCGGCAATTCCGGCGATCCGGCGCTGGCGGGGGTGGCGCGGGATCTGTTGGACGACCCGGACGAGACGGTGCGCGACGCGGCGGCCTGGGCCTTGGGCGCGCTGCAAAGCCCCGCGCGTTAGGGCGATCACAACGCGACCTTTGCCGGTGGCCAATGCCCAAGGCTGTGCTAACTTAACAGCATTCAGATAGCCGGGGATCAAGCCATGCAAAGCGTTGTCGTCACGGGAGTTTCCACCGGCATCGGCTGGGGCTGCGCCAAGGTCCTGATCGGCAAGGGCTTCCGGGTGTTCGGCAGCGTGCGCAAGGCGGCGGATGCGGAGCGCCTGTCGGCGGAGTTCGGGCCAACCTTCGTTCCGCTGATCTTCGACGTCACGGACGAGGCGGCGGTCCGCGGCGAGGCGGCGCGGGTGCGCGGGATGCTGAACGGGGAGCTTCTGGCCGGGCTGGTGAACAATGCCGGGGTGGCGGTGGCCGGCCCGCTGATGCACCTGGCCATCGACGATTTCCGCCAGCAGATCGAGATCAACCTGACCGGGGTGCTGATCGTCACCCAGGCCTTCGCCCCCCTGCTGGGGGCGGAGCCCGGCGCGGACGGCAAGCCGGGCCGGATCGTCAACATCTCTTCGGTGGGCGGGCGCAACGGCTCGCCGTTCCTAGGGCCCTACAGCGCCTCGAAATTCGCCCTCGAAGGGTTCTCGGAATCGCTGCGGCGCGAGCTGCTGCTGTTTGGAGTCGATGTGATCGTGGTGGCGCCGGGCGCGGTGGCCACCCCCATCTGGGCCAAGGCCGAGCAGCTGGACATGACCCCCTACGCCAACACCGCCTACGCTCCGGCCCTGACCAAAATCCGCGACTACATGGTCGCCAGCGGCGCCAAGGGGCTGAAGCCTGAGGTGCTGGGCGAGGCGGTGTGGACGGCCCTGACCACGGCTGCCCCCAAGGTTCGCTACACCGTTACCCCCAGCCCGATCGAGAACCTGATGACCGGCCTGATGCCCAAGCGCATGATGGACAAGGCGATCGGCGGCCGGCTGGGGCTGATGAAGTAGCCGCCCTAGCTGACCAACGCCGGCTCGGACGAGGCTTTCGCCCCTTCGCCCATCGGCCGCAGCCCCAGGTCGGCGAACAGCTTGGCGTCCACATCCAGTTCCGGGTTCTTGGTGGTCAGCAGCTTGCCGCCGACGAACATCGAATTGGCGCCGGCCAGGAAGCACAGGGCCTGCTGCTCGCGGCTCATGTGCTCGCGGCCGGCGGACAGGCGGACCACCGACTTGGGGCAGACCAGGCGCGCGACGGCGATGGTGCGGACGAACTCCAGGCCATCCAGGGGCTCGGAGTCCCCCAGCGGCGTGCCGGGGATGGGCATCAGGTCGTTGATCGGCAGGCTGTCGGGGTGGGCTGGCAAGGTTGCCAGGGTGTGCAGCAGGCCAGCCCGGTCGCGCCGCGTCTCGCCCATGCCAACGATGCCGCCGCAGCAGGTGGAGATGCCCGCGTCGCGCACGGCGGTCAGGGTGTCCAGCCGGTCCTGATAGGTGCGGGTGGTGACCACCGAGGCGTAGTAGTCCGGCCCAGTGTCGAGGTTGTGGTTGTAGTAGTCCAGGCCGGCGTCCTTCAGGGCCGCGGCCTGGTGCGGTTCGATCATGCCCAGGGTGACGCAGGTCTCCAGCCCCATGGCCTTGACCCCGGTGATCATGGCGGAGACCTTGGGCAGGTCGCGGTCCTTCAGGTCGCGCCAAGCGGCGCCCATGCAGAAGCGCTGCGCGCCGCCCTGCTTCGCCTCGGCGGCTTCGGCCAGCACCGCGTCGACGTCCATCAGCTTGGAGGCGGGCACGCCGGTCTTGAAATGCTGTGACTGGCTGCAATAGCCGCAGTTCTCGGGACAGCCGCCGGTCTTCACCGAGAGCAGGCGGGAGATCTGCACCTCGGTGGGATCGAACCAGCGGCGGTGCACGGCAGCGGCCTGGAAGACCAGCTCGGTAAAGGGCAGGTCAAACAGGGCCTCGACCTGCGCCAGGGTCCAGTCGTAGCGCGGCAGGGCGGGATCGCAATGCATGGTGGCGAGTTCCTCTTGGACGAGAGGTTCCGTTAGCGGGCCGCGCGGCGGACGCCAAGTCCGTACGCCGGGGAAGATCGAAGACAAAGTGCGCCGGCGGCCATCGTGCTAGAAAGCGTCGCCGAGTGGAGAGCGAATGACGGGAATGGCCAGCGAACCTCGGGAAATCGAGCTGAAATTCCGGGTCGAGCCGGCCAAGGCGCGCGGGGTGTTCGAGGCCGTGACCGGCGCCAAGGGCGCGGTGTGGCGCCTCACCTCCACCTATTTCGACACCCCCACGGGCGCCTTGGCCAAGGCCGGCATGGCGCTGCGCGTGCGCCACGACGGCGAGACCTGGACCCAGACCCTGAAAACCGCCCAGGCCGCTGGCGGGGCCATGGGCCGGGGCGAATGGGAGGCGCCGGTGACCGGCGCCAAGCCGACCCTGAGCCTGCTGCGCGACACCCCGGCGCGCAAGGTGATGGGGCGCGGCCGCAAGCTGACGCCCCTGTTCACCGTCGAGGTCGAACGGCGCCTGGCCGTGCGGACCATTGAGGGCCTGCGGATCGAGGCGGCGCTGGACCGGGGCCGGGTGATCGCCGGCGATCGGTGCGAGAGCCTGCTGGAGCTGGAGCTGGAACTGAAGGCGGGGACGCCGGCCGCCCTGCTGGCCTTCGCCGCCAAGGCGCGCAAGGCGCACGGCCTGGCGCTCAGCTTCACCACCAAGGCCGGCCGCGGCCTGGCGCTGAGGTCCAAGGCCGGACCGCGGGCAGTGAAGTTCCGCCCGCCCACCGTCAACCCTGACATGACCACCGGCGACGGCTTTCGCGTGGTCGCCCGCGCCGCCCTGGAGCAGATGGTGGGCAATGCCGAGCTGCTGGCGGAGACGCCGGGGGCCGAGGTGATCCACCAGATGCGGGTGGGCGCGCGGCGACTGCGAAGCGCCATCTCCACCTTCAAGGCGGCGGTCAAGGACCGGCGAATGGTCGGCGTCGTCGCGGAGCTGCGCTGGCTGACCGGCGAACTGGATCAGGCCCGCAACCTGGATGTGCTGCTGGGCGGCGCTTATCGTCGCGCGGCGCGAAGCAAGGCCGACGCCACCGGCCTGGCGGACCTGGGGCGGCAGCTGCGCCTGAACCGCACCACCGCCTATGCCCGCGCCCGGTCGGCGGCCCAGAGCGAGCGGTTCAAGGCCCTGGCCATGGACACCCTGGTCTGGATCGAGGTCGGACCCTGGAGCGCCAAGCGGGCGGCGGGGGCCAAGGAACGCGATACGCCGCTGGGCGATTTCGCCGCCAAGGCCCTGCGCAAGCGGCGCGCCAAGCTGTTGCGGGGCTGCGCCGACCTGGCGGCCCTGAGCCGCGAGGCGCGGCACCACGTGCGCATTCAATCCAAGAAACTGCGCTATGCCGCCGACGCCCTGATCGGCCTGTACGACCGCCCCCAACGGATCGCGCGGTTCATCAAGACGCTCAAGGGCCTGCAGGACCGCCTGGGTGAACTCAACGACATCGCCACCGGCGAGCGCCTGGCGCTCAGCCTGACCACCTCGCCCACCGTGCCGGGGGTCACCGACTGGGCGGCCGGGCGGCTGATCGGCGGCGAAGCGGCGCGCGAAAGCGCCCTGATCGTAGCGGCCTGCGAGTCGGCCAAGGCCCTCAAGCGGGCCAAGCCTTTCTGGACGGACTGATATAAAGACTTCCTTATGTGATAGTTGCGATGAAGGGGCCGCCGGTCTATAGACCGCGCCAGATCAACCCAATCCGACCACTCAAGGAGCCCGCCGTGGCTGACTACATCGTCAAGGACATCGCCCTGGCTGCCTGGGGCCGCAAGGAAATCGACATCGCCGAAACCGAGATGCCGGGCCTGATGGCCGTGCGCGCCGAGTTCGGCAAGGACCAGGTGCTGAAGGGCGCCCGGATCGCCGGCTCGCTGCACATGACCATCCAGACGGCGGTGCTGATCGAGACCCTGCAGGCCCTGGGCGCCGACGTGCGCTGGGCCAGCTGCAACATCTTCTCGACCCAGGACCACGCCGCCGCGGCCATCGCCGCCACCGGCACCCCGGTGTTCGCCTTCAAGGGCGAGAACCTCAACGAGTACTGGGATTATGCCCACAAGATCTTCGAATGGTCGGACGGCGGCTATCCCAACCTGATCCTGGACGACGGCGGCGACGCCACCCTGCTCTGCGTGCTTGGCCCCAAGGCCGAGAAGGACCCCTCGATCCTCGACAAGCCCACCAACGAGGAAGAAGAAGCCCTGTACGCGGTGATGAAGCGCTACCTGAAGGAAAAGCCGGGCTTCTATTCGGCCATCCGCGACGCCATCAAGGGTGTTTCCGAAGAGACCACCACCGGTGTGCACCGCCTGTACCAGATGTCGGAAAAGGGCGAGCTGCCCTTCCCCGCCATCAACGTCAACGACAGCGTCACCAAGTCCAAGTTCGACAACCTGTACGGCTGCCGCGAGAGCCTGGTGGACGCCATCCGCCGCGGCACCGACGTGATGCTGGCCGGCAAGGTGGCCCTGGTCTGTGGCTATGGCGACGTGGGCAAGGGTTCGGCCGCCTCGCTGCGCCAGGGCGGCGCGCGGGTGATCGTCACCGAGGTCGACCCGATCTGCGCCCTGCAGGCGGCCATGGAGGGCTATGAGGTGCTGACCATCGAGGACGCCCTGCCCACCGCCGACATCTATGTGACGGCCACGGGCAACAAGGACGTCATCACCGTCGACCACATGCGCGGGATGAAGAACAACGCCATCGTCTGCAACATTGGCCACTTCGACAGTGAGATTCAGATCAGCGGCCTGCGCAACTTCAAGTGGGACGAGATCAAGCCCCAGGTCCACCACGTGGAATTCCCGGACGGCAAGAAGATCATCGTGCTCAGCGAAGGCCGGCTGGTGAACCTGGGCAACGCCACCGGCCACCCCAGTTTCGTGATGAGCGCCAGCTTCACCAACCAGACCCTGGCGCAGATCGAGCTGTGGGCCAACGGCGGCAAGTACGAGACCAAGGTCTATACCCTGCCCAAGCACCTGGACGAGAAGGTGGCCATGCTCCACCTCGCCAAGCTGGGCGCCAAGCTGACCCAGCTGAGCGGCGCCCAGGCGGAATACATCAACGTGCCCCCGCAGGGGCCGTTCAAGCCGGAGCATTACCGGTACTAGGGCTGAAAGGGCTCCGGCCGGGTTGCGGTCGGGGCCCTCTTCGCTGGGTCGCGATTCCCTCGCACGGGGGCGCCGGAAGCCCGATTCCACCGTAAATCACCGTATTTTACGGTGGATGGGGTGCAGCGGGCGGGGCGGCGGAGGGGGTTTTGGGCAGGGCTCAATCCTGGTTCCGGCGGCGCGAAGCAATCGGAACAAATATAGAACATTTGGGACCGATGTCAAGGCATTGAGGCCAGGGGCAGCGTGTCAGTTTGAAAAATGGGGAAGGCGAAAGTCGATCCCAATGTTCGCCGCAATGATTGCGCCAACGAACAGTACGCCCGCTAGCAGGAGCGATCCCACGAGGATGAAAACCCCTCGCTTGGGTCCCGAAGGCCTGGAGAAACGGTCGCGCTTCACCAGACGTCGCAACGTCCGTTTTCTGGCCGGTCGCCACAGGCCGGCTTCGACCCATCTCAGACTTTCGGAACGTGTGCTTTACGGCGGGACGGAGCGTGAGCTAGGCTTCCGACGCGGCGGCCTCCCCTCCTAGATCCCGGCAGTCCGGCAAACTCATGACACGGGTCGCCGTATATTCTGGGGCATAGAGCGCGAACCACTGATCGCTCCATTGGAACGGTTCAAAGGTGTCCTCGGCCCAGCCGGCGTGGTTGCGCTCGTAGGTTCCGATTTGAACGTCATCGTCGAAAACGCTCACGAGGGCCGTTTTCCAACCGCCGCCGTCTTTCGACGCGACAGTCTCGGCGCTCACCCAAAACCGATTTCGTTCCCTTTTGCCCATGTCGAGCCTTACGCCCGCCTCGCCTGCTTAAGCGAAGCCAGCATTTCTCGCCGCAGAATGGCGTTCAGGCGGCCCTGATACCCCCTCCCCTGCGACTTCAGCCAATCCAACACGTCGGCGTCCACGCGGGCGGTAATTTGCTGCTTTACGGGCCGGTAGAAGCGCCCACGGACGCCCGCGCTCCACGCCTCGTCGGACAGCTCGGGAATGTCGCTGGTGTCGATCGACTGGTCCGGCAGCGCCGCCAGCTCGGCCAGGTGCTCGCGCTGCGCGTCGGTCAGCGCCGGCGGGGTTTCCAGGGTGTGGCTAACCATTTTCGTTTTCATAGCGTCGCCTCTCTCGCGGCGTGGCCCGTCGCGCTGAAATGATGCGGGTGACCTCAACCGATCCGCCGTCGGCGTCTTCCTCTGTGACCGTGTGCGCCACCAGTTGGATCACGACGCCCTGGACCGCCCCAACGGTTTGCCACCGTTGTTCGCCGCCCTCGATGCGATCCTGCACGGAGACGTGCAGCGGATCCTGAAATACCTGCCGGGCTTCCTCGAAGCTCACACCGTCATGCTTGCGCTGATTTGAGAGGTTCTTAGCCTCGTCCCATTCA
>JBBROW010000025.1:0-56981 GCA_038228945.1 Caulobacterales bacterium
CACCACCACGAGGTGGCGCCGGCCCAGCACGAGCTCGGCCTGAAGTTCAGCGACCTGATCACCATGGCCGATCGGCTGCAGCTCTATAAGTACGTGGTGCACAACGTCGCCGCCGCGTACGGCAAGACGGCCACCTTCATGGCCAAGCCGATGTTCGGCGACAACGGCAGCGGCATGCACGTCCACCAGTCGATCTGGAACAAGGGCAAGCCGCTGTTCGCCGGCGACAAATACGCGGGCCTGAGCCAGATGTGTCTGTGGTACATCGGCGGCATCATCAAGCACGCCAAGGCGATCAACGCCTTCACCAACTCCACCACCAACAGCTACAAGCGCCTTGTGCCCGGCTACGAAGCGCCGGTGAAGCTGGCCTATTCGGCCCGCAACCGCTCCGCCTCGATCCGCATCCCGCACGTGGACAGCCCCAAGGGCAAGCGCATCGAAGTCCGTTTCCCGGACCCCATGGGCAACCCCTACCTGGGCTTCGTGGCCATGTTGATGGCCGGCCTCGACGGCATCGAAAACCAGATCGATCCGGGCGCGCCCGCCGACAAGAACCTGTACGACCTGCCGCCCCGCGAAATGAAGAAGGTCCCGGAAGTCTGCGGCTCCCTCAAGGAAGCCCTGGACAACCTCGACAAGGACCGCGCCTTCCTGAAAAAGGGCGGCGTCATGGATGACGACTTCATCGACAGCTATATCGAGCTGAAGATGGAAGAAGTCATGCGCCTCGCGCTGCACCCGCACCCGGTCGAATACGACATGTACTACAAGTGCTAGGCGCCCGCGCTTAGGACGACATCGGAAGGGCCGGAGAGCGATCTCCGGCCCTTCTTCTTTTCGGTGTTGGCGGAGCTGCCCTACACCCGCTGCACCTCGATATTCCCGCTCACCGTCTCCAGCCGCAGTTCTACGCTCCTCTCCCCCGGCCCCGGCTCGCCCGTGGACTCCAGGTCCGAGCGCACCCGGCCGCTGAGGGTCGACAGGTCCAGCCACGCGGCCACACCCTGGGCGACACCGACGCTGACGCCGCCGGAGATGCTCTTGGCCTGCACCCGGCCGTGGTCGGCCCGGCGCACGCGGATGCGGCCCGACGCGGCGAAGGCTTCCAGGCGGTCGCCGGCCTCATCAATATCGATATTGCCCGACGCCGTGGTCAGGTGAGCCTGACCGGCCGCACAGGCCAGTTCGGCGTGGCCAGAGCCAGTGGCGATGCGGACGTTGCCGCCGACCTTGCCGATGGTCACCCGCCCGTTGCCGGTCTTGGCGTCGGCCGAGCCCGAGGCGGCGGCGATGGTGATCTCCCCCGACCCGGTGCGGGCGTGAGCGTCGGCGACCTGGGCCAGGGTGATCGCGCCCGAACCACTGGCGGCGCGCACATCGCCCAGGCGCCCGTCGGTGGTGATCCGTCCCGAGCCGGTGCTCAGGTTGGCGGCGCTTCCGGCCGGCACGCGGATGGTGGCTTCGATCGCCCCGCCGACGCCGAAGAAGGCCAGGCCGTGCTTGCGCACCAGAACGAGGATCTCGTCGCCCCGCTGGGAGACCTCGGCCTCGGCGATCCAGGCCAGGGCGGTGGAATCGCCGTTCATGGCCACCAGTTCCACCGTCGTCTCGCGGATGTCGGCGGCCAGGACCTGGACGCGCCCCTTGGGGATCTCCACGCGCAGGCGGATAGGGGCCGAGGTCTGGAAGGTGTGCATGACGGTGTCCTTTGCAGTCATTTCGCCCATCCCTGGACGCGCCGGCCCGCGCCGTGGCGGTGGCTGGATGAGGCGGTGTGCGATCCGCCCCCGTTGGGATTTTCGGAAGCGGCGGCGCGGGCGGCGGCCACCAGCCAGGTGTTCAGCGATTGGCCGCGCCTGGCCGCCAGAGCCTCGGCGCGGACCTTCAGCGCCTCGGGGATGCGCAGGGTGATGCGGGTGACGGCGTCGCCGTCGTCCGGCTCCTCCGCCTCCAGGGGCTCGGCCGGGCGCTGCGCCAGGAGTGCGCCCTCCACCGCCAGGGCCAGTTCCCGCCCCTCCACCCGCACGCCGATGGTGACGCCGGGCAAGGCGCCGGCGATCTCGGTGGCGGCCTGGGTCAGGACGTCGATGAAGGCCAGGCGCAGGGCCGGGTCGAGGGCTAGGAGCAGTCGTTCGGCCGCCTCCTCCACGTTGGGGTCGCCGATGTGGGCGGCCCGGGCGAGGTCCTGGCTGAGGGCGTTGATGGGTTGGGTGATGTCCATGGGCGTCGTTTTGACACCATTTTGGTGTCATAGCAACACCACCCCGCGTCACGTGCCGCACGCCCGCTAGGTGACCGGCGATATTTGGACTAGCCTGCCAGAAAACGACCCGGCCAACGCGCCCCTGGGAGGACCTGACCATGAGCCTGGTAGACTCACGCCCCGGCGATACCGAGCCCACCGCGCCCGGAACCATCGAGCCCAGCTACGTCCACGTTCCGCGCTTCCCGGCCGGTTCGCCGCAGAGCGTCGCCTATCTGGAAGAGCACGGCTATGTGGTCATCGCCTCGGTGCTCGACGCCGCCGGCTGCAAGCGTGGGCTGGACCTGACCTGGGACTATCTGGAGGGCCTGGGCACCGGGGTCGACCGCAATGACCCGGTCACCTGGGATGACGACCGCTGGCCCACCTCGGTGCACGGCGGCATCTTGCCTGGACATGGCATCGGCCATTCGGCGGCGCAGTGGTTCCTGCGCTCCGCCCCGGCGGTCAAGGCGGCCTTCGCGGCGGTCTGGGACACCGACGAGCTGCTCAGCAGTTTCGATGGCATGGCCCTGTGGCGCCCCTGGCGGCTGAACGAGGCCTGGAAGACCAACCGTGGCGGCTCCTGGTTGCACATCGACCAGCATCCCATCACCCGCCCGGGGTTCCAATGCGTCCA
Organism: Caulobacterales bacterium; assembly: GCA_038228945.1. Taxonomy (GTDB): domain Bacteria; phylum Pseudomonadota; class Alphaproteobacteria; order Caulobacterales; family Caulobacteraceae; genus Acaudatibacter. The sequence goes on from JBBROW010000025.1 coordinate 2,886, forward strand.
GGGCCTGGTGAACCTGATCGCCACCACGCCGGCCATCGGCGGAAATGTGCTGATCCCAGGTTCGCACAAGCGGTTCGCCGACATCCCCACGGACTATCCCGAGCGTCTGGGCCGGGTGCCGCTGACCGTCGACCATTTCCGCTTCACCGCCGACGACCCGATGCTGCGCGGCACGCCGCCGATCATGTGCCACCTGGAGGCCGGTGACCTCCTGCTCTGGGACTCCCGCACCATCCACTGCTCCAGCCCGGGCCTGGAGACCCCCACGCCGCAAGCGGCCCTGATGCGCGCCGTGGGCCTGGTCTGCATGATGCCCAAGCACCTGACGCCGCCGGAGGTGATCGAGCAGCGCAAGCACGCCGTGGAGCGCGTCATCTCCACCACCAACTGGACCGACCGCTTCATCAACGCCGACAAGTTCCCGCAGATCACCACGGCGCCAAACATCGAGCGGTATCGCCGGCCCGACCCGCCCGCGCTGGACGCGGAACAGCGGCGTCTAGTGGGGTACTAAAAGAGGACTATGGCGGACTTGGCGCCATGACTTCCTGAGTCGCCTGGGCCGCGACCGATGCGATTGCCTCATCGACGGCGCGCTTGAAGGACGCGCTATTGCGAACGAAGACTGCAGTCAGGGGCGTTTCGTATTTGGCGAAGGCCCCGACCTTCACCGGCCTGCCATTCATCTTGCCGGTAAATATGCAGACGATCGCCTCACCGGTTTCCGGCAGGCCGAGCCGCGCAATCAATACCCTGTCGGTGTGCCGCTCCACCAAAACTTTTTCCACCGCTGTCGCGATACTTGGCAGCTTGTTGAAATGTGACCGGCCGGGAAAGTAGTCAATCAAGGCGAAGTCATCGATCTCAACCGCCAACAGGACGCCGCTGCTGCTGTGGCTCGCCATCGCCTGTTCGAACCTTGAAATCGCCGAAGGCTTTAGAACTTCGTCCCCAAGGACCATCATCGGGGCAAAGATTGTGTCCCTATGCGACTTGCGACGTTCGGGTGGGCGATTATCGGCAAAGCCAACCGCCGACGCTACCGGAGCGGGAGTCGGCGGCTCCTGGCTCAAAGCCGCCGAAGCCGAAAGAGTCGCGGCGACCGTCAAAGGCGCGAGTAAGATTTTCAACAACTTCCCCCGGATCAGGCTCTGGTTCATCGGTATCACGCCACCGCGATACATAACGCCGATTCCGAAGGAGCAGCCCCCTACCCGGCCCTGCCCACCACCGCGATCAGCGGATCGCTGTCCCAACCGCCGCGCCGCAGCCGGTGGACCTCGACACCGGCGAACCCGGCCCGGTCCAGGTACATCGTCACCAGCCGGGCGTGATCCTCGTCGTTCAGGCTCAGCCACAGCCGCACCGCCTTGGTGGGAAAGCAACGGTTGGAGAAGCTGATCACCACCGGGGCGTCGGGCTTGAGCGCCCGCGCCAAGTCGCTCAGCACCGCCACCGGCGACTGCAGATACTGGATCCCCACGCAGATCATCGCCGCGTCCAGGCTGGCTCTCTGCAGCGGCAACACCGGCTCGCGGTTCAGGTCCTGCAGGAACCAGCGGTCCAGGCGCGGGTTGGCGGCCAGTTCCTCCGCGTTCATGCCGTGGCCGATCACCTCGCCAAAGGTCATCTCCGCCGGCAGGTGGCTGACCCAGCTGGACATCAGGTCCAGGACGATCCCATCCGCTGGCAAGGTGCGCCGATAGAATTCGGTCAAGGCGCCGATGGCGGCGTCGTCGATATGGGTCGAGAGGCGGGCCTCGGCGTAGAAGTCCGCATCGTTGCCGCCGTCCTCCTTGGCGAAGGCGTTGGGTGGCAGTCCGGGCAGGTCGTTGTTCATGGCCCCAGCATGACAAGAGCCAAGCTTCCGGCGCAACCACTCCTCATCTCAACCACCGGATAGGTGAATGTCGTTCTGGCGCGCGGCCGCGGACCCGCCTACAACACCGGCCGCTGGGGGCAGGAAACGACTCGATGGAGCGCCACATGGATCGACGCCTTTTCCTTGCCGCCGCGGCGGCCCTGGCAACACCCGCCATCCCGACTCTGGCTTGGGCCGCTCAGAAGGATCCGGTGAAGCTGGCCAAGGTCTTTCCCTATCTCGACCTATATCTGAAGCTCCCCCCGGCCGAGCGCAGCCACTTCGCCGTTGCCTACTATGTGGCCAGGGACAACAAGCCGGTCCAAGGCCTGCGCGCCTGGATCGTCGAGGGTGCGGTGAAGACGCCGATGGCCTTCGGCGCCGATGGCCAGATCCTGCATCTACCCTCCCTGGCCCAGTTCAACGGCCCCGGCACGGTGCAGTTCGACGTCCCCGCAGACACCCCGCTGAAGCCGCACCTTGAGCTGCACTCCAATCTCCCCCCCGCCACACGGATCGACGCCGCGGCCCTGCGCACCAGCATCAGCCAGGCGGGCGCGGCGGTGAAGAAAATGGCCGGGCCGATGGCGATGATGGCCCCCAAGATCGCCGCCGCCCAGTTTCCCGGCGCGGGTTCTGGTCAGGCCTTGATGCCGCCGGACAAGCTGTTGCCCCTGCCCGCCGGCAAGTTCGGCCCCCTGTACGACCCTGGCGCTGAGCCAGCCGCCCAGGCCATCGTCCTGGCCAGGGCGCCGTCGCGGATTCTGCTGACACCCACGGCGTAAGCTCGGCATAGAGCAACTGGCACAGGCGAAAGGCAGCGGCGCCGGCGTTTCGGTGTGATCTTTGCGCCTGCGCGCCCGCGCCCCACCCCAGGGACCCGAATCCCTGCTAAAACGAGCCATGCCCAAGGCCGCTCAAGCGTCGCTGTTCGACGACGCCCTCAATCCCGCTCCCGCCGCCCCCCTCGCCGAGTCGCACGAGCCACGGGCTGTCTTGCCGAGTTCCGTGGCGTCGAAGGCAGCTGACGCCGCCGCCGCCGGCTATTCCGCCAAGGACATCGAGGTTCTCGAAGGCCTCGAGCCCGTACGCAAGCGCCCCGGCATGTACATCGGCGGCACCGATGAGCGGGCTTTGCACCACCTTTTCGCCGAGGTGCTGGACAACTCCATGGACGAGGCTGTCGCCGGCCACGCCAAGGTCATCGAGGTGACCCTGGCCGCCGACGGCTCACTGACGGTCAAGGACGACGGCCGCGGCATGCCCGTGGACCCGCACCCGAAGTTCCCGGAAAAGTCCGCCCTGGAAGTGATCATGACCGTGCTGCACGCGGGCGGAAAATTTTCCGACAAGGCCTATGAGACCTCCGCCGGCCTGCACGGCGTTGGCGTCTCGGTGGTCAACGCGCTCTCAGAACGGGTCGAGATCACCGCCTGGAAAGATGGATTCGAATGGCGCCAGACCTTCTCTCGCGGACGCCCCACGTCCAAGCTTGAGCAGATTGGCCCCAGTCGCAAACACGGCACCGCCGTCACCTTCACCCCCGATCCGGTGATCTTCGGCGATGACATCCACCTCAAGCCGGCGCGCCTGTACCGCATGGCCCGCTCCAAGGCCTATCTGTTCCGCGGCGTCGAGATTCGCTGGAAATGCGCGCCCGAGCGCGTCACCGACGCCACCTTGCCGGAAGCCACCTTCCACTTCCCCAACGGCCTGGCGGATTTCCTGGCCGAAAGCATAGCCGGTATCGAGACCGTCACCCCCGAACCCTTCGCAGGCCGAATCGAGCGCAAGGGCGAGGCCGGCGCCGTGGAATGGGCGGTCACCTGGACCCCCGCCGGCTTCGGAGAGGCTGACGGCTTCATGCGGTCCTATTGCAACACCGTGCCCACGCCAGAAGGCGGCACCCACGAGGCTGGCTTCCGCGCTGTCCTCACCCGGGGCCTGAAGCAGTACGCCGAACTTACGGGCGAAAAACGCGCCGCGGTCATCACCGCCGACGATGTCATCGCTCAGGCCGGGGCGATGATCAGCGTCTTCGTCAAGAACCCGGAATTCCAGGGCCAGACCAAGGAACGCCTGTCCTCCGCCGACGCCCAGCGCCTGGTGGAAGCAGCCCTGCGCGATCCCTTCGACCACTGGCTCACCGCCCAGCCCAAGAACGCGGGCGCCCTGCTGGCCTTCGTCCTCGATCACGCCGAGGAGCGCCTCAAGCGCCGCAAGGACAAGGAAGTCGCGCGCGCCTCGGCCACCCGCAAGCTGCGCCTGCCCGGCAAGCTGGCCGACTGTTCGAACCAGTCCGCGGAGGGCTCGGAGCTGTTCATCGTCGAAGGCGATTCGGCCGGCGGCTCCGCCAAACAGGCCCGCAACCGCAAGACCCAAGCCATCCTGCCCTTGCGGGGCAAGATCCTCAACGTCGCCTCGGCCAGCATCGACCAACTGCGCGGCAATAAGGAACTGGCCGACCTCACCCTAGCCTTGGGCGTGCAGACGGGCGCCAAGTTCCGCGATGAGGACCTGCGCTATGAGCGGGTGGTGATCATGACCGACGCCGACGTCGACGGCGCCCACATCGCCTCGCTGCTGATCACCTATTTCTACCGCACCATGCCGGACTTGATCCGCGAGGGAAAACTCTACCTCGCCCTGCCGCCCCTCTACCGCATTAGCCATGGCGGTAAGACCGAGTACGGCCGCGACGACGCGCACAAGGAAGAGCTGCTGAACACTGTTTTCAAGGGAAAGAAACCGGAGATCGGCCGCTTCAAGGGCCTGGGCGAGATGATGCCGGCCCAGCTGAAGGTCACCACCATGGACCCCGCCACGCGCACCCTGGCCCGCGTCAGCCTACCCCGCGAAGAGGGGGCGGTGTCGGACCTGGTGGAAACGCTGATGGGCCGCAAGCCGGAGCTGCGCTTTCGCTTCATCCAGGAAAACGCCGAGTTCGCCACCGAGGATCTCGACGTCTAGAGGGGGAAGTTCTTCTTAGTCCCTAGGCCGCCGCCTGTTCGGCGCGACCCGACAGGCCCTGCATCATCATGCGGTTGACGTCGATCAGGGCTTCGAAGGTGTCTTCCTTGCGCATCACCAGGCTAGAATGCCGGTTGACCCACAACGACAGGGAAATGATCTGGGCGCGCAGGGACGCCGGCAGGGTATTTTCCGGCACGGAGCAATCGGTGGCGAGCGCTGACCACAGGCGCCGGTTCCAATCCAGCGCCTCGATTCGCGTTGTGAAGTCGTCCTCTGGCACGGCTGATGCGTCGACCAGCGCCCGCGTGACCTGACCGAAAAGACGGAGTTCCGCTTCGCGCGGGCTCTCAGACCTCGCCGCTGCCTGTTGGTAAGCCCTTAGTCCCATGCCCCAACCTCTCGTCTTCGTACTCGATCAACTTCCGGCACAACATCAGGGCCTTGTAGTATTCCTTGGCCATGGCGTGGCGTGAGATGTTCACGCATTCCGCCAGGACGTCTGGGTTCCGAACGGCTCCCATGAACTCGGAAAGCCGGCGAACGAATTCGTCGTAGTACCGTGAGGCCCCCGCCTCATCGAGGTACATCATCATCACCGGGAAATAGATCCGCCGTGATGGTGAGGTAACTTCCTCTTCCTGCATGATGTCCTTCTCACGAAGGACCGAAGCTTTGTTCTGCAGGATCAGCGTACCGCGTCGATCCCCGTTCTGAACCACCGCACCGTTGAGGACGAACTTCTCACCGGGCTTCAGAGACAATTTGAGTGGCATGGAACGGGTCTCCGAATATCGTCGTTCTTCGAAATACTGCTTGGCCTACCCCTCCGTGTGCTTGTTCAGGACTAGGACGGGAAGCTTTCCGCAGCCTAAAGCGACATGGTTAACGGCGCCTTGCGTTGGGTCCTGTGCGGGTATGTCGCACGGAGCCCATTTCGTCCCCGCGCGCACGGGGATTGGCGAGAGGGTCGCACCCCGCCTTCATTCCCGATTAACCATGCTCGCGCGATGGATCATTCAGCCGACCCTCCAGCCGAAAGGCGACTCATGTCGCTGCGTCGCAACGCACAGAATTCCGCCTCGCCGCTCGCCATGGGCTTCGAGGACGCCCAGGCCGAACCCAGCCGCGCCAAGCTCTCGTCCTCTGTCCTTGGCGACGCCGCCTCGCCGGCCGCCCTGCAACGCCTGGAAGCGGCTGTGGGCGAGATCAAGGCCCTGGCCGTCGCGCCCCTTTTGCAGCGCGCTGTTGACGCCATTTCCGCCGACGATGGCGCCCTGGCGTCCCAATTCGCCATCAACGCCCTGGAGATCGACGAAAAGAGCGGCATGGCCTGGTACGTCCTGGCCATCGCCCGGGAGAAGGTCGCCGACTACAAATCTTCGCTGCAGGCCTACGAGGCCGCCCTGGAACTGCTGCCCGAACAGGCCGAGGTCGCCAACGACCTTGGCCGCCTAGCCTACAAGCTTGGCATGAAGGAGGTCGCCCTCCAGCTCTTCCAGCACTACCTGGCTCGTTATCCGACCTCACACGAAGGGGCAAACAACCTGGCCTGCGCCGTGCGCGACATGGGTCGGTACGACGAAGCGGTCGATGTCCTACGCCCGGCGATCAACGCCAACCCGGAAAAGCCCTTGCTGTGGAACACCCTGGGTACCGTGCTGTCCGAACAGGGCGACCTGGAGACGGCGATCACTTTCTTCACCGAGGCCTTGCGCTTGGACCCAGGTTTCAACAAGGCCCGCTACAACCGTGGCAACGCCCGCATGGCGCTGGGCGAACTCGACACCGCCATGACGGACTGTTCCCTGGCGCTGCAGGGGACCACGGCGCCGGACGAGCGGCTGATGATGACCCTCGCCCGCTCGACCCTGAACATCGCCCGCGGCGACATTGGCGCCGGCTGGGACGACTACGAAGCCCGCGTCGACCCGATGTTCGCCGACGTCACCCATTTCATGACCGACAGGCCCTCTTGGACGCCGGATGCGGATCTGGCCGGCAAGACCTTCATGCTGTTCGGCGAACAGGGCCTGGGCGACGAAGTGTTGTTCGCCAACATGGTCCCCGACATCCTTGAAGCCATCGGCCCCGAGGGCAAGCTGATCGTGGCCGTGGAAAAGCGCCTGATCCCGCTCTTCCAACGCTCGTTCCCCACCGCCGAGATCGGCGCCCACGCCACCTACAAGGTCGATGGTCAGACCGTGCGCGGCGCCCCCTTCGTCGGCGACTGGTCGCGGATCGACCTGTGGGCGCCCCTGGCCACGCCCCTGCGACGCTTCCGCCGTTCGGTGGAGGCCTTCCCCGACCGCGCGCGCTTCCTGACCGCCGACCCGGACCGCGTCGCCTACTGGAAGTCCGTGCTCGACGAACAGGCCCCCAAGGGTCCCAAGGTCGGGCTGCTGTGGAAGTCGATGAAGACCGACGGCGCCCGCTCTCGCTACTTCTCGCCCTTCGCCCAGTGGGAGTCGGTGCTCAAGACCCCAGGCGTCAGCTTCGTCAACATGCAGTACGGCGACTGCGCCGAGGAGTTGGCCCGAGCCCGCGACGAGTTCGGGATCGAGATCTGGAACCCGCCCGGCATCGACCTGAAGGATCAACTGGACGAGGTCGCTGCCCTGTCCTGCGCGCTGGACCTCACCGTCGGCTTCGCCAACGCCACCAGCAACATCGCCGCCGCCTGCGGCGCCCCCACCTGGATCATCTCGGTTCCCGGCGCCTGGACACGGCTCGGCACCGACCGCATGCCTTGGTACCCACAAGCCCGCATCTTCACCCCCGAAGGGTTCGGCGAGTGGGAGATCATCATGGGTGAGGTGGCGCAGGCCTTGGGGGAAACCTTCTCCGCCTGATCCCCCCTCGGCGGGCGTAACTAACCCGCTAGTCCAAACAACGTGCTCAAGTGCCCGTTGGCAAACTTGCCCTCTGGGTCCGCCGCCGCCCGCGCCGCCAGATAGGCCGGCGTCTTCGGGTACAGTCGATGCACGTCGGCGGTTGTCAGGGTGTGGCGCTTGGCCCAGTGGGGACGTCCCTCCCCGGCCTGGAACACCGCTTCGATTTCCGAGAACGCCCCACGCCAGGGCATCCTGGCGTACTGGTGAAATGAGATCGACGCGCCAGGCCCCTTGTTGAACGGGCTCATCCAGATGTCGTCGCCGGCGGTCAGGCGGAATTCGAAGGGAAAGGCGATCGGCATCCGCTTACTGCGGATATAGGCGATGGCCTCCTTCAGGGTGGCCATGCCGTTGGCGCGAGGCAGTTCGTATTCCATCTCCTCGAACCGGATGGTCCGCTCGGAGGGGAAGATGCGGTAGGCCGGGCCGACGCGGCGGGTGGCCTTGCCCGACATCCGCATCATCAGCTTCTGCAGGCTGGGAATCAGCACGGGCGCCGTCTTGCCGACCTCGCAGAAGAACCGGAATGGCGCCTCGTCGATATCATTGTCGTCCGGAAAATCACCCTCGGGCTCAGCCGGTTGCAACGTCTTGAAAATCACGTCATTGGAATAGGGAAAGACAAAGAATTCCATGTGCCGGGTGGCGCCGGCCAGTTCGTCCAGCCGCTCGGCGACCTCAGCCAGGGGCCGGCGCTCAATCCGCTCTTCCAGGCAGTAGGCGGGCAGGACGTGGATACGGATCTCCACCGCCACCCCGAACAGGCCCAGGGACAGGCGCTGGGCCTCATAGAGGTCGGGGCGCTGGTCTGGCCCGCACTCCACCAGGCTGCCATCCGCCAGGACCACGCGAAAACCGCAAGCCTGGGTCGCCAGGCTGCCCAACTCGGCGCCGGTGCCATGGGTGCCCGTGGCCGTGGCTCCGGCAAGTGATTGGGGATTGATGTCGCCCTGGTTGATCAGCGACAGGCCCTGGGCCCACAACGCCGCGGTCAGCCTGTCCAGTCCCCATCCGGCCGGCGCCCAGACGGTCTTGCGATCCGGGGCGACCTGAACCTGGCCCTCCAAATCGGCCAAGCTGATCAGCACCCCGTCGGTCTCGCACAGGGGCATGAAGGAGTGCCCGGCGCCGACCACGCGCACCTTGCGCGCCGCGCTGATGATCCCGGCGAGCTCTGCCATCGTCTTGGGCCGCACGAAGGACTGCGGCTGCGCCTCCACGCTCCCCGACCAATTCTTCCACTCACCCATTGCCGCCCCTCAACGCGCCGAACACAGCCAGATACGATAGTCAAAGCTACCGTTTAGGCAAGCGCCGATGACCCCCTATTCGAACGTCTCGAAGTACTTAGCGAACAGTAGGCAGACCTCGTAGTTGACCATGTCGGCGTCACGGTCCGGCTCTTCGACCACCATCTCGATGGCGCTGTAGGTCAGTTCGACCATCAGCCGCATCGCCACCCGCAGCCGCGCTTCCGAACCGTCAGGATACCGCGCCCGCATCGCCTCAAAGAAGCGGTCCGCCACCATGTCACGCGACTCAAACCGCAGGCGCTGCAGCATTGGCACCGCCCGTAGCGCCCGCCCGATCGCCGACCCGCCCGGGAAGGCGCGGGTGACTTCTACGATCTTCTCGTGGATGGCCAGGCTGTTCGCGAGTCGCGCCTCGAAGGTCTCGCCCGCCACCCCGCCGGCGTCGATCCAGTCCAGCACCATCCGGTCCTGGGCCAGCATCAGCCGGTCGCCCAGCTCCTTGAGGATGGCGTATTTGTTGGGGAAGTAGCGGTAGAGGGCTGGCGGCGTCAGGCCGGCGCGCTCACAAATGGCGTTGGTGGTCAGCTGCTCGAAGCCCATATCGCACAGCATCTCGCCAGCGGTGGCCAGCACCATCTCGTAGGTGTCCTGACCCCGCGCCTGTGTCGGCTGCAGCTTGGTCTGAAGGGAGATTCCGGCCGCCTCGCTCAAGTTGTTCTTAGCCGCCGCCGCCATCCGCATCCGCCCCGTGGTCCCTGTCTCGGTCATAGACGGGAGACTAGTGGGACACGGAGCCGGAAGGGCGGAACAAATGCAAGCCGGCGATGATGGCCATGGTCAGGACTGCCAGCCCGGCCCCAAGCGCCAGGCAGCCGCGTACGTCGGCGTCGCTGACGACCAGAGAGGCCAGAAACGGCCCGGCGCTGCAGCCCAGCAGGGCCGCGCCGGATCCCAGGCTGGCGGCGCGGCGGCTGGGATCGGCCTCGATGGCCATGGGCGTCAGATAGGGCGCCGCGAACAGCCACAGGAACCCGAACGCCGCTGACGCAGCCAGGAACACCGGCGCGCCGGGCATGGTGGCGAACACCCCCAGCAGGGCCAAGGCCCCCAGGATGGCGCCGGTCAAGGCCCAGAACCACGGCAGCCGCCCGGCCAGAACCGTGGCTGCCGCCCCGCCCGCCACCTGTGCGCCCAGCGACAGCGAGATGGCTAGGCCCGCCGTGCCCTCCGGATGGCCGGACTGGCGCGACAGGGGCTCTACATAGATCCACACCGTCAGGATGAAGGCCTGGAAACAGAACGCCGCCGCCAGGGCCAACCAGCCGCGCGGGCTGGGCAGGCCTTTTGGTCCTTCGCCCACGGTCTGCGGCAAGGGGGCAAAGGCGCGGGGCGCGGCCAAGCCAATCAAGGCGGAGAGCACCGCCAGGGCAGCCAGACACAGAAAACCCCCATCGACGCCCAGGGGTTTCAGCACAAACGCGCTGATCCCCGCCACCACGACCAACTGCGCCAGGGTCTGGACGGTCAGATACAGCCCGGACCATCGCTCGGGCCTCGGCGAGCGCACGATCAGCCCCGTCATCAGCCAGATCAACGCCCCGCTGGGCAGGCCGTTCAGGCCACGCACCAGAGTCAGCATGTCCCCAGACACCTTGATGGTGGCGAAGTTCAGCACCGCCATCAGCAGGCCGCAGCCCACGGCGATCAGGCGCAGGCGTCCGGCCCCCAGCAGCGGCCCCGTCAGGGCCGCCGCCACACCCATGGTCAGCAATTCCACCGTGCCGGCCTGGCCAAGCTGGGCTGCGGTCAGCCGGCCCGACGCCTGCAGCCCGCCCAGCAACAGGGGGCCAACACCGGCAAACATCACGCCGATCACCCCGACGAAGAACACCGCCACCTGCTGGATCAGTGTCGGCGAAGGGCCGATCCAGGCGTGCGTTTCCGCCGCCAGGGCCTCGGCCTCGACGGACGTGGGCGCAGTCGTCAATACTTGGCCCTCAGGTACAGGCCGTAGGTGCGCGGCTGGCCAACGCTGAACACGTCGAAGCCCAGGCCGGCGATCGGGGTGATGTCGACGATGTTGGTTTCGTTGAACAGGTTGCGGCCCCAAACACCGACCTCGTAGCGCCCGTCGCCAACGCGCCAGCCCAGCTGACCGTTGACATAGATCCGCATGGGATCGCTGAGCCGCTGGGTATTGGCGGTGTCGAAAAACACCTTGCTGCGGTAGGTGAAGTCGAGCTGGGTGACCAGCACTCCCTTGGGCAGGTCGTGCTCATAGTGGGCCGTGCCGTTGACGCTAACCTTGGGCGCCGACGGCAGGGTGTTGCCCGAATAGTCGCCGGCAACCGAATGGAAGTCCTTGTACTGGGCGCTTAGCAGCGATCCGCTGAGGGACAGGTCCAGGCCGCGCATGGGCCGCGCCTGTAGCTCGGCCTCGACACCGTACATCCGCGCCGCCGACGCATTGGTGAACAGCTGCACCGTAATCTGGTTGCGCTGCACCGCCGTGTAGACCTGCAGGTCTTTGTAATCATAGTAGAAGGCCGAGAAGTTGGCCCGTAGGCGATGGTCGAAGAACTCCGTCTTGGCGCCAACCTCGTAGGCGTTGACATTCTCGTCGCGGTAGGGACCAAGGTCAGCCGGTTCGGTGGTCTGGCCGCTGAAGAACCCGCCGCTCTTGGTGCCGCGGTTGTAGGTGAAATAGACGTTGGCGTCGTCCGTCACCTTGTATTGCAGGCCGATGCGGCCGGAGACCGAGGCGAAGGTCTTGGCGCCGTTGAAGGTGAAGATCGGGATGGCCCCGAATTCAGCCTCGCTGACGTAGTGGAATTTCTTGCGGTCAGCTGAATAGCGCAGGCCGCCGGTCAGGGTCAGGCGATCAGTGACGTCATAATCCACCTGGCCGAAGATCGCATAGCTGTCAGTGGCCTGGGTCAGCGGCCAGCCAAACACGCCGATGCTGTTGGCCAGGTCGACGCCGGTGGGGTTCCCCGGGGTCGGGTTCCGCGCCGCGCGCAGGATGTCGTAGTAGGAACTATTGCTCAGGTCGTCGTGAGCGTAATAGAGCCCGGCGACATAACGGAGCCGCGTGTGGCCGTTCGACTGCAGGCGCAGTTCCTGGCTGACGGTCTTCTGCAGGGCGACATAGCTGGCGGTGATCAGCGGGAACGGGCTGGCGTCGGTCTCTTCCTGGTCGTTGCGGGCGGCGCGCTGATAGCTGGTCACCGACACCAGGGTCGCCGGGCCGAAGTCATAGTTGATGGTGTTCGACACCCCGAACAGCTTGACGGTGTCCTTGCCCAGGAAGCTGTAGTCGCCCGCATAGAGGTTGCTGCTGGCGTTGGCGTAGCCCAGCACGTTGGTGCACTGGCCCGAGGTGTAATACTCCGGCCGGCACGGCGAATAGCCGAGGCTGGGATCGAAGGGCAGCGACGCCTGGGGCGTCTGAGCCACCAGCGAGCGGTTATAGGCCAGGATCGAACCGCCGCTGGACTGGTTGACGTTGATGGTCAGGTCGTCGGTGAAGTGGCTGGTGGGCTTGAACTCCAGCGTTCCCCGCACGCCGAAGCGATCCTGGTTGTTGCCATGCTGGCCGGTGGTGCGGTCCAGGGTGTAGCCGTCGTCCCGCGCATACAGGCCCGACAACCGGAACAGCAGCTTGTCCGCCACCAGGGGGCCGCCGACGCCGCCCTGGATATTGACCTCGTTGAAGCGCCCGTATTCGAAGGAAACATCGCCCTCGAAATGATCGGACGGCCTGTGGGTGGTGACGTTGATCGCGCCGCCGGTGGTGTTACGGCCATAGAGGGTGCCCTGCGGGCCGCGCAGGACTTCCACCTGCTGCAGGTCATAGAATGAGGCCAGCTGCGCCAGGGGCGAGGCGATGTAGACCCCATCCACATAGATGCCCACGGCGCTGGCCGAGGAGGGGTTGAAGTCGTTGACGCCGACGCCGCGGATGAAGATCCGGGGGTTGGCGGCGTTGTCATCGGTCTTGATCTGCAGGGCCGGGGCCAGTCCCGACAGGCCCAGCAGGTTGTCCACCCGCTTGTTCTTCAGTGCTTCGGCGGTGATGGCGGTCACCGCGATCGGCACCGCCTGCAGATTTTCCGAGCGTTTCTGCGCGGTGACGACCACTTCCTGGACAGCATCCGCGGACGGAGCCGCCGCAGTCGTCGTCGCCTGTTCCGCCCGGGCGCCGCCCGCCATCATCAGAACCGCCAGACTCGACCCGACTAGAAGCTTTTGCATGTCTCACCCCTCACTTGGTGAGACGACGATAGCTAAAACTATCGTTCGTGCAAGGGGCTCTCGCTTTCCCCCGGGGCGCCGCCCTGCCGTGCCGCTCATACTGGCGCCGTGCTAGGTTGGATGCCCAAGGAGCTGACGCCCCATGCCCTTCATCGACACCCACGAGATCGAAGCCGTCGAGAAACGACCCGGCTGGCGGGGCCGCATCTTCAGCTCGGCCAGCATGACCTTCGCCCACTGGGACTTCGTGGCCGGTTCGTCCATCCATAAGCACAATCACGAGCAGGAGGAGGTCTGGCACATCCTCGAAGGCGAGCTGGAGATCACCATCGCCGGTGTCCCGCCCCAGCGCGCTGGCCCCGGGATGGTCGCCGTTATCCCTCCCGACACCCACCACTCCGTCGTCGCCCTCACCGACGGCAAAGCCATCGTCGCCGACTTTCCCCTGCGTCCGGGTTTCGCCGAGGCACCGTCCCGGGGCGGATGAAATCGGCCAGGCGCGGCCCTATGACCCGTTAAGCGGCTTGATCATCGCGTCACGGCCTTTAGGGTGGACCTGATTTGAACAAATGTTCGAGGGGCGCCGATGCGCCTCTCCGGGGAGCCCTTGGCATGAAGAAGCGTTTTGAAGGTACGGAAGATTACGTCGCTACAGACGATTTGAAGATCGCGGTCAACGCCGCCATCGCGCTCGAACGCCCCCTGCTGATCAAGGGCGAACCCGGCACTGGCAAGACGGTGCTGGCCTATGAAATCGCCAAGGCGCTGAACGCGCCGCTGATCACCTGGCACATCAAGTCCACCACCAAGGCCATGCAAGGCCTGTACGAATACGAGGCGGTGACCCGCCTGCGCGACAGCCAGCTGGGCGACGAGCGGGTGAAGGACGTCAGCAACTACATCAAGAAGGGCAAGCTGTGGGAGGCCTTCGACGCCCCCGAGCGCCCGGTGCTGCTGATCGACGAGATCGACAAGGCCGACATCGAGTTCCCCAACGATCTGTTGCAGGAACTCGATCGGATGGAGTTCTACGTCTACGAGACCAACGAGACCATCAAGGCCAAGATCCGCCCGGTGGTGATCATCACCTCCAACAACGAAAAAGAGCTTCCCGACGCCTTCCTGCGCCGCTGCTTCTTCCACTACATCCGCTTCCCGGATGAGGAGACCATGCGGGCGATCATCGAGGTCCACTACCCCGGGATCAAGCAGAAGCTGGTGCAGGAAGCCCTGCGCATCTTCTACGACATGCGCAAGGTGCCCGGCCTGAAGAAGAAGCCTTCCACCTCGGAACTGTTGGACTGGCTGAAGCTGCTGATGGTGGAAGACATCGACGATGTCGCCCTGCGCGAGCGCGATCCCACCAAGCTGATCCCGCCCCTGCACGGCGCCCTGCTGAAGAACGAGCAGGATGTCCACCTGTTCGAACGCCTGGCGTTCTTGGCCCGCCGCGAGGGCTCCGGGGCTCGTCCCGGCCAACAGTAGTCTTCTGATCTGTTGCGAAGCCCCCGACGCTGGCCAGCGTCGGGGGCTTTTGCTTTTCGAAAGCCCGGCTTACAGCGAATTCACTGGACCTGGACGGCCCCGCCGTTGAGGTTCCGTGCAGGACGCGATGGAGACGGGGCGATGACGAGACCGGTGTTTTTGCTAGGCCTGATCGGGGTTTCCGCCCTGACCCTGGCCGCCTGCAACCCGCCCCACCCCCGGCACGGCGCCGATCGTGACGGCGATGGCGACAACGCCAGCTTCAAGGTGATCAGCAAGCTCGACTGCCCCGATGAACAGGGCGCCCTGACCCGAAAGGCCGCCTCGGCCGATGGGCGCTCCTGCGACTATGTCGGCGACAACGGCGCGGTGGTCACCCTGCAATTGGCCACCCTGACCAATGGCGACGCCGGCGCGGTGCTGGATCCGCTGGGAACCCAGTTGCGCGCCGAACTGCCGTCCGCGCCCGAGCCGCCCCCAACCCCCGCGGGCGCCACGCCGGCCGCCAAGAGTGGCGGCACGGACAAGGTCGATATCGACCTGCCCGGCGTCCACATCCATGCCGACGGCGACAAGGCCAGCGTCAACGCCGGCGGCTGGGGCCATCACAGCGGCGTCAAGGTGGACGCCGACGACCACGGCGCGGAGGTCCACGTCGAGGACCAGGGCGGCGCCGGCGTGCACAAGGTGATGATCCTCACCGCCGATACCCCCGGGCCGCACGGCTACCAGGTGGTCGGCTACGAAGCCCGCGGCCCCTTGGGCGGCCCCATCGTGGTGGCTTCCGTCAAGGCTAAGGACAACGACACCCACGACGATCTGCTGCGCGACGTGCGGGAGTTGTTGAACCGCAACGTCGGGGGATAGCCCCGCATGAGGTGACTCGGGGTCGCCTCGTCAGTGCGACAGGAACAGTGACGGCGACTGCGCTTGCAGGAAGGTTCGCGTGGTGCCGCCGAAAATGAATTCCTGCAGCCGCGGGTGGCCGAAGGCGCCACAAACCAGCAGGTTCGCCTCGGCCTCCAACGCTGCCTTGAGCAACAGCGGCCCAGCATCGCCGCCTTCCTTGATGCAGGTCACTTCGGCGGTGACGTTCCGCGCCGACAGGAAGGCCTTCAGCGAGGCCGGATCGAACTTGCGGGCCGATTGGGCGGGCGCCGACAGGATCACCACCCGCGAGGCCTTTTGCAGCAGTGGAAGGGCCGTGCGCATCGCCCGGCTGGCCTCCTTGCCGCCATCCCAGGCGACAGCGACCACGCCATCCGCCTTCAACCCCGGGCGCGCCACCAAGGTCGGCCGCTGCTCATCGGCAACGATCTGCTGGAAGGCCTCCGCCAAGGGTCCCTTGCCCCGGGCCGCGCCGTCGTCGAACACCACCAGGTCGGCCAGACGCCCCTCCATGGCCAGGGCTGCCCACACTGGCGAGGTCAGGGACACGAAGCTCTTCCTGTCGCAGCCACAGGCGTCCAGCGCGGCGCGGGCGTACTTCTCGCCCTCAGCCGCGGCTTGGCGGATGCTGTCGATGGCGGTGGCCTGGACCCCGCCCATGAAGCCGTCGCCCATCCAGGGGATCAGATCCGCCACGTCGGCGGGGGCATGGACGGCGGCCAGTTCGGCGCCGAAGGCCTCGGCCATGATCGCGGCGGCGGCCAAGGTTCGTTTGTCAGCCTCTCCGCCAGACAACGGCGCCAAGATTTTCGCCCAGTCCATGAAGAACCTCCCGGTTGTCGTCGATGCGATGGAACCATCGCCCCGCGCATTGATCTTTCGCAAGCTATCGGTCACTTGACCATACTTGACCTTGGAGGAACGGTTCTGTGGCGAAAGGGCTGCAATCCCGAGGCGGTAAACGGTCCGAGCCCCGCGCGTGGCAACGGATGCTGTCGGGCCGCCGCCTGGATCTGCTCGATCCCTCGCCCATGGATATCGAGATCGAGGACATCGCCCACGGCCTGGCCCGGGTGGCCCGCTGGAATGGCCAGACCATCGGCGACCATTCCTTCTCCGTGGCGCAGCACTCGGTGGTGGTGGAAGAGATCGCCGCTCATCTGCAACCGGGTCTGGAGCCCAGGTGGCGATTGGCCGCCCTGCTGCATGACGCCGCCGAGTATGTGATCGGCGACATGATCTCTCCTTTCAAGGCGGCCCTGGGCTTGGATTACCGGACCTTCGAGGATCGCCTGGAAACCGCGATCCATGTCCGCTTTGGCCTGCCCGCCAGCACGCCCGGCCCGATCAAGAAGCTGATCAAACAGGCCGACCGGGCCTGCGCCTTCTTCGAGGCCACCCAGCTCGCCGGATTCAATCACGACGAGTCCCTCGCCATCTTCGGCGCCCCCCCGGCGGGCTATAATCTGGTCATTGATCCCCTGCCCCCGCCCGAGGCCCAGGCCCGCTATGTTCAGCGCTACCATGTGCTGTCCGAGGCGGCTGGCTTCGTCACCGGCAACATTGCCTTCGAGAGCGAGTGATGAAGCTGATCGTCTGTCCCCTCAGCCATGTGGAACGGGTGATCGCCGCGCGGGCGCCCTCGCATCTGATCACCCTGCTGTCGCCGCCAGAGATGATTGAGACGCCGGCCGGCATCACCGCCGAACGGCACCTGAAGCTCAGCGTGCATGACATCGCCGTCCCCGAGCCAGGCATGGTCGCCCCCGACGCGGCGCTGGTGGAGCGCATCCTGGCTTTTGGCCGGGGCTGGGACGAGACCTCGCCGATCCTGATCCACTGTTGGGCCGGGATCAGCCGGTCCACCGCCACGGCCTTCATCCTGGCCTGCGAGCGCAATCCCGGCGTGAACGAGAAGGACATCGCCATGGCCATGCGACACGCCTCGCCGACGGCCTATCCCAATCGCCGGATCGTGGCCCTGGCCGATGACATCCTTGGCCGTCGGGGGCAGATGCTGGACGCGGTGGAAGCCATGGGCGGCAACAACTTCGCCCTCGAAGGCGCGGTCTTCGAGCTGGCGGTGAGGCATTGAGGGGCCAGTGAACACCGCTGTCGTCATCGGCCTGTCCGCGGTCGCCGTCGCCATGCGCGACGGCGAGGCTTCCGTGCTGACCGTGCGCCCCCACGACAGCCTCACCGACCGCGCCTCGACCCTGGAAGGCCTTCCCTTCGGCCCCTTCGACCCGGATGGGCACCGCACCTTCGAACTGGCGCTGCGCGAGTTCGTGCAGAGCCAGACGCGGTTCGACCTCGGTTTCGTCGAGCAACTCTACACCTTCGGCGACAAGGGCCGCGATGCGCCCCTGGCCGACGTCGGGGCCGGCGGCGCGCGGGTGATCTCGGTGGGCTACCTGGCCCTGGCCCCCGCCGCGCCGGATACCGACGCCCCCGACGCCGCCTGGTCCTCCTGGTCGCGGTTCTTTCCGTGGGAGGACTGGCGCAAGGGCCGCCCCGCCCCGGTGGACGATGTGATCGTCCCGGCGCTGCGGGACTGGGCTGGCCGGTCCGAGGATCGCCGCAGCCGGGTGCGTCTGCTGTTCGCCCTGGATGGTTCGCCCTGGGCCGAAGAGCGGGTGCTGGAGCGCTATGAACTGCTCTATGAGGCCGGCCTGGCGCCGGAAGCCGGCCGTGACCGGAACCGTGCGCGGGGTGGCCGCCCGGCCGAGCCCGTGGCGATCAACCCGGCGCTGGGCGAGCCGATGATCTCCGACCACCGCCGCATCCTGGCGACGGGGCTCGGGCGGCTGCGGGGCAAGCTGAAGTACCGGCCGGTGGTGTTCGAACTGATGGGCGAAGCTTTCACCCTGTCCGCCCTGCAGCGGACCGTAGAGGCCATAGCCGGCGTGCCCCTGCACAAGCAGAACTTCCGCCGGGTGGTGGAGCGCACCGACCTGGTGGAGGGTCTGGGCCGCATGGATGTTGAGACCGGCGGGCGGCCGGCGGAACTGTTCCGCTTCCGCCGCGAACTGCTCAGCGCCCGGCCGGCAGGTGGGCTGTCGTTGCCGCTCTTGCGAGACTAGGCGCCGGGCCGCGGCAAGCGCCGCCACCCGACATTGATCCCAGAACTTACGCACATACCCCAGGGCCCAGACGTCCTTGTTCGCCGGGCCGTGGACGAACTCGTGGCGGGTGCAGTCGGCGCGGACGCCGTTCTTGTCGTCGAAGACGTATTGGTCGCCGCTGATATCGGCGACCGGGCGGTTCAACGCCCAAGGAATAGCAAGGGGCGTCGTGGCGAAACGGCCACCACGGGTCCAACGTCTTGGAGGCGCCGCCGCGGAACGTGCTATCAGTCCGGCAAGGAAACGCTTCGGAGCACTGTCTTGAGTCAGGCTGTCATCGCCGCCACGGGCCTATACACGCCGCCCAATAGCATCTCGAACGCCGAGCTGGTCGAGGCCTTCAACGCCTATGTCGCCGCGTTCAACGCCGAGCATGCCGGCGCCATCGCCGACGGTGCGGTGATCGCCCTGACACCTTCCTCGGTGGAATTCGTGGAGAAGGCCTCGGGCATCAAGGCGCGCTATGTGGTGGACAAGACCGGGATCATCGACCCGGCGGTCATGCGTCCCAGCATCCCTGACCGGCCCAACGAAGAAATTTCCGTCCTGGCCGAGATGGCCGTGGCCGCGGCCCGGGACGCCATCGCCCGCTGGGGCAAGCCGGTGAGCGAGATCGGCGCGGTGATCTGCGCCGCCTCCAACATGCAGCGCGCCTATCCGGCCATGGCTATCGAAGTGCAGCAGGCCCTTGGGATCGAGGGCTTTGGTTTCGACATGAATGTCGCCTGTTCCTCGGCTACCTTCGGCATCAAGACGGCGGCGGACTTCATCGCCTCGGGCTCGGCCAAGGCCGTGCTGATGGTCAATCCGGAGATCTGCTCGGGCCACCTGAACTTCCGCGACCGCGACAGCCACTTCATCTTCGGCGACGTAGCCACCGCCGTGATCCTGGAGGACGAGACCCAGGCCACGGGCGGCTGGGAGATTCTGGGAACGCGGCTGAAGACCCAGTTCTCCAACAACATCCGCAACAACTTCGGCTTCCTGAACCGCTGCGACCCGGACGGGGTCGGCGCGCGCGACAAGCTGTTCGTGCAGGAGGGCCGCAAGGTGTTCCGCGAGGTGGTGCCGATGGTCTCGGACATGATCATCGAACACGCCGCCGATCTCGGCATCGATCCCACGGGCCTGAAGCGGATGTGGCTGCACCAGGCCAACATCAACATGAACGAGATGATCGGCCGCAAGGTGCTGGGCCGCGATCCCACCAGCGAGGAGAACGTCATTATCCTGGACGAGTTCGCCAACACCAGCTCGGCCGGCTCGATCATCGCCTTCCATCGCGCCAACGACGACTTCGCGGCCGGCGAGACCGGGCTGATCTGCTCCTTCGGCGCCGGCTATTCGGCCGGCACGGTGTTTGTCAGGAAGCGGTGAAAGCCGGCTTGCCACCGTAAATCACCGTATTTTACGGTGACGGGCGGGCGCGGACGGGCAAGGGCGGGCGTGGGTCATGCGGCGGGTTCCAGGTGAACCCCGCAGCCTCGGTCAATTCGCGCAGACGTCAATCGACCTTTAGGTAGGCCGGGCGCCGCCGGTCAGGACACGGTCGCCGCGGTGGTGGCGTTCGCGGCCGACCGCCGCGCCGCCACCAGGGCCAGGACCACGCAGAGGGCTGCGGTAACCCCGCCCTCGAGCATGCCGACACCCGGCAGGTTCAAGGCAGGATGGCGCACCGCCCACGAGAATGAGAAGCCGAAGATGCTTGGCCCGATCATCGAAGCCAGGCCCGCCAGACTCTGGTTCGCCCCCTGCAGTTGGCCCTGTTCGTTGGGGGCCACCCGCCGGGTCATCAACCCCTGAAGCCCCGGGATCAGCAATCCGCCCAGGCAGCTGATCGGCAGGCCCGCCAGATAGATCCAACCCGTGGGCGCTAGGCCGTACCAGGTGAAGCCGAACGTCATGGCCGCGGCCCCGCCCAGCAGGGCGCCGCGCTCGCCGAAGCGGCGGATCACCGGCGAGACCACGAAGCTCTGCACCGCCACCCCCAGCACGCTGCCGAGCGCCATGGCGCCGCCGATGAAGGCCGTGGACCAGTGGTAGCGATAGGAGACGTACAGCACATAGATACTCGGCCAGACCATTTGCCCCAGCTGGCTGAGGAAATAGACCGACGCCAGGCCCAGCAACTCGTGGTGCGAGCGCAACAGCTTCAGCGAACCGATGGGATTGGCCCGTTTCAAATCCAGCGACGGCGCACGCCGGTCCATGGCCAGGGACTCCGGCAGGACGAAAAAGCCGTAGAGCGCGTTCACCAGGGTCAGGGCCGCGGCGACCATGAACGGCAGCCGCAGGTCGATGTTGCCCAGCACCCCGCCGACGGCCGGTCCGGCCAGGAAGCCGACACTGAAAGCTGACCCCATCCACCCGAACGCCTTGGCCCGGCCCTCCGGCGGCGTGACGTCGGCGACATAGGCGTTGGCCGTCGAGAACACCCCCGACGTCGCGCCGCTGATCAATCGCCCCACGAACAGCCAGGCCAGGGTCGGGGCGAAGGCCATGAACAGGAAGTCCAGGCCCAGGCCGAACAGGGACACCAGCAGGATCGGGCGGCGCCCAAAACGGTCCGAGAGCAGTCCCAGGATCGGACCGGCCACGAAGCTCATCGCCCCGCCGCAGGTGGCGAACAACACATTGGTCTCGGCCGCCGAGGCCGTGTCGCCGCCGGTGAGCTGCTTGAGCAGGCTGGGCAGGATCGGCACCATGATGCCGATCGACATGGCGCTGGCCACCGCGCTGACGAAGATGAAGCCGAACGCCGCGCGCCGGCCGGGACTGGACGGGTCCTGGGACGCGTCAGGCATGGCGGGGACGGTGGGCTCGGTCATGACGGGGCGAAGGGCCTGGCGATTTTGGGGGCGACACCCATAGCAGCGCTCGGCGCGGGCTCGCAGTGATTGTTGCGGGGCGGATCGTCTTAGCTGACAGGACCCTGCCGAACAGGCCTCAGCGGCGCTTGCCCAGTTCCGCAGCGATGTCCTTCACCGAATAGCCGACCTTGCGGTGGGCGGCGATGATCTGGTCGTTGGTCACGCCCCATCGCTTGGCCCAGAAGGCCAGTTCGTGCCGTTCGCGGATGTCGATGCGGACGTTGTCGCGGAAGTCCCGCTTGCCCTTGGGTTCGGCCATGCTGGCTGTCCTTCTCCGAGGCGTGGGGCGGCTGGCGAAGGGGCGCCGTCGACCCTGCCTGAGTGAGCGTCAGGTAACCTTGGGCTCTACCCCAAGTAGGCCCACAACCCCAAGACCGCCCCCACGGCGCTAAGGCCCAAGGCCGTCAGCCAGGGCCAGCGCTTGTGCAGGATGATGGCCAGGGTGGCGATGGCGATGGCCATGTGCAGGAGGGTCGAGGCGATCGTCAGCCGGCCGTGGCGCCGTTCATGGACATCGGCCTGTTCCAAGTGCTGCTTGACCGCCTCTTCCAGCCCGATGGCCTTCTTTGACAGGGACGGACCCTTGGCCGCCTCTTCCGCCGCCTTGGCGGCATAGGCCGCGGTCTTGGGCCCCTGCGTGTCGGCGGCGATCTGGTAGAGGTTCTTCTTCAGCCCCTCGGCCTGGTATTGCGCCCAGGTGTCGCTGGCCTGGTTCTGGGCCAGGACGGCATCGTTCTTGGAGACGATGGCCTGGTCGCTCTCGGTGGTTTCCAGGCTGGCGGCGATGGCCGCCACCACCGCCAGTACGGCGATGGTGAAGGTCACCTGCGAGATCAGCGGATCATGGGCGTGGGCCGCATGTTGGGCGTGCTCGGCATGTTCGTGGTGCTCGAGCTCCTCGAGGGGGGAGTCGGACATGGGCCTTAGTCCTTCTTGCCCACGGACGCCCGGTTCAAGGCGGCCTGGGCCGCCGCCAGGCGGGCGATGGGCACGCGGTAGGCCGAGCAGCTGACGTAATCCAGGCCGATCTCTTCACAGAAGGCGATGGAGGCCGGATCGCCGCCATGCTCGCCGCAGATGCCCAGCTTGACGTCCGGCCGCACCGCCCTGCCCCGCTCCGTGGCGATACGGATCAGGTCGCCCACGCCGTCCACGTCGATGGAGACGAAGGGGTCCTTCTCGAAGATGCCCTTGTCGATATAGGCGTTGAGGAACCGGCCCGAGTCGTCGCGGCTGATGCCGAAGGTGGTCTGGGTCAGATCGTTGGTGCCGAAGGAGAAGAACTCGGCGCTCTTAGCCAGGTCGGCGGCGCGCAGGGCGGCGCGGGGCAGTTCGATCATGGCGCCGACGCTGTAGGCCAGGGTCTGGCCGCGCTCGTCGAAAACCTGTTTCGCGGTGCGGTCGGTCAGGGCGCGCAGGTAGTTCATCTCCTCGCCCTTGGCCACCAGGGGATGCATGATCTCCACCTTCGGCGCCGGGCGGCCGGAGGCCTCCACATCCAGGGCCGCCTCGATGATCGCCCGCACCTGCATCTCGTAGATCTCGGGATAGGAGACCCCCAGGCGGCAGCCGCGGTGCCCCAGCATGGGGTTGGTCTCGCGCAGTTCCTTGGCCCGGCGCAGCAGCTTGGCGGCGTCCAGCCCAGTGGCCTGCGCCACCGCCTTCAGATCTTCCTCGGTGTGGGGCAGGAACTCGTGCAGCGGCGGGTCCAGCAGGCGGATGGTCACCGGCAGGCCTTGCATGATGCCGAACAGCTCGACGAAGTCACCCTTTTGCATCGGCAGGATCTTGGCCAGGGCGGCGCGGCGGCCGGCCTCGTCGTCGGCCAGGATCATCTCGCGCACGGCGGCGATGCGGGCGTCATCGAAGAACATGTGCTCGGTGCGGCAAAGGCCAATGCCCTCGGCCCCGAACTGACGGGCGGTGCGTGCGTCGTTGGCGGTCTCGGCGTTGGCGCGGACTTTCAGGCGGCGGGCGCCGTCGGCCCAGGTCATCAGGGTGGCGAAGTCGCCGCTGAGCTCCGGCTCGACCATCTTCACCGCCCCGGCCAGGACATCGCCCTTGGAGCCGTCGATGGTGATGATGTCGCCGGCCTTGAAGACCTTGCCGCGGGCTCGCAGCTCCCCCGCCTTCGCGTCGATCTGCAGCTCGCCAGCGCCGGAGACGCAGGGACGGCCCATGCCACGGGCCACGACGGCGGCGTGGCTGGTCATGCCGCCGCGGGCCGTGACAATGCCGCGCGCCGCGTCCATGCCGCGAATGTCTTCGGGGCTGGTCTCCTCGCGCACAAGGATCACGTCCTCCCCGGCCAGGCCCAGGCGCTCGGCCTCCTCGGCGGAGAACACCATCTTGCCGGTGGCGGCGCCGGGGGACGCCGGCAGGCCGGTGGCGATGACATTTCGCTCGGCGTCCGGCGCGATGGTCGGGTGCATCAGCTGGTCCAGCGACGAGGGTTCGACGCGAAGCACCGCCTCGTTGTGCGTGATCAGGCCCTCGGCGGCCATGTCCACGGCGATCTTCAGGGCCGCCTTGGCGGTGCGCTTGCCGTTGCGGGTCTGCAGCATGTAGAGCCGCCCGCGCTCCACCGTGAACTCGATGTCCTGCATGTCGCGGTAGTGGCGCTCCAGGCGGCCGATTACCTCGACGAACTGGCCGAACACCTCCGGCATGGCTTGTTCCATGGAGGGGTTCTTGTCGCCCATCTCATCGCGCGCGGCCTTGGTGATCGGCTGCGGCGTGCGGATGCCGGCCACTACGTCCTCGCCCTGGGCGTTGATCAGGAACTCGCCGTAGAGCTTGCTCTCGCCCGTGGAGGGGTTGCGGGTGAAGGCGACGCCGGTGGCGCTGGTGTCGCCCATGTTGCCGAACACCATCGACTGAACATTCACCGCCGTGCCCCAGCTTTCGGGGATGTCGTGCATACGGCGATAGAACTTGGCGCGGTCGTTCATCCAGCTGGCGAAGACGGCGCTGATCGCCCCCCACATCTGCTGGGCCGGGTCCTGCGGGAAAGCCTGGCCCAGCTCGCGTTCGACGGCGGCCTTGTATTCTGTGACCACCTCCTGCCAGTCGTCGGCGCTCAGACCGGTGTCGACATAGACGTTCAGGGCGTCTTTCTTGTCGTCCAGGATCTCCTCGAACATGTGGTGGTCCAGGCCCAGCACCACGTTGGAGTACATCTGGATGAAGCGGCGATAGCTGTCGAAGGCGAAGCGGCGGTCGCCGGCCAGCTTGGCCAGGCCTTCCACCGTCTGGTCGTTCAAGCCCAGGTTCAACACCGTATCCATCATCCCGGGCATGGAGGCACGAGCCCCCGAACGCACCGAGACCAGCAGCGGGTTGGCCGCGTCGCCAAAGCGCTTGCCCGTAGCCTTCTCGACCTCGGCCAGGGCGGCCGCCACCTGGGCGTCAAGCTCAGCCGGATACGCCTGGCCATTGGCGTAATAGTGGTTGCAGGCGTGGGTGGTGATGGTGAAGCCCGGCGGCACCGGCAGGCCCAGGGACGACATCTCCGCCAGGTTGGCGCCCTTGCCTCCCAGCAGCTCCTTCATCGACGCATCGCCCTCGGCGGCGCCGCCGCCGAAAGCATAGACCCATTGGGTTCGCGCCAGGGTCGCCGTGGTCGTCGTGCTGGTCGTCATGACGGTTCCTTAGCCTGAAACTTGCGAGAAGTCCGCGACCAGGCCCATGGCGTCGCGAACCTGTGAAAGAAGGCGCAGGCGCCCGGCCCGCTCCTCCGGATTGTCCGAATTGACCAGCACCTTCTCGAAGAACGCGTCCACCGGTCCGCGCAGGCCGGCCAAGGCGCTCATGGCGGTGGCGAAGTCTTCCTTGCCCACGGCGTCTTCGACGGAGCCGGTCACCCCCGCCACGGCCCGGATCAGGGCCAGTTCCTCGGCCGGGGCGCCGGTGTGCTCGCGAGCCTCGCCGGTGGGCAGGGCGCCCTTCTTGGCCTCGGCGCTGAGGATGTTACTGGCGCGCTTGTAGCCGGCCAGCAGGTTGGCCCCGTCCTCGGTGGCCAGGAAGGCGCTCAGCGCCTCGACCCGGGCGACGATCCGCACCAGGTCGTCGTCCCCCAGGGCAAATACCGCGTCCACCAGGTCGTGGCGGCGGCCCTGGTCGCGCAGTAGCACCTTCAGCCGGTCGGCCAGGAAGTCGGCCACCTCACCGGCCACGTCGCGATAGCCGCGGAATTCCAGCAACACGGGTTGTTCCGGCTTGCGGGCGCCGGCGGAACCTCGGTCGAACTCGATGTCGACGTCGCTGTCCATGGTCACCACATAGACGGGCTCATCCTTCAGGGCGTCGCGGAATTCCCGCAAATAGGGTTCGAAAACCTCCGGCGAGGTCATTCGCTCGGCGCCGAGCCAGGCGGTGACCCGTCCAGCCGACACATAGACCGCCTGACCCGGGGCGGCGAAGGTGGTGAGGGTGTCGTACCACTGGCCGACCAGATCGCGGACCGGCGCGCGGATTTCCGACTTCAGAATGATGCGGATCAGGCCGAGCGCCGCGCGGCGCAGGGCGTAGGGATCGCGCGAGCCGGTGGGCTTTTCGCCAATGGCGAAGAACCCGGCCAGGGTGTCGACCTTTTCCGCCAGGGCCACGGCTATGGCCACGGGCGTCTCGGGGACATCATCGCTGGGACCGACGGGCTTGTAATGCTGCTCGATGGCTTCGGCGATCAGCGGACTCATGCCGTCGGCGCGGGCGTAGTAACCGCCCATCAGGCCCTGCAGCTCGGGGAATTCGCCGACCATGTTGCTGGCCAGGTCGGCCTTGGCCAGGCGAGCGGCCTCCTTGGCGCGGCCGGGATCGGCGCTCACGGTCTTGGCCAGGCCCTCGGCCAGCAACTCCAGGCGGCTAACCCGCTGGGACAGGGTCCCCAGGCGGGCGTGGAAGGTGACGCCCTTGAGCTTTTCCAGCCAGACGTTGAATCCCGCGCGGCGGTCCTCGTCCCAGAAGAAGCGGGCGTCGTTCAGGCGGGCCGACAGCACTCGGGCGTTGCCCGCCGCCACCAGCTTGCCGCCATCCGCCGACTCGATATTGGCGACCACCAGGAAGTGCGGCGCCAGCTTGCCGCTGTCGCGCGAGCGCACGGCGAAATACTTCTGGTGCGTGCGCATCGAGGTGCGGATCACCTCCGGCGGCAGGTCGAGGAACGCCGGGTCCATGTCGCCCAGGATCGGGGTCGGCCATTCGGCCAGGCCCGAAACCTCGCTAAGCAGGCCGTCGTCTTCCACCAGCTCCAGGTCGTGGCGACGGCACAGGTCGCGGGCGCGCTTGATGATGGCCTCGGCACGGTCCTGGGCGTCCAGTATCACGAAATTGCTGGCCAGGGCCTGGCGGTACTCGTCGAAGTTCCGCACCTTCACGGGCTGGCCCGAGCCTATGAAGCGGTGGCCCTCCACCAGATCACCGGCCACCAGGCCGTCGATCTCCAGGGGTACGACAGCACCGTCGAACAGACACAGGATGCCGCGCAGGGGCCGCACCCAGCGCAGGGTCCCCTTCCCCCAGGTCATGGACTTGGGCCAGGGGAAGTTCCGCACGATAGCCTCAACCATCTCGGCGGCGATCTGCGGCGTCGGCCGGCCGGTGCGCGACAGGGTGGCGAAATAGACCCCATCCCGCTCGATCAGGGCGTCGCGCGCCACGCCGGCGGAGCGCAGGAAGCCCTCCACGGCCGCATCGGGGGCGCCGACGCGTGGACCCTTGCGTTCCTCGGCTCGGTCTTCCTGGCCCAGTGGCAGGCCCTCAACCACCAGGGTCAGGCGGCGCGGGCCGGAATAGGTGGTGATGGCCTCGAAGGTCAGGCCGGCCTCGGCCAGGCGCTCGCGGGCCATGCGTTCGAAATCGCGTGCGGCGCCAGGCTGCATGCGCGCGGGAATTTCCTCGGAGAACAGTTCGACCAGAAGCTGGGGCATGTTCAGGCGGCCGTTTCTGCTTGGTCGACCCCAGAGCCTTGTTCGACCCCAGATTCCTGCTCGACCCCAGATTCCTGCTCGACCCAGGCCTGGGCGCACGCTTTGCACAGGTCCCGAATGCGGCCGATGTAGCTCTGGCGCTCGGCCACGGCGATGGCGCCGCGGGCGTCCATCAGGTTGAACAGGTGGCTGGCCTTGAGCACATGGTCATAGGCGGGCAGCACAAGGCGCTGACCCTGGCGGCCGCGCTGGGCCATGATGCGGGGAGCCTCGCGCTCCATATCCTCGAACTGGCGCTTCAGTACCGCCACGTCGGCGACCTCCTGTTCGAAGGCGCTGAACTGGCGTTCGTTCTCCAGGAACACGTCGCCGTAGGTCTTGAAATCCGGGCTCTGGGGATCGTTGAACGCAAGGTCGTAGACGTTCTCCACCCCCTGGACGTACAGGGCCAGTCGCTCCAGGCCA
The DNA here is from genome assembly GCA_038228945.1 of Caulobacterales bacterium. Lineage (GTDB taxonomy): Bacteria > Pseudomonadota > Alphaproteobacteria > Caulobacterales > Caulobacteraceae > Acaudatibacter. The sequence continues at coordinate 30,878 of JBBROW010000025.1, forward strand.
TAGGTCAGCTCGCCGGCCACCGGGAACACGTCCAGACCGCCTACCTGCTGGAAGTAGGTGTACTGGGTGACCTCCATGCCGTCGCACCAGACCTCCCAGCCCAGGCCCCAGGCGCCGACGGTGGGGTTCTCCCAGTCGTCCTCGACGAAGCGGATATCGTGCACGGCCGGATCGATGCCCACGGCCTTCAGGGAGCCGAGATACAGCGCCTGCATGTCGTCAGGGTTCGGCTTCAGGATCACCTGGTATTGGTGGTGCTGGTGCAGGCGATTGGGGTTGTCGCCGAATCGGCCGTCGGCCGGGCGCCGCGAGGGCTGCACATAAGCCACCCGCCAGGGCTTGGGTCCGAGCGCGCGAAGCACCGTCGCCGGATGCAGGGTCCCCGCCCCGATCTCCACGTCATAGGGCTGCAGGATCACGCAACCCTGCTGGCTCCAGTATTCATGGAGCTTCAGGATCAGCCCCTGAAACGACAATGGCCCCGAAGCGGCGGGACCGGAAGCAGCGGGTTCGGACGCGGTCATACGCAGGGAATCTCGAGACGCGCGAGGCGCAAAAAAGTCGGCGGACCTATAGGGCCGGCCGACTGGCGCATCAAGCTCGGGCGGGTCCGACGAAAGCGAGCCGGACCCCCTTGAGCAGCAAAGCCCGAACCGAAGCTCAGCCTGGCGTGGACGGCGCGGCCGGGGCCACAGCCGCCGTCGAACCCGGAAGCATGACGTCGGCGGGGATCAGAACCTTGTCCAAGACGTGGATGATCACGCCGTTGGCCACCCTCACGTCCGCCTGGATGATGTCGGCGTTGTTGACCAGCATGGTGTCGCCGCTGCCGTCCAGCATCACCTGCTGCGGGGCGTCGACGGTGGCCACCGGACCCTTGGCGCCCTTGATCTTGGTGGAGTCCACCGAGGCGTTGATCACGTGATAGGTCAGCACCTTGCGCAGCTGCGCGGCGGCGCCGGGCGACATCAGCAGTTGCAGCTGGCCGGCCGGCAGGGCGTTGAACGCCTCGTCCGTCGGCGCGAAAACCGTCAGATTGGGCAGGCCCTTCAACGGCGCGGTGAGCTGATTGGTGTCCAGCGCCTTGAGCAGGATGGTGAAGTGACCCGACGCCTTGAGGGTCGCCACCCAATCGCCATTCGGCGCCATATTGGGCGAAGGCGGCAGAGGCGCGGCAGGCGGAGCCGCGGGCGCGGCCGGAGCGCTGGGGGCCGCGGCGACTGGCGCCGCCGCGTTTTGAGCGAGACCAAGCGCGGGACAGGCCACGAGGGCCGCCGCGGCGGCGGTGGAGAGTAGTCGATTGAAGCGCATGAAAGTCCTCAGCTAGGGGAAGCCCCCCGGGCGTCCCTCACCTCCCCTAAATACGCAGGGGACCTGTTCGTCAATTGCCGGCGGGCGCGGTCCTTTGTCCCGTGGCGGACATCGGGTGGCCAAAGCGCGCGCGGTTCTCACGGGTGTCCGGAATGGGGGCATTGGAGACCACCGTGGGGTCACCCGCCTTCAGCGCGTAGGCCTGGTCGGCCGGCGTGGGCGAGGATTGATAGACCGTGGCGCTGGTGTTGGTCCCGGCGGATGCGGCCGCGGTGGCCGCTGGCATGGCGCTCTGATCGGGCATGGCGTTCCGCGGGGCGGCGGCTTGTGGGTCGGCCATGCTGTTATCGGGCGCGGCGGCCTGGGCGAAGGCGGCGGGCGCGGTGAGCAGGGTCAGGACCGCGGCGGCGGCGGCGGCGGTTTGGAAGCGGATCATGGCGGGCTCCTTGGCATGCGAGGCCCGGGCGCTGAGCGTCCGGTCGCTATTACTACGCGGCAGGGCGCGAAGGGTTCCGCCGGTCGCCGCCCGGCAGGAGCAGGCGAAGGGTGCTAGGTGCGCCGGCGGCAAATTCATCATGCCAGCGGTCTTCGGCCCACCGTCGACGGGCTAGGCGCCGCAAAAATAGGCGCCGCTGCCGATTCAATGCCCTAAGGTTGGGCTTGTTGCCTTCTTTCTTGACCGTTCCTTACCGCGCCTGGGTCTGCGGCTCCGCCTCGTCGATAGCGTCCGGTCGGTCGGCGTGTGGGGCTCTCCAGGAGCGTCTCCCGCCGCGTGGGGATAACCAGCAAGGAGGCGCGCGCCGGACTGTTTTGTGTCGGATGCGCGGGAGCGAGGCGGATGAAACTCATCATAGCGGTCGTAAAGCCCTTCAAACTCGATGAGGTCCGAGAAGCCCTTGTGGCGGCGGGCGTCGAAGGTTTGACGGTGTCGGAAGTCAAAGGCTACGGGCGGCAGAAGGGCCAGACCGAAATCTACCGGGGGGCGGAGTACCAAGTGAACTTCGTGCCGAAGGTTAAGCTCGAGGCGGTGGTCAATGACGCCGCTGCCGCCGGCGCGGTCGAGGCCATCAAGGCCGCCGCGGTCACCGGCAAGATCGGCGACGGGAAGATCTTCGTCCTGAACGTCGAGGACGCTGTGCGGATCCGAACCGGCGAAACCGGCTCGGCCGCCATCTGATGATCATCGACTAGGGGATAGTGACCATGAAACCACTTGGATTTAACCGGCTGGCAGGGCTCGCCCTGGCCGCCATGCTCATCGGGGCGCCCGTAGCGGCCCCCGTGGCGGCTTGGGCCCAGACCGCGACCACCGCCGCGCCCGCCGCCGCCGCCGACACCTCCGCAACCTCCGCCGCCGCGCCAGCAGCAGCAGCCCCAGCGGCTGCTCCGGCGCCCTTCAAGACCGACAGCGGCGACACGGCGTGGATGCTGACCTCCACCGCCCTGGTGCTGATGATGACCATCCCGGGCCTGGCGCTGTTCTACGGCGGCATGGTGCGCAAGAAGAACGTCATCGCCACGGTGGCCCAGTCCTTCGCCATGACCTGCGTCGTGACCCTGGTCTGGTTCGTCGTCGAATACTCCATCGCCTTCGGGACGAACTCGGATCCGGAGATGAACAAATGGTGGGGCGGCTTGGGCAACTTCATGCTCAAGGGGATCACCATGGACAAGGGGTACATGATCGCGGGCTTGCCCGAGACGATCCCCGAGTACGTGTTCATGATGTTCCAGATGACCTTCGCGATCATCACCCCGGCGCTCATCTGCGGCGCCTTCGCCGAGCGCTTCAAGTTCTCGGCTCTGCTGCTGTTCACCGTGCTGTGGTCGATCTTCGTCTACGGCCCGATCGCGCACTGGGTCTGGGGCGGCGGCTTCCTCGGGACGTGGGGCGTGCTCGACTTCGCCGGCGGCACCGTGGTTCACATCAACGCTGGCGTCGCCGGCTTGGTCTGCGCCCTGGTGCTCGGCAAGCGCAAAGGCTTCGGCCACGACAACATGGCGCCTAACAATCTGGTCTACACCATGATCGGCGCCAGCCTGCTGTGGGTCGGCTGGTTCGGCTTCAACGCCGGGTCCGCCGTCGGCTCCAACGCCCTGGCCGGTGTGGCCATGGCCAACACGCAGATCGCCACCGCCGCCGCCGCCATGATGTGGATGGCCGTTGAGTGGATCCACCGCAAGAAGCCCACCATGCTCGGCATGGCTTCCGGCGCGGTGGCCGGCCTGGTCGCGGTCACTCCCGCCTCCGGCTTCGTCACTCCGACGGGCGCTCTCTATGTCGGCCTGGCCGCCGGGATCGGCTGCTACGGCGGCGCGGTGTTCCTCAAGAACATGTTCAAGTACGACGACAGCCTGGACGCCTTCGGCGTGCACGGCGTCGGCGGCCTGATCGGCGCCCTGCTGACCGGCTTGTTCGCTGATGAGGGCATCAACGCCCTCAGCAAGGGCCACTCCATCATCACCCAAGCCAAGGGCTGCCTGGTGACCATCGCCTGGACCGCCATCGGCACCTTCATCATCCTGATGATCTGCAAGTACACCACCGGCCTGCGCGTCAGCGAGGAAGGCGAAGTCGAAGGCCTCGACATCACCCTCCACGGCGAAGCGATACACGACTAGGTTCGGTTTCTTCTGTTCAGCATTGGGAGCGGGGGTCCTTTTAGGGCCCCCGCTTTCGTTTGGGGGAAAGTGCGAGGAGCAGCGCTCCTACCCGAGCGATCCCGTCACGCGGCACGCCCGCACCCACCAGTCGCCATGTTCGAGCACCAGGCGGTTGGCCTGGGTCTTGGCCGCCTCGGCGTCAGCGGTGATGGCGAAACAGGTGGCGCCGGAGCCCGACATGCGCACGAACAGGCTCTCGGGCTGGGCGCGCAGGACAGCCAGGGTCTCGCCGATCACCGGGGTCAGGGCCACGGCCGGGGCTTCCAGGTCGTTGCGTGTGGTTTCCAGGAAGGCAACCAAGGCCCGCACATCCGCCATCGGCGCGGGCCAGGCCGGTGGCGCGGCCCCGCCCGGCGCGCCGGCGTCGTCATAGGCCCGGTACACCGCCCCCGTGGGCGACAGGGCGCCGGGATTGACCAAAACGATATCCAGGTCCGGGAACAGCGGCGGGGCCGCCAGGTCGTCTCCCCGCCCCGTGGCGAAGGTCGGCAGCGCGGCCAGGCAGGCGGGCACGTCGGAACCCAGGCGCCGAGCGATGGCGACCAAAGGGTCATCCTCCCCCGCCCCAGCCCGTAGGTTCAGCGCCGTTTTCAACAGCAGCAGCGCCGCTGCTGCGTCCGTCGAGCCGCCACCAATGCCGGCGGCAATGGGCAGGCGCTTGTCCAGTGTCAGGCGAAATCCGGGCCAATCGCCTTCAAACGCCGCCAGGGCCATGTCCCGCGCCCGCACCACCAGATTGTCCCCCAGCGGAGACAGCCCCCCGCTGAAGGGACCGGTGATCTCGAAGGTCATCAGATCGTCCGGTTCGAAGCGGATCAGGTCGCCCACGTCGGCGAACACCATCAGGCTGGAAAGCGGATGATAGCCGTCGGGCGCCAGGGGGCCGACATGCAGGAACAGGTTCACCTTCGCCGGGGCGAGGCGCTCGACGATGGCCGGCATTCGGCCCTACTGGCCGGCGACGACGGCCGGCGCGACCGCCCCGTCTAGGCCCGATTTCAGCTTGGCGTCCACCCCGGCCTTGGTCTTGGCCGAGGGCGTCAGGATCAGCACCCGGCGCCACTGGTAGTCGGCCTCGGTCTTGCGGCCCACGCGCCAATAGGCGTCGCCCAGGTGGTCGTTGACGTCCGGGTCCGCCGGTTCCAGCACCACCGCGTCCTCAAGCTTGGCCACGGCGGTCTTGTAGTCGCCGAGGCGGTAGTAGGCCCAGCCCAGGGAATCGAGCATGGCGCCCGACTGCGGGTTGGCGTCCACGGCCTTCTTGACCATGGCCAGCGCCTCGTTCAACCGCTCGCCGCGGTCGATCCAGGAATAGGCCAGGAAGTTCAGCAGCTCCGGCTCATCGGGACGGATCTTCAGCGCCAGGGTCAGGTCGCGCTCGGCGTCACTCCAGCGGCCGGCCTCCTGTAGCGACGCGGCCCGGGCGTAGAGCAGGCGCCAATCGGGATGGTCGCCCTCGGTGGCGATGACCTTGTCGAGGATCTTGGCGGACTCTTCGTACTTTTCATCGGCGCGCAGCAGGTCGGCCAGGTTCACGGCCGCCTCCATGCTGTCGGGCGCCGCGGCCAAGGTCTCGCGGGCGAATTTCAACGCACCGTCGTGGTCGGCGCCGTTCTGATAGGTCCAGGCCAGCTTGTTGCGGGCGGTGACATACCGGTCCGTGCCCGGCTTCACCCGGCCATAGGCGTCCCGGGCGGCCTGCAGGTCACCATTGTTGCTCAGCACGTCGCCCACCAGCATCCAGGCCTCGTCGCGCTCAGGGTCCAGCCGCAGGGCCAGGCGCAGATAGGCCAGGGCCACGTCCTGTTGGTGCTGGATCATAAGGGTCGCGGCCGGGGCGATCATCGACTCGGCGGCCGATTGGCGGATGGTGGGCATGGCCGGCGCGGCCTTGTGCGCCTTGGCGCGGACCAGACCGTCGCGAAGGTCATTGTTGTCCGAGAACCGGGCCAGCGCGGTCTGGTAGACCGCCACCGCATCGGCGCTCCGCTTACGGCGCTCCAGCATGGCCCCGTAGTTCAGGCTGGCCAGGGCGCCGGGATCACCAGAGGCGATCAGCGACTTGTAGTGGGTCTCCGCCTCGTCATAGCGCTTGGCGCGCTCGAACAGCCGGGCCTGGCCCAGGTTGGCGAAGAACTGGCCGATCGGATCGCCGGGCAGCTGCAGATGGATGATCGAGGCCTCGACATCGCCGGCCGCGGCCGCGGCCCAGGGCGTCACCAGGATCGCCGCCGACTTGTGCGGATAGCCGATGTCGCTGCTCTTCAGGATCACCAGGGATTGCTTGCCGTTGTCCTCGGCCAGGGCTTCGACGCCCCGCACCAGGGTGCCGAGCCGCACCACGGCTGGATCGGCGTCAGGCCCGGTGGGCGCCAGGGCGGCGGCCTTTCTGATGTCCCCGGCCAGCAGGGCGGCGGAGAAGGCGCGATCGCCCAGAAACCGGTCCTGGCCGTCACCCTGGGCGGCGGCCGTGTAGTAGGCGGCGGCGTCGCTGTTGTGGCCCTGGTTCATCGCCGCGCGCCCAGCCAGGAAGAGGCCATAGGTCGAGGCTTCATCCGAGGTTATGACGGTCGGTGGCGCGGCGGCGGCCGCAACCGGCCTGGCGGTGGAGCCGCCCGGGGACGTAGCGCAAGCCGCCAGCGCCGCCAGCGGCAGCACGGCCAGCAGGGATCGAACGGTCGTCAGGGATCGAACTGTGGGCATGGCACACCCTTGACCTTCAAATGTGGCGCCTGCAAGGGCGCGGCTTGTCACACAAGGGGTAAGCGCCAGAAGTTGACGACTTGTCGCTCAACTCCAGCCCACGCCGCTACATATTCGGATAGTTCGGGCCGCCGCCGCCCTCCGGCGTGGTCCAGTTGATGTTCTGCGACGGGTCCTTGATGTCGCAGGTTTTGCAGTGGACGCAGTTCTGGGCGTTGATCTGGAACTTCGGATTGGCGCCCGCCTCGTCGTACAGCACCTCATAGACCCCCGCCGGACAGTATAGCCGGGCCGGCTCGCCATACTTGGGCAGGTTCACCGAGATCGGGATCGACGGGTCCTTCAGCGTCAGGTGGGCCGGCTGGTCTTCCGCGTGGTTGGTGGCCGAAAGGAAGACGCTGGAAAGCTTGTCGAAGCTGAGCACCCCGTCGGGCTTGGGATAGACGATCGGCTTGTGATCCTTGGCCAGCTCCAGATAGGCGTAGTCCGGCTTGCCGTGCTTCAGAGTGCCAAAGAACGAGAAGCCGCCGGTGAGGCTGGCCAGGTGCATCTCGCCCATGCCCACCACCCCGCCCCAGAAGGTGCCGAGCCGGGTCAGCAGCGGCTTGGCGTTGCGGACGATCTTCAGTTCCTTGGCCACCCACGACTTCTCGAAGGCCTCGGGATAGGCCGTCAGTTCATCCGCCTCGCGCCCGGCGGCGATGGCCGCGAACGCCGCCTCGGCCGCCAGCATGCCGGTCTTCATGGCGTTGTGGCTGCCCTTGATGCGCGGCACGTTCACGAACCCCGCCGAGCAGCCGATCAGCACCCCGCCGGGGAAGGTCAGCTTGGGAATCGACTGATAGCCGCCCTCGGTGATCGCCCGCGCGCCATAGGCGATGCGCTTGCCGCCCTCCAGATAGGGCTTGATCGAGGGGTGCTGCTTGAACCGCTGGAACTCGTCGAAGGGCGACAGCCAGGGGTTCTTGTAATTCAGGTGCACCACATAGCCGATGGCCACGTAGTTGTCGTCGAAGTGGTACATGAAGCTGCCGCCGCCGGTCTTGTCGTCCAGCGGCCAACCGAAACTGTGCTCCACCAGCCCCTTCTCGAAATTGGCGTCGGGAACCTGCCAGATCTCCTTCAGGCCGATGCCGAACTTCTGCGGCTCCTTACCGTCGGAGAGGTTGAACTTGTTGATCAGCACCTTGGCCAGGGAACCTCGCACGCCCTCGGCGATGAAGACGTACTTGCCGTGCAGCTCCATACCCGGCTGGTAGTCGGCCTTCTGCACCCCGTCCTTGCCGATCCCCACCACGCCGACGACGACGCCCTTCACCGAACCGTCCTCGCGGTACACCAGGTCCGAGGCGGCAAAGCCCGGATAGATCTCCACCCCCAAGGCCTCGGCCTCGGTCGCCAGCCAGCGGCAGACATTCGCCAGGGAGGCGATGTAGTTGCCGTTGTTGTGCATCAGCCTGGGCATGGCGAAGACCGGCAGCTCGATTTCGGCCTGAGGGCCAAGCATCTTGAAGCGGTCCTTGGTCACCATGGTGGTCATGGGCGCGCCCTTGACCTGCCAGTCCGGGATCAACTCGTTCATGGCGATGGGGTCGATCACCGCGCCGGACAGGATGTGGGCCCCGACTTCCGAGCCCTTTTCCAGCACAGCCACCGAAACCTCGCTGCCGGCCGCCTCAGCCATCTGCTTCAGCCGGATCGCCGCCGCGAGGCCGGCGGGACCGCCGCCGACGATGACGACGTCGTACTCCATGGCTTCGCGTTCCACGGCTTCACTTCCGACGTCTTCGCTCATAGCGGCCTGCCTTTTGGTCCCAACCCAAGTTGCTGACTTATTCGAAGCCAGGGCCCAGCCGGTCAAGGACAATCCGCCCTCGGCCCCCTCGCGCCGGCGCGGCGCGGTGCTAAGAAGGATCATGACCACCGACATTCGCCCCCCCTCTTCTCGCGCTGTGGAGAGCCTGATGGCCTTTTGGGGCGACGCGGGCGTCGAGGTGGCCTACGCCGAGGCGCCGGTGGATCGCACCGCCCAGGCCGCCGCCCTGATCCGCCCCAAGACGGTCCCCGGCGCGGCCCAGGCTTCCAGTCCGGCCAATGTCTCCAGGCCGGCGCTGACCACCACTCCGGGCGCGGCGGCCCGCGCGCCGGTGTTCGCCAAGCCCGCCGCCCCCGCCCCGCCGCCGCCGGCCGCCGGAGAGGCGCGCCGCCTGGCGGCCCTGGCGCCGGACCTGGCCGCCTTGGCCCAGGCCAACGCCGAGTTCGACGGTTGCGGACTGAAGTTCGAAGGCGCTCGCCAGGCGGTGTTCAGCCGCGGGACGCCAGACGCCCCGGTGATGATCATCGGCGAAGGCCCCGGCGCCGACGAGGACGCCCAGGGTCAGCCCTTCGTCGGCCGCGCCGGCAAGCTGCTGGACAAGATGATCGCCGCCGCCGGCTTGGAAGGCCGTGTCTTCATCACCAACACCGTCTTCTGGCGCCCTCCCGGCAACCGCACCCCATCGCCGGAGGAGCAGGCCGCCTGCGCCCCCTTCCTGGAACGGGCCATTGCCCTGGTGAAACCCAAGGTCCTGCTGTTGGCCGGCGGGGCCTCGGCCAAGGCGGTGCTGAAGCAATCGGCGGGGATTCTGGCCCTGCGTGGGCGCTGGTTCGAATGGCGGTCGGAGGATCAGGGCCTGGAGATCCCGGCCATGCCTACCCTGCACCCGGCCTTCTTGCTGCGTCAGCCCGGGGCCAAGAAGAAGGCCTGGGAAGACCTTATGACGCTTGCGGAAAGGGTTGATCGACCCGACCGTCCTGCCTAAGACTGTCCGAATCGAGAACAGGGCCGCGTGACCGCTTCCATCCCACGACGTGGGGCAAAGGGCCGGGTGCGCACAAAAAACGGCATGACCAAACTCCGGGCGCTGCTGGCGGTTGGCTTTGCGACTCTCTCTCTGGTCGCCTCATCTTCCGCTCGAGCGGCGACGCTGGAAGCCCTGTCGGACACCGACGCCCGACTCTATTCCACCGCCTTCCAGGCTGCCGAGCGCGGCGATTTCGTCACCGCCGACGACACCCTGACCCATGTGGCCGACCCCTGCCTGGTTGGCCGGGTGCAGTATCTGAAGCTCACCCATCCGGCCACCAAGACCGTCTCCTATGACCAGCTCGTCGGCTGGCTGAGGTCCTTCAAGGACCTGCCCGGCGCCGACCGAATCTACGCCCTGGCCCTGCGCCTACGCCCCGCCGGCGAGCAACCGCCGGCCCCCGAGACCACCCTGGCGTCGGACATCGGCGGCGACCGCGTGCGCACCGCGCCGCAATATCGCCCCGCCCGGGAAGCCTATTTCGACGGCGAACTGAACCACGCCCTGGGCCTGGCCAAGCGGTCCGGCGACGCCTGGATCGCGGGTCTGGCGTCCTACCGCCTGCAGGACTTCCCGGCGGCCATGGGTTTCTTCGAAAGCCTGGCCCGCAATTCCAGCGAGAATGACTGGGTGCGCGCCGGCGGCGCCTTCTGGGCAGCCCGCTCGGCCGACGCCCTGAACCAGACCGACCGCGCCCAGGGCTTCCTGCACATCGCCGCCGGCCTGCCCGACACCTTCTACGGCATGATCGCCGCCCGCCGCCTGGTCCTCACCGCCGACCCCATGGGCGGGCTGATCCAGAGCGCCCTGGCTAACGACGGCCACGGCGCCGTGCTGACCCCGATCAAGGTCAACGCCTCCGGCCTGGACGCCCCGGCGGTTATGCACCTGGTCCAGACCGACCCGCGCGCGCGCCGCGCCATCGCCCTGATGCAGATCGGCCGGCCCATCGACGCGGGCATGGAACTGCGCAACGGCATGGCCCAGGCCTCCAGCGAGGACGAACGGTCCGCCTGGGCCACCCTGGTCTACGCCCTCAATCCCAACCGCCAGCACAGCACCAGCATAACCATGCAGACCGTCGCCCCGACCATCCAGGGCGTGGTCTATCCGATGCCGCCGATCCAGCCGGCCGGCGGTTCCTTCGTGGTCAACAAGGCCCTGGTCTATGCCGTCAGCTGGCAGGAAAGCCGCTTCAACCCCCTGGCGGTCTCACCGGTGGGAGCGCTGGACATGATGCAGGTGATGCCGGCCGCCGCCGTCAGCGTCACCGGCGACGACAGCTTCAAGCGCGACACCGTCCCGCTGTTCGACGGCCCCACCAACGTCCAGATCGGCCAGCAATACCTAGCCTACCTGATGACCAAGAACACCGGCAACGACCTGCTGCGCACCGTGGCCTCCTACAACGGCGGCCCGGCCATGGTTGCCCGCACCGAAGCCCTGCTCGGCCCCGACACCGACAGCCTGCTGCTCATGGAAAGCATGCCCTACTACGAGACCCGGGCCTATGTGCAGAAGGTGGTCGCCGCCTACTGGGCCTACCAGCGCCAGTTCGGCGGCAAGACCGTGACCCTCGACGCCGTAGCCTCCGGCGCGACGATCATTGACGCGCGGTTGGATCGCTAGGGCTTCCCCTACAGCAATACCCGCAAAGTCCGCTGCGGCCGCCCGGCTCGCCGCGCCACCCCCGCCACGCCGCGATCCCCCGCCAGGATCCCACCGATCTGCTCCAGTCGCCGTCGGGAGATCAGCAGGGCCTCCACCCCCCGCGCGGGCCACAGGCCAGGGCGCTGCGGCTTCATCAGGCCCACCGCCTCGCCATGCCGCTCGATGTGCCGGGCCATGTCCCGCTGCCAGGTGGGAAACAACGCCGGCGCCGGGGGCAGGACCATCAGCCAGTTCGCCTTGGCCGCCGCGGCGCCCGCCGCCAGCCGCTCGCCGACGCTTCCCGCCCGGGCGATCAGTCGCGCGCCGGCGTCCTCCAGGATATCCAGTGTCGCGTCGCTCGAACCCGCATCCACCGCCAGCACCTCCCGCACCAGCCCGTCCACGGCGGCGGGGACCAGGTCGGCAAGGGCGTCGGCCAAGGTGGCCTCGTTATTCAGGGTCAGCAGGATAACGGAGATCATGGCTCCATAGACCGGCCTCGCCAGGATGGGTCAAGAGTTCTTGTTTTGTTCCAGATCGAGTCCTAGGGTGCCAGCATGCCAGGACCCAGACCGACGGCCAAAGGCCGGGGCGCCGTCTCCAACGCCGCCGGCCGCTTCGAATCCCAGACCAGCGACGCCTTCGACGATGGCTGGACGGACGATGACGCGCCGCGGCCTCTGCGCACCACTATGACCGCCGAGGCGGCGCGGACGATCATCTCCACCAACGACAGCCCCGACATCGGCTTCGATCGCACGATCAACCCCTACCGGGGCTGCGAGCACGGCTGCATCTATTGTTTCGCGCGGCCAACCCACGCCTACATGGGCCTTTCCCCCGGCCTGGATTTCGAGAGCCGGCTCTATTTCAAGCCGGAGGCGGCGCGGCTGCTGGAACGTGAAATCTCCAAACCCCGCTACGAGTGCAAGCTGATCCACATGGGCTCCAACACCGACCCCTACCAGCCCCAGGAGCGGCGTCTGCGCGTCACCCGCCAGATCCTGGAGGTGCTGTCGCGCTTCAGGCACCCGGTCTCCATCCTCACCAAGTCGGCCCTGGTGGCGCGGGATATCGACATCCTAGGGCCGATGGCCGCCGACGGCCTGGCGCGGGCCGCCATCTCGGTCACCACCCTGGACCGCGCCCTGGCCCGGGCCATGGAGCCTCGCGCCGCCACGCCGGAGCGGCGCCTGTGGGCCATCCGCCAACTCACCGCCGCCGGCATCCCCACCACGGTGATGTTCGCCCCGGTGATCCCCGGGCTCAACGACCACGAGATGGAAGCGGTGATGCACAGCGCCGCGCAGGCGGGCGCGACCACAGCCGGCTATGTGATGTTGCGTCTGCCGCTGGAGATCAAAGACCTGTTCCGCGAATGGCTGGAAAGCGAGCGGCCCGACCGCGCCTCCCGCGTCATGTCGCTGGTCCGCCAGATGCGCGGCGGCAAGGACTACGACCCTCAATGGGGCAAGCGCATGAAGGGCGAAGGCCCCATCGCCGACCTTACCCGGCAACGCTTCGCGATCGCCCAGCGCCGTTTCCGCCTGGACAAGGACCGCACACCCCTGGTCACCACCCTGTTCAAGGTTCCGCCCAAGGCCGGCGATCAGATGGAATTGTTTGGATAAAGCGCCCTACCCGGCCCGCTCGAACAGCATCGCCTTGGTGAGGAACGCCGTGTCCTGGCTCGCCAGGCGCAGCCCCGCGTCGGCGAACAACGCTGCAAGATCGGTCTCGCAATAGGTCCCGTAGAAGGGTTCGTGGAAATAGGCCGGAAAAGCCTCCAGCAGGCGCCCAAGCCGCGGCTCGTCCACCGGCTGGATGGAATCGGCCAAGGCCAGAACGCCGCCGGGCTTCAGCACCCGGGCGATCTCCGCCGCCACCGCCAGACGCACCCGGGGCGGCAGCTCGTGGAACAGGTAGACGCAGGTCACGGCATCCTGGCTGGCGTCGGCGAAGGGTAGGTGCTCGGCATTGGCCTGCACCAGGGCGGCGACGCCGGTATTGCGCCGCGCCTCGTCCAGATAGGCCGGCGACAGGTCTGCGCCCGCCAGTCGCGCCCGCGGGAAAGCCGCGCCAAGGTCCTTGAGGAACGCCCCTGCCCCGCAGGCCAGGTCCAGAATGGCCAGGCCGCGATGGTCCCGTTGCTTCCAGGCCTGGGCCAGCAGGGAAAGCGCCCGCCGCCGCATGGCCCCCGCCGTGCCCGCGAACAGGGCTTCCACCTGGGTCTCATAGCGCCGCGCGCTGTCCTCGGTGAACCAGCCGCCGGTCTGGAAATGGAAGTTCTGGCGATAGTAGGTGGGATAGACCCCGGCCGGCGCCTCGTCCCTGGCCTCCACCCCGCCGCCGCGCCGCCGCCGCGCCTCCACCGCCCGCGCGTCGCTGAGGAAATCGATGGCCCGGCGCACCGCGCCCACGGGATCGGCGGGGCCGTCATCCATCGGCGGATAGAGGCCTCGCGCCACGTCCCGCGCCTCCTTCTCGAAGGCTTCCATCCAGGCCTTGCGCACCAGGCCATCGGGGATCGGATCGGACTTGGGTTCGAAGCTGGCCGGTTGCTCCTTGGCGGGGCGGGTGATCGCCCGGGCGGCCAGGCCCGCCGCGCCCCACCACACCGCCTTCACCGTGGCCCGCGCCGCCTGGGTGGCGCGGTCGCCGGCAAAGGCGCCCAAGCTTTCCTGAGAGGGCTGGTCCAAGGGTGACTTGTCCTGACTCAATGACCTGTCCGCGAAAACACGCCCACCAACTCAATATGGGGCGACCACAGGAACTGGTCCACCGGCAGCACCCGTTCCAGCACAAAGCCGGCATCAATGAGCACCCGCGCGTCACGGGTGAAGGTCACTGGATTGCAGGAAACGGCGATCACGCGGGCCACGGTCGACTTGGCCAGCTGCGCGGCCTGTTCAAAGGCCCCCGCGCGGGGCGGATCGAACAGCGCCACATCGATCTTCTTCATCTCTTCGGCCAGCAGCGGTCGGCGATCCAGGTCGCGGGTCTCGCCGACGATGGCCTTGAGGCCGGGGGCGCTGGCCGTCGCCGCCATCAGGGCCTTAACCGCCGGGCCGGACGCGTCGGCCGCCAGCACCGGCGCGACCTGCGCCAGTCGGAAGGTGAAGGTGCCTACCCCGCAATAGAGGTCGGCGATCCGCCCCGCGCCCTGCGCCGCCGCCACCGCGAAATCGGCCATAGCCTGTTCCGCCTGGGGCGTAGCCTGCAGGAAGGCGCCGGCCGGCAGGGCGACACTGGCCCCGCCGAGGCGCACCACCGGTTGCCGCTCCTGGTAGACGATCTCCCCGGCCAGGGTTACCCGCGCCAGGCCCGCCGCGTTGGCCGCCTCGGCGGCGCGCATCCGCGCGTCGGCCGACAGCCCGCCACTGCGCCGCTCGACACCGGTGATGTCCACGTCCAGGCCGGTGTCGGTGACCGTCACGTGCAGGGTCGGGGCGGACTTGGGATGCTCCAGGAACGGCTCGGCCAGCCGCGCCAGAGCCGGCAGGGCCGCGCTCAGGGCCGGATCGGCCACCACGCAAGTCTCGATCCGCGCCAGGCGCCAGGACCGCCGGGCCTTGAACCCCAACACCGCCGCGGCGCCCTCTCGCCGCGCGTGCAGCGCCAGGCGCCGCCGCGAACCGGGGGGCGAGGCGAAGGCGGGCAGGATGTCGGTCTCGATCTTCTCCCAGCCCAGGGCCACACGGATCTGTTCGCGCTTCCAGTCCAGATAGGGCGCGGCTTCCCAGTGCTGCAGAGCGCAGCCGCCGCAGTCGCCGAAGTGCGGGCATGGCGCCGTCACCCGCTGGGGGCTGGCGCGTAGGATGGTTGTGACGTCGGCCCGGTCGCCCCGCACCTCGGCTGTCACCCGCTCCCCGGCCAGGGTCAGGGGGACGTAGATCGGCCCCGCAGCCAAGCCGTCACCCTGGACGCCCACCGATTCAATCTCAAGATCCTCCGTGTGCGCCGGCTTCTGGGCCGCCTCCCCGGCCCGGTGGATAGGCTTTCCCGGCCGGCGGCCCTTGGCTCCACGCTGAACTTTCGCCATCTTAGCCATTGGAATGCCGCGATCTTTCGTCATCGGAGCAGCGCGTCAACGAACCTGAAGGGGGCGCTCAACTCCCGTTCAGGTTCGAGCCTTTAGGCAAGTCATCACCACTTGGCGAGGATCGCCGTATCAAGAGGGCTCCAGTATGAAGTCCATCCTCGCCCTGCTGGCCGTCGCCGCCGTCGCCGCTCCCTGCCTGGCCGTCCCCCAGTTCGCCGCCGCCCAACCGGCCAGTGATTATGGACGCAGCTATGGCCGGGGTGATGTCTGCGGCCGGGAAAAAGCCGAGTCCGGTACGCGCGGCGCCTTTCTGGGCGGCCTGCTGGGCGGCATCTTCGGCAGTGTCGTCGCCGGACGCCACAACCGCGCGGCCGGCGCGATCATCGGCGGATCGGCCGGCGCCATCGTCGGTAACGCCGCCGGGCGTCATTCCGTGCAATGCGTCGAATACCCCTCGCGGATAGGCTATCACGACAGCAGGTGCCGCTGGGTCCAGGAACACTACGACGATCAGAACCACGACTTCGAAGTCTGCCGCGGCCCCGACGGGGTGTGGCGCCCCAGCGGTCGGACCTACCCTCGCCACGCCCGGAGATCACGCTCACAATGTCAGCTTTCAATCCGTTCGTCCGCCGCGCCGCGGTCTGCGCGATGCTCAGCCTGGTCGCCCTGGGCGCCCCGCAATTGGCGGCAGCTCAGTCGAACTCGGACTACCGCGACTCTAGCCAGTCGAACGGGGGCTATTCCAATGGTGGCTATTACGACAACGACCAGTCCGCCTACGAGGCGTGTAAGTCGCGCCAGACCGGCAACGCCGTCGGCGGAGCGGTGGTGGGCGGTGTCCTGGGGGCCGTGGTCGGATCGCAGGTGGCTGGCCCCCATGACCGAACCGGGGGGGCGCTGATCGGCGGCGGCGGCGGAGCCATCGCCGGCGCGGCCATCGGCTCCAGCTCCACTCACTGCGACCAGGCCGTGCACGCTTACGATCAGGGCTACGACAACGGGAGCTTTGGGCAGGGCGACGACGGCTATGGCGACAATGGGCGCGGCGACGGCTGGACCAACCCGACCGATGCGGGCGACGCGTGCGACTGGGCCGACAGCACGGTCTATATGCCCGACGGCACCACCCAGCAGCACCTGGTCCACGTCTGCCGCGACGCCCGCGGCCACTATGAGGTGGTGAACTAGGCGCCCTTGCGGGCCCAGAGCAGGAACTCCTGATTGCCGTCACCGCCCAGGATCGGGCTTTCGGCGAGCGCCAGGACACTCCAGCCCTGCGTCTCCACGAACGCCTTCACGCCCTCGACGGCGTCGTGCCGCGCGGCCGCGTCGCGCACGATGCCACCCTTGCCGACCTTGGCCGGGCCGACTTCGAACTGCGGCTTGACCAGGGCGACCAGCTCCGCCCCCGGGCGCGCCAGGGTCAGGGCCGCCGGCAGGGCCTTGGCCAGTCCAATGAAGCTGACATCGCAGACGATCAGGTGGATAGGTTCGGCGATGATCGCTGTCGACAGGCGTCGTGAGTCCACGGCTTCCAGCGACACGACACGCGCATCCACCGCCACCACCGGATGCAACTGCCCGCGGCCAACATCAACGGCATAGACCCGCGCCGCCCCGGCGGCGAGGCAGACCTGGGTGAACCCGCCGGTGGAGGCGCCCACGTCCAGCACCACAGCGCCGGTGACCGCGACCGGCCACAGGGCCAGGGCCTGTTCCAATTTCAGCGCCCCGCGCCCCACCCAGGGATGAGCCGGCGTCGCCTGCAGGACCACCTCGTCCTCCACCGGTGCGGAGGGCTTCAGCGTCACGGCGCCGGCCACACTCACCCGCCCCGCCTCAATGGCGGCGCGGGCCTTGGCGCGGCTGTCGAACAGGCCCCGCTCCACCAGCGCCAAATCCAGGCGGCGGCGCGTCACCGCGCGGTCCCTTCGGGCGACTAGACCGTTTCTTCGACGAACAGCTTCTTCAGCTCGTTCTTCAAGATCTTGCCATTGGCGTTGCGCGGCAGGGTCTCGTGCCAGAACAGCACCTTCACCGGCACCTTGAACGCCGCCAGTCGCTCGGCCACCCAGGCGCGCAGTTCCTGTTCGGTGGCCGTGGCGCCTTCTTTCAGAGTCACCACCGCGCCGGGTTCTTCGCCAAGGGTCTTGTGCGGAATGCCCACCAGGGCCGCATCCATCACCGCCGGGTGGTCGTAGAGGACGTTCTCGACTTCGATGCAGTAGATGTTCTCGCCGCCACGGATCAGCATGTCCTTGGCCCGGTCGATGATGAAGCAGAAGCCCTCGTCGTCCAGGCGCGCCAGGTCGCCGGTCTTCACCCAGCCATCGACGAAGGTCTGGGCCGTGGCTTCCGGCTTGTTCCAATATTCGCGCACCACCTGCGGGCCCTTGCACCATAGCTCGCCCACCTCGCCGATCGGCAGTTCGCGGTCGCCCTCGATGGTCATGATCTTCAGGTCGGTGACCGGCACGGCCGGGCCGCAGCTGTCGGGGCGGTGCTCATAGTCCTCCGCGCCGTTGCCGATGGCCGTGGCCGAGGTCTCGGTCATGCCCCAGCCGTTGCCGGGCGCCGATTTGGGGAAGGTTTCCTTGATCTTGCGCACCAGTTCCGGCGCCGACGGCGCGCCGCCGTAGGCCACGCTCTCCAGGGACGACAGGTCGTAGTTCTGGCGCGCCGGGTGCTCGATCAGCTGCCAGGCGATGGTCGGCACTCCGCCGGCCGATGATATCTTCTCCCGCTCGATCAGTTCGAAGGCTCGGATCGGATCCCACTTGCGCATCATCACCAGCTTGGCGCCGCCGATCAGGCTGGGATTCAGGATCGCGAAACAGCCGGTGGCGTGGAAGAACGGCACGGACAACAGCGTCGAGCGCTGCGGCGCACTGGGATCGGGCTGCGGCGGCGCTTCGCCCCGGCGCAGGAAGGCCCGCATGCCGCCAAGGGCGCCAGCGATGACGTTCGAGTTGACGTTGCGCTGGGTGGCCAGGGCCCCCTTCGGCTTGCCGGTGGTGCCGGAGGTGTAGAAGATCGTGGCATTGTCGTCTGGCTGGATGTCGACGGGCGGCAGGGGCTGGTCCGGCAGGGCGCCCCACAGGGCTGGGGCGCCGATGAACGCCTCCAGCTTCGCCACCAGGGGATGGGCGATCTCCTCGATCTCGCGGCTGACGTAGACCCGCTTGAGGTCGGGACAGCTGTGCAGGTGTTCGGCGATACGCTGGTAGCGCTCCGCATCGACCACCACGACCTTGGCGGCGGAATCGACCAGGCCGTACTCGAGTTCGGGACCCGTCCACCACGCGTTCAGCGGCGTGACAATCGCGCCGATGGCGGCGGCGGCATAGAAGGCCACCGGCCATTCCGGAAGGTTGCGCATGACGATCGCCACCCGGTCTCCCTTGACCACGCCGTCGGCCTGGAGCTGGCGGGCCATGAGCGAGACGGCGCGGAAAAAGGCCTCGTAGCTGACCCGCTCGTCTTCGTGCACCAGGAAGATCTTTTCGCCGTGCGCCCGTCCGGCCTCCACCACCGACCGCAGGGTCGGCGGGGCGTTCTTCCAGGTCCGGAAGGTGACCCCCCGGATTTCCTTGTCCTCCATCTCGAAAGGCGTGCCCGGCGCGGTGAGCAGTGCGTGGGCTTGGGCAATGGACATGGCGGGCCAGGCGGGCTTGGCGGCGTCGGGCATGGGCTTTCCTCGGTACTCATAGGCAGCACGCCTGGAGGCGCGTCTTGGTCCAGGTGAACAAGCATAAGGAACGACGTGATGCAAACACGTCGCAGACTTGGGCGCGCGCCTGGGCCAGATTGCCCGCGGCGCCCTGCCCGGGCGCGCCTTTTTGCGGGCCCTCTCCTAGTCCAGGATCCAAGCCGATGCCGGTCATCAGCCTCCTCACCCTGCCCAATATCTTCAGCTACGCCGGGGTGGCCCTGTTCGCCGCCACGGGCGCCATGGCGGCCGCCCGGCGCAAGCACGACATGGTGACCTTCGTCTTCTTCGCCGCCATCACCGGCCTGGGCGGCGGCACCCTGCGCGACCTGTTGCTGGGCCAGCCGATCATCTGGGTGCGCGATCCCATCCAACTGACGATCGCCGTCGCGACCGGCCTACTGATCTGGCTGATCGGCTTTCGCGAGCGGACGGAACGCCTGCTGCTCTGGCCTGACGCCATCGGCCTATCGGCCTTCGCCGTGATCGGCGCGGACAAGGCCTTGGCGTTAGGGGTCAATCCGGTGGTCTGCGTGCTGATGGGCGTGCTCACCGCCACCGCCGGCGGCATCATCCGCGACACCCTAGCCGGAGAACCGTCGGTGCTGCTGAGCCGCGAGATCTACATCACCGCCGCCGTGGTCAGCGCCGGCGTCTATGTCGCCGCCCAACCCCTGGTCGGGGGCGACATCGCCAGCATCCTGGGCTTTCTGGCCGGCGCAGGGCTGCGGATCGCCGCCATGCGGCTTGGCTGGAGCCTGCCGTCCTATTTCGGCGGCGTGCTGAACCGGGGGGCCAAACTCAGCTAAAGTCGTTAGCCGACAGCTTCCAGCCGCGTCAGTGCTGCTTCGAGCCGGGCCTTGGCGTTTTCCGCCTCGGCCATCCGCTCACGGTTCTCCTCGACCACCTCTTCGGGCGCCCGGGCAACGAAGTCGGGATTGCCCAGCTTCTTGGCCGTGCGGTCGATATCCCCCGCCAGGGTTCCGATCTCCTTGGTCAGGCGCGCGCGCTCGGCGGCCAGGTCGACGAACTGGGCAATGGCCAGCGCGCCGGTGGCCTCACCAATGACGAAGGGCACGGCGCCGGCGGGCGGCGTGTCGGCCTCCGCAACGCTGCCTAGGCGCCCAAGGCTGAGGATCAAGTCGCGGTGGCGGTTGAGGCGCTGCTTCGCCTCCGGCGCGGCGCCTGACAGGGTCAGGGGCGCGCGGGCGGAGGGCGGCACGTTCATCTCGGCGCGGACCTGGCGGATCTGAGTGATCAGTTCCACCAGCCAGCCGATCTCAGCCTCGGCCTCGGTGTCGATCCAGGCGTCCGGCAGTTCGGGCCAGGGGGTGGTCATCAGCATGCCGTGGCGGCCGTGGCCGAACTGGGCGGTCTTGTCCCAAAGCTCCTCTGTGAGGAACGGGCTGACCGGGTGCAGCAGTTGCAGCGCCACATCCAGCACCCAGGCGGTGGTCGCCCGGGTTTCGGCCTTGGCGGCCTCGTCATCGCCGTTGAGGATCGGCTTGGCCAGCTCAAGGTGCCAGTCGCAGAAGATGTTCCAGATGAACCGGTAGAGCGTACCGGTGGCGTCGTCGAAGGCGCAGGCCTCCAGCGCGTCGGTCACGGCCCTCGCCGCCTTCACCGTCTCGCCGACGATCCAACGGTTCAGGGTCTGGCGGACGGCGCCCGGGTCGAAGCCAGGGGTGCGGACGCATTCGTTCATCTGGCAGAAGCGCGCGGCATTCCACAGCTTGGTGCCGAAATTACGATAACCTTCAATGCGTTGTGTCGATAACTTGATGTCTCTCGCCTGGCCGGACATGGCGGTCAGGGTGAAGCGCAGCGCGTCGGCGCCATAGAGGTCCACCAGCTCCAGCGGATCCATGACGTTGCCCTTGGACTTGGACATCTTGGCGCCTTGGGCGTCGCGGACCAGGGCGTTGAAGAACACCCGTTTGAACGGAACCTCGCCGGTAAAGTGCAGGCCCATCATCATCATCCGGGCGACCCAGTAGAAGATGATGTCGAACCCGGTCATCAGGGTATGGGTCGGATAGAACCGCGCCAGGTCCTCGGTCTTCTCCGGCCATCCGAGGGTCGAAAAGGGCCACAGTCCCGACGAGAACCAGGTGTCCAGCACGTCTTCGTCCTGGCGCAAGGGCTCGTCGCGGCCGTAGTGCTCGCGGGCGGCGGCCTTGGCGGCCTCCTCCGTCTCCTCGACGAATATCTTGCCGTCCGGCCCGTACCAGGCCGGAATGCGGTGGCCCCACCAGAGCTGGCGGCTGATGCACCAGGGCTCGATGTTGCGCATCCACTCGAAATAGGTCTTTTCCCAGTTCCTCGGCTCGAACACCGTGCGGCCGTCCTCAACCGCCTTGATGGCGGGCTGGGCCAGGGTCTTGGCGTCGACGTACCACTGGTCGGTCAGGTAGGGCTCGATGACCACGCCAGAGCGGTCGCCATGCGGCACGGCGTGGCGGGTTTTCTCGATGCCGCGCAGCAGGCCCAGGGCTTCGAACTGTTCGACCACCTTCTTGCGGGCGACAAAGCGGTCCAGGCCGCGGAATTCCTCCGGGGCGTTCTCGTTCACCTTGGCCGAGGGGTCAAAGATGTTGATCACCGGCAGCTTGTGCCGCTTGCCGACCTGGAAATCGTTGAAGTCGTGCGCCGGGGTGATCTTCACCGCGCCGGAACCCTTCTCCGGATCGGCGTATTCGTCGGCGATGATCGGGATCGGCCGGCCGACGATGGGCAGGCGCACGCACTTGCCGATCAGGGCCGTGTAGCGCTCGTCGGAGGGGTGCACGGCCACGGCGGTGTCGCCCAGCATGGTCTCCGGCCGGGTAGTGGCCACGACGATCTCGCCCGATCCATCTTCCAGCGGATAGGCTAAGTGCCAGTAGGCGCCATCGACCTCCTTCTGCTCGACCTCGATGTCGGAGATGGCGGTCTGGAACTGCGGGTCCCAATTGACCAGGCGCTTGTCGCGATAGATCAGATTCTGTTTGTGCAGGGTGACGAAGACCTTGCGCACGGCCTGCGAGAGCCCGTCGTCCAGGGTGAAGCGCTCACGGCTCCAGTCACAGGAGGCGCCCAGGCGCCGCAGTTGGTTGACGATTGTGCCGCCGGACTGCGCCTTCCATTCCCAGACCCTGGCCACAAAGGCGTCTCGGCCCATGTCGCGGCGGCCCATGTTGCCGGCCTCGGCCAGTTGACGCTCGACCACCATCTGGGTGGCGATGCCGGCATGGTCGGTGCCGGGCAGCCACAAGGCCGCTTTGCCCCGCATCCGCTGGAAGCGGATCAGGACGTCCTGCAGGGTGTTGTTCAGCGCATGGCCGATGTGCAGCGAACCGGTGATGTTCGGCGGCGGGATGACCATGGAAAACGGCTCGGCGGCCGGATCGCTGGTGGGCGCAAAGGCGCCGGACGCTTCCCACTGGGCGTAGAGGCGCGGTTCAACGGCTTTGGGGTCGAAGGTTTTTTCAAGCATGAGCGTTCATTTCGGGGGGTCATCTACAACCCCGCGAGGCTCCGCGAAAGCGGAAGCCCGGCTTTTCCCGGAACGCCTGCTCTCGACGGTGAAATTCGCGGGGTTCCCGCCCAGGCCGCCGTCGGGCTCAGGCGGGACTCGGAATCTCAGCCGTCAGCGTACTCGGCCGCGGGCGATACGGTCGACTTCCTGGTCCACCGTCGCCTGGACGATGCCCGGCAGGTTCTCGTCCAGCCAAGCCTTCAACAGCGGCCGCAGCATCTCGCGGACCACATCTTCCAGGGTGCGGCCGGCAGCGGGCATGGCGATCGTCGCCGAGAGCTTGCCAAAGGCCAGGGCGGCGGCTTCCGAGGCGGGGTTGCCGACCAGGTGTTCGTCGTGCGCCACCGGCGCAGGTTCCGGCGGCGGGGTATACTCGGCCACCGGCTCGGGCTCGTGGATTGGCAGGGGGAGCAGTTCGGGCGCTGGCTCCGGGTCATGGCGCGGCTGGATTTCCAGGTCGCCGAGGGTCTGCGGCTCGTCGCTCGCCACGCGGTCGGTGAGTTCCAAGACATCGTCTTCGGGCGACGACCAGGGCGACGGCGGGGTCGCGGCAGCCATGGGTTCCAGCTGCGGCATCTCGGCGGCCGGGGCCTCGCCCTCTTCGCCTTCCGCCGGCTCATCTTCAGAGATGATGCGGCGGATGGAGGCCAGGATTTCCTCCATGGTCGGTTCCGGAGCGGACTGTTCAGACATGGTCGGGGCCGTTGCTTTCCAGGGAAGAGAGAATCCGTTTCACGGAACAGGCTACGCGGGAAGCGGCAATCCTGCAATTTCCTCAATTTAGGCGAATTCGCACAGGGGGGATTTGCCCCGATACGTGCTGCTCAAGGCCCGTTTAGGGCTTTGGCGGCGCGGCGGCCCGGACGGGGGGACGCTCAATCACCTGCGGCGAGGCGACATGGTCCAGGGCCTCAACGGCCGGTTCCCACGGCGTCCAGCCGAAGCCGTGCTTGACCTTGTCGAAGTTGGCCTTGGGATCATACAGCGGCGCGTCGAGAACCATAGTGCGGACGTCCAGCGCGCCCATGGCCGCCAGGACCGCCGCGCCGGCGACATATTCATCGTGGCGCGCGTTCACCAGCGCCAGTTCGGCGTTGCGCAGTTCCTGTTCCTGGTTCAGCACGTCCAGGGTGGTGCGCAGGCCCACCTCGGCTTCCTGCTTGATGCCCTCATAGGCGACCCCGGCCGCCCTCACCTGCTCCTCGTTGGACAACAGGTTGGCGCGCGAGCCGAGCAGCTGGTTCCAGGCCTGGGAAACCTGCAGCAGCACATCGCGGCGCACGCCTTCGATATTGATCCGGTCGGCGCTGTTGCGCTCCGCCGCCTGGCGGATTTGCGACTGGGTCAGGCCGCCGGTGAACAGCGGCATGGTCACCACCGCCGAGCCTTGGATGTTGTGCGAATAGTTGGCGAAGGGAGAGCCGTCACCGAAACTGAAGCCGGACCCGCCGAACGAGCCGCGCAGCCCGACCGTCGGCCGCGTCTGCGCCTTGGCCTCGGCCACCCGCGCGGCGCTGCCCTGCTCGGTGTAGTCCTGTAGCCGCATCTGAGGATTGTCGCGCTCGGCCGCGTCGAACGCCTGATCGACCGTGGCCGGGATCACCTTCGACAGCGGCGGCTCAGGGGCCAGTTGACCGGGGTTCTGCCCGACGATGGCGGCATAGTCGGACCGGCTGATCGCCAGTTGCGCCTGCGACGAGGCCAGAGAGGCCTGGGCGGCCGCTAGGCGGGCCTCGGTCTGGGCCACGTCGGTGCGGGTCAGTTCCCCGACGTCGAAGCGCGCCTTGGACTCTTCCAGCTGCCGCCGCAGGACCGCGACATTTTCCTGGCTGATGGCCAGGCGCTGCTGGTCGCGGCGGACATCGACATAGACCTGGATGACGTTCCGCAGCACGCCGATCTCGACGCGGCGCAGGGTCTCGCGCCCGCCCAGAACGTCAGCCTCAGCGGCCGTCACCTGGCTGGCGACGCGTCCGCCGGTATAGAGCGGCTGATTGATGTTCAGCGCCACGCTGCTGCTGTTGTTGTCCCCCCCACCGCCCAAGCCGGCGTTGGTCAGTTGACGACCCACCGTGGCGGTGACGCTGGCGCTGGGACGAAACCCGGTCCGCGCCTGGACATAGGTTTCATCCAGGGCGCGCTGGGTCGCCCGCTGGGACTGGATGGTCGGATTGGTCTGGTAGGCCAGGGCGATAGCGTCGGCCAGGGTTTCGGCGTGGCCTGGTCCCGCCACGGCGCCTAGCGTCAGGCCGCATACGGCCGCCATCACGCCTGCGCGACTACTCCTGGACATACGCGATCCCCGACCATCCCCGTGACACGCCACCGCTATAGGCTACCGCGGCGGTGCGCCGCTACCCTTGCGGGATTAAGCTTTTTTCACCTCTGCGACATGGTGTCGGCATCGCGGCTTAGAAACTGAATCGTTCTTCCGGCTGGAACCCGGCCAGCACCGGCGGCGTGGAGTCAAACAGGGCGCGCGAGCCCACCCCTTCGTCCGACCGCAGATAAAGCATCGCATGTCCCACCGGACCATGACGCTCGACCACGCCCAGACGCCCGCCCATGGCCAGGGCGGCCAGCCAGGAGGCCGGGGCGCGATCAACACCCCCCTCGCAAACCACGACATCGAAGGCGCCGGAGACGGTCTTCAGGTCGCCGTCGGTGACTTGAGTCACCGTCAGGCCCATGGCCTCCATCACCGCAGCGGCATAGGGCGCGGCGACGGCCAGAGCGCGCTCGCCGGCGCGTGGGCGAACGGCCTGCAGCAGCTTGGCCAGATCGCGGGGCTTCAGCAGCCAGCGGCCGGGGGCGTATTCCACCTCCGCGTCGGCATAGGCCATCCAGGTCTTGGTGGGCGGACACAGGGCTTCACGCGCGATGTGGCGCATGGCGTCCTGGATCGCCAAGTCAGTCACGTCCTGGGTGCGAACCTGGCTCTCAACCATGTTGGTCCGCGCGGCCGCGAAATCGGCGCTCATCACTATCCCCACATGCCGAAGAGTCGCCCCGCTTATAGGTCCCCGCTTAACCCCAAAGCAATCGGCGCCTGTCATGTTCGCGCCGGGCCGTGTCGAGGCATTGCCCGGGCGGCGCGGTTCTGTTAGCCATCGCGCCCTCCAAAACGGCCTGGTGGCGGAGTGGTTACGCAGCGGACTGCAAATCCGCGCACCCGAGTTCGATTCTCGGCCAGGCCTCCATCCTTTTAAGTTGAAAATTCAAGGCGTTAGCGCGCAAAAGCTTTGGCGCACTCGGTATCCATGTCGCGTTCATGTTGCTACGAAATACCAAGCGTTTTCAACGACTGCCAATTGGCGTCGGCGGCTCCGCGCGACATGGCCGCGACAGCGCCCGGTCCACGCCCGACCACCAACGCTGCGGCGACGGCTGCGGATCCGGCGATCAGTGTTGCGGCCGCCTCCCATGGAAAGCTGGACATAAGGCAGTCACCCTCTGCCGAGCCAAGCGCGAATCGCTTTCATCGACTGACGCAATGCTACGCTCGCGACTTCGATGGGCTAGTGGATAGAATCCGACGCTTGGTACCCATTGGGGAGCGGCGTCCAGGCTGCAAGGCGGCAGGCCATCCCTGCCCGTTAGCGGACCTTCTGAACTTCTGAGATGGGTGGGAAGCGGCAATCTGCCGAATCTGTCACGGC
>JBBROW010000026.1:0-56980 GCA_038228945.1 Caulobacterales bacterium
CAGCCCGCGAAGCCGGCCTGAATTTCTAGGGAAAACCAGACATGGCCCGTGGCGAACAACAGCGTGGCGACCGGCGTGACCGGCGCGATCGCAATGCCTCCGACGAGCGCGCCGACAACGAGATCGTCGAAAAGCTCGTGCACATCAACCGCGTCGCGGCCACCGTCAAAGGCGGCCGCCGGTTCTCCTTCGCCGCCCTGATGGTGGTCGGCGATCAGAAGGGCCGCGTCGGCTACGGTCATGGCAAGGCGCGCGAAGTGCCCGAAGCCATCCGCAAGGCGACGGAAGAAGCCAAGAAGTCGATGATCCGCGTGCCCCTGCGTGAGAGCCGCACCCTGCACCACGACGGCTCGGGCCGTTGGGGCGCCGGCAAGATCATGATGCGCTCGGCCCCCGCCGGCACCGGCATCATCGCCGGCGGTCCGATGCGGGCTGTGCTCGAAACCCTGGGCGTCCAGGACGTGGTGGCCAAGTCCATGGGCTCGTCCAACCCGTACAACATGGTGCGCGCCACCTTTGAAGCCCTGAAGGTCCAGGCGTCTCCGCGCCAGGTCGCCTCCAAGCGCGGCAAGAAGGTCCGCGATATCGTGGGCCGCCGCACCGACGGCGCCTCCGAAGCCGCCGAAGCCTAAGGAACAGATTGATGGCCAAGGTCACCGTTCGCCAAACGGCGAGCCCCATCCGACGCAAGAGCGATCAGCGCGCCACCCTGGTGGGCCTGGGCCTCAACCGCATCGGCCGCACCGCCACGCACGACGACAACTCGTCGATCCGAGGCATGATCGCCAAGGTCCAACACCTCGTAGAGGTGGTGGACTAGCGCCTAAGAGACCCGCCCCCGCGAGGGACGGGCCTTCCTCATTTCAAAGCCGAGTCGGAGCCTCGCTCCGGCGCATGACCTCCAAGGAGAAGGCATATGACCAAGCTGAACGAACTGGCCCCCCGTGAGGGCTCCACCAAGAACCGCATGCGCGTCGGCCGCGGCCCGGGTTCGGGCAAGGGCAAGACCGCTGGTCGCGGTGTGAAGGGCCAGAAGGCGCGCAGCGGCGTCGCCATCAACGGCTTCGAAGGCGGCCAGATGCCGCTGCACATGCGCATGCCCAAGCGCGGCTTCAACAATCCCTTCGCGCTGGACTTCGCAGAAGTGAACCTGTGGCGCCTGGAACAGGCCATCGCCGCCGGCAAGCTCGACGCCAAGAAGCCCATCGACGGCCCGGCCCTGGTGGCTTCCGGCGTGCTCCGCCGGATCAAGGATGGCGTCAAGCTGCTGGCCAAGGGCGAGCTGACCACCAAGATCAATATCACCGTCTATTCCGCCACCGGCGCCGCCAAGGCCGCCGTGGAAAAGGCCGGCGGCTCGGTCACCACCACCCGCAAGGAAAAGCCCGCCAAGGAAGCCGCCGAGGCTTAATATCTGGCCCGGGGCAGGGCGCGCCGCCGACTGGCGCGGCGTGATCTTGTCTGCGGGCTGGAGCATCGGCCACAAGCATCCTATGTGATGGCCTCCAAAGTGATGGCGGCGCCATCCTGATCGTGGGGAATTGAATGGCTTCGGCCGCAGAACAGCTCGCCGCAAACATGAACTTCGGCGCCTTCCAGAAGGCGACCGATCTTCACAAGCGTATCTGGTTCACCGTCATCGCCATGGTGATCTACCGGCTGGGCACCTACATCCCCATCCCGGGCGTCAACGCCGCCGCCTTCGCCTCGGCCTTCCAGGGCCAGGCCAAGGGCATCCTGGGCATGTTCGACATGTTCTCGGGCGGGGCGGTGTCGCGAATGGCGATCTTCGCCCTGAACGTGACGCCCTACATCTCCGCCTCGATCATCGTGCAGCTCCTGGGCAGCGTCTATCCGCCCTGGGAAAAGCTGCGCAAGGAAGGCGGCGAGGCGGGCCGCAAGCAGCTCAACCAATATACCCGCTACCTCACCGTCGCCCTGGCCCTGTTCCAGTCCTTCGGCATCGCCGTGGGCCTTTCCAACAGCCATGGGGTGGTGGACCAGCCGGGCATCTTCTTCATTATTTCGACCATGATCACCCTGACCGGGGGCACCATGTTCGTCATGTGGCTGGGCGAGCAGATCACCAGCCGCGGCGTCGGCAACGGCACCTCCCTGATCATCTTCGCCAGCATCGTTTCGCGCATGCCCGTGGCCCTGTGGGACATGTTCCAGCAGGCGCGGGTGGGTCAGCTCAGCGTGCCGGCCCTGGTGGGCCTGCTGGTCCTGGCCGTGGGCGTGGTCCTGGCCATCGTCTTCATGGAACGCTCGCAACGCCGTCTGCTGATCGTCTATCCCAAGCGCCAGGTGGGCAACCGCATGTTCGGCGGCGAGAACTCATTCCTGCCGCTGAAGATCAACGTCGCCGGCGTCATCCCGCCGATCTTCGCCTCGTCCCTGCTGCTGCTGCCCACCACGGTGCTGGCCTTCCTCTCGAAGACCACCCTGCCGCCGTGGGCCCAATGGCTGCCCGACGCGGTGGCCCAGTTCAGCCACGGCAAGCCGCTTTATATGGTCGCCTATGGCGTGATGATCATCTTCTTCTGCTTCTTCTACACCTCGGTGGTGTTCAACCCCGAGGACACGGCGGAGAACCTGCGCAAGTACGGCGGCAATCTGCCCGGCATCCGGCCTGGCAAGCGGACGGCGGAGTACATCGACTATGTGCTCACCCGCCTGACCCTGATCGGCGCCTTCTACATCGCGGGCGTCTGCCTGTTGCCGGAATTCTTCATTGCGCAGAGCGGCGGCGCGGCTTCCTATCAATTCGGCGGCACCTCGATCCTGATCGTTGTGTCGGTGACCATGGACACGGTGGCCCAGATTCAGTCGCACCTGCTGGCGCACCAATATGAAGGCCTGATCAAGAAGTCGAAGCTGCGCGGCGGTCGTCGCTAGCCATCGGACTCAGGCTGGGGCGTGATCGCCACCACGAAGGTCGGTTTCGGCCTTCCGGCGGTCCCGCTCCGATTTGAACAGGCTTTAGGGGAGGGGATATTGAATCTGATCCTTTTCGGTCCGCCAGCGGCGGGCAAGGGAACACAAGCCAAGCGCCTGGTGGACGGACGCGGTATGGTCCAGCTTTCCACCGGCGACATGCTGCGCGCCGCCATCGCCTCGGGCTCGGCCCTGGGACAAAAGGTCTCGGGCATCATGCAGCGCGGCGAGCTGGTCACCGACGAGATCGTCATCGGCCTGATCGAGGAGCGCCTACCCGAGGCTGACGCCGCCGGCGGCGCCATCTTCGACGGCTTTCCCCGCACCCTGGCTCAGGCCCAGGCCCTGGACACCATGCTGGCCGGCCGCGGGCGCAAGATCGATCTGGTCGTTCGCCTCGAAGTCGATGACGCCGCCCTCATCCACCGTGTCGCCGGCCGATTCGCCGAATCGGGCCGTCCCGACGACAATCCTGAGTCCTTCAAGGTCCGCCTGGGCGCCTACAACGACCAGACCGCCCCTCTGCTTCCCTATTACAAAAGCCAGGGCAAGCTGGTGGAGGTCGACGGCATGGGGTCCATGGATCAGGTCGCCGCCGCCATAGCAGACGCCCTGGCCGGGGTTACCGTCTAGGGCTCGCCCCGCCAAAGGGCCGATCCCAACCCTTCAGCCCCCGTCCTTCATTTCGCCGCACCACCGCCCACATAAGCCCTCGAAATTCTGGAGCGAAATCGCGGGCTCCGGCATTGACGCAATACCAACTAACCCTATAAGAAGCCCCTTCCGCGAAAGGGCGCGAATGGCGCGTCGGCTCTTCCCATTGGGGATCAGGGCCGTATGTGCTTTTCGCGCTTGTTGTCGTGACCAGGAGAATGACTGCGTGGCCCGTATCGCCGGCGTGAATATACCGACCAACAAGCGCGTTGTGATCGCGCTTCAGTACATCCATGGAATCGGCCCGGCCAAGGCCCGCGAAATCGTGGGCAAGGTGGGCATCGAGGACGCGCGTCGGGTGAATCAACTCACCGACCAGGAAGTCCTGCAGATCCGTGAGACCATCGACCGCGACTATCAGGTCGAGGGCGACCTGCGTCGCGAGACCTCGGTCAACATCAAGCGTTTGATGGACCTGGCCTGCTACCGCGGCCTGCGTCACCGTAAGGGCCTGCCGGTCCGCGGCCAGCGCACCCACACCAATGCCCGGACCCGCAAGGGCCCCGCCAAGCCGATCGCCGGCAAGAAGAAGTAAGAGACCCGCCGATGGCCAAGGAACCGACACGCGTCAAGAAGCGCGAACGCAAGAACATCACTTCGGGCGTGGCGCACGTGAACGCCTCGTTCAACAACACCATGATCACCATTACCGACGCCCAGGGGAATACCATCTCCTGGTCCAGCGCCGGCACGATGGGCTTCAAGGGATCGCGCAAGTCGACCCCGTACGCCGCCCAGATGGCGGCCGAGGACGCCGGCAAGAAGGCCGCCGAACACGGTGTGCGTACGCTGGAAGTCAACGTCTCGGGCCCCGGCTCCGGACGCGAATCGGCCCTGCGCGCCCTGCAGGCGGCGGGCATGACCATCACCACCATTCGAGACGTCACTCCCATTCCGCATAACGGCTGCCGGCCGCCTAAGCGCCGGCGCGTCTAGAGTACCCACGACCCACATCCTCCCCGCCGGCCCGCGCCCCCCGCGGCCGGCGCATCCGCGTTCGAGGAACATCCGCCCGTGATCGAAAGAAACTGGAACGAGCTCATCCGTCCCGAAAAGCCGCAGATCGAGTCTGGCTCTGACGCCACGCGCAAGGCGCGTATCGTCGCCGAGCCCCTCGAGCGCGGTTTTGGGGTGACGCTGGGTAATTCGCTCCGCCGCGTTCTGCTCTCCTCGCTGCAAGGCGCCGCCGTGATCGCTATTCAGATCGACGGCGTCGTGCACGAGTTCTCGTCGCTGGAAGGCGTGCGCGAAGACGTCGTCGACATCGTCCTGAACATCAAGCAGCTGGCCGTGCGGATGCACTCCGAAGGCCCCAAGCGCATGACGCTGCGCGCCACCGGCCCCGGCGCCGTTACCGCCAGCCAGATCGACGCCCCCTCGGACATCGAGATCCTGAACGGCGACCACGTCCTGCTCACCCTGGACGAAGGCGCCTCGGTGCGCATCGAGTTCACGGTCCAGAACGGCAAGGGCTATGTCCCGGCCGAGAAGAACCGTCCGGAAGACGCGCCCATCGGCCTGATCTCGGTCGACGCCCTGTATTCGCCGGTCAAGAAGGTCGCCTATCGCGTCGAGCCCACCCGTCAGGGTCAGAGCCTCGACTACGACAAGTTGATCATGGAAGTGGAAACCAACGGCGCGGTCAGCCCCGTTGACGCCGTGGCCTACGCTGCGCGCATCCTCCAGGACCAGCTGCAGGTGTTCATCACTTTCGACGAGCCGAAGAAGAAGCTGGACGGCGAAGCCAAGCCGGAACTGCCCTTCAACCCGGCCCTGCTGAAGAAGGTGGACGAGCTGGAACTGTCGGTCCGTTCGGCCAACTGCCTGAAGAACGACAACATCGTCTACATCGGCGACCTGATCCAGAAGACCGAAGCCGAGATGCTCCGCACCCCGAACTTCGGCCGCAAGTCCTTGAACGAAATCAAGGAAGTGCTCGCCAACATGGGTCTGCACCTGGGCATGGACGTGCCCAACTGGCCGCCCGAAAACATCGAAGACCTGGCCAAGAAGTTCGAAGACCAGATCTAACTATTTGCCCGGCCCGTCGAGAGACGGCCCGACCTGAGGAGAGACTTCCATGCGCCACGGCGTTGCGCACCGCAAACTGGGTCGTACGACGAGCCACCGGACGGCCATGTTCGCCAACATGGCCGCCTCGCTCATCAAGCATGAGCAGATCGTCACGACCCTGCCCAAGGCCAAGGAACTGCGGCCCTTCGTGGACAAGCTGGTGACCCTGGCCAAGCGCGGCGACCTGCACGCTCGCCGTCAGGCCATCTCCAAGGTCCGCGACGTGGAACAGGTCGGCAAGCTCTTCGCGGCGATCGGCCCGCGCTACAAGGCGCGCATGGGCGGCTACACCCGGGTGCTCAAGGCCGGCTTCCGCCACGGCGACAACGCCGCCATGGCCGTGATCGAGTTCGTCGACCGCGACGTCACCGCCAAGGGCAAGGACTCCGGTCCGGTGCAAGGCGGCGGCGCCGAAGACTAGACTTCGCGCCTATCCAGATACGAAAAGGGCGGCCCGCAACGGCCGCCCTTTTTGATTCTACGGTGGCATTCCCCGCAAATGTTCTTATAATGTTCGGTTCAACCTGTGATCAAACCGCTGTCGCAAAATGCGCCTCGGCCGAAGCGCGGGTAATTTCAACCTCCAGCTTGGTGCGTCTCCCGGGCGTGTCGCCACCGTAAAATACGGTGATTTACGGTGGATCTGCCCACCGACGCCGTCGAACCAACCCGTCCCTCACGGCCCAACCAGCCCGGTCGCTTGACTCTATAGTTGCGAAGTGCGTTAAATATTGCGCCAAACGCACATCACTTGCGGAGGTCCGCCGATGTCCATCACCCCCACCGTCTTCTATCGCGACCCCAAGGCCGCCCTGGACTGGCTGCAACGCGCCTTCGGCTTCGAGATCGCCATGCTGCTCACCGACGACGCCGGCAACATAGGCCACGCGGAGATGGCCTATGACGGCTCGACCATCGGCGTGGCGGGGGAGTGGGGCGGCCCGCAACTTGGCGGGGCCAGGATGAAAAGCCCGGCCTCCCTGGACGGCGCATGCACCCAGTTCATCTGGATCTCGGTCGCCGAACCCATCGACCAGCACCACGCCCGCGCCGCGGCGGCGGGGGCCCAGATCGCCCAGCCGCCGGAAACCCAGTTCTACGGTGACCGCACCTACCGAGTCCGCGACCCGGAGGGTCACGTCTGGTGCTTCCGCCAGAGCGTCGAACAGGTCCCCATCGAAGAGATGGAAAAGCGCAGCGGCCTGAAAGTCCAGGCGCCGTCCGAGCCGGCGCGATGACGCAACCGCTCCACCGCCCCTCGCTCACGCCCCTGCTCTGGTACCGCGACCCCAAGGCGGCCCTGGCCTTCCTCGAACAGGCCTTCGGTTTCGAGACCCGCCTGTTGGTGGACGACGGATCCGGCGGCGTCATCCATTCGGAGACCGCCTTCGGCGACGGCCTGCTGATGGTGGTCGGCCCGCCGCGCGAGGGGGCGGCCAGTCCCGTCGACCAGGGGGCCCGTTCAACCGCCTCTGTCCATGTCCAGCTGGCCGAGGGCATCGACAGCCACTGCGAGCGCGCCCGGGCCGCCGGCGCCCGCATCCAGCGCGAACCGGCCGACCAACCCTATGGTGACCGCGTCTACACCTGCCTGGATATTGAAGGTCATCCCTGGTCCTTCGGCCAGACTGTGCGGGACCTGACCCTGGCGCAGGTGGCCGGCGCCACCGGCCATGAAATCCATGAAACCCTCTAGAACATGACAGCTTCAAGTGGCTACCGATTGAAGCGCCCGTCATGCTCTAAGCACATGAAGATAAAGTCATTTTACCCGGATCAAGTGATCCCACTTGAGCCGGAAAGTCTCTAGGAGCACCCATGGCCAAGACCCTCGGCTTCCAACCCTCGGTCATCTACCAGGACCCCAAGGCCGCCATGCGCTGGCTGGAGGCCGCGTTTGGCTTTGACACGGCCCTCTATATCGAAGGCGATGACGGCGGCTTTATCCATTGCCAGATGCGTTACGGCGACGACCTGATTTCCGTCGGCCAGGAATGGGATGACGCCTTCAAGAGCCCGCTCAAGGTCGGCGGCAAAAACACCCAGCTCACCAGCCTCCAGATCGACACCGACGTCGACGCCCACTGCGAGCGCGCCCGCGCCGCCGGCGCTGTCATCGTCGCCGAGCCCAACACCCAGTTCTACGGCGACCGCGTCTACCGCTGCCGCGATCCCGAAGGCCACAACTGGTCGATCGGCCGTACGGTCGAGGCCGTCTCCCGCGAGGAGGCCGAGGCGCGGATGGGCGGCGGAGCCAAAATCACCGGGTGGGTGTGATGCCCGCCTTCGACCTGGAAGCCACCTACCTTAACCTCGACGGCGCCGGGGCGGTGCGGGCCTATCCCGGCGGCAACGCCTTCTGGAGCGACATCGAGACCAACCCCGGCGCCGGCGGGACCCTGATCACCGTCATGGACGGGGAGGGGCCTTGGCCGCATTGGGAGATGCACCCCGAGGGCGACGAGGTGCTGGTGGCCCTGCAGGGCTCGGCCCGGCTGGAATTCGAGCACCCGGACGGCCGGATGGAGGTCCACGACGTTGCCGCCGGCGCCACCCTGGTGGTTCCCGCCGGCGTCTGGCACCGCGCCGTGGAGCAACACGGCCTGAAGATGCTGTTCATCACCTACGGCGCCGGCACCCAGCACAGGCCGCTTGCGGGGTGAGCCAACCCGCCCCTGCCCAGACCGTGGCCCTGACCCTTGACCGCACCTTGGCGGCCCTGGCTGATCCGCACCGACGCCAGGTGATCAACCTGCTGCGCGAGCGTCCGCGTCCGGCCGGCGAACTGGCCCGCGAAGTCGGCCTGGCCCCGCCGGCCATGAGCCGCCACCTGCGCACCCTGCGCCAGAGTGGCCTGGTCGAGGAATCCTCCCCCGAATTCGACGCCCGCGTGCGCGTCTACGCCCTGAGGGCCGAACCCATGATCGAGCTGCTGCGCTGGCTGGAGGAAACCGAACGGCTGTGGAGCGCCCAGCTGACCGCCTTGCGCGATCACCTGCTGAAAGACCGCCCGAACCCGCCGCCGGCGGCCAGGGACGAGCCTGAACCGTGAGTTCCCGCATCCTCGTTGCCCTGCGCGTGCCGGCCAGTCCCGAGCGCGCCTTCGAAGCCTTCACCGCCGAGATCGGCGCCTGGTGGCAGGCCAGCCCCATGTTCGCCTTCACCCCGCGCAGCCCCGGCGTGCTCAGCTTCGAACCCGGGCCAGCCAACGCTTGGGAAGATGGCCGCCTGATCGAAACCCTGCCCAGCGGCAAGGCGTTCGAGATCGGCAAGGTGCGGGCGTGGGAGCCACCCCATCGCCTGGTGTTCGGCTGGCGCCAGGCGACCTTCGCGCCGGACCAGGACACCCAGGTCGAGGTCACCTTCGAAGCGGTGGGCGAAGAGACCCGCGTCACCGTCCAGCACATCGGCTGGGACAGCGTCCCCTCCGACCATGTTGCCAAACACACCTTCCCGGAGGCCATTTTCCTGCGACGCCATGCGGAATGGTGGCAAGGCCTGCTCGCGTCCTTCAAGGTAGGACTTGGGGAGTAAGTGATGACCGACGACAAGACGCCCGAAGAGGCGCAACACCACGGGCCGCCAACAGTGGCCCAGACCGGCCGCAACGCCGCCTTCGGCTTTATCTACGCCACCGCGGTGATGAACGCCCTGTCGTTCGGCATCATGATTCCGATCCTGCCCAGCCTGATCCGCTCGTTCTTCGGCGCGGCGACGGCAGAGGCCACCGCCTCCGCGGCGGTCTGGCAGGCGATCTTCGGGGTCACCTGGGGCGCCATGCAGTTCGTCATCGGCCCGGTCCTGGGCATGATGTCCGACCGCTTCGGCCGCCGGCCGGTGATGCTGATCTCGATCCTGGGCCTGGCCCTGGACTTCCTGATCATGGCCTTCGCCCCCACCCTGATGTGGCTCCTGGTCGGGCGCATCCTCAACGGCGCCACGGCGTCCAGCTTCTCCACCGCCAACGCCTATGTGGCCGACATCACCGAGCCCCAGGACCGGGCGCGCAATTTCGGCTGGATGGCCTCGGCCTTCAGCATCGGCTTCTTGCTCGGCCCCATGACCGGCGGCTTCCTGACCACCCAGGACCTACATTTCGCCGGCCTGCACATCAGCGGCCTGCGCGTGCCCTTCATCGCCGCCGCCGCCCTGTGCGCCATCAACTGGGTCTACGGCCTGTTCGTCCTGCCCGAGTCCCTGCCGCCGGAGCGCCGCCTCACCACCTTCAACTGGCGCCGCGCCAACCCCATCGCCAGCCTCGAACTGCTGGGATCGCACGCGGAACTCCTTCCCCTGGCCGGGGTGAACTTCCTGTTCCAGCTCTCGCAACAGGTGCTGCCCAACATCTTCGTGCTCTACACCACCATGCGTTACCACTGGCCGCTGCGGTTCCTGGGGGTGACCTTCTTCATCACCGGGGCGCTGGGCATATTGGTCCAGGCCGTCGTGGTCGGGCCGGTGGTGAAGCGGCTGGGCGAGCGGGGTTCAGTGCTGCTGGGCGCGGCCATGGGGGCGACAGGGTTTGTGATCTACGCCCTGGCGCCGGAAGGCCGCTTCTATTTCATCGGCATGCCCTTCTTCGCCCTCATCGGCCTGATGCAACCGGGCCTGCAGGGTCTGATGACTCAGCGCGTCTCGGCCAACGAGCAGGGCCGGCTCCAGGGCGCCAACCAGTCCACCGGCGGCATCGCCGCAATCGTCGGCCCCACGGTCTTCCCCCTGACCTTCGCCTTCGCCCTGCACCATGTGCCGGGCGTGCCCGGCCTGCCGATCCTGATCGCCGCCGCTCTCCTGGGCGTCGCCTTCATCGCCGCCCTCAACGTCGCCACCGGCGCCCCGGCGGCCGTTCAGGCGGCGGAATAGCCGGGGCGCAACCCCGCTCCCCCAGCCGCGCTTGATCTGCTATCCCTCCGGCCCCGCTTGAGACGGGGAGGGGAGAGTCGTTGTGGGCCAGGCCGGCAGGCCCCCGCGCCAGGCCGCGCTGGGGTTCGTCTATTTTGCCATCCTGATGAACGTGGTCTCCATGGGCCTCACCGCGCCCGTGTTCCCGGTGCTGCTGAAAAGCCTCGCCCACGCCGGCGACGCCGAAGGGGCCAAGATTGCCGGCACCTTCGGCGCCGCCTGGGCGGTGATGCAATTCATCTTCGCCCCGATCTTCGGCTCCCTCTCCGACCGGTTCGGTCGCCGTCCGGTGTTGCTGGTGTCGATGTTCGGCCTGGCCCTGGACTATGTGATCATGGCCCTGGCCCCATCCCTGACCTGGCTGTTCATCGGCCGGATCATCTCGGGGATCACCTCGGCCAGTTCCTCGGCGGCGGGGGCCTATGTCGCCGACGTCAGCACCGAAGAGAACCGCGCCCGCAACTTCGGCCGCTTTCAGGCCGCCGCCAGCGCCGGCATCATCCTGGGCCCGGCGCTCGGCGGGCTGCTGGGCGGGCTGGATCCACGCGCGCCCTTCTGGGTCGCGTCGGTCCTCGCCTTCGGCAACGGCCTCTACGGCTATTTCCTGCTGCCGGAGTCCCTCAGCCGCGATCGCCGCATGCCCTTTCACTGGACCCGCGCCAACCCCATCGGCGCCTTCCGCCTGCTAGGCCGGCCGGCGCTGGTGGGCCTGGCCTTCCTGCCCTTCTTTACCCAGTTCGCCGGCATGGCTTTCAACAGCGTCTTTCAGTTCTACACCCACTATCGCTTCGGCTGGGGACCGGCCCAGATCGGGGTGCTGCTGATGGCGCTGGGGTTTGGCAACATGATCGTCCAGAGCTACCTCTCCGGCGAAAGCGCCCGGCGCCTGGGCGAGCGGGGCGCCATCCTCATCGGCTTGGCCCTCAGCACCGCCGGCTTCGTGGTGCTGGGCTTGGCCCCCACCACCACCCTGTTCTGGGCCGGCCTGGCGCTGTGCGTCGCCGGCGGCGTCTCCTTCGCCAGCACCCAGTCGCTGATGTCCAAACGGGTGGGGGTCGACGAGCAGGGCCAGCTCCAGGGCGCTCTGACCATCTTCCTGGGCATCACCGGCTTCTTCGGCCCGATCCTGTTCACCCGCGCCTTCGCCTGGTCCATCGGCCCGGGCAAGGGCTATGGCGTGCCAGGACTGGCCATCCTGATCGGCGCCGCCCTGATCGGCGCCGCCTTCGTCACCGCCATCTTCGTGGCCAAGCCCCTGGCCGAAGCCCCCGCCGCTCCGGACGGCTAACCAGACGCCCAACCGGCCGCCCCTGGCGCGCTAAGCTCTGCCAAGTTCTGTAAAAGGCTGCGGCCGCCTGACGCAGGTAGCCTCCCAGACGGCTTTGCGAGAGCTTCGGCTCCACCCTGGCAACCTTTCGTTAGCCATGCGGGCCAATGCTGCGCCCCAGGACCTTCCCGCACCCGGGCCGGCCCCCTGACGAGGCCGACATGGCGCCGCCCGCCGTACTCCCACACCCTGGCGTTTCGGCCGCCCCCCTGGCTTTCCAGCCGCCGCAGGCTCGCCTGCGCATGCTGCTCAACAGCGGCGGCGACGAGCGCCTCTGGATCGATCCGCATACCGGCGCCAATCGCTATGGCGTGCCGGACGCTCCGGCGCCGGACGAGCTCTGGTTTTCCTCATCCACCGCCAGCGCCGTCTCGCCGCGCGGCTCGAACGCGGCCGGCGCGGCCCTGGGCCGCCTCACCGCCGATCCGGCCAGCGCCGATCCGGCCGACTGGATGGATGGCCTGCGCCGTCGCCTCCTGGCCCTGTATGGCGTCCCTGGCGCGCAGGCGGTGCTCTGCGCTTCGGGCACCGAGGCGGAGCTGATCGTTCTGGCCCTGGCGCGCAACCTCATGCCCGGGGCGACTGCCAACCTTGTCGTCGCCCCCTGCGAGACCGGCCGCGGCGTACCCCTGGCCGCCGCCGGCCGCCACTTCCTGGCCACCACGCCCCTGGGCGGCGGCCGCGCGCCCGGTGATCGACTGGCCGGCTGGGATGACGCCGCCATCACCGTCCAGCCGGTGGAGATCCGCACCCCCGCCGGCGTCGCCATCGCGCCCGACGTCATCGACGCCGCTGCTGCCAAACTGGCCCGGCAAGCCCTTGCCGCTGACCAGTCCGTCCTGCTGCACCTCCTCGACCAATCCAAGACCGGCCTCGACGGCGTCAGCCGCCTCGCCGCCCTGAGCATCGCCAGCCTGGACCTTGACCGGGTGTTGGTGGTGGTCGACGCCTGTCAGCTGCGCTGCGACGCCGCCGCCGTCCGCGCCGACCTGACGGCCGGATTCGCGGTGATGATCACCGGCTCGAAGTTCGCCGGCGGCCCGCCCTTCGCCGGCGCCCTGCTGCTGCCCCCGGCCTGGCTGGACCGCCTGGACGGCCTGAACATCCCGCCGGGGCTGGCCGACTATTCCGCCCGCCTGGACTGGCCGGTTCCTCTGCGCGCCGCTGTTGCCCCGGCCCTGGCCTGGCCGGTGAACCTCGGCCTTGGCCTGCGCTGGACCGCCGCCTTGGCCGAGATCGAGGCCTATGAGGCCCTGGCCCCCCAGATCCGCCGGGACATCCAGGGTCGCTTCGCCGCCGCCGTCCTCGCCCGCGCCGCCGTCACGCCTGGCCTGCGGGCGCTGACCGAGGTCTCCGACGCCACCATCATTCCGATCCTCTGCGGCCTGCCGCCGGCCGCCACGCGCCGCCTCTGGGCCTATCTGGCCCAGCCCTGCGAAGACGGCCCCGCCTGCCATCTGGGCCAGCCCGTCGCGGTGGGCCAGGACACGGCCCTGCGCGTCTGCGCCAGCATGCCTCTGGTCAATGACGTCGCCCAGCGGCTAGGGGAGGGCGCCAGCCTGGAGGCGGCCATGCAGCCGGTGTACGCCGACCTCGACCGTCTCTTCGCCCGCTGGGATTTCGCCCTGAACGGAACCTGATGAGCCTCGACCCGCAAGTGAGCCTCGACCCGGAAGACTGGGACGCCTTCACCGCCGACGCCCACGCCGCCCTCGACCGCGCCATCGCTCGCCTGCGGGATGTGCGGCAGGGTCCCGTCTGGCGACCCACCCCACCGCCGGTCCGCCAGGCCTTCATGGCGCCCCTGCCTACCGCTCCACGCCCCTTCGCCGAGGTCCTGAGCGATGTCGAGCGCCTGATCGCCCCCTATGTCGTGGGCAACACCCATCCCCTGTTCATGGGTTGGGTCCAAGGCGCCGGCACCCCCTACGGCATGGTGGCCGAGATGCTGGCCGCCGGCCTCAACGCCAACTGCGGCGGCCGCGACCACATTGGCCCGGTGGTGGAGCGTCAGATTACCCTCTGGATGGCCCAGGCTTTCGGCTTACCCGCCGACGCCTCGGGCCTGATCACCACTGGCGCCTCCCAGGCCAATCTGATCGGCGTCCTGGTGGCCCGCACCCGCGTCCTGGGCGCCCAGGCCCGGGCCGCCGGCCTGGCCGGCGCGCCGCGGCTCACCGCCTACGCCTCCGCCCAGGCTCACGGCTGCGTCGCCCGGGCGATGGATATCGCCGGCCTGGGTTCAGCCCAGCTACGCCGCGTCGCCGTGGACGCCGACGGCGCCCTCGAGGTGTCCGCCCTGCGCGCCGCCATCGCTCAGGACCACGCCGCCGGCCTGACACCCTTCCTGCTGGTGGGCACGGCCGGCACGGTAAACACCGGCGCCTTCGATGATCTCGCCGCCCTGGCCGCCATCGCCGGCGAGCACCGGCTCTGGTTTCACGTCGACGGGGCCTTCGGCGCCCTGGCCGCCTTCTCCCGCAGGCTTGCGCCCCGTCTCAAAGGCCTTGAGCGAGCCGACTCTGTCGCCTTCGAC
This sequence comes from Caulobacterales bacterium, assembly GCA_038228945.1. Classification (GTDB taxonomy): domain Bacteria; phylum Pseudomonadota; class Alphaproteobacteria; order Caulobacterales; family Caulobacteraceae; genus Acaudatibacter. Next base: position 14,490 of record JBBROW010000026.1, read on the forward strand.
TTCCATAAGTGGGCCCAGGTTCCCTATGACGCTGGCTTCGTCCTGGTCCGCGACGCGGCGATGCACCGCGCCGCCTTTGCCGACCCGGCCGACTATCTGGCCCGCGCCCCCCGGGGCATGGCGGCCGGCGAGACCTGGCCCGTCGACCTTGGCCCGGACCTTTCCCGCGGTTTCCGCGCCCTGAAGGTCTGGGTCACCCTCCAGACCCTCGGCGCCGACGCCCTGGGCGCCGCCATGGAGGCCAACTGCGAGGCCGCCGCCTATCTGGCCCGTCGCATTGATGCCTCCGCCCGCTTCGACCTGGCCGCCCCTGTCGCCCTCAACATCGCCTGCTTCGCGGTCCGGGGCGACCAGACCGGTGATCTCAGCCGCGAGATGGTCATGGCCCTGCACGAAAGTGGCCGCGCCGTCCCCTCGCTGACCTCACTGAACGGCCGCCCGGTGATCCGCGCCGCCATCGTCAACCACCGCACCACCCTGGCGGACATGGACGCCTTCATCCTGGCCCTGGACGAGACCCTGGACCAGCTATCCCCGCGCCCGCCGACCACCACGCTCGGTTGACCCGCCTCGCCATCGCTGCCTGAATGGTCGCCACGCGACATGACATGGCGGGGCGGGGGTCCAGTGAGATTTTCAACTGTACTGGCGGCGGGCGCGGCCTTCACCGTGGCGGCCTATTCCGCCGCCGAACCGTCGTGGGCCCGCGTTCCCGCCGCCGGCGCGCCTTCGCCTCGGCCGCCACCGCCGGTATTGATGCCCCCCGCGCCGCCCAGGGTTTCCTCGCCCTTCGCGGGCTGCAGCAGCCCCGGCTATTCCGTCGACGCCCAGATCGCCGCCTGCACGGCCCTGATCCAGTATCGCGCCGCGCCGGCCCAGGCCCATTCGGTGGCCTATAACAACCGCGGCCTGGCGGAGATGAACCGCGGCCAGCTCGACCCGGCCATCGCCGACTTTGACCAGTCGCTGAAGCTCAAGTCCGACAACGCCATCGCCTACAACAACCGTGGCGAGACCTGGCAGCTCAAGGGCGACAAGGACCGCGCCCTGGCCGATTTCACCCGCGCCATCCAGCTGGGCGGCGTGTCCGTGGCCTATAATGACCGGGCCTTGGTCCTGTCGGATCTCGGCGACTTCGACGGGGCCTTGGCCGACATGGACCAGGCTGTGCGTCTGCGGCCCCGTGACTCCCGGGTCATGTCGAACCGCGCTGAGATCCGCCAACGCAAGGGCGACAAGGAGGGCGCCTTCGCCGACGCCGAGACGGCGCTCCGCCTCGACCCCAATAACGGCGGCGCCCTCAATGTCAGAGGTCTGATCCGGATGGAGCGCGGCGCCCTTGACGACGCCTTCGCCGATTTCGACCTGGCGGTTCACGTCAATCCCGGCGACGCTATCGCCACCGCCAATCGCGGCGAGACCCGCCACCTGCGCGGCGAAGACACAGCCGCCCTGGTCGACCTGGGCGCCGCCCTGCGCCTGCGCCCGGACCTTGGCGAGGCCTACGTCAACCGGGCCGACACGGAGTTCGGCCTGGGGGACATGGTCGCGGCCTTGGCCGACATCGATCACGCCCTCAAGATCGCGCCCCGGGACACCGTTGCCTTGATCATCCGGGGCCACGTGCATGAGGCGCGCGGCGAACTGGCCGCCGCCGCCGCCGACTTCGAGGACGCCATCCACATCGATCCCAAACAGGCCAAGGCCTACAACGGCCGCGGCATGGTGCTGCTCGACCGGGGCAAGTTCGCCGAGGCCATTCTCGACTTCGATCAGTCCCTGCTGCTGGACCCGACCTATGCCGATGCGCTCAGCAATCGTGGCCTTGCCCGCTCCGATTCCGGCCGCTGGGCCGACTCGATCCCCGACTTCGACGCCGCCCTCAAGCTTGATCCCAAGCTCTACCAGGCCCTCGACAACCGTGGCGCGGCCAAGTCTGCCCTTGGCGACCAGGACGGCGCCATGCGGGACTTCGACGAGACCATCAGGCTCAAGCCCGATGATTTCGCCGCCTATGCCAACCGTGGCCTGCTCTGGTTCCAGAAGGGCGATTCCGCCAAGGCCATCGCCGATGACGATCGCTCCCTGGAACTGAAGCCCGATCGCGCCCAGCCCCTGCGAAGCCGCTGCCTGGCGCGGACGGTCACCGGCGAGGAACTGGACAAGGCCCTGGCGGATTGCGACCGCGCGGTGGCGCTGGATCCGCAGAACCCGGAGGGCCTGCATCTGCGCGGACTGACCCTGATCAAGCGCAAGGAATTCGGCCTGGCTATCGACTGCGCCAACACCGCCATTGCGCTCAACGCCAATGACCCCTTCGCGCTCTACATCCGCGGCCTGGCGGAGCGCGCCGAGGGCCGCAAGAAGGAGGCCGCCGCCGATATCGCCGCCGCCATCGCCATCAACCCCCACGTCGCCAGCCTCTACGCCAGCTGGGGCTTCAAGGCCTGAGGCCGGCAAACCTTACGCCGAATTCATGGCTACGCTTGCCTTGGCGGCCGAGACGGCCACTTTTGCGCCCAAAATCGGCTGATCTTTGCCGACCAAATCACTTGCTGGCCGGACAACTTGCTGGCCGGAAACCTTGCTGGGATGCCCATGACGTTGCGTTATCTGCTGCCTGCCCTGACCCTCCTGGCCGCTGGCGGGGGACTTGCCTCCATTGCCCAAGCCCAGCCTCTCGACCGGGGCGCGCCGGATCTTCCCCAGGCCAGCCGCCGCGTCCCGGCCGACGCTGCGTCCGTGAAGCTGTCCTTCGCCCCGGTGGTGAAGAAGGCCGCGCCGGCGGTGGTCAATGTCTATTCCCGCCGCCTGGTGCGCCAGCAGGTGGACCCGTTCTGGGGCATGTTCATGGGCGGAGGCATTCCCCAGAACCGGGTGGAGCAGTCTCTGGGGTCCGGCTCCATCGTCCGCGCTGACGGGGTGGTGCTCACCAACCACCACGTTGTCGAAAACGCCCAGGAGATCATGGTCGTCACCGCAGATCGCCGCGAGTGGCCCGCCACCGTGCTGCTGGACGACGCCCGCGCCGACCTGGCTGTGCTGAAGATCGACACCAAGGGCGAGCGCCTGCCCACCATCGCCATCGCCGACAACGAAGTCGTCCAGGTCGGTGACCTGGTTCTGGCCATCGGCGACCCCTTCGGCGTCGGCCAGACGGTGACCAACGGCATCGTCTCGGCCCAGGCCCGCTCGGACGTCGGCATCTCCAGCTTTTCGTCCTTCATCCAGACCGACGCCGCCATCAATCCCGGCAACTCGGGCGGCCCGTTGGTAGACATGGACGGCGACCTGATCGGGGTGAACACAGCCATCCTCTCGCCGCGCTCCGGCACCTCCTCCGGCGTCGGCTTCGCCATACCGGCGGTCCTGGTCAAGCAGGTGGTGTCCAGCGCCCTGGGCGGCGCTCACACCGTCATCCGGCCCTGGGTCGGGGCGCGTACCCAGGTGATAACCGGCGAGATGGCCCGCAGCCTCGGCCTGCCCGGTCCCCAGGGCGTGCTGGTGGCCGACCTGTGGCCCGCTGGGCCCGCAGCCCGCGCCGGCATCGGCCAGGGCGATATCATCCTCTCCGTCGACGGCCAGCCGGTGAACGACGAAGGCGGCCTCAACTATCGCATCGGCACCCGCAAGGCTGGCGACACCCTGACCTTCAGCGTTCGCCACGCTGGCGCTCCGCCCCGTGACATCAATGTCCGGGTGGAGGCCCCGCCCGCCAGCCCGCCGGCCGATCAGCAAACCATCGCCGGCCGTAACCCCCTGGGCGGCGCCACTGTGGTCAACCTCTCCCCGGCCAAGGCGGTGGAGCTGGGGGTCGACCCCTTCGCCGGACAGGGCGTCCTGATCACCCAGGTCGAGCCGGGCCTGGCCGCCACCGTTGGCCTGCAGCCCGGCGACTTCGTGCGCGAGCTCAATGGCCAGAAGGTAACGTCCACCGCCGCCCTGGTGGCCGCTCTCCAGGCCGGTGGCCGCGCCTGGAGCATCACCATCCAGCGCAACGGTCGGCTGATCACCGCGCAGGTGCGGACCTGAGGGCAGGGGAGCGGCGCGCGGCTCAACCTCTAGAGCCACATTGTCGTCGGGCTCAACTTTGCCTACTGTCGATGAAATCGCCCCAGGCGCGCCCGTTCGTCCAGCGGACCAGGGGCCAGGCGGGTTTGTTGCTATGAAGAAGCCGCGCGCCAGACTATCCGGCGACATGGAACGTGACAGGGCGACGTTGCGTCAGACCCCAGAGCAACTGGCCTATGCCCTGAGCGCGGCGCGCTTGGGTAGCTGGGAGTTCGACATCGCCTCGGGCCTGTTCTCCTCCAACGCCCACTCCCGCGAGGTCTTCGGCGTGGGTCCCGACGATCCATTCGAAACGTCTGAAGACATCATCGCCTTGGTCTACCCCGATGACCGCGGCCTGCGCCAGGAGGCGGTCGACCGGGCGATCTCCACCGGCGAGGACCTGGAGGTCGAGTATCGGGTCGTTAAACCCGATGGTCAGATCGGCTGGATTCTCGCCCGGGGACGGGCGGAGTTCGAAGAGGGGCGGGCCGTCCGCTTGGCCGGCATCTCCCTCGACATCACCGTCCGCCGGACCGCCGAGGACCGCCAGCGCCTGCTGCTGGATGAGCTCAACCACCGGGTCAAAAACACCCTGGCTACGGTGCAGTCTATCGCCATGCAGACCTTGGTGGATTCCGGCGAGGGCGGCGCCTATCGCGAGGGGTTCATCGCCCGGTTGCTCGCTCTGGCCGGCGCCCACGACCTCCTGACCGAGGCGGCTTGGCAGGGCGCGTCGTCGGCCGACGTGATCCGCCGCACCCTGGAGCTCTGTGTTCCTGGGAATGCCGCCGATCGGGTCATCGTCGGCGGACCGGCCGTGCGCCTTGCGCCCAATGCCGCGGTGACCCTCAACATGGCCTTCTACGAGTTGGCCACCAACGCCATGAAGTACGGGGCGCTGTCCACGCCCGCCGGGCGAGTTGAGGTGCGGTGGTGGGCCGACGACGCCGATGGCTTCGTCGTGATCGACTGGCGTGAGTCGGGCGGACCGTGCGTCACCGTGCCCAGTCGCCGAGGGTTCGGTTCACGCCTGATCGAGCGCGGACTCACCCGCGAGTTCAGCGGCACGGCCCAGTTGAGCTTCCTGCCAGAAGGTCTTTGGTGCCACATCCGCCTGCCGCTCTCCGCCAAGCTGGTCCTGGCGGCGTGACCCGGGCGGAGCCGACCCTTAAGGGCTTGAGAATCCTGCTGGTCGAGGACGAGACCATGGTGGCCATCCTGATCGAGGACATGCTCGAGGGTTTTGGCTCGGTGGTTGTGGACGTCGCCGGCACCCTGTCCCGGGGCCTGGCCATGGTCCGTGACGAGTCGCTGGCCCTCGACGCCGCCATCCTTGACGTCAATCTGGGCGGCGAGAAGGTCTATCCGGTGGCCGAGCTGCTGGCCGCCAGGGGCGTGCCCCTGGTCTTTTCCACCGGCTACGGCCGCGAAGGGATGGCCACCCGCTTCGCGGGCTTCCCCGTCCTGGCCAAGCCCTTCAGCGCCCAGGCTCTGCAGGCGGCGCTCCTGACCGCCCTGACGGCGCCGCGATAGGCTTTCGCTGCATTGACCGGCCGACCAATCCCGCCGCCGCCCGATCCGCGGCAGGCCGATCACAGCGTGCTCACGTTGGGGGCGCTCGGCGCCAGCCGATCCAGCAGGTCGCGACCGGCCGCCGACACAAGCCATGCCCGCTTCGCTCCTGTCACACCGCTGCCGTGGGTCCTGCCGTTGCTCTCGCTAGCCCGCGCAGGCCGGCGGCCACAGACGCTTTGCCAGCTGTCGGGGTAGGGCGATGGCGCAAAGGCCCACAACGCCGAGCAAGCCGAGGCCAAAGCCTAGGGCCGTCACTTGGCCGTCGTGGCGGTGTGCGTCGACTATGGCGTGGTGTAGCCAAAGCGATGCGTACAGGGGGTAAGCGCAGGCCATAAGCGCCAGCTTGGCCTGTTGAAACCGGGAGTTCGGTGGCCTATCCGGGCGGATCGGCAGAACGATCCCATTGGCGGCAGCGGACTTCACGGCCTGCGGCGGCGTTGTCGCGACCGACCAGACAGCCCGTATGGACTCCACGGTCCATAGCGCGAACAATCCAGCGTAGAAACCGGTCGATGCGCCTGGGGGCAGCAGCTTTTGGATGCTCCACGCGATCCACAGGCAAAGCCCCCAAATCCCCACCAGTAGAACGGCGGAAAGCAAGGGCGACGATGCGGTTCGCGCGGGCCTCCTTGGAGGCGGAAACATCGCCGTTTCCTCGGTCATCGAGCCTCGTCGCCATGCGCCAAGCCATCAGTATCGGGGTGATTGTGATTTTCAGCAACCTAGCGCCGGAGCGCCACTGTCGCACCCCAGCCGCGGTTCCTGCTAGGGTCCGCCGATGAACGATCTCTTCGAAGCCGCCGGCCTCACCCCCGAGGCGCCGCGCCCCCTGGCGGACCGGCTTCGGCCCCAGACCCTGGACGAAGTGGTGGGCCAGGAGCATCTGCTGGGGCCAGGCGGCCCAATCCGGCGCATGGCCGAGGCGCGCCGCCTGTCCTCGATGATTCTGTGGGGCCCGCCCGGCACCGGCAAAACCACGATCGCCCGCCTGCTGGCCAAGGAGTCGGGCTATGAATTTCAGCAGCTTAGCGCGGTCTTCTCAGGCGTCGCCGATTTGAAGAAAGCCTTCGAGGCGGCCCGCATGCGCCGCGCCGCCGGCCAGTCGACCCTGCTGTTCGTTGACGAGATTCACCGCTTCAACCGCGCCCAGCAGGACGGTTTCCTGCCCTTCGTCGAGGAGGGGATCGTCACCCTGGTGGGCGCCACCACCGAAAACCCATCGTTCGAACTCAACGGCGCCCTGCTGTCGCGCGCCCAGGTCTATGTCCTGCGCCGCCTGGACGAGGAGGCCCTGCAAACCCTGCTCAGCAAGGCCGAGGCGCATGAGGGCCGGACCCTGCCCCTGGACGCCGCCGCGCGCGAGGCGATGATCGCCATGGCCGATGGCGACGGTCGCTACCTGCTCACCCTGGCCGAGACCCTGTTCAACATCGGTTCGGCGAAGCCACTCGGCCCCGCAGAACTGGGCCAAGTGCTCCAGAAGCGCAGCCCCGCCTACGACAAGGACCGCGAGGAGCACTACAACCTGATCTCCGCCCTGCATAAGTCCGTGCGCGGCTCCGATCCCGACGCCGCCCTCTACTGGCTGGCGCGGATGCTGGACGGCGGCGAGGACCCTCTGTTCATCGCTCGGCGGCTGGTGCGCATGGCGGTGGAGGACATCGGCGAGGCCGACCCCCTGTCGCTGCTGCTCACCACCGCCGCCAAGGACGCCTACGACTTCCTGGGCTCTCCGGAGGGCGAACTGGCCCTGGCCCAGGCCTGCGTGCACATGGCCGCCGCGCCGAAGTCCAACGCCGTCTACACGGCCTTCAGCGCCGCCCGCCGCCTGGCCAAGGAAACCGGCTCGCTGTCGCCCCCTGCCCACATCCGCAACGCCCCCACCCGGCTGATGAGGGATCTGGGCTACGGCAAGGGCTACCAGTACGACCCCGACACCGAGGAAGGTTTCTCCGGCCAGGATTACTTCCCCGAAGGCGTCGGCCGCCGCGTCTTCTACCAGCCCAAGGGGGAGGGGGCCGAGGCCAGGGTCAAGGAACGCCTGGAACGCTGGGCCGCCATGCGCAGCCGCAAAACCAGTGGCTAGGGGTCCGGTCGACCTGACGGCGCAGGAGATCGCCGACGTCCGCGCCATGGTCCTCCATGAGGACGACCATATCATCGCCTTCAACAAACCCTCCGGCCTCTCCAGCCAGGGGGGCCGCATCCAGGCCCATACCCTGGACGACCTGATGGCCGCCTTCGCCAAGTCCAGCGGCAACCGCCCCCGCCTGGTCCACCGCCTGGACCGCGACACCTCGGGCGTCATCCTCACCGCCCGCACCAAGCCGGTGGCCGCGTACCTGGGCAAGGCGCTGATGGATCGCCGGGTGAAGAAGACCTACCTGGCCGTGGTCACCCCCGGCGCGCCCGATCCGCGCGAAGGGACCATCGAAACCGCCCTGCGCCGGGTTGAGCAGGGGCGGGAGGCGCACATGCGCGTCTGCCCGCCCGATCATGCCGACGCCGAGGCCGCTTTCACCCGCTACCGCACCCTGGCGGCGAGCGATGCTGCTACCGGTGGCGCCGCCCTGATGGAATTGTCCCCCAGGACAGGGCGGATGCACCAGTTGCGGGTCCACCTGGCCTCCATCGGCCGTCCCATCGCCGGCGACGCCCGCTACGGCGGCGCCCTCATGCTGGCCGGAGCGCCGTGCGAGCGCCTCCTCCTGCATGCCTTTTCCCTGCAGTTCATCCACCCGAACGGCGCGCAGATGCGCCTCTCAGCCCCGCTGCCGCCGTCGTTTTCCAGCGTTCTGGAACGCCTGGGCCTGCCCGTGCCTACGCCGCCCGACGCGTCGATGCATGGGTGATCCCGCCGACGCTGGCCACGGCGAAAAAGTCTTCGCTGGGCAGGCCGAAAACCATCAAAGTCGGCGCGCAACCCTTGGCCTGTTCGCCGAAATCCAGCATTCCCGACGCGAGGTCGGTGTCCGTGGCGCCCAGATCGCCGGCGTCCATCGTCACCCCGTGCGGCCGATACCCCCGCACCGCCGCCGCCATGTCCCGTCCTGGATTGAGGCGCACCAGCACCCCGCGGCCCAGTGTGGTCGCCAGGCTGCCGACTTCGCTCAGGCGGCTCAGCGGCGTGCCGCGATCCACGTCCATCAGCTCAAGGATTACCCCGGTCTTCAGCGTCTCACCCAGCACCGACACCATCTCGCGGCGGCCCTTGCGGCTGGCGACAGTGTGGAACGAGGTGGGGATGATCAGGGCCGTCGGAGCTTCCGGCGTGGCGATGATTGTCTTAGAGAAAACAAAAGTTTCTTGGTCTATGTGAAGACGGTCTTCATCCGACATTCGGCCGATATCCGCCGCCGTCAGGGCCGCGCCGGTCGTGGCGTCGACCACCGCCCTGGCGACCCGCGCCGCCGCCGCGGTCTCGTGCCGCAGGCTGGTCACCGTCTCCACGGCGAAGTCCAGCCACAGGTTCCGGCCGCCCCGGTCCTCGAACGGGAAGGGCCCTCGGCAGGCGATCATGTTGGCGAGAACGTTCGCGGACATCCGGTTCGAAATCTGTCGGCCTCAAGACCGGTGCATCTTGGCGCATACGGCTTAACCGTGTATTGCGCCCCCCTTTGCGCCCCGCGACCGGTTGGCGCATATGGGGCCATGGAAAAACTACTGTTCGTCGCACTTGGAGGCGCCGCCGGGTCGATGGGACGCTACCTCACCGGCGCGGCCGCCTTGAAGCTTCTGGGGCCAAAGGTTGGCTGGACCGGAACCTTTGCCGTCAACGTGGTCGGCGGCGCGCTTATGGGCCTGCTGGTCGGCTTCCTCGCCCAGCGCGGCGACAGCGATCAGGAACGGCTGCGACTGCTGCTGGCGGTGGGCGTCCTGGGCGGTTTCACCACCTTTTCGTCCTTCTCCCTGGACGCGGCGCTGATGATCCAGCGCAAGGACTATCTGCTGGCCGCCGGCTACGTCCTGGCCTCCGTAACCCTGTCGATCCTGGCCCTGTTCGCCGGCCTGATGGCCGCCAGAAAGCTGTTTGCCTGATGGCCGAGGTCAAGATCCTGGTGGTGGGCGGCGGCGAAGACGGGGTGCGGCTGGACAAGTGGCTCAAGCGCCGCTGGCCGCACCTCACCCAGGTGCAGATCCACAAGCTCGCCCGCAGCGGCCAGATCCGCGTCGACGGCGGCCGGGTCAAGGCCGACACCCGCCTGCCCGCCGGTGTCCAGGTCCGGGTGCCGCCTCTGCCCGATGCCCCGCCAAAGGGTGAACGCGAGGCGATCACCAGCCGCGATATCGTCTTCGCCAAAAGCCTGGTGCTGTACGAGGATGACGAGGTCCTGGCCCTCAACAAGCCCGCTGGCCTAGCGGTGCAGGGCGGCACCAAGACCTCCAGACATGTCGACCGGCTGCTGTCGGCCTGGGGCGAGGGGGTCGACCGCCCCCGCCTGACCCACCGCCTGGACCGCGACACCTCCGGCGTCCTGGTGCTGGGCAAGACGCCCAACGCCGCCGCGCGCCTTGCCGGCAGCTTCGCCAAGCGAAGGGTGGAAAAGACCTATTGGGCCATCGTCGCGGGCATCCCCAAGCCTGGCGAGGGGGTGATGGAACAGCATCTGGTCAAGACCGGAGTCGGCGACCGCGAGATGGTCATCCCCGCCGATCCCAAGGACCCTCGCGCCGATCCGGCCGAGACCGAGTTTGTCACCATCTCCCGCGCCGGGCCGCGCGCCGCCTGGATGGCCCTGCGCCCCCATACCGGCCGCACCCATCAACTGCGCGCCCACATGCTGGCCATGGGCCACCCGATCCTCGGCGACCCGAAGTACAAGAACGACGAATCTGCCCAGCTTTCCGGGGACTTGAAGCTGCAGCTTCACGCGCGTCGCCTGGTCATTCCGCACCCCTCGCGCGGAAGCCTGACCCTGGAAGCCCCGATCAGCCCCGAGCTGAAAGCCGGCTTCGCACGCTTCGGCTTCTCCGCTGACGAAGCCGACGACGAGCCCTTCGCCCGCAAGAGCCGTCGCCCAAAATCGTGAGGGCCTAATTGTAGAGCCCACGCCGTTACGCGCCGGTGTCCGGTCTCGTCAGGCGGTGATCCCGCTCGCCGGCGCCGCAGCGGCGCTGTCGGGGAAGATCACGGTGTCCAGGGCGCGGCGGTCCACGCCCATGTGTTCGGTGAGCACGCCCTTGAACAGGCCGCGCATGTCCATTGTCGGGGCAGTGTCGCGGGCTTCGAACAGCTTGCCGGCCTGCAGGGTCGGCCAGTCGCCGATGATCCCGCCGGGCTTCAGCCCCCCGCCCAGCACCAGGGCGGTGGAGGCGGTGCCGTGGTCGGTGCCGTCGGTGCCGTTGACGTGGGCGGTGCGGCCAAACTCCGTGGCGGCCACCACCACGGTGTCCTTCCAAGCTGGCCCCAGGCCCGTGACAAGGCCGTCGATGAAGGCGTCCAGATAGGTCAGGCGGGCGGCCAGCACCCCGTTCTGGTTGGCGTGGGTGTCGAAGCCATCGAAGGAAACCCCGGCCACCTGCTTGCCGTCCGGCTGCACCATGAGGCCCGCCAGGGTGGCCCCCAGCTTGCGCGCCGCCTCGATGTTCTGACGAGGGTTCAGCCGCCCCGCCGCCGCGGCCGGCGGCATCTGGGCGGCGCCCACGGCCATCATCGAGGCGTCGGCGGGCGGCGCTGTCGCGGCCATCATTGTCGTGTCGGCCATCAAGGCCTGGTTCGCGTCGGTCGTGGCGATCTTGGCCATGGACTCGGTGGAAAGCCCGCTGGCCAGGGCCTGGCTCAGCAAGGGATCGTTGGCGTAGAGATCCTGCAAGATGCCGGGCAGGCGGTGATCACGCTCCGGCGCCCCGCCCGGCGCCCACGACGCCGTCTCCACCTTGCCCCGCAGCAACAGCGGCGCCGTGGCGCCGATGGAGATGGCCTGCACCTTGCCCGCCGGCCCCATGGCCTCCAGCGACCGGTTCAGCCAGCCCGAGGTGGTCCCGTACACCACCGCCCCGCCGCTCTCCAGCACGTCCTGGGCCTCGAAGTGCGAGCGGGCGCGGTCGGGGGTGGCCACCGCCGGGGCGATCCGCGCCTGTCCTTTCAGCGCCAGCCCGTGCACCGACGCCAGGGCCGGATGCAGGCCAAAGGCGCTGTCCAGCGGCAGGGCGCCGTTGGGTTGGCCGAAGCCCGGCACGGCAATCGATCCGCGCAGGGCGGCATAGTTGGGATCGCCGATGGGCGGGGAGACAGACAGACCGTCCATGCCGCCCCGGCAGATGATCACCACCAGCTTCTTGCCGGCTTGCGCCCCCTCCGACGCGGCCCAGGCCCGCCCGCCCAGGAACTCGACGGCGATGCCAAGGCCAAGTGCCCCGCGCAGGGCGTCCCGGCGGCTGAGGCGGGACGAGGCGGTATCGGTGTGAAAGCGGGTCATCGGCGTTGGAACTCCGGACTCATCAGCAGTATGGCGAGGCCTTCCGGCCGGGTCTCAGCGCGGGCGATGGCGGTGGCCACAAGGGGGGTCAGGCGAGCGCCCAGGACGTCCCTGGCCAGCCCGGAGGGGTCGCGATCGCCGATGGCGCCGGCGGCGAAGCCCTCGCTCCAGGCCATCCGCTTGACGATGGCGTCCGGCGCGCACCACACGGCCGACTCCTCGGACCAGCCCTTGGGGGAGGGCGCGCTGAACGCCTTCTGGCCCATGCCATTCAGCACTGGCGCCACTCCGGCCAGGCTGTCCGGCGCGATCCCCGCGGCCCGCCAACTGGAGACCATGAACTCATAGGGCGTCTTGAACTTGCGCGCCTGCGGCTCCCACGCCTCGGGCGAGGCCACCAGGGTGCGGGCCAGGGCGGCAAGGTCGCCGTGGGTGTCCAGGTAGCTGCGCTCCAGCCGCGCCACCAGGCCCGGCGGCGGGTCGTCGGCAACGAAGTGGGTCGCCAGCTTTACCGCCAGGTGGTGGGCGGTGTGGGGGCTGCCCGCCAGGTCTTTCATCACCGCCCAGGCCTGTTCGCCGTCAGCCTGGTTGTAGGTCTTGCCCATCACGGTGCGGGAGCCCGGCTCGTGCGCCGCTCCTCGGAACAGGAATTGCCCAGGCTCGCCCCGGTCTTGCCGCAGGCCGCCGATGCTGTAGCCGGTCATGGCCCGGGCGAACTCGGTGACATCGGCCTGGGTATAGCCGGCCCCCACGCCCACGGTGTGCAGCTCCATGATTTCCCGGGCCAGATTCTCATTCAGCCCGGGCTTCTTGCCCTTCCGCGCGATGAAGCTGGCCGCCATGCTGTCCGGACCGATCGACTGCGCCTGGTCCAGGTAGAGCAGCATGGCCGGATGGGTGGAGGAGGCCAGCAGCAGGTCCTGGAACCGGCCGAACACATGTGGGCGGATCGCTTCCTGCTCGAAGGGTCCCACCACCGTGGCGGTGACCAGCTTGGTGGCCGCGACGGTGAAGTGGTTGCACCAGAACAAGGCCCAGCGCTCGCGGAAGTCGGCGTCGGTGGTGGCCGCCAAGCGCACCCGGGCCAGGAAGTCCACCGCCGTGTCGTCGCGCAGCAGGCGGGCCGCCATCTTCACCGGATCGGCCTTGTCGCCCTTCTGCAACGTACCGTCCTGTTTCTCGGTGCGCCGCTGCTGGGCATAGTCGCGGAACGCCGCCACTCTCTGGGCGGCCGTGGCGGGATTGGCCTGGGGCTGGTCGGCGCCGCCGTGACGGATCTGGCTGATCAGCCAACCCCGCGGATCGGCGCGATAGGCGTCCAGCTGGCCAGGCTTGGCGCCCAGGCCAAAGCGGGTGGCGGCGATGGCGGCCTGCAGGTCCCGATCAACGGCCAAGGGGGCTATTGCCAAAGGGGGCTCCTTAAATCGTACGGCGGCTTGCGGACCGCCCTGGAATTTGATGGTTGCACGCCAGCGCGCCGGGGTTCCGTCGCGCGCCCCGATTTCGAAGAGCGCCCGCCTTGCCTGAAACCACCAACAATCTGGAAAAACCCCGCCGGTTCTACAAAGTGGCCGACACCGCCCCGGCCGAGGGGGGCTTCGCCGTCCGCCTGGATGGCCGCACGCCCAAGTCCCCTGGCGGGCGGCGCCTGGAAGTCCCCACCGAGGCCCTGGCCGAGCTGATCGCCGCCGAATGGCGCGCCCAGGGCTTGTTCATCGACATGGGGACCATGCAGCTTACCCGCCTGGCCTACACGGCCATGGACGCCGTCGCCGTGGCCCGGGACGCCACCGCCCAGGCCCTGGCCGACTTCGCCGGTTCCGACCTGGTCTGCTATTTCGCCGAGTCGCCCACATCCCTGGTGGCGCGCCAGGAGGCCGCCTGGGGGCCTTTGTTGGACTGGGCGGACACCGAGCTGGGGATCGCCCTGGCGCGCGCTCCGGGCATCCGGCACCGCGGCCAGCCGGAGGAGAGCCTGGCCAGGGCCAAGGCCCTGGCTCTGGAGTCCGACGACTTCCGCTTGGCGGGCCTGGCCTTCGGCGCCGCCCTGTTCGGCTCCACCGTGCTCACCCTGGCCCTGGCCCAGGGCCGCCTCACCGGCGAAGAGGCCTTCGCCGCCTCTCGCGTCGACGAGGCGTTCCAGGAGGAACAGTGGGGCGTCGACGAGGAAGCCGCGACCCGCACCACCGCCATGGCGGTCGAGGCGCGGATGCTGGAGCTGTGGTTCAAGGCGCTGGTCGGCGGATAAGGGCTTGGCGGCGTCCAGGCGCCCCGGCGTGAACTTGTCACCACCGGGTCACGCGTCTAGGGCTTGCGACTTGTTTCGGCGGCCAGTTTCGGCGGCCAAAATCCGGCGAGAGGGGAACGCCCCATGCACCACATCCTCGAAGAGCTTGAGAAGCGACGCGCCCAGGCGCGGGCCGGTGGTGGCGGGCGGCGCATCGACAGCCAGCACTCCAAGGGCAAGCTCACCGCCCGCGAGCGCCTGGACCTATTGCTGGACGAACAATCCTTCGAAGAGTTCGACATGTTCGTCGAACACCGCAGCCATGACTTCGACATGGAGAAGCAGCGGATCCCTGGCGATGGAGTCGTCACCGGCTGGGGGACCATCAACGGCCGCGTGGTTTACGTTTTCTCCAAGGATTTCACAGTCTTCGGCGGTTCTCTTTCCAAGGCCCACGCCGAGAAGATCGTCAAGGTCCAGGAGATGGCGATGCGCAATGGCGCGCCGATCATCGGCCTGTTTGACGCCGGTGGCGCGCGCATCCAGGAGGGTGTCGACAGCCTGGCCGGATACGCCGACATCTTCCTGCAGAACGTCCTGTCCTCCGGGGTCATCCCGCAGATCAGCGTGATCATGGGTCCCTGCGCCGGCGGCGACGTCTATTCCCCGGCCATGACCGACTTCATCTTCATGGTGAAGGACACGTCCTACATGTACGTAACCGGCCCCGACGTGGTGAAGACCGTCATCAACGAAGACGTCAGCCACGAGGACCTGGGTGGCTACCGCGTCCACGCCCTGAAGTCCGGCGTCGCCGACGGCGCTTTCGAGAACGACATCGAGGCCCTGACCCAGGTTCGCCGCCTGATCGATTTCCTGCCGGAATCGAATCGCGAAAAGCCGCCGGTGCGGGAAAGCTTCGACGAGCCGTACCGGGACGAAAAGTCCCTCGACACCCTGGTGCCGACCAATCCGAACAAGCCTTACGACATGAAGGAGCTGATCCACAAAGTCGTGGATGAGGCCGACTTCTTCGAGATGAGCCCGGACTACGCCAAGAACATCATCATCGGCTTTGGCCGTATGGACGGCGAGCCGGTGGGCATCGTCGCCAACCAGCCCCAGGTCCTGGCCGGGGTGCTGGACATCGACGCCAGCCGCAAGGGTGCGCGCTTCGTGCGCTTCTGCGACGCTTTCAACATCCCGATCGTCACCTTCGTCGACGTGCCGGGCTTCATGCCGGGGACCAAGCAAGAGCAGGGGGGCCTGATCAAGCACGGCGCCAAGCTGCTGTTCGCCTATGCCGAAGCCACCGTGCCGAAGATCACCCTGATCACCCGCAAGGCCTATGGCGGCGCTTTCGACGTGATGAGTTCCAAGAACATCCGCGGCGACCTGAACTACGCCTGGCCCACCGCCGAAATCGCCGTAATGGGCCCCAAACAGGCGGTGGAGATCATCTTCCGCGCCGACATGAACGCCCCGGAGCGACTCGCCGAGCGCGAGGCCGAGTACCGCGCCCACTTCGCCAACCCGTTCGTGGCCGCCTCACGCGGCTATATCGACGACGTCATCATGCCCCACGGCACCCGCCGCAGGATCGTGCGGGCGCTCAAGAGCCTGAAGAACAAGCAACTCACCAATCCGTGGAAGAAGCACGACAACATTCCGCTGTGAGGGGCGCCCATTCGTGATCCACTGTTCGCCGAAGGCTGACATCCGCGCGGGGCCGTGCGATGTTGCCTCGACACGCGGGGCTCGCGGCCCAGGGTATGTCCGATTTGTACCGATGCTGATTTGAGGGAGAGCCATCATGGCCGACGAAACCAAGCCGGCGGAAGACGCCGTGCCGAAGAAAGAAGAATACCATCAAGCCAAGAAGGGCGTCATCGATGCCGGTGAAATCGTCACCAGCGCCGGCGGCGAACCCTTGAGCGGCACCATCGCCGACATCACCGACGGCGATAAGCGCAAGAAGCACAAGTAGTCGACTCGGCCGGGACGCTCTTGGGCGTCGCGGCCGGATCGTCACTGAAAAATCAACGCCGCCCTGGCGATGGCCCGGGCGGCGTTTTGCTGTCTCGGGTGAAGCTAGGGCAAGGCCCGCTCGTTACCCCGGCAAATGATCCCGGCGCTTCAGCGGGTCCCTCAGCGGCGTGCCGTTCATCACGAATTCCAGCGATACCGAATTGATGCAGTAGCGCAGCCGGGTCGGCGCCGGTCCGTCGGGGAAGACGTGACCCTGGTGGCTGTCGCAGCGGGCGCAGCGGGTCTCGATGCGGACCATGCCGTAGCTGGTGTCGCGGATCGCCAGGACGTGATCCTCGTCATAGGGGGCGAAGAAGCTGGGCCAGCCGGTGCCGCTCTCGAACTTGGTCTTGGCCAGGAACAGGGGCAGGCCGCACAGGCGGCAGCAGTAGACGCCGTCTTCCTTGTTATCCAGCAGCCCGCCGCAGAAGGCCGCCTCGGTGCCGTGATGCAGCAGCACATGGCTTTCTTCAGCGGTCAGGTCGGCCGCCAGGGCCTTGAGTTCCGGCGCCGTGGGCGTTGTCAGGTCGAAGCCGGAGGCGGAAAGGCGGTGGGCGGTGGTGGTGTCGGTCATGGAGAGCCTTCCGGGGCGGGCTGGGGGAGCGTGACGCAGCGGCACGGTTGTCAGGAAGCCAGATGGCGTCTAACCGGCGAAACATAGTCCTGAATTGGGCGCGCGGAAGCAGCGGAAGCCAATGTTCTCGAAAATCCTGATCGCCAACCGCGGCGAGGTCGCCGTCCGGATCATCAAGACCTGCCGGCGCATGGGTATCAAGACGGTGATGGTCTACTCCGAGGCCGACGCCGATAGCCTGGCCGTGGAGATGGCCGACGAGAGCGTGTTCATCGGCCCGCCGCCGGCCGCCCAGTCCTATCTGCTGGCCGAGAAGATCATCGCCGCCTGCCTGCAGACCGGCGCCCAGGCGGTCCACCCTGGCTTTGGCTTCCTGTCGGAGAAGGCCTCCTTCGCCCAGCAATGCGCGGACGCCGGCATCGTCTTCATCGGTCCCAATCCCCACGCCATCGAGGCCATGGGCGACAAGATCCAGAGCAAGAAGTTCGCCGCCGCCGCCAATGTCTCGGTGGTGCCAGGCCACGTGGGCGAGATCGACGGCGTGCCGCACGCGATCCAGATTTCCGAGGAAATCGGCTACCCGGTGATGATCAAGGCCTCTGCCGGCGGCGGCGGCAAGGGCATCCGCGTGGCTTGGAACCGCCAGGACGTGGAGGAGGGTTTCCCCGCCGTCCGCGCCGAGGCCAAGGGCGCCTTTGGCGACGACCGCATCTTCATCGAGAAGTTCATCGTCAACCCGCGCCACATCGAGATCCAGGTGCTGGGCGACAAGCACGGCCACGTGGTCCACCTGTTCGAACGCGAATGCTCGATCCAGCGTCGCAATCAGAAGGTCATCGAGGAGGCCCCCTCGCCCCTGCTGGACCCCGCTACCCGCGCCGCCATGGGCGCCCAGGCCGTGGCCCTGGCCCAGGCCGTCAGCTACGACAGCGCCGGCACCGTCGAGTTCGTCGCCGGCCAGGACAAGTCCTTCTACTTCCTAGAAATGAACACCCGCCTGCAGGTGGAGCACCCGGTCACCGAACTGATCTCGGGCGTCGATCTGGTGGAGCAGATGATCCGCTCGGCGGCCGGCGAGGTGATGGCCTTTGGCCAGGACGACCTGACCATCAAGGGCTGGGCGGTCGAGAGCCGCATCTACGCCGAAGACCCCTACCGCAAGTTCCTGCCCTCCATCGGCCGGCTAGTCCGCTACGAGGCGCCCGAGGACGGCGAGCACGAAAGCGTTCTTGGGACCTACACCGTTCGCAACGATACGGGGGTGCGCGAGGGCGACGAGATCTCGATGTTCTACGACCCGATGATCGCCAAGCTGTGCGCCTGGGCGCCGGACCGGGCCGGGGCGGTGGCGGGCATGGCGCGGGCGCTGGAGGATTTCCACGTTGAAGGCCTGGGCCAGAACATCCCCTTCCTGTCGGCGGTGATGGACCAACCGCGGTTCGCCTCGGGCGAGCTTTCCACCAACTACATCGTCGACGAATTCCCTGACGGCTTCCACGGCCTGGCCCCCAGCGACTGGCAGACCGACGTAGTCACCGCCGCAGGGGCGTGGATGCACCTGACCCTGGCCAAGCGCGCCCGCCGGATCGGCAACGGCCTGTCCTCGCCGCTGGATCGTGACGACTGGGTGGTGGTCGCCGGCCAGCAGCGGCGCCCCGTGCGCCTGACCCAGACCGGGGACGTCCTGACCCTGGCCTTCGACGAGGGCAAGCGCGTCCTGACCCTGGACGGGGTCAACTGGCGGCCGGGCAGGGCGCTGTTCAAGGGGCGCTTGGACGGTAGGGCCTTCACGGTGACCACGGGGCCGGCCACGGAGGGCTTCACCATCCGCCACCGCGCCGCCAAGATGGCCGTGCTGGTGCTGACTCCGGTGTCGGCTGACCTGCACGCCCGCCTGCCGCGCAAGGTCCCGCCGGACACCTCGCGCCTGGTGATCTCGCCCATGCCCGGGCTGGTGGTCTCCGTGGACGTGGAGGCCGGCGAAGAGGTCAAGGAAGGCCAGGTGGTCTGCGTCATCGAGGCGATGAAGATGCAGAACATCATCCGCGCCGAGCGCGACGGCCAGATCAAGGCCATCGGCGCCAAGGCCGGCGACAGCGTCGCCGCCGACGATGTGCTGGCGGAGTTCGCCTAGGGCCATTCTGGTTCAAGTGGAATCACTCGAACCAGAAAAAATGCTTTCTTATCATATAGTTATACATCAGGGGCACTGCCCGCCAGCAGCCACTTGAAGCTATCAAGCTCCACTATGCGCTGCCGAACAGCAGTTGCCGGGTGATGGTGGGCCAGCGAAACGGAGTTACGGCGCATGTCGATCTGGCAGATTCTCTTCAGCTTCGAGGGCCGCATCCGACGCACGCACTGGTGGTTGGCGCGACTGGGCCTTGGCGTCGGTTTTCTCGCCGTGATCTCGATCCTGGCCGCGGTCCTCGGCACGGTGGGCGCGGCCAGCGGCTCTGCCCGGTCTGCCGGTGGGGCCGGCGCCCTGCTCCTTGGCATTGTCGTCCTGATTAGCGTGCCGATCCTGGTCTGGACCGAACTGGCGATCACCGCCAAGCGCTGGCATGACCGCGACAAGCCGGCGGTGATGGTGTTGGTCATGTTCATTCCCCTCGTCGGAGGCATCTGGACCTTGGTGGAGTGCGGATGCCTGGAAGGCACGCTGGGACCAAACCGTTATGGCCCCTCGCCAAAGGGATTGGGGCAGGCAGACGTCTTCGCCTGAGCCCGATTGCGGAACAACGGTCAGCGAACACTTGTCGCCATACCCAGAACGGGTGTTAGCTCCGCTGCAGGAAACAACCGGCAATGGGGAAAACCTGTGAATTTCCAACATCTCTTTCTGAGCTTCGATGGCCGCACCCGCCGGCTTCACTTCTGGATCGGCCTCATCATCCTGTGGGTCGTTCAGTCGGTGGTGATTTCGGTGACCTTGGGCGGGGCCTTCGCCGCGGCCGCCATGTCGCACAACTACGGCGCGGTATTCGCCGGCCCGGCCGTCTTCGGCTGGCTGATCTGCCTGGCCCTGATCTATCCAGCCTTGGCCCTGCAGGTGAAGCGCTGGCACGACCGCGGCAAGAGTGGGTGGATGGCGCTGGTGGCGTTGATCCCCCTCGTGGGCGCCCTCTGGGTGTTGATCGAATGCGGCTTCCTGGACGGCACGCCCGGCGACAACGCCTATGGCCCCTCGCCCAAGGGCGTCACCGGGTCCACGATGACCGCTTGAAGGCTCGCTCCTTCCGCGGGGCGCGCCGGACTCCGGAGCGGGGCGAGGGCGGATGAACGGCGGCTACAACGACTGGCGGGCCTTGTTCTGGTCGGCTGGCGGACGCGTCTCGCGCGGGCCTTGGTGGCTGGCCGTGGCGCTGCTGATCATCCTGTCGGCCCTGTATGAGGGTCTGGCCGGGCCCGCCCTGCGCCTGGCGACCTTCTGGTTCGCCTATCCGGGTCTGCTCTACTGCGCGGCGTGCGTGAACGCCAAGCGGCTGCATGATCGCGGCCGCTCCGGCTGGTGGGCGGCGTTGACCCTGCTGGCCCTGGCCGCGGTCTGGCCGACGATGCATCCAGTTGCGGCGGTGGTGGCCGCCCCGGTCCTGGTCTGGACCCTGGTGGAGCTTGGCTTGCTGGGCGGCGAACAGGGCGCCAACCGCTTCGGCCCCAGCCCCCTGATGACCTGACCCGTGATGGCCTGACCCGCCTTCCTCTGATTGATGCAAAGCCCGTCCGATCCCGGTGCAATGAACGCCGCCATCCTTCCCCCCGCGCCCTCATTGGACTATGCCGCCTGTTCCCCTTCTGGAGGTCTTGATGAAGATCGAATTCGTAGCCGCCGACGCCCCCGCCGGCGCCTCCGCCGCCATCGCGGTCCTGGCGTTCGAGGACGGACTGATGTCGCCGCCGGCCGAAGCCCTCGACAAGGCGCTGGGCGGGGTCATCCGCCGCGCCATCGCCGGCAGCCGGTTCAAGGGCGCCGTGGGCCAGACCCTGGACCTGATCGCTGTCCAGGGCCTCGACGCCGCCCGCGTTGTGGTGGTCGGCGCCGGCAAGAAGCCGGCCTGGAACGACCGCACCCCCGAACTGGCCGCCGCCCACGCCTATAACGCCGTGAAGACCTCCGGCTGCGACACCCTGGTCCTGCGCCTTGGCGATTCCACCGCCGAGCAGGGCGCCCGCGCCGCCTTCGGCGTTACCCTGGCCGCCTACCGCTTCGACCGCTACCGCACCAAGGAAAAGGCGGAGAAGAAACCGTCCGTCACCAAGATTCAGATCGCCATCGACGAGCCCAAGCCGGCCGCCAAGGCGTTCAAGGCCCACGCCAGCCTGGCCGACTCCATCATCCTGGCCCGCGACCTGGTCTCCGAGCCGGCCAACATCCTCTATCCCGAAGAGTTCGCCCGCCGGGTGAAGAAGCTCACGGACCTGGGCCTCGAGGTCGAGATCCTGGGCGAGAAGGAGATGAAGAAGCTCGGCATGGGCTCGCTCCTCGGCGTTGGCCAAGGCAGCGTTCGCGAAAGCCAGCTGGCCGTCATCCAGTGGAAGGGCGCCAAGGACCCTTCCGCCCAGCCCGTCGCCTTCGTCGGCAAGGGCGTCACCTTCGACACCGGTGGCATCAGCCTCAAGCCCGCCGACGGCATGGAGGAGATGATCACCGACATGGGCGGCGCGGCGGCTGTCACCGGTGTCATGCGCGCCCTGGCCGCCCGCAAGGCCAAGGTCAACGCCGTGGGCATCCTCGGCCTGGTGGAAAACATGCCGGATGGCAATGCCCAGCGCCCCGGCGACGTGGTCACCAGCATGTCCGGCCAGACCATCGAGGTGATCAACACCGACGCCGAGGGCCGCCTGGTCCTGGCCGACGCGGTCTGGTACTGCCAGCAACGCTTCAAACCCAAGTTCCTCATCGACCTGGCCACCCTCACCGGCGCCATCGTCGTGGCGCTGGGCAAGGACATCGCCGGCCTCTACGCCAACAACGACGGTCTGGCCGAGAACCTGCTGGCGGCATCCAAGTCCACGGACGAGCCCCTGTGGCGCATGCCCCTGCCGCCCGAATACGAAAAGCAGATCGACAGCGCCGTGGCCGACATGAAGAACATCGGCGGGCGTCCCGGCGGCTCGATCACCGCGGCCCTGTTCATCCAGCGCTTCATCAAGGACACCCCCTGGGCGCACCTGGACATTGCCACCACGGCCTGGAAGCCGGGCTCCACGGTTCCCACCATCCCCAGCGGCGCCACCGGCTTTGGCGTGCGTCTGCTGGATAAGCTGGTGGCCGACTTCTACGAAGGCTAGCGGCGGGCTTGGCGCGCCTGGTCCTGGTTCCAAGCCCTTTCGTGGGCGTCCGCTACCGCTTGGCCCCGGCCTTCGAGGGGCAGGACGCATGACCGCCCCGCGCTTCGCCCTGGTCGCCAGCCCCCTGTTGGGTCCAGCCAGCTGGCGGCCGACAGCGGATGCCATGGCAGGGCTCGGCCTTGCCGTGGTGGTGGCGGACTACGTCGTAGGGTCGCAAGACACCTACGACGCCATCGTCGATCGCCTCGTCCAGGCCATCGGCTCCGCTGGCCAGCCGCTCGTCCTGGTGGGCCACAGCGGCGCCGGCGGCTTGCTGGCGGGCCTTGCCCAGCGCCTGGCCCCGGCCGCGACGATCTTCGTGGACGCCATCCTGCCTCACCCAGGCCGCAGCTGGATGGAGACCGTGCCTCCGGGCCTGGCCCGCCGCCTGCGCGGCCTCGCCGTTCAGGGCCTCCTGCCGCCATGGAACCGCTGGGTCACCGACGATCCGGTGGTCAAGCTGATCCCCAGCCCGGCCGAGCGGGCGGCGCTGCTGGAGCAAATCCCCTCGATCCCGCTGGCCTATCTGGAGGCCCGGGCGCCGAACTGGCCGCCGCTCGCCGGTCCCTGCGCCTATCTCCAGCTCAGCGAAACCTACAACCGCGAGGCCATTGCCGCGCGAACCGGCGCTTGGATCGTGGTGCGCGAGGACCTGCATCACCTCGCCATGCTCAGCGACCCTGATAGGGTGGCGGCCGTCCTGGCCAAGATGGCGGAGAGCCTGGTGACGGCATGAGCGGCGCGGCGGCCTGCGAGGTCTGGTTCTACCATCTGGAGCGCTCCACCCTGGAGCAGGTCCTGCCGGAGCTTTTGGAAAAGACCCTGGCGCGGGGTTGGCGCGCCCTGGTGCGCACCGCCTCGCCCGAGCGAGTCGAACACCTGGACGGCTGGCTCTGGGCCTACAAGGACGACAGCTTCCTGCCGCATGGCCACGATGGCGAGCCGATGGCGCCGCGCCAGCCGGTGCTGATCACCCAGGGCGCCGACAATCTCAACGGCGCCCAGGCCTTGTTCCTGCTGGACGGCGCCGACGCGGGCGACATTTCGGCCTATGAGCGCTGTATCGTGCTGTTCGACGGGCGCGACGAATCGGCGCTCTCAGAGGCGAGGCGCCGGTGGTCCCAGTTCAAGGCCGGCGGCGCCCCGGTATCCTATTGGCGGCAAGGAGAGACCCGGGGATGGGAAAAGCAGGCTTGAAGCTGGCCTTGGTCGCCGGCCTGGGCGCGTGGGTGGCCGGCTGCGCATCACCCACACCGCCGCCGCCAGCGCCGCCGCCCGCCCCACCGCCGATGGTCCAGGCCGCGCCGCCGCCGCCAAAACCGCTGCCGCCCGCCCCGGATCAGTGCGGCGCCAACGCCCTGCAGTATCTGGTGGGGCGCTCCAAGACCGAGATTCCGATTCCCCTTCGGCCCGACATGCGCCGCGTGGTCTGCACGACCTGTCCGATGACCCAGGACTATGCGCCTGGCCGGCAGACGGTGCTGTTCGACGCGGCGACTGGAACGGTGACGTCCATCAGGTGTGGCTAGAGAGTTGGCGGCCGGCCATGCCTTGCGACTTGATGGCAGGAAAGTGCCAAATCTAACGGCTGCTTAAGACAAGTGCGACACTGTGCCCAGACTGGGGAGTGTCTTCTTGACCGCTGTCTTGCCACTGAACGTTTCGCCCGACTGGCGACAGAAGGTCGAGCGCGCCGATATGCGCGAGCTCATGACCCAATATCGCCGCGAGGCCGACACCCACCGCGGCATCATGTTGCGGCGTGGCCTGGGCGTGGCCTCCGAATGGAAGTCCTTCAAGCAGTTTCTGCTGGACCTGGGTCCGTGCCCCGACGCCAGCCACCTGCTGATGCCGATCTACGAGGGCGAACGCAGCTACGGGCCGGGCAGGGTGCATTGGGCGCCGCCCGGGACGGTGGCCAAGCCCGCGCCGCCCAAACCCCCGACGTCGTCCAACGGCGGCTACGGTCAATGGGCCTCCCTCAGCGGCAATACCGTCAGCGTCAGCAGCCTGTCCGAGACCCTGGCCACGCCGCTGCAGCCGATCCTGCGCGCCATGAACGAGGGCGCGACACCTGACAAGGTGGCCGGTGAGGTCAAGGCCGCCGACGCCATGATGAACGCCAAGGCGATCTGGCTGCCGCCAGACCCCAAACGGCGCGAGACCTTCTTCATGGCCTTTCGCGCCTGGCGCCTGGCGATCCGCCCGGAACTTCAAGCCCACGCCACGCCAGCGTTCCTGTTCCTCTACACAGCCCTGCCGGTGATGCGCGACGCCCGCGACGAGTTGACAGCGATGGATCTGTGGAAGCCCCTGACCCACTCCAAGTGGAGCGCGCGCGAGGCTCACATCGCCTGGAAGCGGTACTGCGAAATGATGCCCCGGGCCCAGGTGGCGCTCAGCGAGGTTAAGGCCTACGCGAGCTTCTCTCTGGAATCCGAATTGGACGTGCTCTGCGCACGGATCCTGGAAGCCGAAAAACGCCTCCGCACCCCGGCGAAAGCCAAGCCCTCGGCGCCGGAAGCGGCTGCGGCCTAGACCTAGGGGCTGGCGCCCAACTCCTGCCGCCATGCGGCCCACCAGAAGCGGGCGTGCGGACCTGGGCCTCAACAGCCAACGATACGGATTTGTCTGAACGCGCGAGGCGTTGCGGCGACCGTTGCAGGCGACACAACCGTCAAACCGTTGCCCCAAACGGCGAAACGCCCCCCGACGCCGTGGCGTCGGAGGGCGCTTCAGCCCCGTCCAGGACCGATCGGCTAATTAGGCCGCGGGCTGGAACTTAACAGGGACCCGGATTGTGCCGGTCTTGGAGCCCATCGGGAGGAAGCTGGCGACGCAGACCGCGGCCTTGTCGAAACCTTTGCCGGGCACGCTGTTCTCGACGACCTTGCAGTCGGCGAGCTTGCCGTCGGTCGCGGTGCACTCAAGCATGACGCTGGCGCCCATGGCCGGGTTGGCGAACTTTTCCACGCATTGAGTCACGTGCGCGGAAAACCCGCCGTCTGCCAGCGACGTGCCGGCGATTAGAAAGCTGCCGATAATTCCACCGGCAATCGCGATTGATTTTTTCATCCGCTTCTCCTCAAAAAAATATGGACGGTGGCGTTTGATCGCACGCAAAGGTTAATAACAAACGACACTGTCAATTTTTGCACTGTCCAGAAGCGAACGCCGTTCTCTAAGTCGGCGGAAGTATTCATACACTCTATAGAAACGCCGCCGGTTACCATTTGTAAAAGCTATAGTTAGGTTCCGTTAGCAATGTGTCGTGATTATGCGTGGCGCCGGGGTTGCGCCGGCGACTCGCTTGGGGCGGAATAATGATGAGGTTTCGACTTTCCGACGTACCGATGATCATCAAGATCGGGTTCGCGCCGGCAATTGCACTGGCCATGTTCGCCCTGCTCGCCGCAGGCAGCATCCTCGTCCAGAAGAATGAGGCTTCCGAGCTGAGCCGGGTTGTCCAGACGGACATGCCCGCGGCCCTGCGGATGCAAGCGGTGTCCCGGCGGATCGCCGCGGCGCACGGCGACCTCTATCTGATCCTCACCCACGCGGCTGGGTCCATCGACAAGGATAAGATCGATGGCCAGATGCAGGGCCTCCTCAAGGAATTCGACGCCATCACCACTGAGGTGAAGGCGATCCGCGCCGCCGAACCCGTCGCCGAACGCCCCGTGTTCGATCAGCTTATCAAGCAGCTTAGCGACACCCGCAGCGCGGTGGACGTCGTCGGCGGCATGGTGGGCACCGACTTCCAGATGGCGGTCGGCTTCGTCGCGCCTTTTGAAGACAGCTACGCCCAGATGACCATCACCCTGGACAAGGCCTTGACGGCGGCCAAGGCGGCCACCGGAGCGCGCGCCCACCAGAGCCAGGTCAGCGCCGACCAGGCCGTGACCATGACCATCGTGGGCGGCGTCGGCACCCTGTTGGTGGTCGGCCTGATCTCGGCCATCACGGTCCTGACCACCCGCAAGTCCATCCTGCAGATCGCCAAGGCCACCGAGACCCTGGCGGCCGGCAACAACACCGTCGAACTGGCCACCTTGGCCCGCAAGGACGAACTGGGTGCGGTGGTTAAGTCACTGGTGATCTTCCGCGATAACCAGCTCCACCTCGAAGAGCTTCGCGCCGAACAGGAAGCCACCCGCAAAACCACCGAAGGCGAGCGCCGTGCAAAGGAAGCCGCCGCCGCCGAGTCGGCCCGCGAACAGGCCCTGGTCGTCTCCAACCTGGCCACCGGCCTTGAGCGCCTGGCTTCCGGCGACCTGACCTTCCGCATCGACGCCGAGTTCCCTGGCGAGTACGCCAAGCTGCGCACCGACTTCAACGCCGCCATCGCCCAACTGGAAGACACCCTGCGGGTCATCTCCCACGCCACGGGTGGCATCCAGAGCGGCTCCAACGAAATCAGCGCTGCGTCCGACGACCTGTCGCGCCGCACTGAGCAACAGGCTGCCGCCCTGGAACAGACCGCCGCCGCCCTGGATGAGATCACCGCCACGGTGAAGACCACGGCCGACGGCTCCAAACACGCCCGCGAAGTGGTCACCAACACCAAGACCGACGCCACCCATTCCGGTGAAGTGGTGCGCGGCGCGGTGTCGGCCATGAACCAGATCGAGGGTTCCTCGAAAGAGATCAGCCAGATCATCGGCGTCATCGACGAAATCGCTTTCCAGACCAACCTCCTGGCGCTCAACGCGGGTGTCGAGGCGGCGCGGGCTGGCGACGCGGGTCGCGGCTTCGCGGTGGTGGCCTCCGAAGTGCGGGCCTTGGCCCAGCGCTCCGCCGAGGCGGCAAAGGAAATCAAGAAGTTGATCACGGCCTCCAGCGGCCAGGTGGAACAGGGCGTAAAGCTGGTCGGCGAAGCCGGCAAGGCGCTCGACCGCATCGTCACCCAGATCAACGAGATCAACACCGTGGTCGGCGAAATCGCCTCCTCGGCCCAGGAACAGGCCGATGGCCTGGGACAGGTGAACACCGCCATCAACCAGATGGACCAGGTGACCCAGCAGAACGCGGCCATGGTGGAAGAGTCCACCGCGGCCAGCCATTCCCTGCTGCAGGAAGCCAACGAACTGGCCCGTCTCCTGGCCCGGTTCAACATCAGCCAGTCCAACGAAGACCACGGTCGCCAGTCGGCCGGCCGTCCCGCGGCGCGCCCGCCGGTGGAACAGTACCGCCCGGCCGCCCGCGGCGAGCGCGTGCTCAAGGCGGTGGGCGCTGGCCGCCACGCCATGGCCGCCGAACTACAGACCCGCATCGACGACGGCGGCTGGGAAGAATTCTAGTCCCAGGCCCCATCGCAACGACCAAGGCCCGGATCGCAGGATCCGGGCCTTTTTCGTTTTGCCCCTTTACACCGGCAGCGTCCGGCCCAGCTCCCCGGCCAGGTCGCGGATGAACTGCCACGCCACGCGGCCAGACCGGCTGCCGCGCAGTTGCGACCATTGCAGCGCTCGGCGCTCCAGGTCCTCGCAGGCCAGGTCGAACCGCTCCGCATAGCGGTTGATGGCGGCCAGGTAGGTCGTCTGGTCCATGGGCGGAAAGCCGATCCACAGGCCGAAGCGGTCCGACACCGAGACCTCTTCCTCGGCGTCTTCGGCGGCGGCGATGGCGCCGCGGCTTTCGATATGATCGCGCGGCATCAGGTGGCGGCGGTTGGAGGTGGCGACGAACAGGGTGTTCTCCGGCGGACCCGACACCCCGCCCTCCAGGGCCGACTTCAGGGCCTTGGCCGCCGCCGCCCCATCCTCGAACGACAGATCGTCACACAGCACCACAAACCGTTCCTCGCGCCCCCGAAGTTGTTCGAACAGGGCGGGCAGGGCGGCGACCTCGTCGCGGTCGACCTCCACCAGCCGCAGCAGCGGCGCGCTGGCCGCCACCTCCATGAACGCCCCCTTGGCCAGCGAGCTCTTGCCCGTGCCCCGCACGCCCCACAGCAGGGCGTGGTTCGACGGCAGGCCCACGGAAAACCGGCGCAGGTTCTCCACCAGCCGCCCCTTCTGCCGCTCCACCCCGATCAACAGGTCCAGCGGCAGGGCGTAGTCGGGCGCGGCGATGAAGGCGCCGCGGGCGGGGTCGTGCCGGAACAGGCGCGCGCCGGAGAAATCCGGCCGGCTGGGCGGCGGCGGCGCCAGGCGTTCAAGGGCCTGGGCGATACGCTTCAACTCGGCGGTGAGGTCCGTTTCCATGCGCCTTTGTCCTAACGATAGTGGCCGCATTGCAAAAGGGCAGGCGAGCGCATAGCTTCCGCCGACTTTGCGAGGGGCCGCCCAGGCGGCGCCCCGCCGTTGGGATTCCGGAGAGACAATGACCGTTACGACCGCCCTCGTCCTGGCCGCAGCCACGCCCGCCGCCGCCGGCGCGGGGGGACTGTTCGGCCCGGACATGCTGTCCACGATCGGCCTGCCGATCATCCTGGTGGGCCTGTTCTATTTCATGATGATCCGCCCCCAGCAGCGCCGCGCCAAGGAACACGTCGCCCAGATCAAGGCGATCAAGCGCGGCGACACCGTGGTGCTCAGCAATGGCATGATCGGCAAGGTGGTGCGGGTTGAGGATGTCGAGCTGGGCATCGAGATCGCCCAGAACGTCACCATCAAGGTGGTCAAGGACATGGTGCACGATGTCCGCACCCGCGGCGAACCGGCCGCGGCCAACGACGCGAAATCCTAGAAACGGGAATCGCGGCTAGACCATGCTCGCCCTTTCGCGCTGGAAGATCATCGCCGTCAGCCTCTCGCTGATCTTCGGCATCCTGTTCACCCTGCCCAACCTGCTGCCGCAGAGCACGCTGGACACCCTGCCGGGCTGGCTGCCCCACCAGAAGCTACACCTCGGCCTCGACCTTCAGGGCGGCTCGCACCTTCTGTACGAAGTCGACATGGACGCCCTGAACAAGGAGCGCCTGAACAACCTGACCGAAGAGGCGCGGCTGCGCCTCAAGACCGCGCAAATTGTCACCACCGCCTTGGAATCCAACGCGGGCGTTGTCACCATCCGCCTTCAGGACCCGACCCAGGTTCAGGCGGCCTACAAGGACCTCAGCGCCAATCTCGGCCAGCGCACGGCCGGCGGCGGCAAGGATGTGTCGGTCAGGATTCAACCGGACCAGTCGATTCGGCTCGCCTTCGATCCCGCCGCCGCCGACGAAGCGGCGCGCACGGCGGTCAGGCAATCCATCGAGATCATCCGCCGCCGGATCGACCAGCTCGGCACCAAGGAGCCATCGATCACCCAACAGGGGTCCACCCGGATCGTCGTCGAGGCGCCCGGTGAAAGCGATCCGGAAAAGCTGAAGGGCGTCATCGGCAAGACCGCCAAGCTTACCTTCCAGATGGTGGATGAAACCGTCCCGATGGAAGACCGCCTCGCCGGCCGCGTGCCGCCAGGGGATGAGATCTTGGCCAACGAGGACGCTCGCGAGCCGCTGCTGGCGGTCAGCAAACGCGCCGTCGTCACCGGCGAGATGCTGACCAACGCCAACTTTGTCATGGACTCGCAGTCAAACCGCCCCGTCGTGTCGTTCTCCTTCAACAGCCAGGGTTCACACCGGTTTGGCCAGGTGACCTCGGAAAACCTCGGCAAGCGGTTTGCCGTCGTGCTCGACAAGAAGATCATCTCGGCGCCGGTAATCCAAAGCGCGATTACCGCCGGCAGCGGCCAGATCAGCGGCAACTTCACCGTTGAAAGCGCCACCGAACTGGCGAACCTCCTCAAGTCCGGCGCGCTGCCGGCCCCCTTGAAAGTCGAGCAGCAGACCACCGTTGGCGCGGGCCTGGGCGCCGAGGCGGTGCGCGCTGGAGAGATCTCGATGGCCGTGGGCGCCATCGCCATCGTCGCCTTCATCATCCTGGCCTATGGCCTGTTCGGCATTTTCGCGGCCATCGCCCTGGTGGTGAATGTCCTCATGCTGGTCGGCGCCCTTAGCATGACCCAGGCCACCCTGACCCTGCCGGGCATCGCCGGCCTGATCCTGACCCTCGCCGTGGCCGTCGACGCGAACGTGCTGATCTATGAGCGCATGCGCGACGAGGCCAACGCCGGGCGGGCGCCGATGGCGGCGGCCGACACCGGTTACAGACGCGCCATGGTCTCGATCCTGGACGCCAACGTCACCAGCATGATCTCGGCCCTGATCATGTTCCAGTTCGGGGCCGGGCCGGTGAAGGGCTTCGCCTGGACCCTGTCCATCGGCCTGCTCACCTCCGCCTTCACCTCCATCGTGGTGACGCAGCTGCTGATCGGCATGTGGTTCCGGTTCACCAAGCCCAAATCCCTGCCGATCGCCTGAGGACCCCCTGATGAAATTCTGGCCCCTCATCCGCCTGGTCCCCCGCGCCACCCACTTCAATTTCGTGGGCCTGTCGCCGTTCGCGGCCATCCTGTCGGCGATCCTGATCATCGGCTCGGGTATTTCCGTCGCCACCCAGGGCATGAACTTCGGCGTCGATTTCGCCGGCGGCACCATCCTGCAGGTCGCCACCCCCGGGCCCGCCCCGGTGGCCCAGATCGATCAGACCCTCAAGGCCATCGGCGTCCATGATCCTGGCGTCCAGGGTATCGGCGGGGCCAACAGCGCCCAGGTGACCTTCCGCTCGGTGAACGGCATGGACGCCAACGCCGGCGCCACCTTCGTCACCACCCAGTTGCAGCAGAAGTTCCCCGGCCTGAAGGTCTCCGGCCAGAGCACCGTCGGCCCCAAGATCTCCGGCGAGCTGCTATGGAGCGGCCTCGGGGCCCTTGGCGTCGCCCTGCTGCTGATGCTGTTCTACATCTGGTTCCGCTTCCAGCTGCAGTTCGGCCTGGGCGCCATCCTGGCCCTGTTCCACGACATCGTCCTGACCGTAGGCTTGCTGTCGGTGACCCGGATCGAGGTCTCCATGACCTCCATCGCCGCCCTGCTTACCGTCATCGGCTACTCGATGAACGAAAAGGTCATCAGCTTCGACCGGCTGCGCGAGAACCTGCGCAAGTTCAAGACCACCCCCCTGCGGGACGTCATCAACCTGTCGGAAAACGAGCGGCTGTCGCGCACCCTGATCACCGGCAGCACCGCCCTGCTGGCCCTGTCGGGCGCCCTGTTCAATCCCGGCAACCCGCTGTTCTCCCTGGTCTTCACCATGGCCTTCGGGATCATCATCGGCACCTATTCGTCGATCTACGTCGCCCTGCCGGTGATCCTGCTGTGGGGGGCCAGACGCGACGATGGCGACGCCACGCCCATCGAGCCGGTCCGCACCCGGCTCTGAGCGGGCTCCGCAAAAGTGGGAACCGGTTTTGCGATGAGAGCCCGCTCAAAGTGTTTGACTAAGAGCCTCTTTGATCTGGCCAGACGCAATGCGTCTGACCAGAAGAGGCTCTGATATGCGCCAACCGCCCTCCATAGACGCCTATGGCGACGGCGGTTTCCGTGTCTCGGGGGTCTGGCGGCCGGGATCGTTGCTGGTTCTCGATGACGCGCCGATGGACTGGGCCGTCGCCTCCCTGGCGGCCCTGACCCTCGCCGACCTCAAGGCGGTGATCGAGGCCGGGCCGGCAGTGTCCGAATTCGTTCTGCTGGGCACGGGCGCCGTCCAGGCGCTGCCGCCGCGCGAGGTGCGCGAAGCGTTGCGCGCCGCCAGCCTGGGCCTGGAGTTCATGTCCACCGAGGCGGCGGCGCGAATGCACAATGTCCTGGCCTCGGACGGCCGGCGCTTCGCCACCGCCCTGATCGCGGTTTGAGCCGCACATTGCCGGCTGACCGCGGGTAAGCCCATCTTCACTGTCTTTGCGCTCGCCTGGAAAGGCGCTATGCCAAGGTCAATTAGGGTTGGGACTCGGGAGCGCTCAAATATGGCCGGCTTACTTTCAAATTTCCGCAACACCATGATCCTCAGTGTCATCTTGGCGCTGATCATGGTGTTCGCCTTCGGATCGGCGCGCGGGCAGTTCGACGCCGTCTTCTGGCAGGCGACCTTCCGCTGGATGCACGTCTTCTTCGGCATCCTGTGGATCGGGCTGTTGTACTATTTCAACTTCGTCCAGATCCGGATCATGCCGTCCATCCCGGCCGAGTTGAAGCCTGCGGTTGGCAAGTACATCGCCCCTGAGGCGCTGTTCTGGTTCCGTTGGGCGGCCTTGTTTACCGTGCTGGCGGGTCTGGGCATCATCGGCCTGCGCGAGGCGGTTCTCCCCGGCTACGGCATGAAGGTGTTCACCCTCGGCTTCGGCGGCGGCTTCGGCGCCGACGGCAAGGCCTACGCCCTGCTGGGCATCGGGGTCTACCTGGCGATCATCATGTTCCTGAACGTCTGGGGGATCATCTGGCCGAACCAGAAGATCGCGCTGGGCATCAAGGAAGCCGACGCCGACGCCAAGGCCAAGGCCGCCCGCATCGCCATGCTGGCCTCGCGCACCAACACCCTGCTGTCGCTGCCGATGCTGACCTCCATGGCCATGTATCAGACGCTGTTCGGCTGATCTTTTCTTGCGGATACGGAACGAAGGGCCCGCCCCAACCGGCGGGCCCTTTGCTATTGAGGGTTCATGGCGGACGCGGACGACCTCCCCGAACTCGATGGCGACCTGGATGATCTGGACGCCCTGGTGCGGCGCGGCGATCCTGACCGCTGGCTGGCCAGCCGCCTGATCGCCGATCCCCAGGCCCGCGCCGACGTTGTCACCTTGCTGGCCTATGACCTGGAGCTGGCCCGCGCGCCACGCCGCGCCTCCAATGCCCTGATCGGCGAGATTCGCCTGACCTGGTGGCGCGAGG
Source organism: Caulobacterales bacterium (assembly GCA_038228945.1). Classification (GTDB taxonomy): domain Bacteria; phylum Pseudomonadota; class Alphaproteobacteria; order Caulobacterales; family Caulobacteraceae; genus Acaudatibacter. The sequence continues at coordinate 47,468 of JBBROW010000026.1, forward strand.
CCCTGGACGAGATCTACGGCGGCGGAGTCGTGCGCCGCCATCCAACCGCCCTGGCCCTGGCCGAGGTGGTGGCCCGTCATGGTTTCGAGCGCGCGCCGCTGGAGGCCATGATCGACGCCCGCTATGTCGAGCTGGACAAGCGTCCCCTGGATCCCGCCGAACTGTCCGCCTGGACGCAACACACCGCCGGCGCCGTGGCCCGTCTCTCCGCCCGCGTTCTCGATCCCCACGGCCCCACCGACAGCGCCGCCACCGCCGCCTCCGCCTGGGCCCTGGCCCAGGCCGTGCGGCTGAAGCTGACCGACGAAGCCACCGGCCGGGCGGCCCTCCAGGCCTGCCTGCGCGACCACCGCCGCGCCCCCCCGCTCAGCGCCGCCGCCTTCCCCGCCGGCGCCGTCGGCGCCCTGGCGGCCTCCGTCCTGGCCAAGACCCCGCCCTCCGAGCTCGGCAAGCGCGCGCGGCTGCTGTGGAGCGCGCTGCGGGGCAGGGCGTAGGGGGGCGACCTCACGGCGGCGCTGGCGGCTTCGGGCCGCTTAGCGGACATCACCAGGGTCGGTTCGGGGTGGAAAGCGGAAGTTGCCGAGCTATGATGTCCGCATGGTCGATCTACAAACTTTGGCGCAAACCGTACGGGACAGCCTGGATGCCTACGTCATTCCCGAGCATGGCCCCGACGCGATAGGCGAGCCGTTGCCTGCTCAGTGGTTCGAGGCGGGTTTAGCCGAAATGCGATCATCGCTCATCTCGCCCTATTGGATCGAGATGCGAGACCTCGACCCGCAGTCCGGAGAACTGGTCGTCCTTAAGGTCGCGGTGGTCGCTGATGCGGGAGACGACAGCTTCGTGGCGTTTGACCCTTCCGTCGATGAGTATGTCGCGGTCATGCGCGATCCCGACCCTGACCGCGAACGCAGGGCTGATGCCGTTTCGTGCGGACTTCGAGGCGACGCCGTGGGGTGTTTTCTATCGCGGTGAATGTCCGCAACGGGTCGACCCCCGTCGCTGACCCACGGCCTGAAAGCTGACGTTCAGCCTCATTGCTGGTAAGCCGACCTCCTCAACGACGGTTGGGGGGATGCCGGGCATTCGGCCCGCTTCGCACAGCGCCAGGCTTTCAGCCGACCAACGTCCTACGCCGGCGAGCCGAGCGCGGGCGTCCGCAAAGATTTTTTGTCCACGAACCACACGAACAGGAGGCGCGAAGCGCACTCAACCAGCCACACGTCTCTCTCCGATGGAAACACCGTGTTCGTGTGGTTCGTGAGGTTCGTGGACAGACTCTTCCTACCGCCCTGCGCCGCTCCGCTGCCGCTGCGCGACAACCCCCACAGCGGGTATGGATCCTCGGCGCTGACGGCCGAGGATGACGGGGTGGTGAGGGACGGGTTGAAGATCGATACGATCTAGGCCGCCGCCGTCTCCGCCTCGTCCCCCAGCCATCCGGCCAGCTCCGCCAAGGCCCGCTCGCTCATGGCCTTCTTCTTCGCCCGGCCCTTGTCGCCGCGGGCGAAGCGCTTGCCTTCCGGGTCGCGCTTGGGAGCCTCCATGGGCGGCAACAGGCCATAGTTGATGTTCATCGGCTGGAACGAGCCCTTGCCGCCGTCCAGGTGGCCGCCGGTGACGTGGGCGATCAGGGCGCCAAGGGCCGTGGTTTCCGGTGGGTTCTCCATCGTCTGCCCAAGCCGTTGCGCCGCCGCGAACCGCCCCGCCAGCAGGCCGATGGCGGCGCTCTCCACATAGCCTTCCACCCCGGTGATCTGGCCGGCGAAGCGCAGGCGCGGGTCGGCTTTCAGCCGAAGTTGCCCGTCCAGCAGGCGTGGGCTGTTGAGGAAGGTGTTGCGGTGCAGGCCGCCCAGGCGCGCGAACACCGCCCTTTCAAGACCCGGAATGGTCTTGAAGACCTCGGTCTGGGCGCCGTGCTTCAGCTTGGTCTGGAAACCCACCATGTTCCACAGGGTGCCCAGGGCGTTGTCCTGGCGCAGTTGCACCACCGCGTGAGCCTTCACGTCCGGGGCGTGGGCGTTGGTCAGGCCGATGGGCTTCATCGGCCCATAGCGCAGGGTCTCGCGCCCGCGCTCGGCCATCACCTCGATGGGCAGGCAGCCGTCGAAATAGGGGACATTCTCCCACTCCTTGAATTCGGTCTTAGGGCCGGCCAGCAGGGCGTCGATAAAGGCCTCGTACTGATCGCGGTCCATCGGGCAGTTGATATAGGCCGCCGCGTCGCCGCCCGGGCCTTCCTTGTCATAGCGCGACTGGCGCCAGGCGATGTCCATGTCGATGCTCTCGTGATGGACGATCGGGGCGATGGCGTCGAAGAACGACAGCTGATCCTCGCCGGTCAGGGACAGCACCGCCGCCGTCAGGGCCGGAGAGGTGAGGGGGCCGGTGGCCACCACCACAATGTCCCATTCCACCGGCGGCAGCCCCGCCACCTCGCCGCGCTCCAGGGTGATGTTGGGGTGGGCCAGCAGCCGATCCGTCACCGCCTGCGAGAACCCCTCGCGGTCCACCGCCAGGGCGCCGCCGGCCGGTGTCTGGTGTGCGTCGCCGCAGGCCATGATCAGCGAGTTGCAGCGCCGCATCTCGGCGTGCAACAGGCCCACCGCATTATAGGCCCAGTCGTCCGAGCGGAACGAGTTGGAACAGACCAGCTCGGCCAGCTTGTCGGTCTGGTGCGCGTCAGTGCCCACCACGGGGCGCATCTCGTGCAGCACCACGCGAACGCCAGCCTGGGCCGCCTGCCAGGCCGCCTCGGACCCCGCCAGGCCGCCGCCGATGATGTGGATGGGGTGGGTTTGTAACGGTGTCTTGGCCATGGCCGGCGGTTCTACGCTTCACGGCCCGCGCGCGAAAGTAGCGGCGCTGGTTGTTTCCTGCTTATCCTGGCCTCCGGAAACAAGCGGGGGTTCTGCGAATGGCCGAGATTCGGATCGGCGAAGCGGCGGGGGCGGGGCTGAGCTTGATCGCGCGGCGGCCGTTTTCGGTCCTCATCTGGGGCGTTTTGGCCTCAGCCTATTTCACCATCATCCTGGTGCTGTTCGGCGGCGGCCTGATCGCCAGCATCGTCAGCATGACGCGAAACCGCGCCGCCGAACCCAATCCAGCCCAGATCATCGGCCTGGTCGGCGGCATGATTGGCGCGATCCTGTGGCTGGTCATCGGCCTGACCATCATCGGCGCCATGATCCAGGGCGCCGTCCTGCGCAGCGAGCTCGAGCCGGACCGTCGCGCCTTCGCCTCCCTGCGTTTTGGGGGACAGGAACTGTGGTTGATCGCGGTCAATTTCGTGCTGGGCGCGGTTCTGGCGGTCGCCCAGATCGCCATGTCGATTCCGGTGACGATCGTCACTATTGGGCTCGGGACTGGCGGCGGCATGGTCGACGTTCGCGCCGTCGGCCAGGTCATCATCCTGGCCGTCACCCTGTGGCTCTGGACACGGTTGTGCATGGGACCGGTGATGAGCTTCCGCGAACGGCAGTTCCGGCTGTTCGAGTCCTGGACCTTGACCAAGGGTCACGCCGGCCGGATCTTCCTGGTCATGCTGCTGGTGTGGCTGATGTTGCTCGCCGTGGGCGTGCTGTTCTGGATTGTCGGCGCGGCCAGCATTGGCGTCACCATCTTCGCCAATGTCGACCTGCAGAATCCCCAGGCCTTGCCGACAATCCCGCCAGCGGCCTGGATCGGCAAGCTGGCGCCGCTGGTGGCGGTTTTCTCCGTGCTGCTGGTCCTGGTTGTGGGCGTCAACAACGCCCTGGTCTGGGGCGCCGTGGCGCGGATGTATCGCCAGCTTCACCCCGACGCCGACGTCGCCACAACCTTTTCTTGAGGCCTGTTGAATGAACGATATCTCTGTCGGCGCTTGCCTGGGCGAGGGCTTTAGCCTGATCCGCCGGCGGCCGTTGTCCGTCCTAAGCTGGGGCGGCGTCCAGCTGCTGCTCACGGCGATCACCTGGAGCCTCTATGGCCCGGTTTACATGGGCTTCATCGGCCGCATGGCGGCCTCCGGCGGCAAGCCGCCGGGCCAGGACCCGGCCTTGCTCGCCCAGATGATGCAGATGCAGGGGCTGGGCCTGTTGGTCGGCATCGCCGGCCTGGCGGTCAGCATCGTCATCTACTGCGCCGTCTTCCGGGCGGTGCTGCACCCCGAGCAAAGCCGTTTCGCCTACATGCGTCTGGGCATGGCCGAGCTCTTCCTCGGGGTGTTCGCCATCGCCGGCTACATCGCCTTCGTGATCGCCCTGTTCATCGTGATGATCCCGTCGGCCATCGTCGTCGGCATCCTGGTGGGGACGCACAACACGGCGGCAGCGGTCATCGTCGGCCTCCTCATCGGCATCGCCGCCTTCGTGGCGTCGATCTACATCGGCCTGCGCTTCTCGCTGGTGGGGCCAATGATGGTGCAGGACAACAGCTTCAAGCTGACGGAGTCATGGACCCTGACCCGCGGCAAGGTCGGTTCCCTGTTCGCCATCGCCATCTGCCTGATCTTGCTGATTCTGGTCTTCGAGATCGTCTTCGGGGTGCTGTTGTTCGCGGTTGGCGCCGCCGCCCTGGGTTCCATGGCCGGCGGTTTGTCCAACCCCGCCGCCCTGTTCGCCAACGGTCCTGGGCCCATCCTGTCCAAGCTGGCGCCGGTGCTGGTGATCGGGGCGGTGCTTTTGGCGCCGGTGTCGGGCGGCCTGATGGCGATCATGGGCGCGCCCTGGGCCCGGGCCTATCGTGACCTCAACCAGAGCGACCTCAAGGACACCTTCGCTTAAGGCCCTTCGCTCGGGCGTGGCGGGCTGGTAGAGGCCGCGCATGCAAAGCCTCAGCATCACCTCCGCACTTCGCGCCGCCATGGACACCCTGGCTCGGTCCTGGCGCGGCGGCTGGGCGGCCCTGGGACCCGCCGCCCTGCTGCTGGCGGCCAGCCATCTGGTGCGCGGCCAGGCGTTGTGGCCGGTGGTGGCGATCGGCGCCTTGATCTGGCTGATCCAGGCCCAGGCGGTGAGCTACCGCGCCGCCTTGGGCCTGTCCGCGCCGGCCCTGGCTGGGGCGCGGGTGACGCGGGATGTGCCGCGGCTGATCGCCGTGTGGCTGCTGCAGACCGTGCTCCTCGCCGTCATCACCGCCCTGATGCTCACGGTGGTCGGGGCCGTAGCCTATGGCATTGCTTCAACGGGACAAGGCTTCACCGCCAGCCTGCCCGAGACCTGGATCCCCGCCATGGGACCCGTTGGCCGACCGATCGCCGGCGCCGTCGCCCTGGCCGGACTGGCCGGCGTGATCTGGCTGAAACTGCGCCTGGCCCTGTCCCCCGCCGCCACCGTGCATCGCCAGGCCGTGCAGGTGCTCAGCGCCTGGCCCCTGACCCGCGGGCGGGTTCTGGCCATCCTTGCCGCCAGCCTGACGGCCGCCGCCCCGACCCTGGCGGTGGTCGGCCTGGCCCGGCTTCTGGGCGCCGGCGGCGGCCTGGCCGGCGTGCTGATCAGCCTGACGTCCGTGGGCGTTACCCTTCCCTTGAACGCCGGACTCATGACCTATCTCTACGCACGTTCCGCCTCCGATTGAGACCTTGAGCCCCCGTGTCCCGATTCTCGCCCGTCACCGCCGCTACCGAGGGCTTCCGGGTGATGCGTCGCGAGCCCAAGGCGGTGTTCGCCTGGACCCTGCTGTGGGTGGCGACGCTGTCGATCGTCAGCTTCATCAAGGTGGCCACCGGCGGCGTCACCCCCGCCGTGGCGACCCAGCGTAACTCCTGGGAAATCCTCAAGAGCTTCGGCCCCCTGGCCGTGGTGCTGGTGCCGACCCTGCTGGCGCTGTGGGTGGTGACCACGGCGGCCGGTTTTCGCGCCGTGCTGCGTCCCGACGACAAGGGCTGGTTCTATATTCGCCTGGGGATGGATGAGCTGAGGCTGGCGATCATGACCACCATCGCCTTTGTCCTGGTCCTCGTCCTGGGCGGGGCGCCGGCCTCGGTGCTGCTGTTCCTGCTCAATCCGCTGCTGGCCGCCATGCCAGCCATGGCCCGCTCCATCGCCATCGTCGGCGCGGTGCTGTCGGTCTGCCTGGAGATCTGGATCGCCGTGCGGCTGTCGCTGATCGCGGTGGAGACCTTCGCCGAGCGGCGCTTCCACCTCACCGCCTACTGGCCCCTAGCCCGCGGTCGGTTCTGGCGCCTGTTCGGCGCCTATCTGATCGTGGCGGGGGAGGTGGGCCTGGTGCTGGTCGCCAGTCTGGTGCTGGTCTTCCTGTTTGGCATTGTCACCACCCTGGTCGGGTTGCCGCAGGGCGCGGACCTGCTGCGCCGGGGCGCCCTGCTGGGCCTGGCGGGCGTCGCGGCGGTGTTCTGCGCCCTGCTGTTCGTCATCCCTTCGACCTTGATCTGCGCCTGCCAAGCCTATGCCTTCCGCGCCCTGGCCGACGACAGCCCCACGGTCTACGGCCGCTCTTGGGCCGCCGATCCGAAGGTCCACCCCGAGCTTCTCTGACCCCTGGGTGCTTAGGCTCCCGAACTCGGCCGCGCCGTCACCCGCTCGCGCCAGGCCTTCAGGTGCGGCTTGTCGTCTTCCAGCGGCAGGCCGATCCAGTGGGCGAAGTCCACCGTCGACAGGGCGCAGATATCGGCCATGGAATAGGCCGGGCCGGCGATGAACGGCCGCCCGTCGGCCAGTTCCCCGTCCAGCCACTTCTGCGCGTTGGAATAGGCGGCCTTGTTGCTCTCACCGAAGTCCTTGTACTGGGTCAGCAGCGCCGCCGTGCGCGGATGGGCGTGGCGCCAGTAGTTGCCGACGGGCGTCATCAGCTGGAACTCGATCCGCCGCACCCACATGTCGACATTGGCCTTTTCCACCGCGCTCTTGCCGAACATCGACGGCTCGGGATGCAGCTCTTCGAAATAGCGGCAGATGGCGACGGTCTCGGAGATACAGGTTCCGTCATCCAGCTCCAGGGTCGGCACCTGGCCCAGGGAATTGCGCTCGCGGTGCTCGGGCGACTTGTGCTCGCGCTTCATGATGTCCACCGGCGTCTCGGCCAGGTCGATACCCTTTTCGGCCAGGAACACCCGCACGCGGCGGGGGTTCGGCGCCGGCATCGGCGCGCCATAGAGCTTCATGAACATCTCCTCCCGATTTTCGCCCAATAGGCCGGAAGGCGACGGAGGCGGTCAAGATACGTTCGTTTAAAACGTCAGTTTAAGTTTGTCGGCCAGATGGCGCCGCGTCGCCGCTTCCAGCGCCTGCGGCCACGGCGCCCCGGTTTCCTCCGCCAGTCGCCGGCCCAGGGGAATGAACAGCGCCGCCAAGCCCCGGTTCGCCGCGATCACCTCGTCGCGGTTGGGTCCAGGCTGCGGCACGGCCTCAACCGCCGCCCTCTGCTCCGCCGTCAGATAGGCGTTCAGCCGTTTGGCGCCGCCCCGCTGCGCCCGCCCAATGCCATTACTTTCGATCATCAGTTCAATGAGCGCCTTGCGCATCAGGCCCACCCCTTCCTGCGCCGACAGCCATTCCTCCCGCCCGACCGCCGTGGGCAGCAGGCCCAGGATGCGCAGGAACTCCCGCGAGGCGGTCAGTACGGCGTCGGCGGACACCTGATAGGGCTTGGCCGGCCGAGGCGGGTCGGCCGGCGCGTCCAGGCTAGCCAGGGCCAGGGGACGCAGCACCGACTTGTCGTGCGTCCGGAACTCCTGGGTCGTGGCGAAGACGATGTCGTAGCGTTCCCACTCCGGCGTAACCGCGCTGATCAAGCGGTTGTACAGGGTGTAGAGGATCACCGTCTCGCCCACCGGGTTCCGCGCGCCGCCGTATTCGGCCACGCAGTGCGACAGGTCCTCTTCGTCCACCACCGCGGTGACGTCGATATCGCTCCAGGGATCGCCGGCGCCGCGGCCGAAACTGCCGCTCAGCCAGGCGGATTCGATCCGGTCATCGGCGGCGATTACGGCGATCAGGCGTTCGAGAAGAGCTCTCTGGGACGGGGTGGCTTCACTCACCAGGCTTCACCCTATCCTAAGGCGCTTACCAGGGTCTTCGCCTTGGCCCCAGCCTTCCCATGCACCGGATGCCGCGCCATCAGCTCCTTCAGATAGCGTCCTGTCCAACTGGCGTCGTTGGCCATGATCTGGTCGGGGTTGCCCACCGCCACGATCTCGCCGCCGCCGTCGCCGCCCTCCGGCCCGAAGTCCAGGATCCAGTCGGCGGTCTTCACCACGTCCAGATTGTGCTCGATCACCACCACGGTGTTGCCCTGGTCCACCAGCTCGTGCAGCACCTCCAGCAGCTTGCGGGTGTCCTCGAAGTGCAGGCCGGTGGTGGGCTCGTCCAGGATGTACAGCGTCCGCCCGGTGGCCCGCCGCGACAGCTCCTTGGAGAGCTTCACGCGCTGCGCCTCACCGCCCGACAGGGTCGTCGCCTGCTGCCCGACCTTGATGTAGCCCAGGCCAACGCGCTTCAGCGTCTCCATCTTGTCGCGGATCGGCGGCACCGCCTTGAACATGTCGGCGGCCTCTTCCACCGTCGAGTCAAGAATATCGGCTATGCTCTTGCCTTTGAACAGGATTTCCAGGGTTTCTCGGTTGTAACGCTTGCCCTTGCAGACGTCGCAGGTGACGTAGACATCCGGCAGGAAGTGCATCTCGATCTTGATCAGGCCGTCGCCCTGACACGCTTCGCAGCGGCCGCCCTTGACGTTGAAACTGAACCGGCCTGGACCATAGCCCCGGGCCTTGGCCTCCGGCAGGCCGGCGAACCAGTCGCGGATCGAGGTGAAGGCGCCGGTATAGGTGGCCGGGTTCGACCGCGGCGTGCGGCCGATCGGGCTCTGGTCGATGTCGATGACCTTGTCGAAGTTCTCCAGCCCCTCGATCCGCTCGTGCGGGGCCGGGGCGTCGGAGGCGTTGTTCAGTCGCCGCGCCGCCGCCTTGTACAGGGTCTCGATGGTGAAGGTCGACTTGCCGCCGCCGCTGACCCCGGTGATGCAGGTGAACACCCCCACCGGGATCTCGCCGGTGACGCCCTTGAGGTTGTTGCCCGTGGCCCCGACGATGCGCAGCATCTTCTTCTTCGAGAACGGCCGCCGCTGTTCGGGGATCTCGATCCGCTTCATGCCCGTCAGGTACTGGCCGGTCAGGCTGGCCGGATTACGCATCACCTCGGCCGGCGTGCCCTCGGCGACGATCTCGCCGCCGTGGATGCCCGCCGCCGGACCCATGTCGATGACATAGTCGGCGGTCAGGATGGCTTCCTCGTCGTGCTCCACCACCAGCACCGAATTGCCCAGGTCCCGCAGCCCCTTCAGGCTCGTCAGCAGGCGGGTGTTGTCGCGCTGGTGCAGGCCGATGGAGGGTTCGTCCAGCACATACAGCACCCCGGTCAGGCCCGAACCGATCTGGCTGGCCAGGCGGATGCGCTGGCTCTCGCCCCCCGACAGGGTGCCCGATCCCCGCGACAGGTTCAGATAGTCCAGCCCCACGTCCACCAGGAACCGCAGGCGGTCGTTGATCTCCTTCAGGATCCGCCGGGCGATCTC
>JBBROW010000027.1:0-55911 GCA_038228945.1 Caulobacterales bacterium
GGGCCGCGAGCGACCAGTACTCGCGGCGCACGAACTTCTCGATCTCGAGTTCGCGGTCGCACACGAGCCGCAGCGCCACCGATTGCACCCGGCCGGCCGAGCGCGCCCCCGGCAGCTTGCGCCACAGCACCGGCGAGAGGGTGAAGCCCACCAGATAGTCCAGGGCGCGGCGGGCGAGGTAGGCGTCCACCAGCTCCATGTCGATGTCGCGGGGGTTGGCCATGGCCTCGAGCACGGCCGACTTGGTGATGGCGTTGAACACCACGCGCTGGACGACGGCGCCCTTGACGGCCTTCTTCTTGTTGAGGATTTCCAGGACGTGCCAGCTGATGGCCTCGCCCTCGCGGTCGGGGTCGGTGGCCAGGATCAGGCGGTCGGCGCCCTTCATGGCGTCGGCGATCTCATTGACCCGCTTGGCGGATTTGGCGTCCACGTCCCAGAGCATGGCGAAGTCTTCGTCGGGCTTCACCGACCCGTCTTTCGAGGGCAAGTCCCGCACGTGGCCGTAGGAGGCGAGCACCTTGTAGTCCGGGCCAAGGTACTTGTTGATGGTCTTGGCCTTGGCCGGACTTTCGACAACGACAACGTTCATGCGGGACTTTTCAGCGCCTTGAGGGGGAGGAAAACCGAGCCGCGGGCGACGCGCAGCGACCGGAAAGTGGGGGCGAGGGTAGGCGTCTGTCAACTTGGCGACGTCAAGAGGCTTGTGCCTCTTAGCTGAAAATACCCACCACGAGGCCGCCCGGCATCAGGTCGGCGCGGCCGGCGAGGGTCAGTTCGGTGAGGGCCGCCAGGACCGTGGCGGTGGGGGCGCCGGCCTGGCGGGCCAGTTCGTCGATGGAGGTAGGGGTGGGCGACAGCAGGCCCTCGACCACGGCGCGGACGGCGTCGGTTTCCGGATCGGCGGGCAGCGGCGGCCGGTAAGTGGGCGGTTCGGGTTCGCTCATGCCGCGCAGGCCTTGCAGGACGTTCAGCACATCCTGGGCGTCTTCCACCAGGGTCGCGCCCTGGCGGATCAGGTCGTTGGCGCCGCGAGCGCGGGGGTCGAGCGGCGAGCCGGGAACGGCGAACACCTCGCGGCCCTGCTCTCCGGCCAGGCGGGCGGTGATCAGGGAGCCGGACTTCAGCTCAGCCTCGACGATAATGACGCCGAGGGAGAGGCCGGAGATGATCCGGTTGCGGCGCGGGAAGTCCTGGGCCTGGGCGCGGCGGCCGGGGGCGGACTCCGAGACGATGCAGCCGCGGGTCTTCAGCTCGCCGTAGAGGGCGGCGTTGTCCGGGGGATAGATGTCGTCAATGCCGCCGCCGAGGACAGCGACCGTGCCGTGGGCCAGGGCGCCCTCGTGCGCAGAAGCGTCGATGCCCCGGGCCATGCCGGAGATGACGACATAGCCGGCCTGGGAAAGGTGGGCGGCCAGGGTGCGGGCGAAGCGGCGGCCGGCGGCGGAGGCGACGCGGGCGCCGACGATAGCCACGGCGCGGGGGCGCAGCAGGGCGGTGTCGCCCAGGGTCCAGATCAGCGGCGGGCGGGGATCCAGTTCGGTGAGCAGCCTTGGGAAGTCCGGCTCGCAAGCGGCGATCAGGCGAGCGCCGAGGGCTTCACCGGCAGCGAGCTCGCGCTCGGCGTCGGCGAGGGTGGGAATGTTCAGCGGCTTGGAACGGCCGCCCCGCTGGGCCAGGGCCGGCAGGGCCGCGAGGGCGCGGCCGGGGTCGCTGTAGCGATCGATCAGGCGGTTGAAGGTCACCGGACCGACGGCCTCGGCGCGGGCCAGCCGCAGCCAGGCGAGGCGCTGGGCGGGTTCGAGGGGCCGGCTTGTCACCTTAGGTGGCCGGCGCGGCCTTGGCGGCGCCGATGCGGGGTTCATCGCCCTTCAGCAGGCGGCGGATGTTCTCGTGGTGACGGATGAACACCAGCACGGCCATGAAGACTGCCAGATACAGGCGCGGAATGGTCGACTGGTCCAGGGCGAAGAGCAGCAGGGGGGTGACCGCCACCGCCGCCAGCCCCGCCAAGGACGAGATGCGGAAGATCGCCGCCATGACCAGCCAGGTGGCGCCGGCGGCAAGGCCGGCGGGCCAGGCGATGGCGATCATGGTGCCGAAGAAGGTGGCCACGCCCTTGCCGCCCCTGAACCTCAGCCAGATTGGAAACAGATGGCCGATGAAGGCCGCGCCCGCCGCGATGCAGGCGGCCGGATCGCCGAAGAAATGCCGGGCCAGCAAGGCGGCCACGGCGCCCTTGCCGCCGTCGCCGATCAGGGTCAGGGCGGCCAGGTCGCGCCGGCCGGTGCGGAGGACGTTGGTTGCGCCGATGCTGCCCGAGCCGATCTGCCGCAGGTTTCCCGCGCCGCCCAGCCGTGTGGCGATGACGCCGAAGGGGATGGAGCCCAGCAGGTAGCCTCCGACGAGGCAGGCGATCCACGCGACAACGGGGTCAGGGCTGGTGAGCATGGACACAGTCTAGGTTGTAGATTTCGGGGACGCTAGGGGTGGCCTCTAAGCCTCGTGGACGATGCGTCCGTCCACCAGGGTCATCAGCACCGCGCCCTGCAGCCGGCGGCCGTCGAAGGCCGAGTTGCGGGACTTGGAGATCAGGTCGGCGGCGTCGATCAGGCGCGGGGCGTCGATATCGCACAACACCAGGTCGGCGGGCGCGCCGGGGGTGAGGCGGCCGGCGGCCAAGCCGATGGCGTTGGCGGGGGCGAGGGTCACCGCCTTGATCAGGGTCGCCAGGGGCACGCGGCCCTCGTGATAGAGGGTCAGCAAGGCCGGCAGCAGGGTTTCCAGGCCCACGGCGCCGGGCGTAGCCTCGTCGTAGGGCAGGCGCTTGTCTTCCGGCGGGGCGGGGGTGTGGGCCGAGACGATGATGTCCACCAGCCCGCTCTCCACCGCTTCGATCAGGGCGATGCGGTCCTCCTCCGAGCGCAGGGGCGGGGTCAGCTTGCAGAAGGTGCGGTAGTCGCCGATGTCGATCTCGTTGAACGACAGGTGGTTGATCGAGGCGGTGGCCAGGAGTTTGACGCCGCGGGCCTTGCCGCGGGCCAGGCTTTCCAGGGGTTGGGCAGCGCTGATCTGATCGACCATCAGGCGCGCGCCGGTGAGTTCGGCGAGGGCGATGTCGCGCTCCAGCATGATGGTTTCAGCGGCGACGGGGACGGCGGGCAGGCCCAGGCGGCCGGCGAACTCGCCCTCGGTGGCGGCGGAGCCATCGCTGAGCCAGGGGTCGGCGGGGCGGTGGGCCACCAGGACGCCCAGGGCCGAGGCGTAGGACAGTACCCGGCGGAAGACCTTGGAATCGACGATGGGGCGGTCAGCGTCGGTGACATAGACGCAGCCGGCGTCGTGCATCAGGCCGATCTCGGCCATGCCCTTTCCCTGCAGACCCTTGGTGGCGGCGCCGGCGGGATAGACGTGGACCAGCTCGATGTCCCTGGCCCGGCGCAGGATGAAGTCGGCGACGGAGGGGTCGTCGATCACCGGGTCGGTGTCCGGCTGCACGACGATGGAGGTGACCCCGCCGGCGGCGGCGGCGCGGGCGGCGGACTTCAGGGTTTCCTTGGGCTCGTTGCCCGGCTCGCCGGTCTTGACGCGCAGGTCGATGAGGCCGGGGCAGAGCAGGGCGCCATTGCAGTCGACGACACGGATCTCCGGCGACAGGTCGGCGAACCCGACCTCATACGTCACCGAGGCGATGACACCGTTTTCCACCAGCAGGGCGCCGGGGCCGTCGTAGCCGGTTTGCGGGTCCACTAGGCGGGCGTTGATGAAGCAGATTGGAGGGGCGGTCATCAGAGTTGTTCCCGCTGCATCCACTTGTCGACATTGGGCGGCTGGTAGGCGTCGAAGGCGTCCAGGATGACGTCTGCCGTATCGGCGAACAGGGCCATGTCGCGGTGCATGGGCTTCATGAAGGCCTGGTCGGTCATGTGGCTGACGAAGGTCTTCAGCGGATCGTAGAAACCAGCGACGTTGAGGAAGCCGGCCGGCTTGGCGTGGAAGCCAAGCTGGCCCCAGGTCCAGATCTCGAAGATCTCTTCCAGGGTGCCGATGCCGCCGGGCAGGGCCAGGAAGCCATCGCTCAGATCCGCCATCCGCGCCTTGCGCTCGTGCATGGAGGCGACGACTTCCAGGCGGGTGAGACCGGTGTGGGCTAGTTCCTTGGCGGCCAGGCCCTGGGGCAGGACGCCGAAGACCTCGCCGCCGGCGGCCAGGGCGGCGTCCGCCACAGCGCCCATCAGACCGACCTTGGCGCCGCCATAGACCAGCGCGAGGCCGCGCCCGGCGATGGCTCGGCCCGTGGCCAGGGCGGCGGCGAGATAGGCCGGATCGGCGCCGGGGCTGGAGCCGCAGAAGACGCAAACGGACTTGAGCTGGCTCATCGGTTGTCCAGCCGCGCGGCGAGGGAGGCGAGGATGGCCATGCGCACGGCCACGCCCATCTCCACCTGGTCCTGGATCAGGCTGACGGTGAGGTCGTCGGCGACGTCGGAGTCGATCTCGACGCCGCGGTTCATGGGGCCGGGGTGCATGACGCGGACGCCCGGCGCGGCCAGGGCCAGCTTCTCGCGGTCCAGGCCCCAGAAGCGGAAGTACTCGCGCATGGACGGGACCAGAGCCCCCTGCATGCGCTCAAGCTGCAGGCGCAGCATCATCACCACGTCGGCGCCCTCGATGCCGCGCTTCATGTCGTGATGCACCTCCACCCCCCAGCGGGCGACGTCGGCGGGCATCAGGGTCGGCGGGCCGACGACGCGGACGTTGGCGCCCAGCATGGTCAGCAGGCCGACGTTGGAGCGGGCGACGCGGCTGTGCAGGACATCGCCGCAGATGGCCACGGTCAGCCCGTCCACATGGCCAAAGGCGCGGCGCATGGACAGGGCGTCCAGCAGGGCCTGGGAGGGGTGCTCGTGCTGGCCGTCGCCGGCGTTGACGACGCTGCAACTGACCTTCTGCGACAGCAGCGACGCGGCGCCGGAGGAGGCGTGGCGGACCACCAGAATGTCCGGCTGCATGGCGTTAAGCGTCACTGCCGTGTCGATCAGGGTCTCGCCCTTGGAGATCGAAGAGGTACGCGGGCTCATGTTGACCACGTCGGCGCCCAGGCGCTTGCCGGCCAGCTCGAAGGAGCTCTGGGTGCGGGTGGAGGCCTCGAAGAACAGGTTGATCAGGGTCCGGCCCTTGAGCAGGTCCGTCTTCTTGGCCGCCTGGCGGTTGAGGCCGACGAAACCATCGGCCAAGTCCAGCAGGTCTTTCACCTGCACCGGATCGAGATCGTTGACGGACAGCAGGTGGCGGCGCGGGAACGGAAAGATCCGTGCGCGCACTTCATCGAGGCCGGGAGCGGGGCCGGGGGTCTGGGATGTCATTAAAGGGGCGTTCTAGGCAGCTTTGACGCGGTGGGGAAGGGGCCAAGCGGCTCTGGCATTTGCCAGCAAAGCGTCGGCTTGGCTTGACGGCGGGCGTCGTGGGCGGTTTGAGCACGCCTTCGACCTTCCGCGTTCAAGGAAACCGTCCCATGCCGGCATACCGTTCCCGCACCTCCACGCACGGCCGCAACATGGCCGGCGCCCGCGGCCTGTGGCGCGCCACCGGCATGACCGATTCCGATTTCGGCAAGCCGATCATCGCCGTGGTCAACTCCTTCACTCAGTTCGTGCCGGGCCACGTGCACCTGAAGGACCTGGGCCAGCTGGTGGCTCGCGAGATCGAGCGGGCCGGCGGGGTGGCCAAGGAGTTCAACACTATCGCCGTGGATGACGGCATCGCCATGGGTCACGACGGTATGCTCTACAGCCTGCCCTCGCGGGAGCTGATTGCCGACAGCGTCGAGTACATGGTCAATGCGCATTGCGCCGACGCCATGGTCTGCATTTCCAACTGCGACAAGATCACCCCCGGGATGCTGATGGCGTCCCTGCGGCTGAACATCCCCACGGTGTTCGTCTCCGGCGGACCGATGGAAGCCGGCAAGGTGATCCTGGACGGCAAGGAAGTGGCATTGGACCTGGTAGACGCCATGGTCGCCGCCGCTGACGACAAGATCAGCGACGCCGATGTGAAGATCATCGAACGGTCGGCCTGTCCCACCTGTGGCTCCTGCTCGGGGATGTTCACCGCCAATTCCATGAACTGCCTGACCGAGGCCCTGGGCCTGTCGCTGCCAGGCAACGGCTCGGCCCTGGCCACCCACGCCGACCGCGAGCGGTTGTTCCTCGAAGCCGGCCACCTGATCGTCGACATCACCCGGCGCCACTACGAACAGGACGACGCAAGCGTGCTGCCGCGCGCCGTGGCCAACTTCAAGGCGTTCGAGAACGCCATGAGCCTGGATATCGCCATGGGCGGGTCGACCAACACCGTGCTGCACCTGCTGGCGGCGGCCCATGAGGGCGAGGTGGACTTCACCATGGCCGACATTGATCGGCTGTCGCGCAAGGTGCCGTGCCTGTGCAAGGTGGCGCCGGCCAAGGCCGATGTGCACATGGAGGATGTGCACCGCGCCGGCGGGGTGATGTCGATCCTGGGCCAGTTGGACCTCGCCGGCCTGATCCATCGCGACGAGCCGACGGTGCACAGCCCCAGCCTGGGGGCGGCCCTGGACCGCTGGGACATCAGCCGTACCGAGAGCGAGACCGTGCGGACTTTCTATCGCGCCGCGCCGGGCGGGGTGCCCACCCAGGTGGCGTTCAGCCAGGAGCGGCGCTGGGACACCCTGGACCTGGATCGCGAAGCGGGGGTGATCCGCTCGGCGGAGCACGCCTTTTCCAAGGACGGCGGCCTGGCGGTGCTGAGCGGCAACCTGGCCGTGGACGGCTGCATCGTGAAGACGGCGGGGGTGGACGACGGCTCCCTGGTCTTCGCCGGCCCGGCCAAGGTCTATGAGAGCCAGGACGACGCGGTGAGCGCCATCCTCACCGGCAAGGTCAAGGCTGGGGACGTGGTGGTGATCCGCTATGAGGGGCCACGCGGCGGGCCGGGGATGCAGGAGATGCTGTACCCGACGAGCTATTTGAAATCGAAGGGCCTGGGGAAGGCCTGCGCCCTGATCACCGACGGGCGGTTCTCCGGCGGCACCTCGGGCCTGTCGATCGGCCACGTCTCGCCCGAGGCCGCCGAGGGCGGGGTGATCGCCCTGGTGGAGGACGGCGACCGGATCGAGATCGACATCCCCCGGCGGACGGTGGAGTTGAAGGTGTCGGAGGCGGTGCTGGCGGAGCGGCGCGCGGCCATCGAAGCGCGGGGCGCGACGGCGTGGATGGCGGTGGGCCGCAAGCGCAAGGTGACCACGGCGCTTCGGGCCTACGCCGCCTTCACCACCAGCGCGGCGCGGGGCGCGGTGCGGGACGTGGATCAGAAGCGGTAGGGCTAACTTCTCCTCCCCAGAGCGAAGCGGTGGGGGAGGGCAACCACGGAGTGGTGGAGGGGGCTTCAGCTTGGCGCGGGGTTCTCAGAAGGCCGCCCGCAACCGATCCAGTGCGCCCTGGAGGATGTAGGCCGCGGCCATCTTGTCGACGAGGTCGGCGCGGCGGGCGCGGGTGATGTCGGCTTCGGTGATGAGGACGCGGTTCACCGCGGCGCTGGAGAGGCGCTCGTCCCAGAAGGCGATGGGCAGGTCGCGCAGGCGCAGGATGTGGCGGCCGAAGGCGCGGACGGACTGACAGCGGGGGCCTTCGGTCCCGTCCATGTTCACCGGCAGGCCGATGACCATGCCGACGGCGCCGCGCGAGGCCATCAACTTGAACAGGGTCTCGGCGTCCTTGGTGAACTGGGTCCTGCGGATCAGCTCCAGGGGCGAGGCGATCATCAGGGAGGCGTCCGAGACGGCCACGCCGATGGTCTTTTCGCCAAGGTCCAGCCCGATGACAGGGGCGCCTCTGGGCAGGGCGGCGGGAAGGTCGGAAACGTCGATGACGGCCATGGCCTGCCTTCTTCCGCCCAGCCGCTCTTGTCAAACAGGGACCGGGGCGAGTAACCCCACGCCTTCTCAAAGGTTGGAGCCATCATGGCCATCGACGCCGCAACGGTCCGCAAGGTCGCCAAGCTCGCCCGCATCGCCGAGCCGGAGGAACGCCTGGAGCCGCTGGCCCGGGAGATTTCCGGGATCATGGCCTGGATCGAACAGTTGAACGAGGTCGACACCGACGGGGTCGAACCGATGACCTCTGCGGTGAGCGTGCCGATGCAGATGCGCGAGGACGTGGTCACCGAGGGTGGCGACGCGGCCAAGATCCTGCTCAACGCGCCCAAGGCTGACAAGGGCTTCTTCGTGGTGCCCAAGGTGGTGGAATAGATGAGCGACCTGACCGACATCACCCTGAAGGACGCGCTGGAAGGCCTGAAGGCCAAGCGGTTCTCCTCCACCGAGATCACCCAGGCGCACATCACCGCTATCGAAGGCGCGCGGGCGCTGAACGCCTATGTGCTGGAGACGCCGGAGAAGGCGCTGGAGATGGCCGCCGCCGCCGACGCCCGCATCGCGCGGGGCGAGGCCGGGCCGCTGACCGGCGCGCCGCTGGGCATCAAGGACCTGTTCTGCACCGAGGGTTTCCGTTCGGCCGCGTGCTCGCGGATCCTGGAAGGGTTCAAGCCGCAATACGAATCCACCGTCACCGCCAACCTGTGGCGTGACGGGGCGGTGATGCTGGGCAAGCTGAACATGGACGAGTTCGCCATGGGCTCGTCCAACGAGACCAGCGCCTGTGGGCCGGTGGTCAATCCCTGGAAGGTCAAGGGCAGCAACCGGCAACTGACGCCGGGCGGCTCGTCCGGGGGGTCGGCCTCTTCTGTCTCGGCCAACCTGGCGCTGGGGGCGACGGCGACGGACACCGGCGGATCGATCCGCCAGCCCGCGTCGTTCACCGGCACGGTGGGGATCAAGCCGACCTACGGCCGCTGCTCGCGCTGGGGTGTGATCGCCTTCGCCTCGTCGCTGGACCAGGCCGGGCCGGTGGCCAAGACGGTGGAAGACGCCGCCATCCTGCTGAAGTCGATGAGCGGCCACGACCCCAAAGACTCCACGAGCCTGCCGATCGATGTGCCGGACTTTCCCAGCTTCGTGGGCAAGTCGGTGAAGGGGCTGCGCATCGGCGTGCCCAAGGAATATCGGGTCGACGGCATGCCGGCCGAGATTGACGAGCTGTGGGCCAAGGGCATCGCCTGGCTGAAGGACGCCGGTTGCGAGATCGTCGAGGTTTCGCTGCCGCACACCAAATACGCCCTGCCGGCCTATTACATCATCGCCCCGGCCGAGGCGTCGTCGAACCTGGCCCGCTATGACGGCATGCGCTACGGCCTGCGGGTCGGCGACGGCGGCAGCCTGACCGACGTCTATGAACAGACCCGCGCGGCGGGTTTCGGCGAAGAGGTCAAGCGGCGCATCCTGATCGGCACCTATGTGCTGTCGGCCGGCTATTACGACGCCTACTACATCAAGGCCCTGAAGGTGCGACGGCGGATCGCCGACGACTTTACCCAGGCGTTCGAGAAGGTGGATGCGCTGCTGACGCCCACGGCGCCGTCGGCGGCGTTCGGCCTTGGCGAAAACAGCGCCGACCCGGTGGCCATGTACCTGAACGACATCTTCACGGTGACGGTGAACCTGGCCGGCCTACCGGGGATGAGCCTGCCCGGCGGCCTGGATGCCCAGGGGCTGCCCCTGGGGTTGCAGTTGATCGGCCGGGCCCTGGACGAGGGCACGCTGTTCTCCCTGGGTGGGGCGCTGGAGAAGGCGGCGAACTTCAAGGCGCGGCCGGAGCGGTGGTGGTAGGGCGCTACAACGACAGTAACGCTTTGATCTTGGCTTGAACCTCCGCGAGGACCTGCGGAGGAACCGCGCCCTTGTGAACCGCGCCACGGGCTCGCCAGTCCAGGCTCTTGAGTTGATCGGCGAGGATGGCGCTGGGCGGGGACTGGCTGACGACCACCTCGAAGACGTAGCCCTTGATCCGCGATATCATGGGGCAGCAAATCATCATGCCGCGAAGGGCGTTCTAGCGCGACGGCGAGAGGACTAGCGCGGGCCGATGGCCCGCCTGTTCGTGGCCCGCCTGCGGATCGAACCGAAGCCAGACGACGTCGCCCGCATCGGGAACATAGTTCGCCACTACCAGGCTTCTCGCCCCACCGGCGGCCCGAAATCAACGTCTTCGGGAAAGGACTCGGGCGTCATTATCTCAAGCATCTGATCAAGGTCGTAGGACGGCGCGCTGATCGGCTCAATGATGATCCGGCCCCCTTCCTCCCTCACATCGACGGCCTGATCGAGGCTGAGCGACGCTGCGGCCATCACGGAGGCCGGGATGCGAACGGACGCGCTATTGCCCCACTTTTTTACCTGAACCTTCACCGCGACTCCCATGGAAGCACGACGCAATAGTGCCCGCGGTGGCGTTTTGTGTCGATATATGCCGATACATTCGAGCGGCGAAATGGGTGCTGTGGATATCGGTCACTGGAGCTGTTCATGCCCTCTTGCGGACCAGACCATCGACGCTCCAGGGGCCGCCGCCGGCGAAGACCAGATAGAGGAAGACCCAGCACATCAGGATGGCGGCATCGCCGCCGTTGAGCGCCGGCCAGGGGCTGCTCTTGGCGTGGACCATGAAATAGGCCACGGCCATTTCGCCCGAGCAGATGAAGGCGGCGGGGCGGGTGAAGAGGCCTAGCGCCAGCAGGGCGCCGCCGACCACCTCGATCCAGGCGGCGGCCATGAGGATGGCGGGCAGGGGGTTGGGCGCGCCCGGCTGCGGTCCCGGGAAATGGAACAGCTTCATTAGCCCGTGCTCCATGAAGAGCAGGGCGGCGATGATCCGCAAAAGGCTGAGCACGCGCGGCGCCCAGACGTTCAGTCGTTCCATAGGTTCAGCCCTCCGCTTGTTGTTCCTACGCCGCCTTGGCCTCCATCTCGGCCATTCTCTGGATCGCGACATAGTCTGTCTTGCCCGATCCCAGCAGCGGCACCTCGGCCACCTTGACGATCCGGCGCGGGACGGTGAGGTCGGAAGCGCCGAGGGACTTGGCGTGGCTGACCAGCTTGGCGACGTCGGCGTCGCCGCGGTCGGTGACCAGGATCAGACGCTCGCCCTTCTTGGCGTCGGGCAGGGAGATTACGGCATGGCGAGCGTCGGGCCAGAGGTGGATGGCAAGGTCCTCGGCGGCGGTGAGGGAGACCATCTCGCCGCCGATCTTGGCGAAGCGTTTGACCCGGCCCAGGATGGTGATCCAGCCATCCTCGGTCATCTCCACCACGTCGCCGGTGTCGTGCCAGCCGTCCGGCGGGACCTCCAGGACGCCGCCCTCGTGCAGGTAGCCGGTCATGATGTTGGGGCCGCGAACATAGAAACGGCCGCCACGGGGGATGCCGGGCACCGGCTCGATACGGGTCTCGATACCCGGCAGCAGGCCGCCGACCGTTCCGGTGCGGTTGTCCAGCGGGGTGTTCACGGCAATCACCGGCGAGGCCTCGGTGGCGCCGTAACCCTCCAGCAGGGGGATGGGGCCGAAGCGGTCGCGGACCAGGGCGTGGGTTTCCTCGCGCACCTTTTCAGCGCCGCAGACCACGAACTTGAGGCTGGCGAAGTCGCCGGGGTCGGCGGCGCGGGCGTACTGGTTCATGAAGGTGTCGGTGGCCAGCAGAATGGTGGCCTTGGTGTCCTTCAGCAGCGGCGGGATCAGCTTCACGTGCAGGGGACTGGGATACTGGAAAGCCTTCATGCCGTTGAAGATCGGCAGGAAGACCCCGGCGGTGAGGCCAAAGCAGTGGAACACAGGCAGGGGATTGAACATCACCCAGTCCGGATCCAGCGGGATGTGGGCGGCGATCTGCAGCTCATTGGCGACGATATTGCGCTGGGACAGGACCACGCCGCGCGGCGCGCCGAAGCTGCCGGAGGTGAACAGGATCACACCGGGGTCGTCCGGCCTGCTGTCGGCGCGGAAACGCCTGGGAGCCAGGGACGCGGCCAGGGCGAAGGCGCGGTCGACGGGGCCGATGCTGGCGCGCACGTCCTCTAGGTAGGTGATGGCGCAGGTCTGTTCGAGTGCGTCGATCAGGTCGTGCAGCTTTCCCTGTTCGATGAAGCGGTGAGAGGTCAGCACCCGCTTGACCCCGGCCAGCTTCACGGCGGCGCGCAGGTTGCGGATGCCGGCGGTGAAGTTGAGCATGGCCGGGATGCGGCCAAAGGCGTGCAGGGCGAAGAAGGTCACCACGGCCGCTGAACTGGACGGCAGCAGCAGGCCGACACGCTCGCCCTTGCTGGTCACGCCCGCGATCTTGCGGCCCAGCGCGAAAGCGGCGCGGATCAGGTCGGTATAGCTGAGCGGGTTGCGTTCCTGGTCCTCGAGGATCGGCTTGTTGGCCCCGAAGCGGCGGGCCGCGTCCAGCAAGGCGTCGAAGACGGACCGGTTGGCGTCGGCCGGATTGAAAGCGCGCGACATGCGCCGGTGACCTCCCAAGGACTGTTCGTTCGGTACTGTTCTGTGGCGCGGACGCTACAGACCGCGCGGCGGGATGGGAAGCGCTGTCACTTCGGGGGTGAACCGGCGGCGCTTGGCGGCGCGAGCCGCTGACGGATGAGCGCGTCGATGGCGGCCAGCCAACGGGACCGCACGGCATCGCGCTCCAACGCCAGCATCGAGCCGCCGCCAGGGAAGGCCACGGCCTGGCATTGGGGCAGATCGCGGCAGCCCTTGGGGTTGTCGCCCTCCAGCAACAGAGTCGGCGTGTCCAGGTCCTTGAGACCGTGGCGGGCGTCATCGGCGGCGGCGTCGAAGGCGGTGATCCAGGCGCCGCTTGGGCCGCCCATGCGCAGGTCGGGGTTGGAGGTCTGCCAGAGGTGGGTGGTTCGGCCGCGCCAGGCATCATGGGTGCCGCCCTGGGCAAAGGCGTCGGGGCTGGCCCGGCTCCAGGCGCCCGGTCCGGCGGCGCGGCGCTTGCCGGCGATCAACAGGGTCAGGTCGGTAGCCGAGCCGCCCGGCCGATCGTCCAGCGCCGGGCTGCTGAGGATCAGGGCGTGCGCGGGAAGACCGCGTTGCAGGGCGCGGGCGGCGATCATGCCGCCGACGCCCTGGCCCAGCACGATCAGGGGGGCGGCGGCGGTGGGGCGAATCACGGTGACGACCATGGCCCTGACCCCGGCCAGGTCTGGGTTGAAAGACTTGGCGTAGCCCAGGTCGCGCGGCTGGGTCAGGCGGCCCGAGCCGCCCTGGCCGGCGCCGTCCAGGACCCAGACGTTGTAGCCCATGGCGTTGAGGTCGGCGGCGGTCTCGAACCAGGTCTCGGCGGTCTCGCCATAGTCGGGCAGCACCAGGATCTGGGCGCGGACGGCGGTGGCGGGGGACGAAACGCCGTAGCGCTGGGCGGGGGCCTCGCCCACCTGGACCAGGCCCCAGCCCCAGTTCTCCGGCGGATAGAAGCGGGGGCCGAGGTCGGCGGGGGTGCGGCTCTCCACGAACGGAGTCTCCGCCCCGCCGCCCTTGCAGGCGGCGAGCATCAGCAGCATGGCGATCGCAGCCCACCCTCGACCCATGCCCTGTGATCTCCCGGTGTGGGCGAGCGGGCAACTGGAAACATCCTGGACGGAGGGCCGTTGTGGCAAAGATGGGATCCAAGGAGCCCCCATCCCCGGCTTCACCGGCGCCTCCCCCGATGGGCGAAGAGAGATGTGACAGCGACCGCTCTTGATCCGGAGGCGCGAACGGACGATCTAGGCCGTATGGCGACGGTCATCGACAACACCACCCTTCGCGCCCTGCGGCATCCGGAGAAGCAGGCCCGTCCCGACACCCCCATCCTGCGCAAGCCGGAATGGCTGCGGGTGCGGGCGCCAGGCTCGCCGGGCTACAACGCCACCCGCGAGATCGTGAAGACCCACGGCCTGGTGACGGTGTGTGAAGAGGCGGCCTGCCCGAACATCGGCGAGTGCTGGACCAAGTCGCACGCCACCATGATGATCATGGGCGACACCTGCACCCGCGCCTGCGCCTTCTGCAACGTAGCCACCGGCATGCCGCAGGCCCTGGACCCCACCGAACCGGCCCGAGTGGCCGAGGCGGTGGCCAAGATGGGGCTCAAGCACGTGGTCATCACCTCCGTCGACCGGGACGATCTGGCCGATGGCGGGGCGGCGCACTTCGCCGCCGTGGTGCGGGCGATCCGCGCGGCCGCGCCGACGACCACCATCGAGATCCTGACACCGGACTTCCTGCGCAAGCCGGTGGCGGCGGCGCTGAGCGTGATCGATTCCGAGCCGGATGTGTTCAACCACAACCTGGAGACCGTGCCGCGGCTGTACCTGTCGATCCGGCCGGGCGCCCGCTACTTCCATTCCCTGCGCCTGCTGGAGCGGGTGAAGGAACGCTCGCCCACTCAGTTCACCAAGTCCGGCCTGATGCTAGGCCTTGGCGAGACCAAGGAAGAGGTGATGCAGGTGATGGACGACATGCGTTCCGCCGGCGTCGACTTCATCACCATCGGCCAATACCTGCAGCCCAGCCGCAAGCATGCGCCGATCGACCGGTTCTGGACGCCGGAGGAATTCAAGGCCTTGGAGACCATCGCCTACGCCAAGGGTTTCCTGATGGTGTCGTCCAGTCCGCTGACCCGGTCCAGCCACCATGCCGGCGAGGATTTCGCCCGGCTGCAGGCGGCCAGGCGCGACCGTGAAGCAGCGGCCTGACGTCGGTTGCGCCACAGCCTGACGCGGATCCTGCCCTACACCCCCGAGCAGCTGTTCGAGCTGGTGGGCGACGTGGATCGCTATCCCCAGTTCGTGCCCTGGATCACCCGCCTGCGGTCTTGGAACCGGCGCCAGGTCGGGCAGGGGGTGACCGCGCTCGACGCGGAGGCGGATGTGGGCTTCGCCATCGTCCACGAGCGGTTCGCCACCGCCGTGAGGCTGAATGAGATCACGCGCCAGATCGACGTCGACCTGCTGTCGGGACCGTTCCGTCGGCTGACCAACCGCTGGACCTTCAAGGATCATCCCGCCGGGGCTGAACTGACCTTCGAGATCAACTTCGAGTTCAAGTCGCGGCTGCTGCAGGCGCTGCTGGCGGCGAACTTCAACAAGGCGGTGGCGCGGCTGGTGGCCTGCTTCGAGGATCGGGCGAGGGTGCTGTACGGGTCGGGGCGGGCAACTTCCTGAAGGCGGCGCGGCGGCCTTGCGCCCTCATGCCTTTGCCCGCTTCTTCAGCCTGGCGCTGGCGTCGCGGGGCTGATCGGCTCAGCGCAGCCGATCCCGCATCATTTCCAGGGCCATCTGGACGGCGGCCATCTGCACTTCCCAGCGGGTCTCGTACTCGAACACCTCCATGCGGTGCTGCACCGACTGGTTGGAACGGGCGCTAGCCAGGTGGACGGTGCCGACGGGCTTGAGCGGGGTGCCGCCACCGGGGCCGGCAACGCCGGTGATGGCGATGGCCACGTGGGCGTGAGAATTCTCGATGGCGCCCTCGGCCATCATTCGGCAGATCGGCTCGGAGACGGCGCCGAGGTCGGCGATCAGGTCTCCAGAGACGCCCAGCATCTCGGACTTGGCGCGGTTGGTGTAGCAGACGAAGCCGCGCTCGAAGACGTCCGAGGCGCCGGGGACAGCGCAGATGGCGGCGGCGACCAGGCCGCCGGTGCAGCTCTCGGCGGTGACCAGGCGCAGGTTCTTTCCGCGGGCGTCATCGATCAACAGCCGCGCCAGGGTGTCGATTTCCAACGAGAACATGCCGCCCACTCCAAAATAATCAGCCCATTGGCCAGGGCCGGTTGTGGGGGAGCAACTTCGCTGCGTCCAGCCCCGAGCGCGATCCCTCGCCAAGGCGGCGCGCTTTGTGGCCACGACCAAGCTGAAGATTGTTTGGCGGGGGGCCTTCTTATCCGGGCCAGACTGATTCAATCTGCGGCAAAGGTCCCCGGCGAAGAATCGAGGCCATGACAGCCGTCCCCGCTCCACGATCCGGCGCCCTAGCGCCCGCGCTATTTGTGGTGACGGTGTTCGCTAGCGCCGCCCTGGTGTTCATGGTCGAGCCGATGATGGCCAAGCTGGTGCTGCCGGTGCTGGGCGGCTCGGCGGCGGTGTGGAACACCAGCCTGGCCTTCTTCCAGGCCGCCCTGCTGGCTGGCTATGTCTACGCCCACCTTCTGCAGCGCCTGGCCTCGATGCGGGCGCAGATCGTCGGCCACCTCGTGGTTTTGGCCCTGGCGGCCCTGGTGCTGCCGCTGAAGGTCAGCACGCTGCTGGGCGATCCGCCGCCGGACGCGCCAGCCCTGTGGCTGGTGGGGGTGCTGGCCCTGTCGATCGGCGCGCCCTTCGCCGCCCTGTCGGCCACCGCGCCCCTGGTGCAGGCTTGGCACGCGCGGGTCTATCGCGGCGCGGAGGGGGGCGAGCCCTACGCCCTCTATGCGGCCAGCAATCTGGGCAGCCTGTTGGCGCTGTTGTCCTATCCGATCCTGGTCGAACCGCTGGCGACCCTCCACGGACAGACTTTAGGCTGGACAATGGGCTACGCGGCGTTCTTCGCGTTGTTGGGAATGCTGGGTCTGGCGTTGTGGCGCGGGGCGCCGCTGGCGCGGCCGGCTGAGACGACGACCGCGGTGGCCGCCCGGGTTTCCTGGCGGGAGCGGGCGATCTGGGTCGGGCTGGCGGCCCTGCCGTCCAGCCTGATGCTTGGAGTGACCAACTTCATCACCACGGACTTGGGCTCGGCGCCGTTCATGTGGGTGGCGCCCTTGGCCCTGTATCTGGCCACCTTCATCTTCGCCTTCCAGGCCAGACCCTGGCTGAAGCGGGAGGTCGTCCTGGTGCTGCAGGCCGCCGCCCTGCCGGTCTGCGCTGCCTTTATCCATTTCTGGACGCATAACTTCCTGCAGGAGGTCGGCCTGCATCTGGTCACGTTCTTCCTGACCGCCCTGGTCTGCCATCAGGCCCTGGTGGCGCGGCGCCCGGCGCCGGAGCACCTCACCGATTTCTACATCTGCATGTCCCTGGGCGGGGTGCTGGGGGGATCGTTCAACGCCTTCATGGCCCCGCTGATCTTCAACACGGTGGCGGAGTATCCGCTGGTGCTGGTGCTGTCGTGCCTGGCCCGGCCGTGGGGGCTGGAACGGCCGCAGCGGCCCTGGGTGTGGGCCGCCATCGGCCTGGGGCTGGCGGGGGCGGTGATCGCCTTCCTGCTGGTGCGCACCCCCGAGCCGCTGTGGCCCCTGGCGCGGCGGTTGCTGGCCCACGCCAAGGCCATGGACGTAGCCGCCTGGTTCCTGGCGTTGACGGTGGCGATGGCCTTCGCGCTGCGCAACCGGGTGTGGGCCTTCCTGCCGATGATCTTGGTGCTGATCTCGGCCGCCGAACGGATCAGCGACCGCACGGACGTGGTGCAAAGCTGGCGCGGCTTTTTCGGGGTGGTCCGCGAGACGCGGGGGAATGATCCGCGCCTGGGCGGGGAACTGCGCATGCTGGCCCATGGCACCACCTTGCACGGCGCCCAGGCCCAGGACGCGGCGCATCGCTGCCAGCCCCTGGTCTACTACGCCCATGAGACCCCCATCGGGCAGGTGTTCGACGCCAAGCAGGCGGCCAGCCCGGCGATCACCATCGGGGCGGTGGGACTGGGGACCGGCACGGTGGCGAGTTATGTGCGGCGCGGCGACGCCCTGAAGTTCTTCGAGATCGACCCGCTGGTGTTCCGCCTGTCCACCGCCGGCAAGGTGTTCACCTATACCAGCCAGTGCGCCAAGGGGCCGCTGAGCTATGTGCTGGGCGATGCGCGCCTGACCCTGAACCGCGAGCCGCCAGGGCGCTATGACGTGTTGCTGATCGACGCCTTCTCCTCCGACAGCGTGCCGGCGCACCTGCTGACGGTGGAGGCGGTGCGGATGTATCTGAGCAAGTTGAAGCCGGACGGGGTGCTGATCCTGCACCTGTCGAACCGCAACCTGGACCTGATCCGCCCGGCCGAGGCGGTGGCGATCGCGGCGGGCGGCCATGCGCTCTATCAGGACCACGAGGCGCTGCCGGGTCTGCCGGACCTCTGGGACACCGCGGAGGACGCAGTGATCGTCACCCGCAGCGAGGCGGCCCTGGCGCCGTTCCGGGCCGGCGGCATGTGGGTGGCGGTGAAGCCCGCCGGGGTGGCTCCCTGGACCGACAACTACACCAACCTGTTCGGCGCCATGGTGCGGCGGATGCGGGACCAGGAGATGAGCCGGGCCAGGCAGGGGTAGGGGATTCTAACGCTTCGAAGCCGTGGAGATCATAGGGGTATGACGACTAACACCCTGGAGTCCGCGCAGGGAAAGTGCCGCGACGGGCGGCTGGCCCTAAGCCGGTAGCTCCACCGCCGCCACGGCCTGGGCGGCAAGGCCCTCTTCGCGGCCGGTGTAGCCCATGCCCTCGGTGGTGGTGGCCTTGACGCTGACCTGGTCCAGGGCGACGCCCAGAAGGTTCGCCAGGCGTTCGCGCATGGCCTGGCGGTGCGGTTTGATCTTGGGGCGTTCGCAGACCAGGGTCAGGTCGACATTGAGGATGCGGCCGCCGCGCTCGGCGATCAGGTCCACCGCCTTTTTCAGGAAGATGTCCGACGGAGCGCCCTTCCACTGAGGATCGGTGGGCGGAAAGTGGTCGCCGATGTCGCCTTCGCCGATGGTCCCCAGCAGGGCGTCGGTGAGGGCGTGCAGGCCGGCGTCGGCGTCGGAGTGGCCGACCAGGGTGTGGTCGTGGGCGATCTCGACCCCGCAAAGCCAGACGCTCTGGCCCGGCCCCCAACGGTGGGCGTCATAGCCCATGCCGATGCGCGTGGTCCGCGCCGCCCCCGCCAGCCGCTCGGCCATGGCGAAATCCTCCGGATAGGTAAGTTTCATCAGCATCGGGTCGCCCGCCGACAGGACCACGCGGCCGCCGGCGTGCTCCATGACCGCCGCGTCGTCGGTGGGTTCGGCGTCCGCCGGCCAGCGGGCGTAGGCGTCCAGCAGCGGGCCTAGGCGGAAGGCCTGGGGGGTCTGGGCGCGCCAGAGGCCGGCGCGGGAGACCGTCTCAATGGGACCGTCCTCGGATTGCGCGCGCTTGAGGGTGTCGGCGACGCGCAGGGCGGGAACCGCGCCGTCAGCGCCGGCCAGGGCGGCCAGCAGGGCCTCGATGTGTCGCACTGCAACAAAAGGCCGGGCCGCGTCGTGCACCAGGACGATGGCGTCTGATTCGGCCCGCAGCGCCTTCAGGCCCGACTGCACGGAATCCGCTCTGGTGGCCCCCCCGATCGCGGTGGACCAGCGCGGCAGGCCGGCCAGGGCCTGTTGCGCAAGCTCTTGACTACCATCGGGAACCACCACCACAAGCTGGCGCGCGCCACACGCCAGAAGGGCCTGTGCGGACCAGCGAAGGACCGGGCGTCCGGCCAGTTCGCGCCACTGCTTGGCGCCGCCTGGACCGGCTCTGCTGCCGGATCCTCCGGCGACGATAACGGCGAGAAATTCCATGCCGCTGTGTTTAGGGGGTCAATCATCATTGTCCAGGCTTTACGGCGCCGCACAATGTGCCTAAAAAGTCGCCGTATGTGGTGCATATAAAATGGGCAGTAACGTGAGGGTCGGTTCGGTGACGGTTAGGGGCCGGGTCTGGATCGCGCCGATGACCGGTGTTTCCGACCTGCCGTTTCGTCAGACGGCGTCTGATCTAGGGGCGACCTATGTCGCCACCGAAATGGTTGCCTGCGCCGAGTTCGCGCAGGGACGGCCGGATGTTGTCCGCCGTTCGGCGGTGGGCGAGGGCCTGCCGCTGATTGTGGTGCAACTGGTGGGGCGCGAGCCGGGCCATGTGGCCAAGGGCGCGCGGCTGGCCGCTGACGCCGGCGCCCAGATCATCGACCTGAACATGGGCTGCCCGGCCAAGGAGGTCACGGGCGCGGCATGCGGATCGGCGCTGATGCGGGACCTGGACCTGGCCGAGCGCCTGATCGCCGCGGCGGTGGAGGCCAGCGACGCGCCGGTGACCGTGAAGATGCGCCTGGGCTGGGATGACGCGGCGCGCAATGCGCCGGAGCTGGCGGCGCGGGCGCAACGGGTCGGGGCCCAGGCAATCACCGTGCACGGCCGCACCCGAAGCCAGTTCTACAACGGCACGGCCGACTGGGCCGCGGTTCGGACGGTGAAGGCGGCGGTTACGATCCCGGTGGTGGTCAACGGCGACATCGTCGATGCCGTGAGCGCGCGGGCCGCCCTGCGACAGTCGGGCGCCGATGC
Source organism: Caulobacterales bacterium (assembly GCA_038228945.1). GTDB lineage: Bacteria > Pseudomonadota > Alphaproteobacteria > Caulobacterales > Caulobacteraceae > Acaudatibacter. The sequence continues at coordinate 20,218 of JBBROW010000027.1, forward strand.
GGTGATGCTGGGCCGGGGCGTGACAGGGCGGCCGTGGGTGGCGGCGGCCATCGAAGCGGCGCTGGACGGCGAGGCCTATACGCCGCCAGGGCCGGAGGCCTTGCTGGAGACCGCCGTGATCCAACTTCATCGTAGTGTCGATTTCTATGGTCGTCATGTGGGGGTGCGCATGTTCCGCAAACATCTGGCGGCCTATGTCGAACAGGCGCCCTGGGCGGGCGAGGCGGACGATCGCCGCGCCGCCCGGGCCAGGCTGTGCCGACTGGACGAACCGTCCGACATCGCCGCGGGGCTCGCCGAACAGTGGCGCCGCGAAGCCGAAAGGCTGGCCGCATGACCGAGAGCAAGGTCAGGAGCTCTCCTACCGCCGCCGGCCTGGTGGCCCTGAAGGCCAACGCCTTCGATCTCATTCCCGAGCCGGCCATGGTGGTGGACAGCAGCGGCGCCCTGGTGGCCGTGAACGAGGCCGCCGAGGCCCTGTTCGGCCAGGGCCTGGCGTTGCTGGCCCGGGGGCGTTTCAAGGCCGCCCTGCCGCCCGGCTCGCCGCTGGTGTCGCTGATCAACCGGGCCGCCGCTGAACAGGGGGCGGTGCGGGAGCGCGGCCTGGAGATCAGCCTGTTCGGCCATCCGACCTTCGAGGCCGACGGGGCCGCCGCGTCCCTGGGCGAGGGCGTGATCCTGCTCAGCCTGCACGTGAAGGGCGGGGCTCTCGGCGTCGACCGGGCGGCGGACGTCGCTGGCCTGCGCTCCGTGGTGGGGCTTGGCCGGATGCTGGCGCACGAGATCAAGAACCCGCTGGCGGGTATTCGCGGCGCGGCGCAGTTGCTGAAGACCGGGGCCAAGCCCGAGGATGCGCCGCTGGCGCAGCTGATCGTCGACGAAACCGATCGCATCCGCCGTCTGGTGGACCGCATGGAGGCCTTCTCCGACGACGCCATCATCAACCGCGCCGAGGTCAATATCCACGAGGTGCTGGACCGGGTTCGCGCCCTGGCAGCCAACGGTGTCGCCGACGGCCTGGGCCTGCGCGAAACCTTCGACCCGTCGCTGCCCGCCGTGTGGGGCGACGAGGACCAACTGATCCAGGTGTTCCTGAACCTGGTGAAGAACGCCGCCGAGGCCGCGCACAGCCGCGGCGACGGGCGCGGCGAGATCCTGCTGACCACCGCCTTCCGTCACGGGGTGCGGGTGCGCGCCATCGATGGCCAGGCGGCGCAGGGGGCGCCGCTGGAAGTGCGGGTCATCGACAACGGCCCCGGCGTGCCGGCCCACCTGCGCGAACATTTGTTCGAACCCTTCGTCACCACCAAGACCCACGGAGCCGGCCTAGGCCTGGCTCTGGTGGCCAAGATCGTCGCCGGCCACGGTGGCCTGATCGATTTTGAATCCGAGCCTGGACGGACTGTCTTCCGGGTTTTGCTGCCTGTGGCGCCGACCGTGGTTCCGTCGCCCAAGGGAAAGTCCAGATGAGCGCTGCTACGCAGAAGATCCTGATTGCCGACGACGACTCCTCTATCCGCCTCGTGCTTTCCCAAGCCTTCACCCGTCTCGGCTATCAGGTGCGCGCCACCGGCAACGCCACGACCCTGTTGAAATGGGTGATGGACGGGGAAGGCGACCTTGTCGTTACCGACGTGGTGATGCCCGACGAGAACGTGTTCGACGTGCTGCCGCGCATCCGCAAGCAGCGGCCGAAGCTGCCGATCATCGTCATGAGCGCACAGAACACCCTGCTCACCGCGGTGAACGCGGCGGACGTGGGCGCGTTCGACTATGTGCCCAAGCCCTTCGACCTGGACGACATGACCAACACGGCTCGCCGGGCCTTGGCGCGTCCGGCCGACGGCGAGGCCGCCAAGGCCCAGGCCCGCGCGGTTCGCGACGAGCGTCTGCCGCTGATCGGCCGCTCGACGCCGATGCAGGACGTCTATCGCACCATCGCCCGCCTGGTTGGCGCGGACCTGACGGTGCTAATCACCGGCGAGTCAGGCTCGGGCAAGGAGCTGGTGGCGCGGGCGCTGCACGACCTGGGGCGTCGCCGCGACGGCAAGTTCGCGGTGATCAACCTGGCCGCCGTGCCGCGCGAGCGGGTTGAGACCGAGCTGTTCGGCAAGGGTGACGGCGACCACGGCAAGCTGGTGGAGGCCGACGGCGGCACCCTGTTCCTGGACGAGATCGGCGACATGCCCCTGGACGCCCAGACCCGGCTGCTGCGGGTGTTCGACGGGGCCGAGCCGGCGATCAATCCCAAGACCGGCCGCAAGCCCAATGTGCGGGTCATCGCCGCCACCAACCGCGACCTGCGCGGCCTGATCCAGCAGGGTCTGTTCCGCGAGGACCTGTATTTCCGGCTGAACGTGGCGCCGGTGCGCCTGCCGCCCCTGCGCGACCGCACCGACGACATCCCGGATCTGGCCCGCGCCTTCCTGTTGCGGGCTGCCCGCGAGGGCCTGCCATCCAAGACCATCGACCAGGCGGCCCTGGAGCGGCTGAAGCTTCACGCCTGGCCCGGCAACGTGCGCGAGCTGGAGAACCTGATCCGCCGCATCTGCGCCCTCTATGCTGAAGAGATGATCAGCGCCCGGATCGTCGAGCGCGAGTTGGCCGAGCAGGTGACCATGCCGGTGGGCGAGGAAGGCCCGGTGACCCTGGCCACCCTGGTGGAGCGCCATCTGGCCTCCTACTTCGCCGACCAGCCGGACGGGGTGCCCCCGGCGGGGCTCTACGACCGGATCCTGGAGGAGGTCGAGCGGCCGCTGATCCAGCTCACCCTGGCGGCCACTCGTGGCAACCAGGTCCGCGCCGCCGAGGTGCTTGGCCTGAACCGCAACACCCTTCGCAAGAAGATTCATGACCTGGGCGTGGAGATGAGTCGCGGGCGCCGCTGAGCCTATTTCGCCACAAGCCTGTTGAGTTTGGGGCACACTCCGCTAATTTCGGAGGATGACGTCCCCGTCACCTTCGCGCGCCATGCTGTCGCTGAGAACGCTTGCCCTGGGCGCCAAGCTGGATAGCCGCCTGATTATGGCGGTCGGCTATGTGCTGGCGTTGGCCCTGACAGCGTCGGCGATCATGCTGGGCTCGTCGCCCACGCTGAGCGGTCCGCTGGGGCCGGCCAGTCCCCTGGTGCTGACCCTGCTGCTGCTGGGTCTGGCGATCGTCCTGGCCTTGGCGGCGGTGATGTTCGGCCGCGTGGTGGCCCTGTTCAACGCCCAGTCCGACGACGCCGGGGCGCGGCTGCACCTGCGGTTCATCGCCATGTTCGCCACGGCCGCGGTGGCGCCGGCGGTGATCGTCGCCCTGTTCTTCGGCGTGCTGGTGACCCGCGGCGTGGACAACTGGTTCAACGCGCGCGTCCAGACGGTGGTGGAGAACTCCGCCACCGTGGCCAATTCCTATGTCGGCGAGCAGAAGAACTACATCAGCGTGCACATGGGCAACATGGCCAACGCCCTGAACAGCGCCTTCTTCTCCCTGGCCGATTCGCCGGTGGCGTTCGGCCACTTCCTGCGCGACCAGACCCAGGACAACGGCTTCACCGCGGCCTACCTGCTGAATCGGCGCGGCTTCGTCCTGGCGCGGGCCGAATCGCCGACGGCCCCGCCGCTGCTGACGCCGCCGACATCCAGTTTCGACGCCGCCGACGAGGGACTGGTCTCGGCCAACCCGTTCGAGCACACCAACCTGTTCCGGGCCCTATACCGGCTGCGCGCCTATCCGGACGCCTACCTTTATGTCGTGCGGCCCGTGGACCAGGGCATCTTCACCCACCTGCGGGAATCCGAGGCCTCCCTGGCCGCCTATCGTGAAGCCAAGGTCAATCGCACCCGGATCCAGGCCGCCTTTGCCCTCAGCTATGCGGAGACGGCCCTGCTGGTGCTGGTGGGGGCGGTGTGGCTGGGCATCCTGGCGGCAGGGGGCATCGCCGGGCCGGTGGCGCGGCTGGTGCACGCGGCGGGACGGGTGTCGTCCGGGGACCTTTCGGTGCGGGTGGACACCAGCGGCGATCCCGAGGAGATCGCGGTGCTATCGCGGGCCTTCAACCGCATGACCGGCGACCTGCAGGCGCAGCAGGAAGCCCTGCGCGCGGCCCACGCCGACGCCGAATCCAAGAGCCACTTCATGGAGACGGTGCTGCTGGGCGTCAGCGCCGGCGTCATCGGGCTGGATCCTCAGGGGCGGGTCTCGGCCATCAACCGCCAGGCCACCGAACTGCTCAACGTCACCACCGCCCAGGCCTTCGGACGCCGACTGGACGACATCGCGCCGGAACTGGCCTTCGTCGCCTCCGCCGCCGACCTGGGCAGCGAGGTGGAGGAAGACGTGGACGTGGTGCGCGGCGGCGAGTCCCTGCGCCTGCGGGTCCGGGCCAGCCACAGCGCCGAGGGCCTGGTGCTGACCTTCGACGATATCACCCGGCTGATCGCCGCCCAGCGCAACGCCGCCTGGAAGGACGTCGCCCGGCGCATCGCCCACGAGATCAAGAACCCCCTGACGCCGATACAGCTGTCGGCCGAACGCCTGCGCCGCAAGTACCGCAAGGAAATCACCGGCGACCTGGAGACCTTCGACCGCTGCACCGAAACCATCATCCGCCAGGTGGGCGACATCGGCCGAATGGTGGACGAGTTCTCCGCCTTCGCCCGCATGCCCGCGCCCAAGTTCTCCGAGCACGACCCGGCCGAGATGCTGCGCGAGAGCGTCTTCGCCCAGCGGGTGGCCGCGCCAGAGACGGCGGTGGAAATCAGAGAACCGCTTCCGGCCACGACCCTGGTCTGCGACGGCCGCATTGTCGGCCAGGCCCTGACCAATGTGCTGAAGAACGCCGGCGAGGCGATCGCCGCCCGGCGGCTGATTCAGCCCGATCCGCCAGGACGCATCGATGTCGCCGTCGTCCTGCGCCCCGGGCTGCTGGACATCGTTGTCGAGGACAATGGCGTCGGCCTGCCCGCCAAGGACCGCGACCGTCTGACCGAGCCCTATGTCACCACGCGCGAAAAGGGCACGGGGCTGGGCCTGGCTATCGTGAAGCGGATTCTGGAAGATCATGGCGGCGCACTAACCCTTACCGACGCGACGCACGGCCGAGGCGCGCGCGTCGTCCTGTCCTTCCCGCACACACCCGGCCCGCACACGCCCGGCGTCCAACCCCCATCCGAGACCGTTGAAGCGCCCGCTTCGGCGGAGACGGTCTGAAGGCCTTGAATGCATGACCAGTGATGTTCTGATCGTCGATGATGAGGCCGATATTCGCGACCTGGTGGCGGGTATCCTGGAGGATGAGGGCTATTCGGTCCGCACCGCCCAGGACTCCGAGACCGCCCTGGCGGCCATCCGCGCCCGCAAGCCCTCGCTCCTGGTCCTGGATATCTGGATGCAGGGTGGCGGCATGGACGGGCTGGAACTGCTGGACCTGGTGAAGACCCTGGATCCGGACCTGCCGGTGGTGATGATCTCCGGCCACGGCAACATCGAGACCGCCGTCAGCGCCATCAAGCGCGGCGCCTATGACTTCCTGGAAAAGCCCTTCAAGTCCGACCGCCTGCTGCTGGTGGCCGAGCGGGCGTTGGAGTCGGCGAACCTGCGGCGGGAGAACCGGCGGCTGCGCACCCAGGTGATCCTGCCTGATGGGCTGGTGGGCGCCTCGGCGGCGGCGCAGCAGCTGCGGCAGATGATCTCCAAGGTCGCCTCGGCCAACAGCCGGGTGCTGATCTCCGGCCCGCCCGGCGCCGGCAAGGAGACATCCGCCCGCCTGATCCACGGCGCCAGCCCCCGCGCGCGCAGCGAGTTCGTGGTGGTCAGCGCCGCCGGCATGGCCCCTGAGCGCATGGACGTGGAGCTGTTCGGCGAGGAAGGCGAGGGCGGGCGGCCGCGCAAGATCGGCGTCTTCGAGCGCGCCCACGGCGGCACCCTCTATATCGACGAGATCGCCGACATGCCCTGGGAGAGCCAGAGCCGCATCCTGCGGGTGCTGGTGGAGCAGCGGTTCCGGCGCGTGGGCGGCGAGGCGGACGTGCAGGTGGACGTGCGGGTGGTGTCCTCCACCAGCCGCGACCTGCGCGAGGAAATCGCGGCCGGCAAATTCCGCGAGGACCTGTTTCACCGGCTGAACGTGGTGCCGATCCGGGTGCCCGGGCTGTCGGAGCGCCGCGAGGACATTCCGGAACTGATCGATTTCTACATCGAGAAGCTGGGGGTCGCGTCGGGCCTGCCGGTGCGGCGTCTGGCGGACGACGCCTATGCGACGCTGCAGGTGCAGGCCTGGCCGGGGAACATCCGCCAGCTGAAAAACGTGGTGGAGCGCATCCTGATCCTGGCGGCGGGCGATCCCAGCGAGGCGATCACCGCCGAGATGCTGCCCCCCGACGCCAGCGGCACGCCGCCGGCCGGGGGCCTGGGCGCCGAGCGGATCATCGCCCAGCCGCTGCGCGAGGCGCGGGAGCTGTTCGAGAAGGAATATCTGAACGCCCAGATCATGCGGTTCGGCGGCAACATCTCGCGCACGGCGGCCTTCATCGGCATGGAGCGCTCGGCCCTGCACCGCAAGCTGAAGTCCCTGGGTTTCGGCGCCGCGCGGGCCTTTGAGGAGCTGGAGGACTGATGTCGCGCGTCGCCTATGTGAACGGGATCTTCCAGCCGCACGCCGAGGCCAGCGTGCATATCGAGGACCGCGGCTATCAGCTGGCCGACGGGGTCTATGAGGTCTGGGCGGTGTTCGACGGCAAGCTGAGCGACGCGGAGGGCCATTTCGCGCGCCTGGACCGCAGCCTGTCGGAGCTTCGTATCGATCCGCCGATGAGCCGCGCGGCGCTGAAGATCGCCCTGCGCGAGTCGCTGCGCCGCAATCGGGTGCGCAACGGGCTGGTCTATCTGCAGGTCACCCGCGGCGTCGCCAGGCGCGACCACGCCTTCCCCGAGCCCGGCACCCCGCCCAGCATCGTCATCACCGCCAAGAGCGTCGACCGCGCCACCGCCGAGGCCAAGGCGGCCAAGGGCGCGGCGGTGATCACCACCCCGGAGACCCGCTGGGCCCGCTGCGACATCAAGACCGTGGGCTTGCTGCCCAATGTCCTGGCCAAGCAGAAAGCCCGGGAGGCGGGGGCCATCGAGGCCTGGTTCGTGGACGAGCTGGGCCTGGTCACCGAGGGCGCCTCATCAAATGCCTGGATCATCGACCAGCAGGGCCATCTGCGCACCCGCGACACCCAGGCCAATATCCTGCGCGGCATCACCCGCAAGACCCTGCTGGAGGTGATCGCCAAGGCCGGACTTACCGTCGAGGAAAGGCCTTTCACCGTGGAGGAGGCCAGATCGGCCAAGGAAGCCTTCATAACCGGCGCCGGGACCCTGGTGATGCCCATCGTCAAGGTGGACGGCCATGTTCTGGGGGACGGCAAGCCAGGGCCTGTGGCGAAACGGTTACGAGAACTCTATATCGAACAAGCTCGCGCAACCGCTTGGTGACGCGACGCGAAGGGTCCATGAGGCCCAACCAACTTTTGTGTGGCGACGTTGGGTCGCCAAGCAACGAACAAAAAGGGGTTTAAACCCATGAGCACGACCGACAAAAAACAGAACCTGCAGGACACCTTCCTCAACAGCGTTCGCCGATCCAAGACCCCCCTGACGATCTTCCTGGTCAACGGCGTCAAGCTGCAGGGCGTGGTGAGCTGGTTCGACAACTTCTGTGTTCTGCTGCGCAGGGATGGCCAGTCGCAACTGGTGTATAAGCACGCCATCTCCACCATCATGCCGGCCGCGCCCGTGCAGCTCTACGAGCCCGGCACCGAAGAAAACGCCGAAGATTGACCGTAAAATCCATTGATCGACGGCCTCAGGTCGAGACCGCCCTCGTCATCCACCCCATCCGGCCGCGCGAGACCTCGCTGCGGTCCCCCGAAGCGCGCCTGGACGAGGCCCTTGGCCTGGCCGAGGCCCTGGACCTGGATATCCGCCAGAGCCTGATCGCGCCCTTGCGCGCGGTCACCCCCGCCACCCTGTTCGGCAGCGGCAAGGTCACCGAGATCGCCACGATCTGCGATGGCGAGGAACTCGACGTCGTCGTCATCGACGACGCCCTGACCCCGGTTCAGCAGCGGAACCTGGAACGGGCCTGGAAGGTCAAGGTGATCGACCGCACCGGCCTGATCCTCGAGATCTTCGCCCGCCGAGCCCGCACGCGGGAGGGCAAGCTGCAGGTGGAGCTGGCGCGGTTGGACTATGAGCGCTCGCGCCTGGTCCGCACCTGGACACACCTGGAGCGCCAGCGCGGTGGGTTCGGGGTGATGGGCGGTCCCGGGGAAACCCAGATCGAGTCCGACCGACGGCTGCTGATGGACAAGATGGTCCGCCTGAAGAAGGACCTGGCGGACGTGGGCCGCACCCGCGGTCTGCAACGCCAGGCGCGGCGGCGCGTGCCTTATCCGACCATCGCCTTGGTGGGCTACACCAACGCCGGCAAGTCGACCCTGTTCAACCGCCTGACCGAGGCCAAGGTCCTGGCCAAGGACATGCTGTTCGCCACCCTGGATCCGACTCTGCGGCAGTTGAAGCTGCCTGGGGGACGCCCGGCGATCATCTCTGACACCGTCGGCTTCATCTCCGACCTGCCACACGAACTGGTGGAGGCGTTCCGCGCCACCCTGGAGGAGGTGCGCGACGCCGATATCGTGCTGCATGTGCGCGACATCGCCGGGGCCGACTCCGACGCCCAGAACGAGGACGTCCGCAAGGTCATGATCGAGCTGGGTGTCGGACCCGACAGCGGCAAGCGCGTGGTCGAGGTGTGGAACAAGATCGACCAGCTGGACGGCGAGGGACGCGAGGCGGTTCTGGCCCGCGCCGAGCGGGCGGGCGCCGCGGCCCTGTCGGCGGTGACCGGCGAAGGCTGCGAGGCCTTGCTGACCCAGCTGGGCGGGCTGGTGGACGAGGGGCCGGAACTGGTGTTCGACCTGGAAGCGTCGGACGGCGAGGCCCTGGCCTGGCTCTATCGCCACGGCCGCATCACGGCCCGCGAGGACGAGGAGGGCCGGGTGATCGTCGCCGCTCGCCTGGGGCCGCAGGCCCTGGGACAGTTCGAGCAGTTGCGCCCCTTGGCCCTGATCCGCCCCGCGACGGAGTAGTTCCCGGTTTGTTCTTGACGTCATGCTGCTGGCGGCGGATGGTGCCAGTCCAAGACGAGGATCGAGCCATGACCGCGCGACTGCCCCCAGATCGCTTCCAAGCGGCGCGGGCTTTCATCCATGCCGAAGCGCGCCCCCTGGATGTGGCGCTATGGGCTCTGGCTTTCGAAGACGGCACGGGCGAGGCGGTGATCGAGGCCCTGGCCCCGTTCCAGAACCCCGATGGCGGCTTCGGCCACGGGCTGGAGCCTGACCTTGCAACCCCTGCCTCCAGCGGCCTCGCCACCAGCGTGGGCCTGCGGCACCTGCGCCAAGCGCGAGTGGCGGCCGACCATCCCATGCTTGGCGCGGCGCTGGGCTGGCTGGCGGTAAACATCGCCGACGGGGTCTGGCCCATTATCGACGCCCATGTGGACGACGGCCCTCATGCGCCCTGGTGGGGCTATGACGGCGAACTGGCGGACCGTTGGCTGGGTTTTCGGTTCAACCCGACGGCGGAGATTCTGGCGGCGCTCTATGGGTTCGCCGACGCGGCCCCGGTCGGGTTGATCGCGGCGGCCGATGCGCGGATGCGCCGGACGATCGCCGAAACCAACCTGATCACCGGCGCCTATGACTTACGCTGCGCGGTGATCCTGGCCGAGACGCCCACGGCGCCGGCGGACTTGCGCGCCGCGCTCTTGGACCTGTTGCTGCGATCGGTCAGCGGTCACGATGCCAAGGACGTGCACGCCCCAGCGTTAGACTTGGCGCAAACCCCGGCGAGCCCGCTGGCCGGCGTCCTGGCCGACCAGATCGAACCGGCCGCGGCGGCCCTGATCGCTGGCCAGCAGGACGACGGCGGCTGGCTCCCCTTCTGGGATTGGGCCTTCGTGGACGAGGCAGCCTGGGCCACAGCCAAACGGGCCTGGCGCGGAACCCTGACCCGGCAGGCGGTGGAAGCGCTGTCGGCCCACGGGCGGGTGGATCGGGGATAAGACCGCAAGCGGATCACGCCTACCGGGTCGTCATTGTCTGCAGCAGATTAGGCCCGGCGCAGGCGGGGTCGCGGCGGGAGGAGACCGCCAGCATGCGGTAGCCCGGTCCGGCGGCGACCTTCAGATAGTGAGGGGTGTCGTCGTCGAGGAGCTTGATCTGATAGGTTCCGGGCGCCTTGCAGCGATGGACCGCGTCATAGTCGAAATGGTGGATCTTCTTGAGGCGGGCTTGCTCGGCGCGGAGGGCGGATCGCGCCGCCGGCTCCGTCCACGCCGAAGCCTCTAGCCACGGCGAGACGATCCATTCGTCCACGAAGTCGCGGGGAGAAGCCGCCACGGGGCCAATCCGGCGGAGGCGGTCGCCCTCGATGGCGAAGCGACGGATCCAGAGGCGGTTGTGTACCCCCGAGTCGATACTGCTGGCGTGGAACCTCAGATCGACGTCCGCCGCGCCGACTTTCAGCGTACCGGTATCGTCGCCGCCGTACCAAATCTCGTCCTGGCGCGAGAGCAGGACTTTCGGCGCGGAGGGGGAGGGACCTGGCCGCAGGATGGCATAGCGGATGGACGACCAGGCGGAGGAGCACCACGGCTTGATGCTCTTGGCGGCGACGAACCAGCGGCCCTGGCGATCCGGCGGCGAGACCGCATAGTCGAAACTCTCGAAACCGCCACTGACCTCGGCATAGGGCGGCGCCTGCCAGCGCAGGACCGGCGCCCAACCGTCAGGGCCTTGGCTGAACAGGAATAGGGAGGCGTCGGCGCCGCACTGAATCTCGATCTCCGCAACGATGCCGATTAGGTCCTGCTTGGCGCCCCAGCGCTTGACCGCGAAGCTTAAGCCGCGGCCGTAGCGGTTGTCGTCGCCGATCCCCGGGCCGCCCGCCAGCAAGGTCAGGTCGCGCGCGGCGGCTTGCGGGTCTTGGCCGGGACTGGCGCAGGCCTCGTAGGCGTCCGCCAGCGCGGCCAGCCGCGTCTTCATCGTGGTGATGGCCGCCTGGCCACCCACCGGGACATCGGTGTCCATGTCCTTGACCGGCAGCGCCAGCAGAGCCGCCCGCGCCACCTGGACGCCTGCCGCCGCAGCGCTGACATCCGATCGCGAGCACGCGGCCTGGGCGGCGCCGGCCGCCAGGGCGAAAGCGAGGGCCAGGGCCGCGATACACGGCGCTTGGCGAGCCAGCGCACTCATCTTCAGCCGGCCCTTTCCGCTGCCTTGGCCGCGTCCCAAAGCCCGTCCATCTCCGCCAGGTCCGACTGGGCGGGGGTCTTGCCGGCGTCGGCCAGCCGGGCCTCGATATATTGGAAACGCCGGACGAACTTGGCGTTGGTGGCGCGCAGAGCGTCTTCGGGATCGATGTCCAGCTGGCGGCCGAGGTTGGCGCAGACGAACAGCACGTCGCCTAGCTCCTGGCGCGCCTTGTCCAGGTCGCCCGCCGCGACCTCGTGCTCAAGCTCGGCGATCTCTTCGTGCAGCTTTTCCAGGACCTCCTTCACGGAGGGCCAGACGAAACCGACGCCGGCGGCGCGGCGGGACAGTTTCACGGCGCGGGTGAGGGCCGGTAGGCCCATGGGGATGTCGTCCAACAGGCTGGGAGGCTTTTGCGCCTGGGCATGGTTCTTCTGTGATCGCTCCTGTGCCTTGATCACTTCCCAGGCCTGGGTCTGTTCGCCGGCGGTGCGCTGCTCGGCGTCGCCGAACACATGCGGGTGGCGGCGGATCATCTTGGTGTTGATGGCGCGGGCGACATCGTCGAAATCGAAGGCGCCGTCCTCCTCCGCCATGCGCGCGTGGAAGACCACCTGCAGCAACAGGTCGCCCAGCTCGTCGCGCAGGTCGTTCAGATCGCCCCGCTCGATGGCGTCGGCCACCTCATAGGCTTCCTCGATCGTATAGGGGGCGATGGTGGCGTAGGTCTGCTCCAAGTCCCAGGCGCAGCCGCCCTGCCTGGCGCGCAGGCGGGCCATGATCTCCAGCAGCTCGAAGATCGGGCGCCGTTCGGCGGCGGGGGCGTCTGGCATGGTCGACTCGCTTGGCGGGCGGCGTCGCGCCGCGTCAGCCGATCAAGCCGACGCGAGGCCGACGCCGCAAGTCGAATCGGAGCGGGATGATCTCTAGCGTTGGGCCAGGCGGTCGCCGTGGGCCACGCGGCTGGCGAACTGTTCAAACACCCAGCCGGCATCACCCCAGGTGGATTGGTAGTAGGCTTGGCTGATATCGCTTTCCTGCCACTCGTAGTTCACCGCTTCGGTGGTCCCGTCGGCGCGAACCAGCACACCCTCGATCCTGGCGCCGCCGTTGCCGAAGCTGAGTAGGGACAGGCCCGGCGTGTCGCCCAGTTGCTTGAACGTGGGATGGTTGGGCGTGGCGTCGGCCAGGATCAGCTTCAACTCGCCGCCGCCGGAGGCCGCGCCGCCGTTGCGGGCCAGGGCTCGCTCCACATCAGACTTCAGGTCCGCGGCTAGCTGATCAAGCTCGCGCTGGCCGTATTTGTTGGCCTTGGCCTGCAGCTCCGGGCCGATGCTGACGCTGACCTGGGAGACCGCGTGGGGGGCCGCCTGGGCGGTGGTGAGGCCCGTCGCGGCCATCAGGGCCGCTAGAAAGATCGCTTTCATGAACCAACTCCTTCGACTTCGCCCGCTCGCCCTCTGAATATAGGCGCGCCTGGGGCCAAGGTCATCAGGCCGGCGACAAGGAATCGAAGGAACATCGGCATGACGGCTCCGGTGGCTGACCTGCCCCAGACCATTTCCGGCGGGTGGAGCCGGTCAGGCCTCGCGGTCCCGCGCCGACATCAGGGTCCAGCCGTGAGGGCGCAAGACTTCGAGGGGGGAGAACTTGGCCTTGTAGTCCATCTTCTGGCTGCCCTGGACCCAGTAGCCCAGGTAGACATAGGGCAGCTCCATGAGGCCAGCCTGGATCAGGTGGTCGAGAATCACGAACGATCCCAGGCTGTTACGCTCGAAACCTGGATCGAAGAAGCTGTAGACCAACGACAGTCCATCGGACAGCTGGTCCACCAGAGCGCACGCCACCAGCTCGCCAGGGCCGCCGTCGGCGGTTCGCGAACGGTATTCCACCATGTGGGTGCGCACGGCGGTGTCTTCGACCATGGCGACATAGTCGGGCCAGGTCATGTCGGCCATGCCCCCGCCGGCGTGCCGGGAGGTCAGATAGCGGCGCAGAAGGTCGAACTGCTCGATGGTGGCCTCGGCCTCGACCACATGCCGCTCAAAGTCGCGGTTACGCGCCAGGGCCCGGCGTTCAGAGCGGGAAAAGACGTAGTCGCCCACCGGCAGGCGAGCGGAGACGCAGGCGGCGCACGACTCGCAGGCGGGGCGGTAGGCGATGTTCTGGGAGCGGCGGAAGCCGCCCTGGGTCAGGGAGTCGTTGACGATGGCGCCGTCCAGCAGCGGCAGGTGCGCGAAGACTTTCCGTTCTTCGCGCCCGGGCAGATAGGGGCATGGCGAGGGCGCCGTCAGGAAGAACCGAAGCTGGCGCGTCGGAAAATGCTGAGTCACGTGTCGTGTCGGCCTTTCAAATCGACCCTGGCCTTAAGATTAGTGGGTATGGCCGCGCGTCGCGCAAGCCACCCCCGATCTAAAGACCGTGATTAGGCGGCAGAACAGGCGCCTCGCGCAGCAGGACGATGGCGATACGCCGGTTTCCGGGCAGCAAAGGGTCATCGGCATAGAGCGGATCGGAGCTGGCCTTGCCGGCGACCTGATAGACGCGGTTGGCCGAGACCCCGGAGCCTTCGAGGATAGACCGCGACGCATCAGCGCGGGCGGATGACAGGGACCAGTCGGAGGACGGTTTGGCCCCTTCGGGGCTGGCGCTGGTGTGGCCGGCGATACTGATTCGGTTGGGCAGCTGGTTGACCACCTTGGCCACCGCGCGCAGCAATACCTTGGCGCGTTCGTTGGGTTCCGCCGAACCTTCCTTGAACATCGAGCGACCTTCCTGGTCCACCAGCTGGATGCGCAGGCCCTCCGGGGTGTTGTCGATGAGGATTTGTTTCGACAGCTCCGCCAGTTCGGGCATGCTCTGCATCGCCTGGCGCAGGGACTGGGCGGCGCTTTGGAAGGCGGCGTCCTCGGCCTTCTTCTGGGCTTCCTGCTGGGCCGTGGGGCCGCCGGCTTGCGCGCTGGCGCTCTGGCCAACGTCTTGGCTAGCCGGGGGCGCGGGCGGGGCCAAGGCTTCGATGACGGCCTTGGAACCGGAACTCTTGGAGCCGTCGTCGCTGAGGGAGGTGCCGCCCAGGATACCGCCGGAGCCGCTGGTGGTTTCCGACACGCTGGCCGGGGCGAAATAGTCGGCGATGCCGCGCTTCTGCTCCGGGCTGGTGGTGTTGATCAGCCACATCAGCAGGAAGAAGGCCATCATGGCGGTGACGAAGTCGGCGTAGGCGACTTTCCAGGCGCCGCCGTGGTGGCCGCCATGGCCGCCCTTCTTCACCTTCTTGATGATGATGGGCTGTTCGCCGACGGCCATTGGAATTCCTAAGCGGGATTAACCTTGAATCGTCGGCTAAGGTCGCCTGGCATCGTTAAGATGGCGTTGCGTCCAGCGATGTTCGGGACGGCGTTCAGGAGTGTGCGCATGAGAGTTGGCTTTATCGGCCTAGGCGTCATGGGTTTTCCCATGGCCGGGCACCTGGCCAAGGCTGGCCATGAGACCCGGGTGTTCAACCGCTCGCCGGAGAAGGCGCGGCGTTGGGCGGCTGAACACGGTGGCGTCGCCGGCGCGACGATCGCGCAGGCGGCCGAGGGGTGTGACCTGCTGGCCCTGTGCGTTGGGAACGACGATGACGTGCGCGCGGTGGTCGCCCAGGCGCTGCCGGCCTTACCGGCGGGGGCGATCATCGTCGACCACACCACCACCTCGGCCAAGGTGGCGCGGGAAATGGCGGCCGCGGCGGCCGCGGACGGAAAATTCTTCCTCGACGCCCCGGTCTCTGGCGGCCAGGCGGGGGCGGAGAATGGCCAGCTATCGATCATGATCGGCGGCGATGCGGCCGCGGTGGCGCGAGCCGAGCCGGTGATCAGCGCCTATGCCAAGGCGACCAAGCACATGGGTGAGGCTGGGGCCGGGCAGCTGACCAAGATGGTCAACCAGATTTGCATCGCCGGCGTAGTCCAGGGCCTGGCCGAGGGCGTCGCCTTCGCCGCCCAGGCGGGACTCGACCCCACCCTGGTCTATGAGGCGGTATCCAAGGGCGCGGCGCAGTCGTGGCAGATGGACAACCGCTGGAAGACCATGGCCGACGGCAAGTTCGACTTCGGCTTCGCCGTGGACTGGATGCGCAAGGACCTGGGCCTGGTGCTGGACGAGGCCCGGTCCAACGGCGCCCGGGTGGAAGTCACCGCCCTGGTGGATCAGTTCTACGCCGAGGTGCAGGGGATGGGCGGACGGCGCTGGGATACCTCCAGCCTGGCCGCGCGGCTGCGGAAGCGGTGAGGCGGTGATGACCCGCGATTGCCGGGCGCCGCTGACAGTTTTGTTCGCCCTGGCCGTTGGTTCGGCTCAGGCGGCGGAAACCCGTTGCGATGTGCTGCTCAATGTCGCCGACAAGGATCCGGCCGGGTTGAACGTCCGCGCCGCGCCCGGCGGGCCTGTGATCGGGGCTTTGAAGGCCCGCACCGACTGGGTGCGGGTGCACGTGACGGGCCAGGCTGGCGACTGGATGCGGATCGACGGGGCGACGCTCTACAGCGATGACCTGCCGCGCGGCGAAAAGGTCGTGTTCAAGGGCGCCGGCTATGTGGCCCTGAGAAAGTTGGAGATCGAGACGCTCAACCCCGGAGCCGTCCTGCGCGCCCTGCCGTCGGATGCGGGCAAGGCTGTGTTCAAGGCGCCGATGGGTGACGACAAGGCGCCCAAGGCCCAGGTGATCGGCTGCGACGGTCGATTCCTGAATCTGCGGATCGGCGGGGTGACGGGGTGGACGCGGGATGTTTGCACGAACCAGCGGACCACCTGTTCGTGAGTTCAGTGACGACTGTCAACGGCCCCAGGCTGAGGCTACCGGCTCGCTTCACGGGCGATTTGTCATCACCCCTTCGCGAGACCTGTGTTAGGACTTCGCTAACTTTAGGGAGATGGCCATGAACCGGCTTAAAACATCGTTCTTTGTCGCCGCGGCCGCTTTGTCGCTAGCGATGGGAGCGTCCAGCGCGTCTCAGGCCGCCACTACCTACAACGTCGTGACCGACTACGTGAATTCGACGCCGAACGGTGTCTGGACATACGGGACCGGCATCGGCGCCGCGCAGACCCAGTTCACTACGCCTCACGCGACCTGCTTCAGCGTTTCCAACTTCGAGTGCCAGAATTCGCAAGGCCCCGGTGATGTGCCGGGGGTCGGCCTGGTGACCAGCGGCCCGAGCGCCTCACTGGCGGGGACGGTGCTTGTGCCGACGGGCGTGCTTTGGACGCACCCAGGTAATGGTTCGACGCAGCCGTCGGATGTCTCCGTCGTCTTCAAGGCGCCCACGACGTCCAGCTACAGTGTCAGCGGGTTTTTCGAGCGCCTGAGCACGGTCAACAATGGCGACGGCGTCAACGTCGGCGTCTACCGGAACGGCACCCTGCTGAGCAGTGGCTCTATTTCGCCGTCGGCTTATGGCAATTCCTCGCCGTTTTCGGGAACCTACGTCCTGGCCGCCGGGGACAAGCTGACCTTCGACGTCACCAACGCCGGCGCCTACGAATACGACAGCACGGGCCTCAGCGCGACCATCAGCGCCGTTCCCGAGCCCGCGACCTGGGCGATGATGTTGCTGGGCTTCGGCGGCCTGGGCGCGGTCCTGCGCCACTCGCGCCGCCGCTCCGCCACGAGCCAAGCCGCGTCCGCTTAGGTTTCCGCGAGATAGAGTCAGGACCGGCCGCGCGCGCTGAAAAGCGTCCGCGGCCGGTTCGCGTTCAGGCCCCCAGCAGCCTCGCCGCCCTGGGCGCGAAGTAGGTGATTACCCCCGCACAGCCGGCGCGCTTGAAGGCGCCCAGGCTTTCCAGGATGGCGCGCTCCTCGTCCAGCCAACCGTTCTGGGCGGCGGCCATGAGCATGGCGTACTCGCCTGACACCTGGAACGCGAAGGTGGGAACATTGAAAGCCTCCACCACTCGGCGGACAATATCGAGGTAGGGCATGCCCGGCTTGACCATGACCATGTCGGCGCCCTCCGCGATGTCCAGCGCCACCTCGCGCAGGGCTTCGTCGGTGTTGGCGTTGTCCATCTGGTAGGTCTTCTTGTCGGCGGGGTTGTCCACTGAGCCAGTCCCCAGCTTTCCCGAGCCGATGGCTTCCCGGTAGGGGCCGTAGAAGGCCGAGGCGTATTTGGCGGCGTAGGACATGATCATCACGTCCTGATGACCCGCGGCCTCCAGGGCGCCGCGCAGGGCGCCGACGCGGCCGTCCATCATGTCCGAGGGCGCCAGGATATCGCAGCCGGCTTCCGCCTGGACCAGGGCCTGTTCCACCAACCGTTCGATGGTGGCGTCGTTGAGGATACGACCGCCCTCGATGACGCCGTCGTGGCCGTGGTCGGTGAAGGGGTCCAGGGCCACGTCGCACATGACGCCGACTTCCGGCGCCGCGTCCTTCATGGCCTTGACCGCGCGGCAGACGACGCCGTCCGGATCAGCGGCCTGGGCGCCGAGGGCGTCCTTCTTTTCGGCGTCGATATGCGGAAAGACGGCGATGGCGGGGATGCCCAGGGCTCGGGCCTCCTTGGCGGCCTTGGCGCATTCAGCCACTGACAGGCGCTCGACGCCCGGCATGGAAGGCACCGGAATGCGGCCCTCGCCCTCGTGCACCACCATCGACCACAGCAGGTCGGACGGGGTCAGCACGCTTTCGCGCACCAGGCGGCGCACCCAGTCGGCCTGACGCAGACGGCGCAGGCGCAGGGCGGGGTAGGGGGCTAGGGGCGCGCGGCTCATGGAACGATCCGATGGAAGGTCCGCCCGGTGTTGGGCGATCTACCGCCCGCCATCGCCGATGGAGCGATCCGTGGCAAGCCGGATGAAGCCAACGGCCGGCGCGGCGATCAGCCAGAGCAGGGTTACGATCGACAACAGGACGGTGATCACCACAAGGCCCACGACCGGCGTGGCGACCCGAAGGTGCTCAAGGTCGCTGATCACCACCAGCCGGGCCATGTCCACTGAGAAACTGGTCCAGGTCTTGTCGACGCCGACCTGCACGAAGTCGACGGCGGCCAGCAGCGCCGCGGTCATCGCCGCCGCCGACGCCGCTAGCGACAGGCCAAAGGCGATCCAGAAGATGCGGATCTGGAAGCGCAGGTGCGAGCGGATGCGGGCGGGCGCCTCATTCTGCTGCGCGTAGGCGATAATCACCGCCACCAGTCCAGGAATCCCGGCGAAGAAGATCGAACAGAACAGCAGGCCGTAGTTCACCAGCGCCAGGGTGCGATCCAATGTGTCCTGACGCCACGGCGAGGCGGTGGTTGTCGCTTGTGTCAATGCTCGGGCCCCTGATCATTCTCGAGCGACTCGCCGGAGGTTGCGCCAAACGGCCGACAGGCTCAACTGCCCCTCGTAACTTTGCCTTTCAGGAATTTAATGTTGGGGGGCTGCGGCTTGACGTACTGATAGTCAAAAGCAACGGAGGTTCGGCGATGAAGCGGATCGGTATGACGGCGCTCCTGGGCGCGGCGGTGATTTCGGCGGGCGCGATCGGCGCCTGGCAGGTAAGCGCGGCGAGCTCCACGCCAGCCTATGTGACAGCGGCAGTGTCTAGCACGGCGCGCCCCAAGGCGGACACCGACCGGGACGCGGCCCGCAAGCCGGCCGCCATGCTCGTGTTCGCGGGGATCAAGCCGGGCCAGACGGTGGTCGACCTGATGCCGGGCGGCGGCTATTTCTCGAAGCTGTTCTCCGGCGCGGTCGGGCCCAAGGGCAAGGTCTATGCCTTCCAGCCGACGGAATTCGCCAAGTTCGCCAAAGGCCCGCTGCCGGCCAACGGCGCGGTTCCCGACGCCGCCTGGCCCAACGTCACCTACATCACCGCGGCGATCAACGATTTCGCCGTGCCCACCAAAGCTGATGTGGTCTGGACGGCGCAGAACTATCACGACATGCACGACAGCTTCATGGGTCCGGCGGACCTGGCCAAGGTCAATGCGGCCGTTTTCAAGGCGCTGAAACCAGGCGGATACTATGTGATCCTCGACCACGCCGCGGCGGGGGGGGCAGGCCTTACGGCCACCGACACCCTGCACCGCATCGATCCGGCGTCCGTGAAGGCTGAAGTCACGGCGGCGGGTTTCAAGTTTGTTGGCGAGAGTACGGTGCTGGCCGATGCGACGGACAACCATACGCTCAATGTGTTCACGCCGGCCGTGCGCGGACACACCGATCAGTTCATCTACAAGTTCCAGAAGCCGAAGTAGGCGCTGGGACGCCTGCCGGCGGGCCGTGTTTCCGTCAAGGCTGGGACGTTTCGTCCCTGGCGGTGAACAGTGTTAAGTTGCTATATGACGATGGACGGCGCATGACGCCGCCGGCCTTCGGGTCCTCCGCCGGATCGGTTGATCCGGACAGGGGATAGCCCCCAGGTGACACGTCCTCGCGGTTCGTGCGATGAACCGCTGCCATTGCCGAGGCGCGAAGACCGCCCGGCCCGTTGGATAGGTTGGGGTCATGGACTATAAGGCTGCCTTCAGGAACGCCGTGGAACAGGTCCGCTCGGAGGGCCGCTACCGGGTGTTCGCCGATCTCAAGCGCCATCGCGGCAAGTTCCCCTGGGCCACCTGGACCACGCCGGAAGGCCAAGAACGCGACGTGGTGGTCTGGTGCTCCAACGACTACCTGGGCCAAGGCCAGAACCCGGTCGTTCTGGACGCCATGCACAAGGCCATCGACGAGGCCGGTTCCGGCTCCGGTGGGACGCGAAACATCTCCGGCACCACCCATTATCACGTGGAACTCGAGCACGAGCTGGCCGACCTGCACGGCAAGGAAGCCGCGCTGTTGTTCACCTCCGGCTATGTCTCCAATGAGGCGGCCCTGGCCACCTTGCAGAAGGTGCTGCCGGGGCTGATCATCTTCTCCGACGAACTGAACCACGCCTCGATGATCGCCGGCATCCGCAACGGCCGGGGCGAGTTCAAGGTGTTCCGGCACAACGACCTGGACCATCTGGAAAGCCTGCTGGCCGGCGCGCCGGCGGATGCGCCCAAGCTGGTGGCGTTCGAGAGCGTCTATTCCATGGACGGCGACATTTCGGACCTGCGCGCCACGGCGGCCCTGGCCAAGAAATACGGCGCCATGACCTACCTGGACGAAGTCCATGCCGTGGGCCTTTACGGCGCGCGGGGCGGCGGTGTTTCCGAGCGCGACGGGGTGGCCGACCAGATCGACATCATCGAAGGCACGCTGGGCAAGGCGTTCGGCGTGATGGGCGGCTACATAACCGGCGACGCCGACCTAGTGGACGCCATCCGCTCCTACGCCTCGGGCTTCATCTTCACCACGTCCCTGCCGCCGGCGCTGTCGGCCGGCGCCGTGGCTTCGATCCGCTATCTGAAGGAACATGACGATGTGCGCGAGCGCCACCAGGAGCGCGCCGCGTCCCTGAAGGCCCGCATGGTCGCCGCCGGCCTGCCGGTAATGCCCTCGGTCAGCCACATCGTGCCGGTGCTGGTGGGCGACCCGGTGCACTGCAAGATGGTCTCGGACATGCTGCTCACCGACTACGGCATCTATGTCCAGCCGATCAACTATCCCACCGTGCCACGCGGCACGGAGCGCCTGCGGTTCACGCCGACGCCCTTCCATACCGACGCCATGATGGAAGATCTGGTGCGGTCGCTGGAAACCCTGTGGGCACATTGCAACATTGCCCGACTGGGCGGTCGGGCAGCCTAGCTACACCCGACCAAGGGCCAACCTTGGCCGGGGCGAACCCTGGATAGGCGCGGCGACGGGGAGGGGTTTACTTTCCCCGCCGAACGCCGCGGCCAAGGCCGATCTGCTTGGCGAATTCGGACCGCCGCGCCGCATTGGCCGGGGCAACCATCGGATAGTCCGGTGGCAGGCTCCATTTGCGTCGGTAGTCCTCGGGGCTCATGTCGTACTGGGCGCGCAGGTAGCGCTTCAGCATCTTCAGCTTCTTGCCGTCTTCGAGACAGACGATGAAGTCGTGCTGGATCGACTTGGCTACCGACACCGCCGGACGCTGTCGCTCGCGCTGAACCGGTTCCGCGACTCCCAGGGTCGCCAATGTACCGTGCACCTTGCCGATCAACTCCGGCACGGCGCCGGCCGGTATGGCGTTCTGGGCGACATAGGCGGCGACTATGTCGGCGCTTAGTCGCAGGATCTCACTCGCGGACTCAGTGTCCGTCTTGCGGTCGTCACCGCTGGCGGATGTCATGTACGACGCCTCATGATGAAATGCTGGAACCCCTCATTGCCCAAACGAGCCTGAGCTCTGTTCGTTCCATGCGATTGTCGCGCGGCGGCGGTTGATCGCCACGATCATGGGGGTAAAGAGGGGCCATCCCCGCAGCAGTCCCAAGGAGGCGAGTCTTGACCGCCACCGCGCCCGTTTCCACCCAGCCCTCGAACGACACCTCAAACGACACCCAGGGCGGCTTCTTTTCGGCCGGCCTCGCCGCCGCTGATCCCGCCATCGCCCAGGTCGTGGCGCGGGAGCTGACGCGGCAACAGGGGCAGATAGAGCTGATCGCGTCGGAGAATATCGTCTCGCGCGCCGTGCTGGAGGCCCAGGGTTCGATCCTGACCAACAAGTACGCCGAGGGCTATCCCGGCAAGCGCTACTACGGCGGCTGCGAGGAAGTGGACGTCGCCGAACTGCTGGCCATCGAACGGGCCAAGCAGTTGTTCGACTGCCGCTGGGCCAATGTGCAGCCCCATTCCGGCTCGCAGGCCAATCAGGCGGTGTTCATGGCCCTGCTGCAGCCGGGTGACACCTTCATGGGCATGGACCTAAACGCTGGCGGCCACCTGACCCATGGCAAGTCGGTGAACCAGTCGGGGATGTGGTTCAAGCCTGTGGCCTATACGGTGCGCACCCAGGACCAGATCATCGACTATGACAGCCTGGCTGAGCTGGCTCTCGAACATAAGCCCAAGCTGATCATCGCCGGGGGCTCTGCCTACAGCCGGGTGATCGACTTCGCTCGTTTCCGGGAAGTGGCCGACAGTGTCGGAGCCTATCTGATGGTCGACATGGCCCACTTCGCCGGCCTGGTGGCGGCGGGTGAGTTCCCCAGTCCGCTGCCGCACGCCCATGTGGTCACCACCACCACCCACAAGACTCTGCGCGGGCCGCGCGGCGGCATGATCCTCAGCAACAGCCCCAAGCTGGGCAAGAAGATCGACGCGGCGGTGTTCCCCGGCCTCCAGGGCGGGCCGCTGATGCATGTCATCGCCGGCAAGGCGGTGGCCTTCGGCGAGGCCCTTCGTCCCGAGTTCAAGCTCTATGCCCGCCAAGTGATCGCCAACGCCCGCGCCCTGGCCGACGAACTGGCCAAGGGCGG
Source organism: Caulobacterales bacterium (assembly GCA_038228945.1). Classification (GTDB taxonomy): domain Bacteria; phylum Pseudomonadota; class Alphaproteobacteria; order Caulobacterales; family Caulobacteraceae; genus Acaudatibacter. The sequence continues at coordinate 42,845 of JBBROW010000027.1, forward strand.
CATGAACATCGTCGCCGGCGGCACCGACAGCCACCTGATGGTGGTGGACCTGACGCCCAAGAACGTCACCGGCAAGGCGGCGGAAGACAGCCTGGAGCGGGCCGGTATCACCTGCAGCCGCTCCACGATCCCGTTCGACCCGCGCCCGCCCATGTATAGCTCGGGCGTGCGGCTAGGCACCCCGGCCGGCACGACCCGAGGCTTTGGCGAGGCGGAGTTCCGGCAGGTGGCGGGCTTCATCGCCGAGGTGGTCGATGGCCTGTCCGCCAACGGTGAAGACGGCAACGGAGAGGTCGAGGCAAAGGTGCGCAAGGACGTGCTGGACTTGACCGCGCGGTTCCCGATCTACAATTGATAGTATGACTGCCGCTGGAGGAGGGGCACATCATGCGGTGCCCATTCTGCGGACACGCCGAAAGTCAGGTGAAGGACAGCCGTCCTTCGGAAGATGGGGCGGCGATCCGGCGTCGGCGCCTGTGCCCCGAATGCGGCGGCCGGTTCACCACTTTCGAGCGTGTGCAGCTACGTGAGCTGACGATCCTGAAGCGGTCGGGACGGCGCAATCCCTTCGACCGTGAGAAGCTGGTCCGCTCTGTCTCCATCGCTACGCGCAAGCGGCCGGTGGACCCCGACCGGGTGGAGCGGATGATCAACGGCATCGTCCGCCAGCTGGAAAGCCAGGGCGAGACCGAGCTGCCCTCCAGCGTCGTCGGCGAGATGGTGATGAAGGCGCTGAAGTCCCTCGATGACGTCGCCTACGTCCGCTACGCCTCGGTCTATCGCGACTTCCGCCAGACCGAAGACTTCGCCAAGTTCCTCAGCGAAGAGGGGCTTTCCGAGGAGGGCGTCGTCGACGGCGACGATTAAGCGTCCTGGTAGGCGCTTTGGCCGTTGGACGCCGACGGTCCAAGCGGCGTAGGTTGGCCTCCGTTCAACTCCAAGGAAATGCCCGTGATACTCGAGGAGGCGCCGCGTATTCTGATCGTCGAGGCGCGGTCGCTGGACCGGCTGTCCGACGAGCTGCTGCGCGGGGCGGTGGACGCCCTGGACGCCTTCGGCGCCACGCATGAGGTGATCCCCGCGCCTAGCGCCTTTGAGATTCCCGCCGTGATCGCCATGGCCGAGGAACACGGCCATCGTCCCGCTGGCGCTCGCTACGACGGCTATGTGGCCCTGGGCGCCATCATCCGCGGAGAGACTTTCCAGTTCGAGGTGATGGCTCAGGAGACGGCCCGCGGCCTGATGGATCTGGCCATCGGCCGGCGCCTGGCCATCGGCAATGGTGTTCTGTTCACCGACGACGAGGCCCAGGCCCTGGCCCGCGCCCACACCTCGGAAGGGGCGCGGGGCGGCTGGGCGGCGAAAGCCTGCCTGGACATGGTCTCCGTTCGCCGCCAATTGCTCGGCCAGCCGCGATGATTTGCCCCCCCACCGACTTTTTGGCGACGAGCGTTCCTTCATGACCAAGTCCGGCCGTCAGGCCCGTTCCGTGGCCCGATTGGCCGCCGTCCAGGCGCTGTATCAGATGGAGGTTTCCGGCGTCGGGGCCGAGGCGGTGGTGCGCGAGTTCACCGACCATCGCTTTGACCGCGACCTGGAGGACGAACAACTGGCCGAGGCGGACGAGGGCTTTTTCGCTGAGCTGGTGAAGGGGGTCGTGGCGGACCAGACCAAGGTCGACCACGCCATCGTCCGGCGCCTGGCCGAGGGCTGGCGGCTGGATCGCATCGACGCCACTGTGCGCGCCATCCTGCGGTCGGGCGCCTATGAACTGATGCGCCTGCCCGACGTGCCCACCGAGGTGGCCATCGACGAATATGTCGAGATCGCCAAGTCGTTCTTCGACGGCTCCGAGCCCGCCTTCGTCAACGGGGCCTTGGACGGGATCGCCCGTGATGTCCGCAAGTGATCCCCCGCCCACCGGGGAATTCGCCGAGATAGAGCGGCTGTTGCGCCCCCTGACCCGAGGCGCGCCCGAGGCCCTGGCCCTGCTGGACGACGCCGCGGTGCTGCCCTCGCGGCCGGGTTGGGATCTTGTCCTGACCACCGACGCCCTGGTGGAGGGCGTACATTTCCTGCCTGACGATCCGCTGGACACGGTGGCGCGGAAACTGTTGCGCGTGAACCTCTCGGACTTGGCCGCCAAGGGGGCTGAGCCCTACGGCTATCTGCTGACGACAGCGTGGCCGGCGCGGTGTGATCTGGCTGAGCGGGAAGCCTTCGCCCACGGTCTGGACGTTGAAGGGCTGGACGCCGGACTGATCCTGCTGGGCGGCGACACGGTGGCGACCAGCGGGCCGCTGACCGTCAGTGCGACGATGCTGGGCTGGGTGGCGGCGGGCCGGACGGTGCGCCGGGGCGGCGCGCGGGCTGGGGACCGCCTGCTGGTCAGTGGTCAGATCGGCAAGGGTTGGCTGGGGCTTGAGGCGCGCTTGGGGCGGATCGCCGACCCTGACGGCGAACTGACAGCCTTCTATCGGCTGCCGCAGCCGAGGTCGGTGCTTGCGCCGCTGCTCCTGGACCACGCCTCGGCGGCGGCCGACGTGTCGGACGGGTTGATCGCGGATGCCGGTCACATCGCCAAGGCCAGCGGGCTGGCGGTTCGAATCGCGCTGGACGCCGCGCCGTTCCACCCCCTGGTCGGGGCCGAGGAAGCGCGCCGCATCGCCGCGGCCACCGGGGGCGACGACTATGAGATCGTCTGCGCCGTGTCGGCCGCCAGCGCCCCAACGCTGATCGCCGGCGCCCAGCGCCTGGGCATCGCCTTCACCGACATTGGCGCGTTCCATGCTGGGCAGGGCGCCCAAGTCACCCACCACGGGCGGACGCTGACCCTGTCGCGCACCGGCTGGCGTCAGCTGTAGGAGCCTTGCATGTCCCAGGACCAATGGACTGCCGTCGACCGCTACCTCACTGACGCCCTTCTGCCACATGACGAAGCGCTGGAAGCGGCCCTGGTCGCCAGCGACTCGGCGGGGCTGCCGGCCATTGCCGTGGCGCCGAACCAGGGGCGGATGCTGGAGATCATCGCCCGATCCATAGGCGCCAAGGCCATTCTCGAGATCGGCACGCTGGGCGGCTATAGCAGCATCTGGCTGGCCAAGGCCTTGCCGGACGACGGGCGGCTGATCAGCCTGGAATTCGATCCGCATCACGCGGCGGTGGCCACGGCCAATGTCGCCCGGGCTGGATTCGCCGACGTCGTCGAGGTTCGCGTTGGGCGGGCGGTGGACAGCCTGCCCCTGATCGAGCGCGAGGGCAGGGGGCCCTTCGACCTGGTGTTCATTGACGCCGACAAACCCAGCAATCCGGACTATTTCGCCTGGGCCCTGAAGCTGACCCGGCCCGGCGGCCTGATCATCGTCGACAATGTGGTGCGCGCCGGCGCGGTGGCGGATGAGCGGAGCCGCGACGCCAATGTTCTGGGGGTGCGGCGGATGAACGAGATGATCGCCGCCGAACCTCGGGTGATGGCCACCGCCGTGCAGACCGTCGGCTCGAAGGGACATGACGGTTTCGCCCTGATCCTGGTCACAGGCTGACGGGCAATGATTGGGAAAAGGATCGGGCGCAGAGTTTCGTCCATGCGCCGACTCACCCTTTCCGCCTTCGCCGTCCTCGCCGCCCTTTCCGGATCGGTCCTCCACGCCGAGGAGCCCGGCAAGTCGTCCAAGGCCGCCGGTCAATATGTCGACCTGGCGCCGGTGGCGTTGCCGATCGTGCTCGACAATCGGGTGATCAACTACGTCTTCGTCTCGGTCCGGGTGAACCTGACCCCCGGCGCCAGCGCCCCCAAGCTGCAGTCCAAAGAGCCGTATTTCCGCGACGCCCTGGTCCGCGCGGGCCATCGCACGCCTTTTACACGCTACGACAATTTCACCCTGATCGATGAGGTGAAGCTGAAGGCGGCGATGTACTCCGCCGCCGGGGCGATTGCTGGACAGGGAAACGTCGCCTCTGTGGCCATCCTTTCGCAAACGCCCAAGCAGCGCAGCGGTTTTCCCAAGCCAAAGACCGCCCAGGGCCACTAAGCCTTAAGCTAATCTTACGCGCGCTTGCGTCGGCCTGAGGCTTTTGGCACTTTCCGGCGTCTTTCGAGGAGCCGTTCGGCCCCTCGACCACCCAGGATAGGGAAATTGACGGGCCGCGGCGCCTTCGCGCCAGCGGCCTGGTCGCACAAGAACGCATGAGGGGCGCTTAGAAATGAATGTATTGTTGTTGGTGATGGGGGCCGGCCTGTTGGCCGTTCTCTACTGCGCCATCCAGACCGCTTCACTGCTGCGGGCATCCGCCGGCAATGACCGGATGAAGGAAATCGCCGCCGCCATCCAGGAAGGCGCGCAGGCCTATCTTCGTCGCCAGTACACCACCATCGCCATGGTCGGCGCGGTGATCCTGGTGGCGCTATTCTTCCTGATCGGCAAGTTCGAAGCCATCGGCTTCCTGATCGGCGCCGTGCTGTCCGGCGCGGCCGGCTTCGCGGGGATGCTGATCTCCGTGCGGGCCAATGTGCGCACCGCCCAGGCAGCGTCGGAGAGCCTCGGCAAGGGGCTTTCCATGGCGTTCCGTTCGGGCGCGGTGACCGGCATGCTGGTGGCGGGGTTGGCCCTGTTGGGCGTGGCCGGCTATTTCGCGCTGCTGACCGGTCCGCTGGGCCTGGAACAAACCAGCCGCGAAGTGATCGACAGCATGGTCTCCCTGGGCTTTGGCGCCTCGCTGATCTCCATCTTCGCCCGTCTGGGCGGCGGTATCTTCACCAAGGGCGCCGACGTGGGCGGCGACATGGTGGGCAAGGTCGAAGCGGGTATCCCCGAGGATGACCCCCGCAACGCCGCCACCATCGCCGACAACGTGGGCGACAACGTCGGCGACTGCGCCGGCATGGCCGCCGACCTGTTCGAGACCTATGCGGTGACCACCGTGGCCACCATGGTTCTGGCCGCGATCCTGTTCCGCGGCACCGAAGCGGTGACCAACATGATGCTGCTGCCGCTGGCCATCTGCGGCGTCTGCATCATCACCTCGATCGTCGGCGCGTTCTTCGTGCGCCTGGGCAAGAACAACAACATCATGGGCGCCCTCTACCAGGGCCTCATCGTCACCGGCGTGCTGTCCATCGGCGCGGTCTGGTTCGTGATCAACCAACTGGTTCCGGCCGGCGGCATCACCGTCCTGGGCAAGCCCGTTGACGCCAACGCACTTTTCTATTGCGGCCTGGTGGGCCTGGCCGTGACGGCCGCCATCGTGGTGATCACCGAATACTACACCGGCACAGGCTTCCGTCCGGTGAAGTCGATCGCCAAATCTTCCGTCGCGGGTCACGGCACCAACGTGATCCAAGGGTTGGCCATGTCGCTGGAATCCACCGCGGCTCCGGCCCTGGTGATCATCGTCGGCATCATCGCCACCTTCAACTTCGCCGGCCTGTTCGGCGTCGCCATCGCCACCACCACCATGCTCAGCCTGGCCGGCTTCATCGTCGCCCTGGACGCTTTCGGTCCGGTGACGGACAACGCTGGCGGGATCGCGGAAATGGCCGGCCTGCCCGGTGAAGTCCGCGTCTCCACCGACGCCCTGGACGCGGTGGGCAACACCACCAAGGCCGTCACCAAGGGCTACGCCATTGGTTCGGCCGGCCTGGGCGCCCTGGTGCTCTTCGCCGCCTACACCCAGGATCTGAAGTTCTTCTCTCTGCCGGAGAACGCCGCCCAGTTCCCGTTCTTCGTGGGCATGGGGGACGTCCGCTTCGACCTGTCCAACCCCTACGTCGTGGTTGGACTGCAGTTCGGCGGCCTGCTGCCGTTCTTGTTCGGCGGCATGTCGATGACCGCGGTGGGCCGCGCGGCGGAAGCCGTGGTCGCCGAGGTGCGTCGCCAGTTCAGGGAGAACCCCGGCATCATGACCTATGAGGTCAAGCCGGAATACGGCCGTGCGGTGGACATCCTGACCAAGGCGGCGATCCGCGAGATGATCGTGCCGTCGCTGTTGCCGGTGGCCTCGCCGATCGTCCTGTTCTTCGTGATCCAGGCAATCGCTGGCAAGTCCGAAGCCTTCTCGTCCCTGGGCGCCATGCTCATGGGGGTGATCGTGACCGGCCTGTTCGTGGCCATCTCGATGACCTCGGGCGGCGGCGCTTGGGACAACGCCAAGAAACTGATCGAGGAAGGTCACTACGGCGGCAAGGGCTCTGAAGCCCACAAGGCCGCCGTCACCGGCGACACCGTCGGCGACCCCTACAAGGACACGGCCGGTCCGGCCGTGAATCCGATGATCAAGATCACCAACATCGTGGCCTTGCTACTGTTGGCGGTCCTGGCTCACATCCACTAAGGATCGGCCATCAGGGATCAGCTTCGGCTGAAACGAGAACGCCCCGGAGCTTCTGGCTCCGGGGCGTTTTTCGTTGCGGAAGTGAGACGCGCCAAACGGCGGTGGACGCAGCTGCTTAAGGCTAGGGGCGGTCGCCCGGGTGGCTGCCGGGGGTCTGGTTCTGATCGGGTGGCAGGACGCCGGCGGCGCCGATGCTGCCCAGCAGCTGTTCCAGCACGGTCATCTCGCGGCCGCGGGTGGGGGTCTCGCGCTTGTTGAAGGCGAACACCTTGCCGTCCTGCAGGCCGAACTTGCGCACGTCGACGACCTGTTCGCTGTCCTTGTTGAAGGTGATCGCCACCACGTCCCGGCGCGCCATGCGCGGATTGTAGAACGAGGTGCGGTTCACCACCTGGTCCATGTAGTACCAGGTGTCCTTGTCGAAGGTGGAGGTGGCCGTCGGGCTGCCCAGCTTGGCCAGCACCGTCGATCGGGTGTCGTCGCCCACCTTGACGTCAGCGGGATTGACCTCGATGGCCTGGAAACCCTGGTAACTGGTGGTCGGCGCGCAGGCGGAGACTCCGAGCACCGAGACGGCGGCGAAGGCGAGGGCGGCTTTTCGGAGCATGATGTTCGGACTCGTTGGAAAGGCGACCTTTGACCTATCGCTGTCAGCCGCTTAGTTCAATGCGTGGTGTTGCCGCTCGGGTGGGGCGGAATAGAGGCGAGATAGATGTTCCTTGATAGACTGCTGGCCAAGAGCCCGGCCAAGACGGCGGCAATCGCCCTGCACGCCGCCGCCGCTGCCCAGGGGCGCCTGCCCGCACTGTACCGCGACATGGGCGCGCCCGACACTGTCGAGGGGCGGTTCGAGATGCTGACCCTGCACGTGGTTTTGCTGGTGGATCGGCTGAAAGATGAGCCGGGAGCGGGCGAGGTGCGCCAGGCTCTGTTCGACACCTACATCCGCGATCTGGACGGCGCGTTGCGCGAGATGGGTGTCGGTGACCTGGCGGTGGGCAAGAAGATGCGCAAGCTGGGCGAAGCCTTCTATGGCCGCGCCAAGGCCTACGACGCCGCCTTCAAGGTTCTGCCCGACCAGGCGCCCTTGGCCGAGGTAGTTTCCAGGACGGCGCTGAACGACGCCGATGGCGCCCCGCTGGCCGCCTATATCGACCGTTGCCGTCAGTCTCTGGCCGTGCAGCCCACGGCGGGCGTCGTTGGGGGAGCGGTCTCTTGGCCCCAAGCCTGAACACGCGTGATCCCTGGTCGCGGACGGTCCTCTGGCGCGATGTTCCCACCCGCCTGGAACTTGAAGCGGATGAAGCCACCCGCGCCAACCTGGCCCGGGACCTCAGGCTGGAAGCCCTCAGTGGCCTCAGCGCGCGGCTAGACCTGCGGCCGTGGCTCGATGGCATTGAATTGACGGGACGCCTGCACGCTACCGTCACCCAGATCTGCGGCGTGTCGCTGGAGCCGTTCGATTCGGTGATCGACGAGCCGCTACTGATCCGCTTTGTGCCCGTCGGCAGTCCCAATGCCCCGCCGCCGCCCGAGGATGAGGTCGAGGTGGACCTGGAGGCGGATGATCCGCCCGACGTCATCGCCGGTGATTCGATCGACGTGGCCCACTATGTGGTTGAGCACCTGGCCCTGGCGATCGATCCGTTCCCGCGCAAACCGGGGGTTGTGTTCGCGCCGCCGCCGGAGGAGACGCCCGCCTCACCCTTCGCGGTCCTGGCCGCATTGAAGGCGACGAAGGCGCCTGATTGACGCTAAACTTGAAGCCCCGGACCCTGTGGCCTCGGGATTCTTGGCCCCAGGCGCGCCGCTTGCATCGCGCGTCTTCGGCTGTATCGTCCGCCAAATTGTCTCGGCGAGACGCCACGAGGAGTTCGTATCGCCGCCGTGTCTGATCCGCTGGTGATCTCTATCGACGCAATGGGCGGCGACCACGGTCCATCCGTTGTCGCGCCGGGCGTGGCGCGCGCGGTGACCCTGCTGGGGGGCGCCGACGTGCGGTTCCTGTTGCACGGGGACGAGGCCCAGATCAGCGCCGCCATCGCGCGGTTGCCGATTCTGCAGGGCCGGGTGGAAATCCGCCCCGCCGAACGGGTCATCGCCAATGACGAGAAGCCCGCCCAGGCCATGCGCCGCGGCAAGGGCACTTCGATGTGGAACGCCGTCGAATCGGTGAAATCCGGCGAAGCCCAAGCGGCGGTTTCGGCCGGCAACACCGGCGCTCTTATGGCGATTTCCAAGCTTCAGCTCCGCATGATCGGCGATCTGGAGCGTCCGGCCCTGGTGGCCAGTTGGCCGACCATGCGCGGGATCACCGCCGTGCTGGACGTCGGCGCCAACCTGGATTGCGACGCCGAGCGGCTGGTGGACTTCGCCATCATGGGCGCCGCTTTCCACCGCGCGGTGCACAAGTCGCAACACCCCACCGTCGGCGTGCTCAACGTCGGTTCCGAGGACGAGAAGGGCCACGACGAGGTCCGGGGCGCCAACCGTATCCTGCGCGCGACCCAGTTCGACATGGACTACCAGGGGTTCGTCGAGGGCGACGATATCGCCAAGGGTTCGGTGGACGTGGTCGTCACCGATGGTTTCACCGGCAATGTGGCCATCAAGACCGCCGAGGGCCTGGCCCGGTTCTTCCGCAACGAAATGCGCGGCGCCTTCACCGCCAGCCTGCTGTCCAGAATCGGCGCCTTCTTCGCCCAAGCCTCGCTGGGCAAGATGCGGGATCGCCTGGACCCCAGCGCAATCAATGGCGGGCCTTTCCTGGGGCTCAACGGGATTGTAGTCAAAAGCCACGGTGGGGCGGACGCGCGGGGATTCGCCTACGCCATTCGCCTGGCGGCGGAACTGGCCAAGAGCGATTTCGCCGCCGAGATCGATCGCAATCTGAAGCGCCGCCTTGCCGCCGTTGAAGCGGTGGAGATGGCGGTGGACACTGAGGTGAAACAAAACGGGGCCGACGATACCGGCGCCGCGGAATCCGGGGAAAGATCGAGCGCGTGAGTGCCATTCTGCGTAGCGTCGTGACCGGTGTCGGGGGTTATCTGCCGTCGGAGGTGGTCACCAACGACGACCTCGCCAAAATCGTCGACACCAGCCACGATTGGATCGTCGAGCGCACCGGCATCCACAGGCGGCATCGCGCGCCCGAAGGACAGAGCACGTCTGATCTGGCCACCGAAGCGGCCAAGACGGCGCTCGCCGACGCCGGAAAGTCGGCCGCCGACATCGACCTGATCATCGTCGCCACCACCACCCCCGACCTGACGTTTCCCGCCGCGGCGACCATGGTGCAGCGCAAGCTGGGCGCGCCCGTGGGCATCGCCTTCGACGTCCAGGCGGTCTGCTCTGGGTTTGTCTACGCCCTGGCGGTGGCCGACGGCTTCGTGGCTCGGGGCCAGGCCAAATGCGCCTTGGTGATCGGGGCGGAGACCATGACTCGGCTGATGGATTGGACCGACCGCGGCACCTGCGTCCTGTTTGGCGACGGCGCCGGGGCGGTGGTTTTGGAGCCGGGCGAAGGGCAGGGGACCACGGCTGACCGCGGCCTGCTGGGCTTTGCCCTGCGCGCCGACGGGACCAAGCAGGACCTGCTCTACGTCGATGGCGGCCCGTCTTCCACCGGCACGGTGGGCAAGCTGCGGATGCTGGGCAATCAGGTCTTCCGTCACGCCGTGGTGAACATTTCCGAGGCGATTCTGTCGGCGGCCAAGGTGGCCGGGGTGGAGATCGCCGACATCGATTGGTTCGTACCGCACCAGGCCAACCAGAGAATCCTGGAAGGTGTGGCGCGCCGGGTGGGAATCGACGAGAACCGCGTCATCACCACGGTGGCCCACCACGCCAACACCTCCGCCGCCTCGATTCCCCTGGCCTGGGCTCAGGGCGTGTCGGACGGCCGGATCAAACCAGGCCATCTTCTGCTGGTCGAGGCGATGGGCGGCGGGCTCACTTGGGGAGCGGCGGTCATCCGTCTTTAGGCTGCATTTCATCGCCCAGCCTGAAGTCTTTGACTTGACTTGGAAATCACGCCGTCTAGGCTGGCGGTGTTGGGGAAAATGGGGGCCCGCATGAAGGGGCAGACACTAACGCGGGCGGACCTCACCGAGGCTGTCCATGACGAAGTGGGACTGACGCGGCATGACTGCGCCAGCCTTGTTGAGCGAACACTGGGTCTGATGACCGAGGCTCTGGAGCATGGCGCCACCGTCAAGCTCTCGGGATTCGGCGTCTTCCAGGTGCGCGCGAAACGTGAACGCGTGGGCCGCAATCCCAAGACGGGCGAGGCCGCCGCCATCGATCCTCGCCGGGTGATTGGCTTTCGGGCCTCCCAGGTGATGAAGGCGCGCATCGACCGGGCTTTGGCGGGATAGGGACAGCGCCCAGTGGCCAAGAGCCCCGAGGCGTTCCGAACCATATCCGAGGCTTCCGGCGAACTGGGCGTTCCCCAACACGTCCTTCGGTTCTGGGAGACCAAGTTTTCCTTTATCAGGCCCATGAAGCGGGCCGGTGGGCGGCGTTTCTATCGGCCGCAGGACATCTTGGTGTTGGCGGCGATCCGCAAGCTGCTGCACGTCGACGGCTACACCATCAAAGGCGTGCAGAAGCTGCACAAGGAGCATGGGCTCAAGCGCCTGCTCGACGCCCCCGCCAGCTCGCCAGCGCCGCCGCCGGCCTTCGACGACGACCTATTCACCCCCCTGTCCGACGCCGGCCTGACCACGGAGGCCCGCCAGCGCCTGGAGACCGCCCTGCAGGATCTGGAGGCGGCCAAGGCCCGTCTGGACCATCTGTTGCGGGGCGGGTGAGGGTCTAAACGCTCAGCGAACAATGGGCTCAGATTTGCGATTGCCCGCCCATGGCGCCGTCACTATAAGGGCGCTCCCTGCATCGGAGCGTGGCGCAGCCTGGTAGCGCACTTGACTGGGGGTCAAGGGGTCGCAGGTTCGAATCCTGTCGCTCCGACCATTTCCGCCTTCTTCGGCGGAAGCAGGGACTAAGGGCGGCCTTCCCCCAAGGGCCGCCATCCAAAGCGTTCAGGGCGACCCGCCGCGATGACATCCTTCTTGAAAGACGGACGCGCCCGGCCGGTGGCGCTCTGGCTCTTCGCCACCGCCTTCCTGGTCTTCGCCATGGTGGTGGTGGGCGGGGCCACGCGGCTGACAGGTTCGGGCCTGTCGATTACGCAATGGAAGCTGGTCACCGGCGCCTTACCGCCCCTGACCGAGCATGCCTGGCAGGACAACTTCCGCCTCTATCAGGCCACGCCGCAATACAAGCTGATCAACCGCGGCATAAGCCTGGGCGAGTTCAAGGTCATCTTCTGGTGGGAGTGGAGCCACCGGCTGCTGGGCCGCCTGCTGGCGGCGGTGTTCGCCGTTCCCTTCGTGGTCTTCCTGGTCACGCGGCGCCTGCCCCTGCGTCTGGTCTGGCGATGCGCCCTCCTGTTCGCCCTGGGCGGGCTGCAGGGGCTGGTGGGGTGGTGGATGGTCAAGAGCGGGCTGGAGGCGCGCGTGACCGTGGCGCCAGAGCGCCTGGCCACCCACCTGGGCCTGGCCTTGATTCTGTTTTGCGCCCTGGTCTGGACCGGCCTGGAAGCCTGGACGGGCCAGGCGCGGGTCGGTGGCCGTCGACAGGACGGATGGCCCTTGGCGGCCGCGGTCCTGTTGGCCGGAGTCTATATGCAGTGCCTGCTGGGCGCGCTGGTGGCCGGCAACCAGGCGGGGCTGGTGAACAACGACTGGCCGCTGATGGACGGGCGTGTGTTCCCCGACGGCTACGCCGGGGCCACGCTGTGGCAGACCCTGGCGCACAGCCAGGCGGCGGTGCAGTTCAATCATCGCATCCTGGCCTACCTGATTTTCCTTGGTGCGAGCGCCATGGCCGTGACCGCGATCAGGGCGCGCTACCTGTCCGGCACGATCCGCGCCCTCTGCGTGGTGCTGCTTGTGGCAATCCTGGCCCAGGCCTGCCTGGGGATCGCCACCCTGTGGACCGGCGTGCCCCTGGCCCTGGCGATCCTGCATCAGGCTGGCGCCGTGATCGTCCTGACCAGCGCCGTCGCCCTGGCCTGGCGGTCGCGCAGGGCCTGATACGGTATTATAATACCGTTACGCGTTAGGCCTTGATTCGTAAGGCTTTGCGGGTTTTTTCCACACCGATCGCTTGACACTCGGCGCACGCGCCTGTACCTGCCGCGCCTCACGCCGGTGAAGTCCCGTCCAGGGGCCAAGCCGCTGTCCAACGGATTGAACATGAACACCAAGACCACGGCTTCCCTGAAGCCCGCGGATGTCGAGAAGAAGTGGATCGTCGTTGACGCGCAAGACGCGATCGTCGGCCGTCTCGCCACCTTCATCGCCATGCGCCTGCGCGGCAAGCATCGCCCCGACTACACCCCCAACGTCGACTGCGGCGACAATGTCGTCGTGATCAACGCCGATAAGGTGAAGTTCACCGGCCGCAAGCTGGATCAAAAGACCTACTACTGGCACACCGGCCACCCGGGCGGGATCAAGCAACGTACGGCGGGCAATCTGCTGGCCGGCCGCTTCCCCGAGCGGGTCCTGGAAAAGGCTGTCGAGCGCATGCTGCCCAAGGAAAGCCCGCTGGCCCGCAAGCAACTGACGCACCTGCGCATCTACAACGCGCCGGAGCATCCGCACGCCGCCCAGAACCCCGACACCATCGCGTTCGCCGATCTGAACGCCAAGAACGTGCGGAGCGCCTGAGCA
>JBBROW010000028.1:0-55706 GCA_038228945.1 Caulobacterales bacterium
CGTGACGAGGCCGAGATCCGCGGTCACCGCCGCACCTACATCGGCTCGATGCCCGGCAAGGTCATCCAGTCGATGAAGAAGGCCAAGACCACCAACACCTTCTTCCTGCTCGACGAGATCGAGAAGATGGGCGCCGACTGGCGGGGTGATCCTTCTTCGGCCCTACTGGAGGTGCTGGATCCGGAACAGAACTCCGCCTTCAACGACCACTACCTGGAGGTCGACTACGACCTGTCCAACGTGATGTTCGTCACCACGGCCAACAGCCTGAACATGCCCCAGCCCCTGCTGGACCGAATGGAGATCATTCGCATCCCCGGCTACACCGAGGATGAAAAGGTCGAGATCGCCAAGCGGCACCTGCTGCCCAAGCTGGCCAAGGACCACGGCCTGAAGGACGGCGAGTGGATCGTACCGGACGAGGCCATCCACAGCCTGATCCGCTACTACACCCGCGAAGCCGGGGTGCGGTCGCTGGAGCGCGAACTGGGCAACCTGGCGCGCAAGGCCGTTCGCGACATGGCCAAGGAAAAGCTGATCTCGGTGACCATCGACCAGCCTCGCCTGGACAAGTACGCCGGCGTCCAGAAGTACCACTACGGGGCGACGGACGAGGAAGATCAGATCGGCATCGTCACCGGCCTGGCCTGGACCGAGTTCGGCGGCGACATCCTGACCATCGAAGCGGTGCGGATGCCGGGCAAGGGACGCATGTCCATCACCGGCAATCTGAAGGACGTGATGAAGGAGTCGATCTCCGCGGCGAACAGCTATGTGCGTTCGCGGGCGACCAAGTTCGGCATCAAGCCGACCCTGTTCGACAAGACCGACGTCCACCTGCACGTGCCCGAGGGCGCCACGCCCAAGGACGGCCCGTCAGCCGGCGTCGCCATGGCGGTGGCCATCACCTCGGTGCTCACCGGCATCCCGATCCGCAAGGACCTGGCCATGACCGGCGAGATCACCCTGCGTGGCCGGGTGCTGCCCATCGGTGGGCTGAAGGAGAAGCTGCTGGCGGCGCTGCGCTCGGGCATCAAGACCGTGCTGATCCCCTCTGAGAACGAGAAGGATCTGGCCGAGGTGCCGGAGAATGTGAAGTCGCAGCTGGAGATCATTCCAATCGCCACGGCCGATCAGGCCCTGAGCTTGGCGCTTACCGGCCCACTGATTCCCATCGAGTGGCGGGATGAGGACGCGACTCCGGACGTCCCTCCGGGGCCGGATGAGGTCGAGGCGGACCCGGTGATCACCCACTAAGCGGCCAGCGGACAACCCGAAGACAACTAAATGTTGATAACTTGGGCGGTGCGGGGCATTCCTGCGCCGCCTTCGTTTGACGGCGATTGCTGACGCGTCATAATCGCTTGCAAGCAAAGCGGCGTCGGCTACAGAGCGTCGCTGCTTAAGGGCTGGGAGACATTTATGACCAAGGCTGAACTCGTCAACGCGATCGCTGAGAAGGCGGGGCTCAACAAGACCCAGGCGAAGGACGCTCTCGAAGCGTTCATCGAGTCTGTCACGACTTCTTTGAAGTCGGGCCAGGAGGTTCGTCTTGTGGGCTTCGGCAGCTTCGTGCCGGTGAATCGTGCGGCGGGCCAGGCGCGCAATCCGCGCACCGGCGAGACCGTGAGCCGTCCGGCTTCCAAGACGGCGCGTTTCCGCGTCGGCGAAGGCCTGAAAGGCGCGCTGAACTAAGGCGCCGATCAGAGGTCGGAACGATCATGGGCGGTCGCTATTCATAGCGGCCGCCCTTTTCGTACAGGCTGGCGACCGATAAGAGCCGGTCCAGCAGGGGCGGCTAGCTCAGTTGGTTAGAGCGCCTGGTTTACACCCAGGAGGTCGGGGGTTCGAACCCCTCGCCGCCCACCATCCTATATCGCCCGGCTTTGTGCCGCCTCGACTGGCTGGAGGGCAATGTCGCTTGCGGCTTCTATTTGCAACTAACTCGCATTCCCATTAAGCCTGCCGCGTTCAGTGAAGGAGATGGATGCGTGGCGTTGAAGACGGGGATGTGGCGGCGGGCCTGGCTGAACACCCATCTGTGGATTGGGGCGGGGCTGCTGATCGTCCTGGCGCCCCTGGGGCTGAGCGGCTCGGCCCTGGTCTGGGACGTGCAGTTGGACCGGTTGCTGAACCCCAACCACTATGTCGTCCCGGGGGACGCGCCCAGGCTCCCGGCTTCGGCCTACCTCGCCGCCGGTCAGGCCGCCTTTGGCGATCGCGCCCAGGCCAACCAGGTGCGCTATCCCTTTGGTCCGGGTGATCCGGTGGTGGTGAACGGACGCGAGCCCCGTCCAGTCCAGCCCGGACGCCCGCCGAAGACCTTGAACGCCTGGCTGGATCCCGCCAACGGCGCGGTACTGGACATGGGCGACCCACGGGCCAGCGCCGTGGGAAATCTGCATCGTTTGCACGGCAACCTGCTGTTGCCGGTCAATGGGCATCTGGTGGTCGGTTGGCTGGGGCTGGCCATGACCGTCTCCTGCCTCACCGGGTTGTGGCTCTGGTGGCCGAAGGGTCCGTTCCTCAAGGGCCTCATGGCGGGCGTGCGCTGGCGCCGCGGGCCGAATATCTTCAGCAACCTGCATCACCTGGGCGGGTTCTGGATCTCAATTCCACTGTTCGTGCTCTCGACAACCGGGGCCTACATCGCCTTTCCCAAGATCACTCACGCCATGGTGGGGCTACCGCCGCCGGTCGCGCCGCAGGGCGGGGCAGGGCAGGGCGGCGGTTCCGGATCGGCCGCGTTACCGCGCCTGACGCTGGACGAAGCGGTCGCGGCGGTGTTGCGGGCGCGTCCGGGCGCCCGCCTAGTGACGATCTCGACGCCAACGGGCAGCGGTTCACATTCCATTTGGCGGGTGCAGATCGCCGGCGCCGGAACCAATCCGGTGGCGTTGATGGTGGATGACGCCAGCGCGACGGTGCGTGAGGGCCATGCGCCAGCGGCCAGCCCCCAAGTCGCCGATCCTCTGTCGCGCCAGATACGCCAGATCCACACGGGGGACGACACCCCGCTGGCCTGGAAGACCGTCATCACCCTGGTCGGCGTGGCGCCGACCCTGTTGGGCGTGACAGGGGTGGTCATCTGGCTTCGCCGCCCGCGCGCACCGAAACTGACGAGGCGCATCGCATGAGTTGACCCCGCCCGCTCGTGCGCGGCGGAAAGGTTTCGGAAGCTGTATTCGGTCTAGGTATCTCGCCGAGTTCCCAGTGTCTGGATCGGCCGTTCGTGTTCAAAACTTACAACTGTATCGTCCACGAGCATCAGCCATGGATTTTGGCCCTGGCCGTGGTGATCTGCCTGACCGCGGCGATGACCACCATGCGCCTGTTTGGCCATGCCCGCGCCGAAACAGGGCGACGGCAATGGGCCTGGTTGACCGCGGCGGGTGTCGCGGGCGGGGCGGGGGTCTGGGCCACCCACTTTATCAGCATGCTGGCCTTCGACCCCGGCCTACCCACGGGCTACGAGGCGGCTGGGACGGTCGCCTCGCTGTTGCTCGCCATGGCGGGGGTCACCAGCGCCCTCATGGCGGCCGCCAACGCGCCGCGGCGGATGGCCGCGCCCCTGGGCGGTCTGGTGTTGGGGATATCCGTCGCCGCCATGCACGGCACGGGCATGAGCGCCTTTCGCACCGCCGGCATGCTGGGCTGGCGACTGGACTATGTGGCTGCAGCGGTAGTGTTGGGGGTGACCTTCTCTGTTCTAGCCCTGGCCGTCGTCCTGCGCGGACGACACAGCCTGCGGCGGGACGTCGCCGCCGCGGGCCTGTTTGTCCTGGCCATCGTCTGCCTTCATTTCATCAGCATGGCGGCGGTATCCATCGTGCCGGACGGGGCGCTGAAGCCGCCCTCCAGCGTCATGCCCCGCGCGGCCATGGCCCTGGCCGTGGGCGGCCTTGCGGGTCTCATCATGCTGGGCGCGGTGGCGACGCTTGGGCTGGAGGCCCAGAACCAACGCCGCTCGCGGCGGCGTCTGAGCGGAATCATCGAAGCGATGCCCGATGGCCTGGCCTATTTCGATACGGAGGACAGGTTCCAGCTCTGGAACGGCAACTACGAAACCATGCTGGCCCCATTTGGCTTGCAGCCGCTGCTCGGCCGTACCTACGCCGAGTGCATTGTGGAACCGGCGGGCAGGACCGGCGTCTTCAGCGGCTCCAACGAACCCGGCTGGGCCAAGGCGCGCTTGGCGGCGCGTTTCGCGGGCGACAATTCCCGTGAGCAGGCATCGCCGGACGGGCATTGGTACCGGGTGTTGGAGTGCGGCACGGTCGACGGCGGGCGGGTGGTCAGCGTCGTCGACATCACGGCCCTGAAGCAGGCGGCGGCGGATCTTTCCGTGGCGCGTGACGAGGCCGAGGCGGCGAACCGGGCCAAGAGCGCCTTCCTGGCCAATATGAGCCACGAGATTCGCACCCCCCTGAACGGTGTTCTGGGCGTGGCTGACGCCCTGGCTCTGAGCGGCCTGACCAGGGCGCAGGCCGAGCTGGTGGAAATCATCCGGGGCTCCGGGGCGACCTTGAACCGCCTGCTCTGCGATATCCTGGATATGGCGCGGGTCGAGTCGGGGGCGCTGGAACTGATCCAGGAGCCCTTCCAACTGGCGGATGCGATCCGCGATGTCTGCCAGCTTTGCGCGCCGCATGCCGTCGCCAAGGGTGTCGCCTTCGATATCGAGGTCGCCCTGGGCGCCGAGGGTTGGGTGACGGGCGACCCCACCCGTCTAAAACAGATCGTCACCAACCTGGTCGCCAACGCCGTGAAATTCACCAGCGAAGGACGGGTCGGCCTGGCTGTGGAACCCGCCGGAGCCGGTGGGTTTCGCATCACGGTGACGGATACGGGGCCTGGTTTCGACGAAGAGACCCAAGCGCGGCTCTTCACCCGCTTTCAACAGGGCGACGGCTCGATCACCCGGCAGTTCGGCGGCAGCGGTCTGGGGCTCTCTATCGTCCGCGAGCTGGTGGCGCTGATGGGCGGAACCATCAATGTGCGAAGCGCCCTGGGGCATGGTTCAAAATTCACTGTCAGCTTACCACTCGCCGACGCCGAGGCCCCTGAGGAATTGGTGACGGAGACGGTGCGCGCACCCGAAGCGGAGCGACCATTGCGGGTGCTTGTGGCCGACGATCACCCCAACAACCGCCGCCTGTTGGAGGTCTTGTTAAGTCAGGTGGGCGTGCAGGTCGTCACGTGCGTGAACGGCGAGGAGGCGGTGGAGGCCTGGACCTCGGGCGGCTTTGACGTGGTGCTGATGGATATGCAGATGCCCGTGCTGGACGGACTGGCGGCGACCCGCCGCATCCGCCAGCTGGAGGCTCGCTTGTCCCTGGGCCGCACGCCGATCCTGATGGTGTCTGCCAACGCCATGCCCGAACATATCGCCGCCGGCGCAGAGGCCGGCGCCGACGGCCACCTGCCCAAGCCGCTGTCGGCGGAGAAACTGTTCGCCGCCCTGGCCGCGCTGGAAACACGCGAAGAACGGTCGTCCGCCGCCTAAACGCGGTAGGGCTGTTCGCCGCTGGCGATCACCGATTTCTCAGGCCACGGCCGACACTCTCCGGGCGACGAGCGTTGTTCTCAGAGCGCCGGCTTTCTCAGATGCGAATAATTCGCATTGCTAAGTTGAGGCTCCAATTTTAAGAACGACTCGCAAATGCATTCTCAAGTGGGCGTTCGAGGAGTTCGATATGGTGGGGCGGGTTGGAGTGGTTGGATACGCGTGCTGGCGTCCGGTGAGGGCGGCGACCCTGGCGGGCGCGGCGGGGCTGATGCTGTCGCCGGCGATTGCCCTTGCCGCCACCGCGGATGCGGACGCAGCCAATGAGATTGCCCCTCTGAACGTCACCGGCGCTCACGCGCCCCTGGCGGTCGAGACCGGCCTTTCCACCATGCCCGCCACCGTCCAGGACACCCCTCAGGCCATCCAGATCATCGGCCAGGAGCAGCTCAAGGCTCAGGGTGTCGCCAGCCTGGAGCAGGCCCTGCGCAATGTGCCAGGCATCACCATCGCCATCGGCGAGGGCGGGACCTTGAACGGCGACCAGTTCAAGATCCGCGGCTTCGACGCCAAGGACGACATCTATCTGGACGGCCTGCGCGACTTTGGCGTCTACACCCGCGACAGTTTCAACGATCAGGAAGTCCAGGTGCTCAAGGGGCCGTCGGGCGCCATGTTCGGCCGCGGGACCACCGGCGGGGTGATCAACACCATCTCCAAGAGCCCGGTGCTGAAGGACTTCGTCAGCGTCGACGGCTACGTGGGCTCCGGTGACTACCATCGCGGCCTGGCGGACATCAGCCATGTGATCAACGACACGACCGCCGTGCGGCTGAACCTCATGGGCGCCCGCTCCGGCGTCGTCGGCCGTGACCTGGTCTATTCGCATCGCTGGGGGCTTGCCGCCGGGATCGGCTTTGGACTGGGGACCAAGACCAGCTTCACCCTGAACTACCTGCACCAGCAGGACAGCCGCATCCCCGACTACGGTATCGTCATAGGCCAGCCCACAGGTAGCCTCGTCGCCCTGCCGGTCACCGAATATGGCCTGAAGCGCAACACCTTCACCGGCTACAACACCGACATCGACCGCACCAACGCCAACATCCTTACGGCGCGCTTCAAGAGCGAGCTGGCGCCCTGGCTGACGGTGACCAGTGACACGCGGGTCGGCGTCTATTCACGCTACTTCCAGTACACGACGGCGGACACTTGCTACGTCGATCCGGTGACGCACAAGACCTGCGCCGACGCCTTGCTGGACAACGATCCTAGCACAGTCCCGATCGCGACCATCGGCGGCTCTGGCCCCTACCAGATGAACGCCTGGGGCGCGCAGAACATTTCCACCGTGCGGATCGAAAAGCCCTTGGGCGATTTCCGCAACGAACTGATCGGCGGGATCGATGTTTCCTACCAGCAGAACAAGAAGCGGTTCTGGGTCTACAGCCTGCCCGCGACGATTCCGGGCGGTTATCTGGGTACGGCGCCGATCGCGCGGACCAAGATCCCGGTCTATCTTCTGGACCCCAATCACACCCCGCCGGCGGGATACGCGCCGATTTTGGCGACCGCGCCTAACCTGGTCTGCCCCGTCGGCGTGGCGGTCTGCACCAGCGCGACCTCTACGACCGTCGCCAGCACCTACGGCGACGCCACGGACTACGGTGGCTTCGTCTCCGACCGCTTCTGGCTGACCAAGACCCTTTCGCTGATCGGCAGCGTGCGGGTGGATGGCTACTCCGCCAACTTCAACAGCGTCGCGCCGAGCGGCGTGGTGACCCCGATCAGTGTCAAATCGACCCTGTTCGATCCGCGCGTCAGCCTGGTCCTGGAGCCTAGTGACACCTCGACCTTCTACGTCTCCTGGGGCCGTTCAGCGACGCCGCAAGGCGCCTCGGTGGTCGGTGCGGCCACCGCCGTCGCCCTGACCGCCAAGGATCTGGCCCCCGAGATCGCCGCCGCCTTTGAGGCCGGGGCCAAGGTGGGCGTGCTGGGCGGTCGCCTGTCCTTGACCGGTTCTGTGTTCGACGTTCGCAAGAACAACGCCACCCAGACCGATCCCGCCACCGGCTTCCTGCTGGCCCAGTCCGGCGAGAAGCAGGAGGTGAAGGGCGTGGAGCTAGGGCTAACCGGCAAGGTGGCCACCGGCTGGACCGTGTCCGTCAACTACACCTACCTGCACGCCGCGATCCGCCAGTCCTTCGTCAACTGCGTCGTGCCCACCAGCACCGTGGGTGCTCCGACCACCGTGGTCTGCCCGGTGGGTGTGTCGGCGGTCATCCCGGTGGAGAACACCGTGGCCGAGGGCCATCAGGTCAGCTTCGTGCCTCGCCACGCGGCGGCGATCTTCACCACCTATGACTTCAGGGGGCCGCTGGCGGGCTTCGAGGTGGGTGGCGACATCACCTACCAGAGCACCTTGTACCTGGGTTACACCGCGATCAGCACGTCCTACGCCAACCGTGGGACACTGGTGGCCAGAAAGATCGCCGAGGCGCCCGACAGTGTGACGCTGGACATCTTCGCCGCCTATCGCCTCGGCCCCTACCGGGTGGCGCTGAACATCTACAACCTCGCCGACCGCCTGAACTATGCCCAGGTGTTCGGCAACCGCGCCGTGCCGGCCAATGGCCGCACGTTCATCGTCTCGCTGGGCGCGGCCTTCTAGGAAGGTCGGGACACATGCTGGTCCAGGTCGAAGCGGTCCTCACCAAGGCCGAGGTGGCGGAATTCCGAAGCGCGCTGGAGGCGGCGAGCTGGGAGGATGGCCGGATCACGGCCGGCGCCCAGTCTGCCCAGGCCAAGCAAAATCTACAGGTGCCCGAGGACTCTCCTGCGGCCCGGACCCTGGGCGAGCGGATTCTGACGGCGTTGGGGCGCAACCAGACCTTCGTCTCGGCCGCCCTGCCGCTGCGGGTCTTTCCGCCCCTGTTCAACCGCTATGACCTGGGCATGGGCTTTGGCGCCCACATCGACAATTCGATCCGCTTCGCCGGCGCCGTGCGCTATCGCACCGATATCTCCTGCACCCTCTTCCTCACCGAGCCTGAGGACTACGACGGCGGTGAACTGGTGATCGAGGACAGCTACGGCGAGCATGCGGTGAAGCTGGCGGCGGGGGACATGATCCTGTACCCGGCCAGCAGCAGGCACCGGGTTGAGCCCGTCACGCGCGGTTCGCGCTGGGCGTCGTTCTTCTGGGCCCAGTCCATGGTCCGCGGCGAGCCGGACCGACGGACGCTTTACGATCTGGATCAGGCGATCCGGGCCTTGTCAGCCCAGGTGGGGCAGGGGGACGCCTCCGTAATTGCCCTCAGTGGCGTCTACCACAACCTGGTGCGACGTTTCGGCGATGTGTGAGGACGCATTGTCGTTGCTTCAACCTTCCTTAGCCTGCTATTGATAATCGTTCTCGATACGACAGCCTTGAGTCCACCGTGCGCAGACTTCCAGAATTCGACCCGCCCCCTGAATCCACCGGCACGCCGGCGGCTGGCGTGGTCACGTCCTTGGGCGCCGGGCGGCGCGGTTTCGTCGGCGTGGTGGCCAGCGTCTCCGCCCCTGAAGCCTCCGGCGCGGGTGAGCTGCCGGCGGCTGAGATGGAACGCCGGCTGCTGGAGATGGGCTTCGTCGAAGGCGCCCGCGTCGAGATCCTGCACGAGGGCCTGTTCGGCGCCGACCCCATCGCCGTGAAGCTGGACGACATGCGCGTGGCCCTACGCCGCCGCGACGCCCGCGGCGTGATGGTGCGCGCCGGGTCCCAGCGATGAGCGACACGGCCGAGCTTATAACCCCGGCGGCGGCGACCCCGGTCGCGGCGACGCCCCTGCGCGTGGCCTTGGTGGGCAACCCCAATTCCGGCAAGACGGCGATGTTCAACGCCCTGACTGGTTCACGCCAGAAGGTGGCCAACTACGCCGGCGTCACCGTCGAGCGCAAGGAAGGTCACCTCACCGCCCCGGACGGCCGCAAGATCACCGTGCTGGACCTGCCGGGCACCTATTCCCTGCGCGCCCGCAGTCCGGACGAGGTGGTCACGCGCGATGCGGTCCTGGGCCGTCTTGCCGGAGAGACACCTCCCGACGTGGTGGTCTGCGTGGCCGACGCCACCAACCTGCGTCTGGTGCTGCGCCTGGCCCTGGAGTTGAAGGCCGTGGGCCGACCGGCGGTTCTGGCCCTAAACATGATCGATATCGCCCAGCGCCAAGGCCTGGACATCGACGTCGAGCGGCTGTCGGCCGAACTGGGCATGCCGATCGTCGCTACGGTGGCCACCCGCAAGCGTGGCATCGAGGATCTGGTGCTCGCCATGGCCGCCCGCGCCGACGTGGAGGGCGCTTGCCAGGTCGCCAACTGGCATGAGCCCTCGGCGACAGAGATCCGCGCCCTGCACCGCGACGCCGAGCGTATCCTCAAGGCCAGCGTCAAGCCGCCCAAGCGGCCGGATACCTGGACCGGGAAGCTGGACGACGTGTTGCTGCATCCGGTGGCCGGCCTGGCAATCCTGATGGGCGTGCTGTTCCTGATGTTCCAGGCGGTGTTCACCTGGGCCCAGCCGATCATGGACCTGATCACCGCCGGCTTCGAGCACCTTGGCGCCCTGGCCGGCGCCAACCTGCCGGACGGCGTGCTCAAGAGTCTGCTGTGCGACGGCATCATCGCCGGTGTGGGCAGCGTCGTGGTCTTCCTGCCTCAGATCATGATCCTGTTCCTGTTCATCATCCTGCTGGAAGACTTCGGCTACATGGCCCGGGCGGCCTTCCTGCTGGACAAGATCATGGGCGGCGCCGGCCTGCACGGCCGCGCCTTCATCCCCCTGCTGTCCAGCTTCGCCTGCGCCATTCCCGGCATCATGGCCACGCGGGTCATCGATCAAAAGCGCGACCGCCTGACCACCATTCTGGTCGCGCCGCTGATGACCTGTTCGGCGCGCATCCCGATCTACACCTTGATCATCGGCGCCTTCGTGCCTCGCCAGACCGTGTGGGGCTTCATGAGTCTGCAGGGCCTGGTGTTCTTCGGCCTTTACGTCCTGGGCCTGGTCAGCGCCCTCGCCGTGGCCTGGGTGGTGCGCAAGGTATTCTGGCGCGGGGTCTCCGAGCCCTTCATCATGGAGCTCCCGGCCTACAAGCTTCCTGACCCGATGAACGTGGCGCGCAGCGTCCTGCAGCGGGCGCAGATCTTCCTGCAGCGGGCGGGCACCATCATCCTGTCGATGATGGTCCTGATCTGGTTCCTGTCGACGGTGCCCTTCGCTCCCGCCGGCGCCAAGGGGCCGGCCATCGACTACAGCTTCGCCGGCATCATCGGCCACGCCATGCAGCCTGTGCTGGCCCCCATCGGCTTCTCCTGGCAGATGTCCGTGGCCCTGATCCCGGGCATGGCGGCGCGGGAAGTGGCCGTGGGCGCGCTTGGCACCGTCTATGCGGTGCAGGGCGGCGGCGAGGGGGCGACGGGCCTCCTGGGCGCCAGCCTGGCTCACCAATGGTCCCTGGCCTCGGCCCTGGCCTTCCTGGCCTGGTACGTTTTCGCCCCGCAGTGCGCCTCGACCCTGGGGGTCGTGAAGCGCGAGACCAACTCCTGGCGCTGGCCGATCATCATGTTCTGCTACATGACCGCTCTGGCCTATGCGGCGGCCTTCATCACCTATCGCACCGCCCTGGCCCTGGGGGCGGGCTGATGACCCAGTGGATCCTCGTCTACGCCATCGTCGGCGCGGCGGCCGGATGGACCGCCTGGAACCTGTTTCTCAAGGGCATGGTCCGGCGCGCGCGCGCCGCCAAGGCTGGCGGTCCGGCGGCTAGCGGCGGCTGTGGCGACGACTGCGCCTGCGGCGATTAGGACTGGGTCCCTCTAGAACTCGACGTCCAGCTCTTCCACCTCGTCCGGCTCGGTGAGCGCCGCGGCGATCCATTCCTTCATCTGCGGCAGGGCCAGGATGCGGTCGCGATAGGCGGCGCAGGCGGCGTCCAGCTTGACGTCATAGGTGGCGAAGCGCGTGCAGACCGGGGCGTACATGGCGTCGGCCATGGACAGCTCGCCGAACAGGAACGGGCCACCCGACATAGCCAGGGCCTCGCGCCAGATGGTGGCGACGCGGTCGACGTCGGACTGGGCGCCGGCCCAGACCTTGAAGCCGGGGTGGCTGGCCTTCAGGTTCATGGGCAGGGCGGCGCGCAGGTTGGCGAACCCCGAATGCATCTCGCCGCAGATCGATCGGCAACGGCTGCGCTCGGCCTTGTCCGTCGGCAACAGGGCGGCGTCGGGCAGGGTCTCGCTGAGGAACTCGGCCATGGCCAGGGTGTCCCACACCTGGATGCCGTCATAGGTCAGGCACGGGGTCAGGAACGACGGCGACAGCAGCAGCAGCTCGGCGCGGGCGGCGGCGTCGTCCAAGGGCGTCATCACGGTGTCGAACGACAGGCCGGCGAACTTGCACAGCAGCCAGCCACGCAGGGACCAGGACGAGTAGTTGCGGCTGCTGATGGTGAGCGAGGCCTTGGCCATCGGCGTCTCCGGGCCCTTTGATGGGCGACTTCACGATGGCGTAGAGCCGATCAGGGGCCAGCGTCCAACCTGGCGCGCAGCGGATGCGGGTCCGCCAGCGAATGCCACAATCTTGGGCGCCGGGGCTGTCGCGGCGCCTGGGCGGACGCATTGACGGGCAACGGCTGGCTGTTCGCCGCCCCGGGCTGGCGCAGCCGGGACTTCAGTTCCGTGATCGGGTCATGCAACGGGCGGCTGCGAGGGCTGCGGGATGCGAGGTCGCATGGGCTACAAGGCCTTCCAGGCACAGGCGGACAGGATGGCGCCGATGCGCCTGGCCGCCGGCATGGCCAACGCCGCCCTGGCCTTTGGTCCGGAGTGGATCCGGCAGATTCCGCCCCTGGCCCAGGTCTCCGCCGGCTGGGAGATGCTCAGCCGCGCCGGCATCACCCATGAACGTCCCGACTACGGTTTTCGCAGCGTGCGTATCGCCGGCCAGGACGTGCCGGTCACCGAAGAGATCACCGCCAGCACCCCCTTCGGCAACCTGGTCCGGTTCCGCAAACAAGGCGATCCGGAACAGCCGCGCATCCTGCTGGTGGCGCCCCTTTCGGGCCACTTCGCCACCTTGTTGCGAGGCACGGTGGAAACCCTGCTGCCGGACAATGACGTCTACATCACCGACTGGCGTAACGCCCGCGAAGCGCCCCTGGACGCAGGCGCTTTTGGCTTTGACGAGTACGTTGAGCACGTCATCGCCTTCATGGAGGCCATCGGCCCCGGTTCCCATCTGATATCGGTGTGTCAGCCCTGCGCCCATGCCCTGGCCGCCGTGGCGATCATGGCCGAGGACGACAACCCCGCCACCCCGATCACCATGACCCTGATGGCCGGGCCGGTGGACACCCGCATCAACCCCACCAAGGTCAACGAACTGGCCACCAACCAATCCATCGACTGGTTCGAGAAAGAGCTGATCTCCGTCGTGCCCGCCCGCTATGCCGGGGCCGGGCGGCGGGTCTATCCGGGTTTCATGCAGCTCACCGCCTTCATGCTGATGAACCCCCAGCGCCACTTCGACGCCCACGTGGACTTGTATTCCCACATCGCCGCTGGCCGCGCCGACGAGGCGCAGACCGCCAAGACCTTCTACGACGAGTATTTCGCCGTGCTGGACCTGACGGCGGAGTTCTATCTGGAGACCGTCAGCCGGGTGTTCCAGGAGCACCTGCTGCCCAAGGGCGAGCTGGTCTGGCGCAATCGCCGGGTCAACCCCGGCGCCATCCGCCGCACGGCCCTGTTCACCGTCGAGGGCGAGCGCGACGACATCTGTTCAGTGGGCCAGACCGTGGCGGCGCATGACCTGTGCACCGGCATCTACGCCAACCGAAAGCGCCACCACCTGCAGCCCGGCGTTGGCCACTACGGTGTGTTCAGCGGCCGCAAGTGGTCGAACCAGATCTACCCGCTGGTGCACAACATGATCCTGGCGGCGGGGTGAGGGTCTACCGAGGTCCTAGAGGCGGTCCGTCGCAATCGCCACGGCCGTCGCGACGGGATCCAACAGCGGGCCGACGAACGTCAACGCCAGGTCCGGGCCGATCTGCTCCAGGCCAACCGGCGATCCGTCCGCCAGCCTTTGCGCCACGCCCGCGGATTCCAGGTCCTTGATCACCACCCTCTGCCCGGTCACTTCGCCCTTGATGATCAGGTTCAGGCGGCCGCTCCCCTGCGTGAACCGCACGTCCTGGCCAGCCTCGGTGACGCCGTCCGATCGGGTCCAGGGCCGCGTGCCGTAGATCGCCTCGCCATTGGCGCGCAGCCAGGCGCCGAACCGTTTGAGTCGCGCCAGCTGTTCGTCCGGGATGCCGGCGTCCGTGGCGCGGGGCCCGACGTTCAGCAGCAGGTTGCCGTTGCGCGAGACCGCGTCGATGAAATCACCGATCAGCTGATCCGCCGCGACATAGTCCGCCTCGGTGTCGTTGCGGTTGAAGCCAAAGGAATGGCTCATGCCGCGGGTGGCCTCCCACTTCTTCGTCTGGGTCTTGGCGAAGCCGGTATATTCCGGGGTGCGGAAGTCGCTGTGCGGGACCAGCTGAGGAATGATCCCCTTGCTCGGCGCGCCCTTGCGGCGCGCCATGGCGGCCTTGATCCTGGCGTCGGCGCGATGGCGGACGTAGGGGATTCGCATCAGGCTGCGCTGGAAACTGGCCGCCACCCAGCGGTCGTTCACCACCCCGTCCGGCACTGCGGCATAGTAATCCGTAAACAGACGATAGAGCTGGCGAGGCCCGGTCGGCCAGGCGATGTCGTTCCACAGCACCGAGGGCGCGTAGCGATCGATCAGCTCCCGCGTCTGGGCCAGGGCGTAGGCCGGGTAGTCGCCGCCCGGCGCAGAGGCCATGAAGTCGGCCAGGGTGCGGATGGGCCGGCGGTTGAAGGTCCAGTCGATGCCACCCGAATAGTAGACGCCGAACCGCATTCCCGCGGCCCGCACCGCCGTGGCCAGTTCGCCGACGATGTCCCGCGAGGTGGTCCAGCCCGCCTGATGGCGATTGGTGACGGCGCTGGGCCACAGGCAAAGGCCGTCGTGATGCTTGGTCACCAGCACCACATACCGCGCTCCGGCGTTGCGGAAGGCCTCAGCCCAGGCGGCTGGGTCCCAGTTGGCCAATCCGGCCTCGAACGGGGCCTTAAAGTCCGTATACGGTGCATCACCGTAGGTCGCCTTGTGGAATTCCGCTGATGGCGTGCCAGGGACCTTGATCGCGTTCCAGTACCACTCGGTATAGGGCGTCATGGCCACGGCGCGGTCGTAGTCGTTGGCGAAGGCCTCGCCGATCGAACCCACGCGCGGAGCGAACGCCGGGATGGCGAAAGCCCCCCAGTGGATGAACACCCCAAACTTGGCGTCGTCGTACCAGGCGGGCAGGGGGCGTGCGTTCAGGGCGTCCAGAACAGGGTCCGGCTGGGTCATGCTCAAAAGATGACCTTTTCTTCGCCCAACCAGAGCGGCGAACGCTCCAGGTCGATGAAGGTGCGCTCGTCCTCCAGCAGCAGCCGGCCGGCTTCCGCCGCCTTGGGATCGGCGCCCGAGCCCAGCATGTCCTCCAGGCTGTCCCACCAGAGCTGGGCGACCCCGTCGAACCCCTCGGGCCCGGCGCGGGCGACGCGTAGGGCGGCGGACGCCTCCGCGGGCAGGCTGTGCAGCTGGACATAACGACGGATGCGCAGCACCTCCCGCACGCTGGCCACCAGGGGCGCGTGGCGGTCGAACCAATAGGCCTGGAAGGCCTCGCGCGTGAATTCCGGCCGCCGGACCAGGCAGAAGGTCAGCTTGATCATGGTCGCGTCCTCCCCGGACGTCGTCTTTAAGTCGCAGTTTGCATTGGACGCACGTGGCGTCAGGCAAGCACTCTAATCATCAAAGCAAAGGGAGGAAGCCATGGCGCGTTTGACGGGCAGGGCGGCGATCGTCACGGGCGCCGCGTCGGGAATCGGGCGCGCCAGCGCGCTGCTGTTCGCCTCCGAGGGCGCCCGGGTGCTGGCGGTGGATCGGCCGGGCTCCGACCTGGCGTTCGAGGACAAGACCATCGAGACCCTGGGCGCGGATCTGACCGCGGCGGACGCCCCGGTTCAGGTCATCGGGCGCGCGCTGGAAGCCTTCGGTCAGCTCGACATCCTCTACAATAACGCCGGTGTCGCCTCCAACGCCCTGGCCGCCCAGATGACCGACGAAGCCTGGGACCGCACTCAGGATGTCAATCTGAAAGCGGTGTTCCGGATGTGCCGTGAGGCCATTCCGCATCTGGTCAAGTCTCCCGCCGGCCGGGTGATCAGCACCGCCAGCGTCATGGCCAACGGCACGGATTACGGCCTCGCCGCCTATTGCGCGTCCAAGGCTGGCGTCTTGGGGCTGATGCGCACCCTGGCGCTGGAGCTCGGCAAGTACGGGATCACCGCCAACGCGGTCCTGCCCGGCGCCATCCGCACCGGTATGACCGCCGCCAGCTTCGCCGAGCCAGCCATCGCCGAGGTCTGGGCCAGGAAGTCGGTTCTGCGGCGCCTGGGTGAACCCATCGACGTGGCGCGGGTGGCGTTGTTCCTGGCTTCCGACGACGGGGGATTCGTCACGGGGCAGGCGATCGCCGCGGACGGTGGCATGACGCTGAGGATTTAGCCGACCAGGGCCTCAAGCTCCGTCTCCGCGCTTCGCGCCTCGACGTCCGCCGTGATCGCCGCGCCGATCTTGGCGGCGGCGGCGCGATAGATCGGGTCTTCGATCAGTTTTTTCAGGGCCTCCGCGATGGCGGCGGGCTCGGCGTCGCGGAACAGCTTAATCCCAGCGCCCGCGGTCAGCACCCGGGCGGCGTTGTCGTCCTGGTCGCGGCCCATGGGCAGGCACAGCAGCGGCACGCCGGCCATCAGCGGTCTCAGGGTCGAGGCATGGCCGCAATGGGTCGCCACTACCGCGCACCCGGACAGAATCTGGGAATGCGGTGCGCTCCTGACCACCGCCACATTGGTCGGGGCCGGAAAGTCGGCGACGTCCAGCACCGGGCCTAGGGTCACCAGTCCGCGCGCCGCCATGCCGCCTATGGCCTCGATGACGTTGCGCACCGTCGGGTCCTGGCCCTGGTACATGCTGGAGAAGGTGACCAACACCAGCGGGTCGGTCTGTTCCTCGCCCCAAGGCGGCGTCCAGGGCTCGGTCCAGGCCGGGTCGGCCAGATAGGGGCCAACGTGAACGAAGGGCAGGGGCGGGTCGCTGACCACGTCAAAGGCGGTGCTGGTGGCCAGCAGGATCCGCCGCGCCACGTCCAGTTGGTCCAGCATATCGGCAAGGGGCGCTAGGCCCAGGCCGTGCCGGGCGGCGTTCAGGGCTGGCAGGCCGGACTGATAGGCGCCCCGGGTGGCCGCCGCGATCCGCACATAGAGGTCCCGCACGTCGTCGTCCGCCGCTGGCGGCAGGCCGCCGCCGAAGGGTGGAGCGCCAGGCATGGTCGGGAAGGGCCAGATGTTGGCCGTTAGCAGGGCCAGCGGCAGGCCCCGTGATTCGGCCGCCGCCATCACCCCCAACAGCAGCTCCTGGGAGACGATGACGTCGGCGCCCAGGTCGTCGGCCGCCTCCAGAGCATCCTTGGCGTAGGCGGCGGCGGGGGTGGCGATCAGGGCCTCGTTGAGGCCGTTGATCACGTCCAGCGGACTTTTGTGCTCCCAATCCCGCAAAGGATCGGTCGCCGGTGACTTGTCTGGTCGCGATGGCGCCGTGCGCCAGGCGCGGAAGGAAACCCCAACGACGGCGGCGTCGCCGGCATTGCAGGAGTCGCTCAGCACAAGGACCTCATGGCCTCGGTCGGCGAGGCCTTTGGCGACAAGCATCAGCGGTTGGACGTGTCCGCCACCTTCCCAGGTGGCGAAGAGAAATCGGGCCATGCGCCCCCCTTACAGTGGGGCGGCGCGATACTGAAGGGGGAGCCCAGTCGGCAAGCCCTGTCATGGGACTGACATGCAATTGGTTTCTGTAAGGCATGGGGAGTCGTCGGACGGTTCGCACGGCGCCCATTGCGACGACAATCCACCGCCGACGGAGGATTTCTAAGCGGTGGTGCTCGCACGAGGTTCGCGCGTTACTATGTTTCAGACAACGGCGCGGAGGCGTAGGGCCAGTGTTCTCGCAGTCTATTGTCGATCGAATTCGCGCCGCCGGCATGGGCGCCGTTCGCTTGAGCGCCGCGAGGCTGGGCGGGCGTGCGCCGGATGGGCGGCCGCGGCTGGTGGACACCACCATGCTCTATGCGCCCCGCTCCGGCGGGGTGAAGCGCTATCTCAACGCCAAGCGCGCCTGGTTCGCCGCCGAGCGGCCGCAGGTGCGTCACACCCTGGTGGTGCCGGGTGATCGGGACGGTTACGACGGGGCGGGCGCCTTGTCGATCTATGCCGCCCCCCTTCCGTTTGGCGACGGCTACCGCTGGCCGGTGGGCAAGACCGCCTGGATGAAGCGGCTGCTGCGCCAGAGGCCTAGCCTGATCGAGGCTGGCGATCCCTACACCCCCGGCCTGGCGGCGCTGAAGGCCGGCGAGACTCTGGGCATTCCCGTGGTTGGCTTCTGCCACACGGACCTGGGCGCCCTGGCGGCCCTGCACATCGGCGAGTGGGCGGAAAAGCCGGTGCGCCGGCATTGGGGGGAGATCTATCGCCGCTTCGACCGCGCCGTCGCCCCCAGCCGGTTCATGGCCCAGCGCCTGGAAGAGGCCGGCGTGCCGTCGCCCATCGCCCTGCCGCTGGGGGTGGACACCATCACCTTCCATCCCTCGCGGGCCGATCCCGAGGGCCTTCGTCGCCGCCTGGGCCTGACGGCGCGCCACCGGCTGCTGGTCTTCGCCGGCCGTCCGGCGCGGGAAAAGCGGGTGGATGTGCTGGTCGAGGCCGTGGAGCGCCTGGGCGACCCCTATGTCCTGCTGCTGGTCGGCGCCGCTGCGGCGGCCCCCGCCTCCAGCCGGGTGATCGAACTGCCCTACATGACCGACCCCAAGGACCTGGCAGCCCTGATGGCCAGTTGCGACGCCTTCGTCCACGCCAACGACGCCGAGCCTTTCGGCCTGATCGTGCTGGAGGCCATGGCCAGCGGCCTACCGGTGGTCGGGGTCGATTCCGGCGGCGTGGCCGAGAGCGTGGACAGCGGCGTGGGCGAACTAGCCCGCCGCTCGACGCCCGAGGACTTCGCCGACGCGGTGGAGGCCCTCTTCGCCCGCGACGTTGCCGCCGTCGGCGCCGCCGCCCGCCTCCGGGCCGCGGAACAGCATGGCTGGGACCGGGTCTTCCGCCAGCTCTCGTCGGTCTATGCGGAACTCACAGGCGCCGAGGCCTTCAATCCAGAGCGGGCGCGCTTGGCGGTGAACTGACGAGCCTCTGCATAGGGCATGACCCGACGAACACTGTCATCTATCTGTCATGCAATATATCAATGCTTGTGCCGGTCGGGATGTTCTCCGACCTCTGGGGGCCATTCATGACGGACACGCAGCCGACAGCCGAGGCGACGAAACTCGACACCACTCAGATCGTGGCCATCCAGTCGCAGATCAACATCGGCGACACCGCCCAGGTGACCACCTTCGGCGAGAACGCGCAGCGGGACGTGGCCGGGTTCGCCGACAAGATCCTGTCCCAGACCCGCAACCGCGAACTGGGCGACACCGGCGAGCTGCTCAGCGACATCATCGCCAAGGCCAAGGGGCTGGATCCCGCCGATCTGCAGAAACAGGATTTTCTGTCCAAGCTTTTCGGTGGCATGCGCCGGCGGCTGTTCCGCTTCCAGGCTAAGTTCCAGACTGTCGCCGCCCAGATCGACCAGATCACGGTGGAGCTCGAGCGCCGCGTCGATATCATGCGCCGCGACGTGGCCATGCTGGACGGTCTGCACGACCAGACCCTGCAGTCGATCACCAAGCTGGACACCTACATTGCCGCCGGCAAGGCCTTCGCCGCAGAGTTCCGCGCCACCAAGCTGGTGGAGCTGAAGACCGCAGCCGACAAGCCGGCCGCCGACTCCAGCCAGGACCTGATGGCCGCCCAGGCCTACCAGGACGCCGTCCAGGCCCTCGACCGGCTGGAAAAGCGCGTCCTCTACCTGCAGCAGGCCCGCCAGATCGCCATCCAGCAACTGCCGCAAATCCGCATCGTCCAGAACGGCGACACCACCCTGATTGAAAGCCTGCAGGCCTCGGTGAACCTCACCGTGCCGGTGTGGAAACAGAAGATGGTCCTGCTGCTGGGCCTGACCCGCCAGCAAGAAGCCCTGGCCATGCAACAGGCCGTCACCGACGCCACCAACCAGATGATGCGTCAGGCCTCCGAGATGATGAAGACCCAGGCTATCGCCATCGAGGAACAGTCGCAGCGCGGCATCGTCGACATCGAGACCTTGGCGCAAACCAACCGCGACCTCATCGACACCATCTCCGGCGTGCTGGCTGTCCAGGCCACCGGCCGCCAGAAACGCGCCCACATCGAGGTCCAGATGGAGCAGCAGACCCAGGACCTGCGAAAGGCCTTGGCCCAGGGCGGCCCGACGTGACTCCGGCCCGCCTGTTTCCACGCCTCTTCCTGCTGACCCTGGCGGCCCTGTCCTTGGCGGCCTGTTCGCGTGGCCCGGTGTTCCACATCGTCGCCGGCTCGGAGCAGAAGTCCCTGGAACCGGTGGTCATGGAGTTCTGCGCGCGCAAGCACGTGCAATGCCAGATCGACTACAAGGGCTCCCTGGACATCGGGCTGATGACCGCCGCCGCCACGGCGCCGGACGTGGACGCGGTCTGGCCCGCCTCCAGCCTGTGGATCGAACTTTACGACCGCCAGCATCGGGTCAAGGACATGAAGTCCATCTCCCAATCGCCAGTGGTCCTGGGCGTGCGACAGTCCAAGGCCCAGGAGCTGGGCTGGACCAACGGTAAGCCGGTGCGCATGGCCGACATTCTGGCGGCGGTACAAGCGGGCAAGCTGAGCTTCCTGATGACCTCGGCAACGCAGTCGAACTCCGGCGCCTCGGCCTATCTGGCGATGCTGGCCGCCTCGTTCGGCGACGGCAGCCGCCTTGATCCCGCTGCCCTGGACGATCCCGGCGCGCGGGAGAAGGTCAAGGGCCTGCTCAAGGGCGTGGCGCGGGGCTCCGGCTCCTCCGGCTGGCTCAGCGACCTCTATGTGCGCACGGCCAAGGAGGGCAAACCCTACGACGCCATGTGGAACTACGAGTTCGTGCTCAAGGAAACCAATGACGTCCTGCGCCAGCAAGGCTCTGAAGCGCTCTACGCGGTCTATCCCGCGGAGGGCTCGGCCTATGCCGACGCGCCCCTCGGTTATTTCGACCACGGCCAGGCCGCCGCGACGCGAACCTTCTTCAACGACCTGCAGGCGTACCTCCTGTCGGCGACGGTGCAGGCCAAGGTCGCCGCCGAAGGCCGCCGCACGGCGCCCGGCATGGCCGCGCCGGCCAAGCCGGATCCCAGCTGGAACTTCGATCCCGGCCGGGTGGTGCCTTCCATCGCCCTGCCGGACCCCAGCGTTATCGGCCGCTCCCTGACCCTCTATCAGGAAGTCCTGCGCCGCCCGTCCCTGACCGCCATGTGCCTGGATTTCTCCGGCTCCATGGGCGGTGATGGCGAGACCCAGCTGCAGGCGGCCATGCACACCCTGCTGACCCCCGCGGAAGCTTCCCAGAGCCTGATCCAGTGGACCCCCGGCGACCACATCATCATCATCCCCTTCGACGCCACCCCGCGCGAGGTGTTCGAGGGCGATGGTTCGCCGGAGTCCCAGGCCAAGCTGCTGGCCCAGGTCGGCCAGGAGCATGCCAATGGCGGCACCGACATGTACGCTTGCGCCGCTAAAGCCTTTGAGCTCATGGCGCCCTATATGACCAAGGGCGGGTATCTGCCGGCGGTGGTCATCATGACCGATGGCCGGTCGGATCAGTCGGGCGATTTCGAAGGCGTATGGAAGGTTCAGGGGCAGGAAGTGCCGATCTTCGGGGTGACCTTCGGCGACGCCGAAAAGGGTCAGCTCGACCATCTGGCCGATATGTCCCGGGCGCGGGTCTTCGACGGCGGCAAAAACCTCACCGAGGCGTTCCGATCGGCGCGCGGGTACAATTGATCACGCGGAGTCCGTTTCCGGAACCGGTGGGCGCGCGGCCATGAGCCGGGGCGTGGCCATCCTGATCGCGGCGGGCCTGGCGGCGATCGTGTTCCCGGCGACGGCTCTGGGCCTGCACCTGCCGCTTTGGATCGACGCCGGTCTCAGCGTGGCGGTGCTGAGCGGCGCCTACATGGTGATCAGCCGTCCCTCCAGTGTCGACGGCATCGACGAAGACCAGGTGATCGAGGCGCGCAACCAGACCGGCCGGGGCCTGGTCGACGACGGCGCCGACGCCCTGGAACGCCTGCGCAAGGCGGGCAAGGCGATCAAGGACGCAGCCATGCGCGGCCAGGTGGACAGCCTGTGCCGCACGGCCGACAAGGTTATTCGCGATGTCCGCGCCGACCCGTCAAAGGCCATGGCCGTGCGCCGCCTGCTGACGTTCTACCTGCCCAACGCCGCCAGCCTTACCGAAGGCTGGCAGACCCTGGAACAGCGCGCCACCCCGGGCGGCGACCGTGCGGAGCAAACGCGCAAGACCATGCTGGCGCTCAACGACGCCTTCTCGAAATTCGCCGACGACCTTACGGCGCCTCAGATGCAGACGCTCGACCTGGATCTGAAGATGCTCAATGACGCTCTGAAATCCGACCTGGAGAAGACCTCGTGAGCCTGGACCGTAGAGCCGTGATCGGATTGGGCGTGCTGGGGGTCAGCGCCGTGGCCACCACCGGCGTGGTCCTGTTCCGCGACAAGCCGCAGGTGCGCGGCCTGATGGGCGATGTCGCCACCCTCAAGGGCTTCGTCGGCGGCGAGAAGATCGCCTTCCTGGAAAACCCCAAGACTATCGAGGCGCTGAAAAAGCATGGCCTGGCCCTGCAGGTCGACCGGGCCGGCTCGGTGGAACAGGTGCGCGATCCGGTCCTGCTGGCGCGCAAGCCCGACTTCCTGTGGCCCAGCTCCGCCCCGCTGGTGGAACTGGCCAAGCAGTCGACCAAGGTCCTCAAGGACCAGGTGATCTTCAATTCGCCGATCGTCATCTATTCCTGGGAGCCCATCGCCCAAGGCCTGGTCCAGGCGGGTATCGCCAGCCGCGAGGGTGCGCACTATGCAGTCGACGCCAAGGCCCTGATCGAGGCGGTGATCAATGGCCGCTCCTGGAAGGACCTGGGCCAGCCCGACCTCTATGGCCGCGCCCGGCTGATCGCCACCGATCCCAACAAGTCCAACTCCGGCTTCATGTTCGCCGGACTGGCCGCCGACGTCCTGGCCGGCGACGTGGCTAGCGCCGAGAACCTCGACGCGGTCCTGCCCCAGGTGCTGGGCCTGTTCCGGGCCATGGGCTTCAAGTCCAATTCCTCGGGCCAGGCCTTTGACGACTTCATCGCCGGCGGGCCGGGCGCCCAGCCGATGGTGGTGGGCTACGAGAACCAGCTGGTGGAATGGATCCTGGCCGACCCGGATCGCTGGAAGCGGGTCGAAGCCGCCGCCGGTGGGGCCAAGCCGGTGACCCTCTACCCCACGCCCACCGTCTATTCCGCCCACCCCCTGATCGCCCTGACCCCGGCGGCCCTGCCGCTCATCGACGCCCTGATGACCCACGACCTGCAGGAGATCGGCTGGCAGGACCACGGCTTCCGCGGTCCCCTGGGCGCGGTGGGCGCCGTCACCAGCCCCCTGATCCAGGGCCGCATGCCCGCTCAGATCCGCTCGGTGGCCCCGATGCCGGATATCGACGTCATGCTGCGCATCCTGAAGGCCCTCGCTGCCTAACCCTCTTCCTTCATCTGGCGCGGGTGACCGATATCGCCGGTGGAGTAGCCGAAGATCAGGCCGGCCTTGATGATCCCGCCCAGACGGTCCTTCAGCGGGAAGGCCATGTGGTTCTCCACCCCGATGACCTGGAACTGCAGGTCCTGGGACCGGCGCACCAGGGGCCGTCGCCATTCGAAGATGTCGGAGTGGGCGGTTTGGGCCACGGTCTCGGCGCAGGGCTGCTGTTTCGACAGGCGCAGCGGCCGGACCAGCACCACCTCATAGCGCACGGCATCCGGCTTGAGCATGTCCGCATCCAGCTTCGGATTGCGCTCGTCGCCGTCCTTCTTGCCCCAGGATTCGAAGATCGTCCCGGTTGGGATATCCAGCGGTGCGGGATCGCGGGCGTCCAGGGCGTTGGACAGGCACACCCGGAAATTGACCTGGCCCTCGGGCAGCTGGTTGGCGGCGGCCACATCAGCCGCCGGATCGGACGGCGCGGCGGGGGAAGGCGCGGGGGAACTGGCTGACGCCGCCGGTCCCGGACCAGGCGCGCGGCCACAGGCGCAGATCGCCAGGGTCGCCAGGATCGATGTCGCGGTGAGGAGGCGCCCCACCTAGACCTTCCGGCCGATCAGCCCGAAAGCGACCATCACTAGGCTGACGCCAATCACCGCGCCGGACACCTGGCCGACCGTGCGCATCATCGCCACCGGGTCGTTCGACTTGGTCGCGATGCTCATCATGAAGGCGAAGAACCCCACCGCCAGGACGATCAGCACGCCTCCGACGATGACCAGTCGCATGTTCCGTCGCCGCATGGCCGTCCCTTTCCCGTTGAAGGGCAAGCTTAGCTGCAATGGGCGGCTTATACGATACCGGTGTTCGCTAAACAGCCAGGGCGTCCAGGCCTCGCCGCAGGTCCTCGATCAGGTCGCCGGGGTCTTCCAAGCCGATGTTCAGCCGCAGGACCGGCCCGCCATAGGCGGTGTGGAACTTGCGGTGGACCAGCTGGTGGTCGCAGTCCAGGGCCAGGCTCTCAAACCCGCCCCAGGAAAATCCCAGGCCGAACAGCGTCAGGGCGTCCAGCAGGTCCCGCACCTTGGCGGCGGGCGCGGGCTTGAGCACCACCCCAAACAGCCCCGCCGCGCCGGTATAGTCGCGCTTCCAGATCTCGTGGTCCGGCGCGCCGGGCAGGGCGGGGTGCAGCACCCGCAGCACCTCCGGCTGGTCGGCCAGCCAACGGGCCACGGCCAGGCTGCTCGCGCCGTGGCGCGCCATGCGAGTGGGCAGGGTGCGAAGGCCGCGCAGCATCTGGTAGGCGTCCTCCGCCGCCACCGACCAGCCAAAGTCCCAGATGGCCTGGTCCAACGCCGCGCACAGCACCGGATCGACCGCAGCCGCCGAGCCCATAAACACATCGGAATGGCCGCCGACATATTTGGTCAGGGCCTGGACGCTGAGATCCGCGCCGTGCGCCAGGGGCTTGAAGGTCAGGCCGGCGCCCCAGGTATTGTCCACCATGCTCAGCGCCCCGCGCGCCCTGGCGGCGGCGGCCACGGCGGGCACGTCGTGCAGCTCGAAGGTCAGGGACCCCGGCGACTCCATCAGCACCAGCCGGGTGGCGTCTGACCAGGGCAGGGCGTCCGGCGCCGTGCGCGGCTCGAAATAGCGCACGCCGACCCCATAGCGGGTCAGAACGTGGTCACAGAACCGGCGCGTGGGCTTGTAGGCCGTGTCGGTGACCAGCACCTCGTCGCCGGCCTTCAACACCGCGAGCAGGGCGCCGGTGATGGCCGACAGACCCGAGGGGAAGAGGCGCACGGCCCTGGCGCCCTCCAACTCGCACAACGCATCCATCAGGGCGTGCTGCGCCGCCAGCCCGCCGCGGCCATAGGTGGTCTGGCTCTCGTCGTACAGCGAGGCGGCGTCCGGCATCAGCACGGTGGAGCCCTTCTGGATCGGCGGCCCGACGGTCTTGGCCAGGCGCCCAGGCGTGGTCATGCCGGCGCGGATCAGGCGGGTCTCTTCCTTGGGCCGCTCGCTCATGGCCTCACGCCCGCGCTGGCGTCCCGCAGGGTGGGGCGGTGGGTCACCCCGTGACCACCGGGGTGTCGTCCCGGCCGCCCCATTCGGTCCAGGAGCCGTCATAGACCGCCACGTCGTCCCGCCCGATCCGCGCCAGGCCCAGGGCCAGGACACAGGCGGTGATGCCCGATCCGCAGGAGGTGGTGATCGGCGCCGTCAGGTCGACGCCGCCGGCGTCGAAAGCCGCCTTGATCTCGCGAGGCGCCGCCAGGGTTCCGTCGGCCTTCACCAGCCCGCCGAAGGGCACGTTCAGGGCCCCGGGCATATGACCGCCGCGCAGGCTGGCGCGGGGTTCCGGAGTCTCGCCGGTGAATCGGCCCGCCGGCCGGGCGTCCACCACCTGCTGGGTCTCGTCGGTCAACGCCAGCCGGACCGTTTCCACATCGCGCACCAGCTCTGGGCGAGGATGGGCCTTGAACTCCCCGTGCGGCGGATCGCGCCAGCCGGTTTCGACGGGATGGTCCTCGGCCAGCCAGGCCTTCAGCCCGCCGTCCAGGACGAAGACGTTGTCATGCCCCATCTGGCGGAATTCCCACCACACCCGCGGCGCCGACATGATGCCAACGGTGTCATAGACCACCACCGTGGAGTCCGCGTTGACCCCCATTCGCCGCACCGCCGTGGCGAAATCCTGAGGGGAGGGCAGCATGTGCGGCAGGGCGCTGGAATGGTCGCTGATGGCGTCGATATCGAAGAACACCGCGCCGGGAATATGCATGTCCGCATACTCCTGGGCAGGGTTCCGTCCGGTGGCCGGCATGTGCCAGCTACCGTCCAGGATCACGACCTTGGGGTCTTCCAGATGGGCCGCCAGCCAGGCGGTGTCGACCAGTGGGTTCATGCCAGCCAAGAGGGCGTCGGCAGCCCCCGCTCCTTCAGGAAGTCCGGGTTGAAAATCTTGCTTTGATAGCGCGAGCCGTGATCGCAGAGGATAGTCACGATGGTGTGGCCCGGCCCAAGGTCCTTTGCCAGCCGGATCGCCCCGGCGACATTGATGCCTGTGGAGCCGCCCATGACCAGCCCCTCCTGCTGGGCCAGGGCGTAGACCTGCTCCAGCATCTCCTCGTCGGAGATGCGATAGGGATGATCGATGGTCAGGCCTTCTAGATTGGCGGTGATGCGGCCCTGGCCGATGCCTTCGCTGATCGAGGTCCCGTCCGCCTTCAGCTCGCCGTGGGCGTAGTATTCATAAAGCGATGCACCAAAAGGATCAGCCAAACCTATGGCGACATTGGGGTTTTTCTCGCGCAGCGCCTGGGCGATCCCGGCCAGGGTCCCCCCGGAACCCACGGCGCAGACGAACCCGTCCACCTTGCCGCCGGTCTGGGCCCAGATCTCCGGCCCGGTGCTTTCCACGTGGGCCTGGCGGTTGGCGACATTGTCGAACTGATTGGCCCAGACAGCGCCGGCCGGCTCCTTGGCCGCCAGCTCGTCGGCCAAGCGCCCCGAGAACTTCACATAGTTCATGGGGTTGGCGTAGGGGACCGCGTCCACCTCAACAAGCTCGGCCCCAGCCAGGCGGATGGCGTCCTTCTTTTCCTGGCTCTGGCTGCGGGGGATGACGATGGTGGTGCGATAGCCGAGCGCCGTACCCACCATGGCCAGGCCGATGCCGGTATTGCCCGCCGTGCCCTCGACGATCCGCCCGCCCGGCCGCAGGGTTCCGCGCCGCTCGGCGTCCCGCACGATCCACAGGGCGGCGCGGTCCTTCACCGACTGACCGGGGTTCATGAACTCGGCCTTGGCCAGGATCTCGCAACCGGTGGCCGCGCTGGCCGCGTGGAGGCGGATCAGGGGGGTGTTGCCGATGGCGTCGAGAACGCTGGAGGCGATGTTGGGAGACAGGGAAATTGGCATCCTCCCCTAAATCGCGGGCCAGGCGGCGGCGCGCAAGGGGCAAGGCGGTCTCCTTTTTCTTCCCCCTAGCTCCGCCCCAGGCTCAACTGCACCACGTTCGTCCGCTCCGTGCGGAAACCCGCCTCGCAGTAACTGAGATAGAACCGCCACAGACGGCGGAAGCGTTCGTCGAAGCCCAGGCCGCGGATGTCCTCCCAGGCGCCTTCGAAACGACGGGCCCATTCGGCCAGGGTGTCGGCATAGTTCTGGCCAAAACGGACGATCCCCGTCCATTCCAGGCCGGCGCGGTCGGTTTCCTCCCGCAGGCGCGCCTCGCTGGGCAGCATGCCGCCGGGGAAAATGTACTTCTGGATGAAGTCGGCGCGGCTGCGATAGACCGAGAACAGTTCGTCGCGGATGGTGATGATCTGCAGACCGGCGCGGCCGCCGGGCGAGAGCACGTCGCGCACCTTGTCGAAATAGGCCGGCCAGTATTCTTCGCCCACGGCCTCGAACATCTCAATGGAAGCCACCCGGTCGAACTGGCCCTGGATATCTCGGTAATCCATCAGGCGGACGTCGGCGCGGTCGGCCAGACCCAGGTCGAACAGGCGCTTGCGGGCGAACTCGTGCTGCGCCGGCGAGATGGTGACGGCGGTGACCGTGGCGCCGATTTCTTTGGCCGCGAATTCGGCGAACCCGCCCCAGCCGCAGCCGATTTCCAGCACAGTGTGGCCGGGCCGCAGATCTATCTGCTGCGCCAGGCTCGCGTACTTGTTGCGCTGGGCGTCGGACAGGGACTGGTCAGGCGTCTCGTACCGGGCGGAGGAATAGGTCATCGAGGGGTCAAGCCACCGGGAATAGAACGCGTTGCCCAGATCGTAATGGGCTTCGATATTACGCCTGGACCCCCGGCGGCTGTTGCGGTTGAACAGCAGCGACAGGGCGTTCAGCGCCCGCACCAGAGGGTTGCCGTCCATCAGGCGGTGGATGCGGTCGAGGTTGGCGGTCAGGGCCTCCAGCACGGCCGACAGGTCCGGCGTATCCCACTCGCCGGCCATGAAGCCCTCGCCAAAGCCGATGTCCCCCGACGCCAAAACCCGGGCCACGAACCGAAAGTCGCGGATGATCAGCCGGGCCTTGGGTCCAGGGCTATGGCCAGTGATGCAGACTTCCCGGCCCGACGGCAGGACGAAGGTCAGGGCGCCGAATTCCCAGTTCTCCTGGGCGATGGCCAGGGCCGTTCGAAACGCCGCCGGCGCTCTGCGAAGCTCGGGGATGGCAAAGGCCGTCTGGGGTTCTGCCGCGCTGGTCAGGCTGGTCATGGGCGCCGACTTCTTTGCTCTCTGGGGGGCGATCTTGGGGGGCGATGAGATTCTGGCTTGAACGTTGTGGTCAGCCGGTAAGCTCGGCATAGGCTTCCAGGGCGCGGGCCCTGGCCTGGCCATGGCCGACAATGGGTTTGGGATAGGTCTTGCCCAGGATTACCCCGGCGGCGGCCAGGATCGTGGCATCCGCGGTCCAGGGCTGGTGCATCAACCTTGCCGGCAACCGGGCCAGTTCTGGAACCCAGCGGCGCACATAGGCTCCGTCCGGATCGAAGCGCTCTCCCTGGAGCGTGGGGTTGAAGATGCGGAAATAGGGGGCCGCGTCAGCGCCGGAGCCGGCCACCCACTGCCAATTACAGACATTGTTCGCCAGGTCCGCGTCGACCAGGGTGTCCCAGAACCAGGCCTCGCCCTGGCGCCAGTCGATCAGCAGGTGCTTGACCAGGAACGAGGCCACGACCATGCGCACACGGTTGTGCATCCAGCCCGTGGTCCACAGCTCCCGCAGGCCCGCGTCGACCATCGGGTAGCCGGTCTGGCCCTTCTGCCAGTCCCCCAGCAGGCTGTGGTCGTCGCGCCAAGGGAAGGCGTCGAAGCGTTCGTTGAAGTTTTCCCGTTCGATCTGCGGGCGATGGAAGATCAGGTGGTGGTTGAACTCCCGCCAGCCCACCTCGCGCAGGAAGGACTCCACCTGGTTTTCGGAGGCGACGCCGCGGGCGACCGCCGACTGAGCCGCCGCCCAAATCTGCCGTGGTCCGATCTCCCCGAAGTGGAGGTGGGGTGAAAGCCGCGAGGTGCCGTGCTTGCCGGGAATGTCCCGCGCCTCGGCGTAGTCGCCGATACCGGTTTCAAGAAACCCCCGCAGCCGCGCCATGGCGCCGGCCTCGCCAGGGCGCCAGTCCGCGAACCCCGTGGACCAGTCCGGCTTGGTGGGTTGCAGCCGCCAGGCCGACAGCCGCTTGGTCGCCGGCCACGCGTCCGGCGACGCCAGCCGGCGCGGCGCTGGCGTCGTTCCGGGATTGTCGATCATCGCCCGCGCGGCGCGCCAATAGGGGGTGAAGACCTTGAATGACCCGCCGGCGCCGGTCTTTACCGTCCACGGCTCGTTCAACAGTGCGGCGTTGAAGCTCTCGCAGGTGACGCCGCCGTCGGCCAGCCGCGCCTTGATGCGCTTGTCCCGGGCCACCGCCCCGCCGTCGTAGAGACGGTTCCAATGGACGGTATCGGCCCCGGTTTCGCGGATCAAACGGCTCAGGACCTGCAAGGCGTCGCCGCGGCGCAGCATCAGCCGCGATCCGCGCGCCTTGAGATCATCGCCCAGGGCTTGCAGCGATCGGCCCAGCCACCACCTCGCCGCCCCACCCAGGGGCCGCACGCCGGGGCACTCATCGAGGATGTAGAGCGCGATTATCGGCTTGCCGCTCTTGGCGGCCGCATGCAGCGCGGGATTGTCGGCAAGCCTCAGGTCCTGGCGGAACCAGACGATGACCGGCGATTCCGACACCATGCGACCTCACTCGAACGCCGGCGCGCCCTTGCGCCGAAACAGCCATACGGTCACTTCTACGGCCGCCGGTTCGCCTTGGATCAGCCGCCGGTACAGGAGCGTTCGAGATGCAGCCCAGTTCCGTTGTCGTCGTCCAGGCCGGCCAAGGCCCCGGCGTGCGCATCGGCAATGGCGAACAGCTGAGCATCATCGCCGGCCCCTGCCAGCTGGAAAGCCGCGCCCACGCCCTGGAGACCGCCTATGCCCTCAAGGAGATCGCCGCCCGGCTTGGCGTGGGGCTGATCTACAAAACCTCCTTCGACAAGGCCAACCGCACGTCCGGCGCGGCGCAGCGCGGCATCGGCCTCGACGAGGCCCTGCCGATCTTCGACGAGATCCGCCAGGCAACCGGCCTGCCGGTGCTCACCGACGTGCACGAGATCGACCAGTGCGCTCGCGCCGCTCAGGCCGTGGACGTGCTGCAGATCCCCGCCTTCCTCAGCCGCCAGACGGACCTGATCGTCGCCGCCGCCCGCACCGGCAAGGCGCTCAACATCAAGAAAGGCCAGTTCCTGGCGCCCTGGGACATGAAGAACGTCATCGCCAAGGCGCTGGAGGCCGGCAACCCGAACGTCATGGCCTGCGAGCGCGGTGTCTCGTTCGGCTACAACACCCTGGTCTCCGACATGCGCGCCCTGCCGATCCTGGCGCAGATCGGCTGCCCCGTGGTGTTCGACGCCACCCATTCGGTGCAGCAGCCAGGCGGGCAGGGGGCCAGCTCCGGCGGCCAGCGCCAGTTTGTGCCGGTCCTGGCCCGCGCCGCCGTGGCCGTTGGCGTGGCGGCGGTGTTCCTGGAGACCCATCCGGATCCGGACCACGCCCCCTCCGACGGCCCCAACATGGTGGCGTTGAAGGACTTCGAGCCCCTGGTGGCCGAGCTCCTGGAGTTTGACGCCCTGGCCAAGCGCCGGAGGGTCGGTTGACCGCCGCGGCGCCCGGGGGCAGACCCCCGGCCATGGATCTTTCGGCCCTTCAGCAGCTTCTGGCGGCGGTGACGGGCGTTCGCGTGGTCACCGTGGGCGACGTCATGATCGACCGCTTCGTGCATGGTGAGGTGACCCGCGTCTCGGCCGAGGCGCCCATCCCGATCCTGGCCCGATCCGGCGAGTCGGCGATGCTGGGCGCGGCCGGCAATGTCGCTCGCAATGTCGCGGCCCTGGGCGGCTTGGCCGCCCTGGTCGGCGTGATCGGCGATGACTCCGCCGGCAAGGAAGCCCTGCGCTTGGTGGGCCAGGAGGCCGGTGTTGAAGGCTCGCTGATCCCGGATTCCAGTCGACCGACCACGGTAAAGACCCGCTTCGTCTCCCAGGGCCAACAGCTGCTCCGCGTCGACCTGGAAGCGACCCACGCCGTCGCCGGCGAGGTGGAACGGCGTCTGGTCCGCACCATCCACGACGCGGCGCGCGGCGCCGGCGCCATCCTGCTATCCGACTACGGCAAGGGGGTGGTTTCGGCCGCTGTCATCGAGGCCTGCCTGGCCGCCGCCGCCGAGTCCGGCGCGGCGTTGATCGTCGACTCCAAAGCCCGCAGCTTTCGCCGCTATGGCGCCGCGGACCTGATCAAGCCCAACGCCGCCGAGCTGGCCTACGCCACCGAACTGCCGGCGGAGACCGACGCCGAGGTCGAGGCGGCCCTGGCCCGCGCCTTGGAGCTCACCGGCTG
Source organism: Caulobacterales bacterium (assembly GCA_038228945.1). Lineage (GTDB taxonomy): Bacteria > Pseudomonadota > Alphaproteobacteria > Caulobacterales > Caulobacteraceae > Acaudatibacter. The sequence continues at coordinate 31,844 of JBBROW010000028.1, forward strand.
CAAGGCCATCGTCGTCACCCGCGCCGCCAAGGGAATGTCCCTGGCGGTGCGCGGGCAGGGTGTTCGCCACTTTGGCCGCCCCCCCCCCGAGGTCTTCGACACCTCCGGCGCCGGCGACACCGCCCTGGCCGCCCTGGGTCTGGCCCTGGCCGCCAAGGCTCCTATCGATCAGGCCATCGATTTCGCCCTGTTGGCCTCCAGCGTGGTGGTGGAAAAGGCCGGCACCGCCACCGCCTCGCCGGAGGAACTGATCGAAGCCGAACTGGCCGCCGCCCTGGCCCCCTCCGAGGCCAAGGTCGTCACCGCCGAGCGCATGGTCCGCGAGATCGCCAAATGGCGCGCCCGCGGCCTGACGGTCGGCTTCACCAATGGCTGCTTCGACATCCTGCACCCCGGCCACATCGCCTACCTGGCCCAGGCCCGCGCCTGGTGCGACCGCCTGGTGGTGGGGTTGAACACTGACCGCTCGGTGCGCGTGTTGAAGGGCGACGGTCGGCCGGTGAACGCGCTGGAATCCCGAGCCGTAGTGCTGGCCGGCCTGTCGTCGGTGGACCTAGTCGTCCCCTTCGATGAGGACACCCCCCTGGCCCTGATCACCGCCGCCCGCCCCGACGTCCTGGTCAAGGGCGCCGACTACAGCATTGAGGGCGTGGTCGGCCACGACATGGTCTCGGCCTATGGCGGCGAGGTGAAGCTGGCGAGCTTCGTCGAAGGCCACTCCACCACGGCCACTCTGCGTAAGCTGGGATCTGGCCAGTGAGCCCCCCGCTTCCGAGCCGACGTGTCGTGCTGGTCACCGGCGGCGCGGGCTTCATCGGCTCCAACATCGTCGCCCGGCTGGCCCAGGACCACGCCCTGGACGTGGTGGTCTGCGACCGCTTCGGCCTGGCCGACGAAGGCAAGTGGCGTAATCTGGCCAAACACCCCGTCGCCGACTTCGTGCCCCCCGAGGACCTGTGGGACTGGCTCGGCCAGCACGGCGAGGCCGTGGAGCTGGTGATCCATATGGGCGCCATCTCCTCCACTACGGAGCCCGACGCCGATCTGATCCTGGCCACCAACTTCGGCCTCTCGCGGGACCTGTTTGGCTGGTGCGCCCAGACGCGGAGGCGATTCATCTACGCCTCCTCGGCCGCCACCTATGGCGACGGCGCCCAGGGCTTCGACGACGACCCGGACTATGAGGCCCTGGCGGCCCTGCGCCCCCTCAACGCCTACGGCTGGTCCAAGGCTCAGTTCGACCTCTTCGCCACGCGGCAAGCCGCCAGGGGGACCGCGCCGCCGCAATGGGCGGGGCTCAAATTCTTCAATGTCTACGGTCCCAACGAGGCGCACAAAGACGCCATGCGCTCGGTGATCGCCAAGATGTGGCCGGACGCGGCCGCTGGCCGCCCGGTGCAACTCTTCAAGTCCGGCCATCGGGACTACGCCGACGGCGGCCAGCTTCGCGATTTTGTCTATGTCCGTGACGTGGTCGATGTGGTCGCCTGGCTGGCGGCAAACCCCGGGGTCAGCGGCCTCTACAACCTGGGCTCGGGCCAGGCGCGGTCATTCAACGACCTGGCGGCGGCGGTCTTCAAAGCCGCCGGGCGCGCGCCGCAGATCGACTACGTCGACATGCCGCCTGGCCTTGGCGAACGTTATCAATATTTCACCCAGGCGCGCATGGATCGGCTGGCGGCGGCCGGCTATCCCGCCACCTTCACCCCCCTGGAAGACGGCGTCGCCGACTACATCACCCGCTACCTGTCGCAGCCCGATCCCTATCGCTAGGCTCCCATGGTCGAGACCACGCAAGAAACCCACCAGACCCAGGCCTGCATCGCCGGTGGCGGGCCGGCGGGGATGATGGTCGGCTACATCCTGGCGCGAGCCGGGGTACGGGTCATGGTGCTGGAGAAGCACGGCGATTTCCTGAGGGATTTCAGGGGCGATACCGTGCACCCCTCAACCATGGAGGCGATGTGGGACCTCGGCCTGCTGGAGCGGTTCCTGAAAGTCCCGCACGACCGCATCGAACAGCTCAGCGGCCAGGTAGGACCGGATGTGATCCAGCTGGCCGACCTGCGCCACCTGCCCACCCACGCCAAGTTCATCGCCCTGATGCCGCAGTGGGATTTCCTGAACTTCCTGGCCAAGGAAGGCGGGACCTTTCCTGAGTTCGACGTGCGCATGCGCACCCAGGCCACCGATCTGATCATGGACGGCGACAAGGTCGTGGGCGTCAGGGCCACTGGTCCCGAGGGCGACTTCGACATCCGCGCCGACGTGGTCATCGCCGCCGACGGCCGCGCCTCACTGCTGCGCGACAAGGCCGCCCTGCCGGTGGAAGACCTGGGCGCCCCCATGGACGTGCTCTGGATGCGGCTGTCGCGCCGGCCGTCGGACGAGGAGATGCCCCTGGGCCGGGTGGATGTCGGGCGCATCTTCGTGGCCATCCCCCGCGGCGACTATTTCCAATGCGCCTTCGTCATCGCCAAGGGTGGTTTCGAACAGGTGCGCGCCGATGGGCTGGAGGCACTGAAGGCGTCGATCGTCAAAATCGTTCCCAGCTTCGCCGACCGGGTGGACGAGCTGAAGGACTGGGACCAGGTCAAGTTGCTCACCGTGGCCGTGGACCGTTTGAAGACCTGGGCGCGCCCCGGCCTGCTGTGCATCGGCGACGCCGCCCACGCCATGTCTCCGGTGGGAGGGGTGGGCATCAACCTGGCGATCCAGGACGCCGTCGCCGCCGCCAACGCCCTAGCCGGCCCCCTGCGCGCCGGAACCCTGGGCTTTGCCGACCTGCAAAAGGTCCAGTCCGACCGCTATCGGCCCACGGCCCTGATGCAGACCCTGCAGCTGACCATCCAGAAGCGGGTGATCGGCGCGGTGCTGGGTTCAGCGGCGACGCCCCGGGCGCCCTGGCCGATGAAGTTGTTCAACGTCCTGCCGCTGTTGCGGCGCATACCGGCCCGGGTGCTGGGCATGGGCTTCCGGCTCGAGCATGTCCGCACCCCAGACGTCCATGTCGCGCCTAGAGCGTGATAGCTTCAAGTGGATACCGGTAAGCGCCCGAAAGGCTGTAACGCCTGATCGGCGCTCGCGGCGCGCGGCGCGGTGATGTAGCTGGACGCCATGACGGTGAAACCAAGGCTTTGGCTGTCGATCGGCGGGGGCGTCCTCGCCCTTCTGGTCGTGGCGGCCCTGGCCATATGGCGGGACGACATCCTCCAGGCCCTGCTTGACCCGCAAATTCCCTATTCCGTCTACCGCCCGCCCGCCGCGCCCGACTACGCCAGGGCCGACGCTTGGCTTATGCCGCTCCCTGCCTCGGCCCCCACCACCACGCCCCCCAAGGCCCCGCCGGCGCCCGCCGCCGACGTCTTCTTCATCCACCCCACCACCTTCGACGGCGGTGAGAACTGGAACGGGCCGATCCACGACCGCGGGGCCTCGGACCAACTGGTCCGGGTGATGCTGCCCAACTACGCCGCCCCCTTCGCCGACGCGGGGCGGATGTTCGCCCCCCGCTACCGTCAGGCCAGCCTCTACACCTCGCTTACCCTGTGGGTGGACGCCCTGGAGGCGCGGCGGTTCGCCTATGGCGACGTCAGGGCGGCCTTCCGCTTCTACCTGGACCACTACAACCAGGGCCGGCCGTTCATCCTGGTGGGGGTGGAGCAGGGGGGCAGCCTGGGCGCGCGGCTGCTGCGCGACGAGATCGCCGCCGACCCGTCCCTCAGGGCGCGCCTGGTGGCCGCCTACCTCATCGAGACCATCGCCCCCGCCGACGAATATGGGCGTGGCGCCCCGGTTCCAGCCTGCGCGGCGCGCGGCCAGGCCGGTTGCGTCCTGGCCTGGACCTCGGTGCGCTGGGGCGATCCTCTGCGCGCCGGGCGCATTCTCAGCCGCTCGGTGGTCTGGAATGATCGCGGCCAGCTGGTCAGCCTCGCGTCGCGCCCGGCCCTCTGCGTCAATCCCCTGCTAGGCGCGGCCACCACGGTGGAGGCGCCTGCACGGCTGAACCTGGGCGCCGCCAACGCCACCGGCCTGGAGTGGGGGACGCGGCCGGGATTCCTGGTGCGCCAGGTCTCCGCCCAGTGCAGCGATGGCCTGCTGCGGGTGACCCGGCCCCGGTCCGACAGCCTGCGCCCCGCCGGCAGTTGGGCCATGCGCCTCAAGGTTCCCGGCTACAACCTGTTCTACGCCGACCTCCAGGCCGACGCCGCCGCCCGCCTGGCGGCGTGGACCGCGGCGCACCCGGCGGCTTAGGCCTCCTACGGCGCGGCGGGGTCCCGTTTCCAAGCGCCGCCCAGCCTCACCATTTGTCCTTCAGCAATTGGTGGACCTGACCCTGGCCCAGGCGGCGTGCGTCACCCAGCCTCGTTCAGGCCCGAAACCGCCCGCCAGTCGAACAGCTCCTGCAGCACCCGCACCGCCTTGCCCCGCTCGCTTGTCAGCCCCGGATCACGCGCTAGGATCAGCCGGGCGTCATCCGCCGCCACGGCGATCAGGTCGCGGTGGGCCGATGGGTCGGCCAGGCGATAGGCGGGAAAGCCGCTCTGCTTCAGTCCCAGGGGATCGCCGCCGCCGCGCAGCTCCAGGTCCTTCTCCGCGATCAGAAAGCCGTCGTCGGTGCGGCGAAGGATATCCAAACGGCGGGTGGCGATCTGCGACAGCGGCGGATCGTACAGCAGCACGCAGCTGCTCTCCGCCGCGCCCCGGCCCACTCGCCCGCGCAGCTGGTGCAGCTGCGCCAGGCCGAACCGCTCGGCCTGTTCGATGATCATGATGCTGGCGGTGGGCACATCGACCCCCACCTCCACCACCGTGGTCGCTACCAGGACCGACAAGGCCCCCTCGGCGAACTGGGCCATCACCGCGTCCTTCTGGGTCGGCGGCAGCTTGCCGTGGATCAGGCCTACCTTGTCGCCGAACACCTTGCCCAGGCTGATCGCCCTGGCCTCGGCGGCGGCCAGGTCGCTGAGCTCCGATTCCGAGACCAGGGGGCAGATCCAGAACGCCTGCGCCCCCTCCGCCACCGCCTGCTTCAGCCGCGCCACGATCTCGCCGACCCGGGGCATGGGCGCGGCGCGGGTGGCCACCGGCTTGCGTCCGGGCGGTTTCTCGTCCAGGCGCGAGACGTCCAGGTCACCGAATACGGTCAGCTCCAGCGTGCGCGGGATCGGTGTCGCCGACATCGCCAGCAGGTGGGTGCTGTCGCCCTTGGCCTGCAGCCGCGCCCGCTCCGAAACCCCGAACCGGTGCTGTTCGTCGATCACCGTCAGGGCCAGGGACTGGAACACCACGTCGTCCTGGAACAGGGCGTGGGTGCCTACGGCCACGGCGGCGGCGCCATCGGCCAGCATCTCCAGCTTCTCGGCGCGGCCCGCCCCCTTGTCGCGCCCGGTGAGCAGGACGGCGCGAACCCCCTGGGCGGCCAGCGGCCCCTGCATCGTCTCGAAGTGCTGCCGCGCCAAAATCTCGGTGGGGGCCATCAGCGCCGACTGCAGCCCCGCCGCCGCCGCGTCGGCCATGGCCAACATCGCCACCACGGTCTTTCCGGCTCCGACATCCCCCTGGATCAGCCGGGTCATGCGTTGGCCGGCCATCAGGTCGCCGCGGATCTCGGCCAGGGACCGAATCTGCGCCCCGGTCAGGCGAAAGGGCAGCGCGGCTTGCAGCCGGTCCGCCAGGGCGCTGGGATCGATGGCCGGCGCGGCCTGCACCCGGCGCTCTTGCTTGCGTTGCGCCAGGGCCAGTTGGTGCGCCAGCAACTCGTCATAGGCCAGGCGGCGTCGGGCCGGGGCGTCGGGGGAGATGTCCAGCTCGGCCTCCGGGGCGTGCAGCGCGCCGATGGCGTCGCGCCAGGATGGCCAGCCCTGCTTGGCCAGCCAGGCGGGGTCCTGCCATTCGTCAAGCGCCGGCGCCCGCTCAAGGGCCTCCACGGCGAAGCGGCGAACGCTGCGCGAGGGCAGGCCGGCCGTGGCCGGATAGACCGCCTCCGCCTCGGGAATGGCTTGGGCCTGGGCGGCGGCGACCATGTAGTCGGGGTGCACGATCTGCACACCCAGGTCGAATTCCGAGCGTTCCACCTTGCCGCTCACCGCCAGATGCGCGCCCACCGGATAGCGCTGTTCCAGGTGCGGCCCGTGCCCCTTGAACCAGACCAGGTTGATGAAGCCGCTGTCGTCGCGGCAGCGGATCTTCCAAGGCTGGCTGGGGCGGCCGGGCTTCTGGTGGTCGTTGACGATCACCACCAGGGTTTGGACCTGATCAGCCTGGGCCTGGGCCACCGTCGTCAGACGCCGGCGCACTAGGCTCTGCGGCGCGGTGAACAGCACGTCGCGCACCAGGGCGCCCCCGGCCACCCGCTCCAGCAGGGGCCCGTTGCGGCTCGCCACGCCCTTCAAGGACGTGATCGGCGCGAACAGGGGAAAGAGAATCTCGGGGCGCATCGGGGCCGGGATAATCGCGCGCCCGGCCCCCCGCCGCAATTCTGAAGCTTTGGTAATGACCTGTTCGCACCAAACGCGCGCACCTACATGAGAGACCTCGGAGGCTTTCGATGACTCGTTCCACCCAGACTTCAACGCGCAAGAGCCTGGCCGCGGCCCTGGGCATCGCCCTGGTCCTGGGCGGTCTGGCCGCGGGACCCGCCGACGCGCGCCGCGGCGGCAGCTTCGGCAGCCGCGGCGCGCGCACCTACAGCGCCCCGCGCTCCAGCTACATGTCCCCCAACGGCCCCGGCCCCATGCAGCGATCGATGACCTCGCCGTCGCAATATCCGGGGCGGGGCGCCTATGCCCCCAGCTACGCCCCGTCCTATGGCTCGCGGCCCGGCGGATTGTTCCGCGGCGCCGGCGGAGGTTTCCTGGGCGGCCTGCTGGCGGGCGGCCTGATCGGCGGCCTCATGGGCCACGGTTGGGGCGGCGGCTGGGGCGGCATGGGCGGCGGGGGAGGCCTGACCATCCTGGTCCAGCTGTTGATCTTCGGCGCCATCGCCTGGTTCGTGATGAACATGTTCCGCCGTCGGCAATCGGAAGCGGGCGGTGGCTGGCAGGCCCAGCCGCAGCCACAGGGATTCGGCTCCTTTGGCGGCTTTGGTTCGCCCCAGCCGGACGTTCAACCCCAAGGCTATGGCCAACCGGCCCCCGCCACTGGCCCGGCGCTGGAAATCGCCATCACCCAGGCCGACCGCGACGCCTTCGAGCGGCTGCTCTTGGACGTCCAGGACGCCTTCGGTCACGAGGACTACGGCCGCCTGCGCGATCGCCTGACGCCGGAAGTCATGTCCTACCTGGCCGAGGAACTCAGCCAGAACGCCACTCACGGCCGCCGCAACGACGTCACCGGCGTCCGCCTGATCCAGGCCGACGTCACCGAGGCTTGGCGCGAGGGCGCCACCGACTACGCCACCTCGGCCCTGCGTTACGAAAGCATCGACGTCATGCGCGATCGCACCACCGGCGCGGTGCTGGAAGGCGACCCGGCCAAGCCCACCGAAACCACCGAATACTGGACCTTCGCCCGCCAGGACGGCGGCGTGTGGAAACTCTCGGCGATCCAGGACGCCTAGGCCGGGGAGGGCTGACTCACAACTACCGTCCTAGTACCGCACGATGTCGAAGATCAGCCCGGTCCCGGCGGCGACCAGCAGGTAGTCGTTGCCGACATGGATCCAGTTGTAGCCGTAGGGCGGTCGCCTCAGGCGCCAATGCTCATAGTCGTTGACCACCAAGCCACGGTAGTAGGGCGGCAGGTAGCCGCCCAACCGCCAGTCGCTGCGGCCCAGGGCGAAGCCGGGACGGCCGTAGTCGTCCTCCGGCGGCGGACCATAGTGCCAGCGACTGTTCATCCAGTAGCCGTTGTTGCGGTGATCATCCCAGCGCTCACCCCGGTACGTCGCAGGCGATCCACCGCCGCCACCGCCACAGTGGGCGCCATCGTGGTACGTTCTTGGGCCACGCTCGTCGCTATAGCCCCGGTCCGGCCGTGCGGCGGAGTTTCCGCGGCTGGCGTGATCGCCGGCCCGGTCGGCGCCGTGTTCGGCGTGATTGTCGCCGTGGTGATTTTCAGCAAAGGCCACCCCTAGGGGCGTCAGGGACAGCCCGAGTGCGGTCGCCGCCGCCAGGGCGAGGAGGGCTGTCTTCATGCTCACCAACTCCAGTTTGGCCAGAGCACGGTTTCATCCCACGGCTGAACGCGACCTGAACAGCTTCCCCTCAATTGCCTTTGCACCCATTCACCGCCATGTCTTCGCCAACAAGACCGAGGGAACACGTCATGACCGGGACCATCGAAATCTTCTATTGGCCAACGCCGAACGGGCACAAGGTCACCATCGCCTGCGAGGAGATGGGCCTGGCCTATAAGATCACCCCGGTGAACATCGGCCGCGGCGAACAGTTCAAACCCGACTTCCTGGCCATTTCCCCCAACAACCGCATGCCGGCGATCATCGACCCGGATGGGCCTGGCGGCCAGCCCATCGCCATCTTCGAGTCGGGGGCGATTCTGCAGTACCTGGGCCGCAAGACCGGCCAGTTCTATCCCGCCGACGAGCGGGCCAGGGTCAAGGTCGACGAGTGGGTGCACTGGCAGATGGCCAACCTCGGCCCCAACGCCGGTCAGAGGAACCATTTCCGAAACTACGCCCCCGCCATGCTGGCGGATCAGCGCCAGTCGGCCTATGGCGCCAATCGCTACACCAACGAGGTCAACCGCCTCTATGGCGTGCTCAACGGCCAGCTCGCGGGGCGGGAATTTATTTGCGGCGACTACTCCATCGCCGACATGGTCTCCTGGCCGTGGATCCAGGGACGTTCTGACGCAGCGCTAAGCATCGAAGATTTTCCGCACCTCAAAATGTGGAAAGACCGGGTCGGCGCGCGCGAGGCGGTCAAGCGGGCCCTCGCCCAATCCGACAGTGTGCGCGGCGGCGTGGCCCTGGCCCAGGGCGGCAAGGAAGCTGAGGAAGCTCGCAAAGTCCTGTTCGGTCAACGATCTCGCTAAGATCGGCGGGCAAATTCGGCGACCATTCCGCCGCCTGTGTCCGGATGTCGGTCAGCCGACATATTAACCCGCCGGTGATCGGTCTTTACAGCAAGTAACCGCCGCGAATTCTTGCCGCGGTGCTAACAGCTGACGCCCGCGATTCGGCCTTAACTATATATTCAGTCGCTATCGACTTTTCTTGTCTCATCAGAGCGCGGGTCGTCATTCCAGAATGGGACGACCGGCGCCGAGGAGGGGAATATGACGATGTTGCACGATGCGATGCAGAGTGAGGCGATCGAAGCTGGGGGCCAGCCGCCCGTGCCGGGTCCGCACTCCACCGGGGACGAGCTCTTCCGACTGGGCCTGCTCTATTCCACCGGCCAGGGCGGGGCGCCTTTGGACTATGTTTCGGCGCATATGCTGTTCAACCTGGCCGCCATGCGCGGTTCGGACGAAGCCAAGGTGTACCGCAAGGAACTGAGCCAAGAGATGGACCCATCCGACGTCGCCGACGCCCAACGCGCCGCCCGCCGCTGGCTGGCCGAAGGCTAGAGCCAAGCGTTCTCGGCTAGTGGACCAGGCCGGCCGCGCCGAAGGCGTAGCTGAAGCTCAGGTTTACTGGGGTCAGGTCGCGCAGATACTGCTGCACCCAGACCCCCGCCGCCGCCACCCCGGACTTGGGCACGAAGACGATGTCCAACCGGCGTAGGGGGATCAGGTCCGAATTGGCCGGATTGCGCAGGGCGGTCTTGAAGTCCGCGGTCCGCATCATCGGCCGCCCCCCGGGGCCGCGACGTATGATCACAACCTCGTTCACCTTGGCGGAGTTCTTGAAGCCGCCAGCCATAAAGATAGCGCGCAGAGCGTCCAGGTCGCCGGGCATGTCATAGACCCCCGGCTTGTCCACCTCGCCGGCCACGAACACCTTCAACGATCCCACGGTCTTCAGCCCCAGGCTGACGTCCGGCCGGACCAGTTGGTGCGAATAGGCTTCGATTAGGGTGGCGCGCACATCCTCCAGCGAATGATCCGCCGCCATCACCGAACCGATAAGGGGCAGGCTGATGCGGCCGTCAGGCTGCACGATCGCCGTCTTGTTCAGTTCTGGCGCGGAGCCAACCGAAAAGTCCACCTCGTCGCCCGGGTACAGGCGGTAGGCCGGCTCGTCGTCGTTCCAGACCGCGTAGCCGATGTTCGGGAAGTCCGGGTCGGACCGGTCCTTGGCAAGGGCGGGGGAAGCCGCCAACGGCGCCAGGGCGGCGCTGAGCAGCAGGGCGGTCAGAAGGTGGCGTCGGTCCATGCCCCAAAGGTTAAGGAGAATGGGTAATAGAGCGTTAATCGAGACTCCCGATGGTGCTGCTAACGCGAGCACGGTCACAGATTCTATGACTTCCCAACACACATGGGCGCCAAGCGGGTGGGCCTCGCGGCCCGCCTCGCCGATGGGGCAAGGCGATTGGGCCGCCCGGCCGCGCTATGTCTTCAGCGACCTGCCGACCCTGCTGTGGCGCGAACGCTATCTCATGCTTACTGTTTTCCTTGGAGTTTTCATCCTGGGCGCGGCTTTCGCCATGACCCTCAAGCGCGCCTACCCAGCCCATTCCAGCGTCCTGGTGCGCCTGGGCCAGGAGTACGTCTACGAGCCCCGCGCCGGTGACGCCGCCCGCGGCGCAGTGCCTGAGAACAGCCAGGTTCTGCAGTCGGAAACCGAGATTCTCGGCAGCGACGGCCTGAAAGAACAGGTGGTCCTGCAGCTGATCCACCGATTCGGCTGGGCCGAACTGGATCCCAAACATCCCAAGGCCTACGACGGAATCAGCGAGGCCAAGCGCCAGACCCTGCGCGGCCAAGCCGTGCTGGCCATGACCCGAAGCCTCAAGATCGAGACCGGGACCGACACCCCGGTCATTCGCCTGACCTATACCGACACCGACAAGAACCGCGCCGCTCTGGTTCTCAACACCCTGTTGGAACAGTACCTGGTCTATCGCCGCTCGGTGCTGCTGGATCCCATGGGCGCGGCGTTGGAGGATCAACGCCGTTCGTTCGAGGACCGGCTGAGCCGCGCCGACACGGCCTACCAGAGCTTCCTGACCAGCAACAATATCGGCGACTTTGAGGCCGAAAAGACCTCGCTGTCGCAGCTGCAGGCCCAGATCGAGCAGCAGCAATCGGCCACCGAGACTCAGTTGAAGGAACGTTCCGGCCGGCTCGAGGGGCTGACCGCGGGCCTGGTGCGCGTGACACCGGAGGTAGGGCTGTACCGCGACAGCGACAACATCGCCTCTAACAAGCTGGTGGAACTGAAACTCCAACGCGAGGCCCTGCTGGGGCGCTATCGCCCCGACGCCCAGCCGGTAAAGGACATGGACGGCCAGATCGCCCAGCTTCAGGCCGCCGTCTCCTCGGGGCGCGCCCAGGGGCAGGGCGCCTCCCGGACCGGGGTGAATCCGGTGTATCAGACCCTGCAGACCGAGAAGCTGCAGCTGGCGGCCGAGGTGAACGCCCTGCAGCAGAGCCTGGCCAACTTGAATCAACAGGGCGAACAGCTGACCCAGCGCCGCCTGCGCCTGGCCGAGCTGGAACCTCAGTTCCAGAGCCTGACCCGTGACCGCGACGTGCTGCAGAGCAACGTCAAGGACTTCACGGTCAAGGAACAGGAGACGCAGGCGGCCCGCGCCATCGCCTCGAACACCAACGACAACATCCGCATCATCGAACGCGCCATGCCGCCCATCCGCGGCAAGAGCCTGCGCATGCCCGTGCTGGCTCTGTCGCTGCTCTTTGGCGTCTTCTCCGCCCTCTGCGCTGGCCTGCTTCGCATGTTCCTACGGCCGGGCCTGCCCACCCCCGCATCCGCCGCGCGCACGCTGGACCTGCCGGTCCTCGGCTCCGCCCCGGTGAAGGCGGCATGATGCGCCCCATGATGACCGATGGGCCAACCACAGCGGCCTCGAAGTTTCGCCCGGGCCGGACCGTCCGGCTGGGCTACCGTAAGACCGAGCGACTTGGGTACTGATTCGACCATGGTGGACCTGAGCGGCGAGATGGCCGAGCTGTGGGGGGCTTTGGGCGCCCCTACGCCCGGTCGCGCGCGCGCCATCCAGTTCGTCGGCGCAACGGCCGGCGAGGGGACGTCCACGGTGGCGCGGGAGTTCGCCTATCACGCCGCCACCTGTTGTGGCCGCCGGGTGTGGCTGGTGGATCTGGACCTGCTGGGCTCGCCTCAGATCGCCGACTTCTCGGCCAACGCCGCCCGGTTCGGACCGCTGGGTCCGCCGGCCGCCGCCTCGCCTGACGGATCGGCGTTCTTCACCGTGCAGCCGCCGCTGAAGCGACCGGACGGCCGCTCGTGGCCGGACTCCCGCTACCTCTTCGCCCACGCAGTTGGCGCCACTCCGCTCTGGGTCACCGGGTTCCGCCGCGACGCCATGAAGGGGCGCCAGACCGTGCACGTCCTGCCCACGGGCGACTACTGGACGGCGCTGCGCCGGCATGCGGACCTGATCGTCGTCGACGCGCCGCCGGCGGATCGGTCGCAGGCGGCCCTGACCGTGGCGCAGTTCATGGACGACACCGTGCTGGTGGTCTCGGCGGATCAGGCGGATGTGCGTGCGCCGGCCCGGCTGCGAGATTCGATCAACAACGCTGGCGGCGCCTGCGCCGGCCTGTTCTTCAACCGCACCAGCGTCGAGCCCCCGGCCTTCCTCAAGAGCATGCTGCCGTGACCACCGTCGCGGCCCCCCGGGCGGCAGCGGTTCCCGTAGGCCCAGCCCAAGGGCGCCGCCTGACCATCCCCACGGTGGCCGCCTTCGCCGGCGGGGTCTTCATGCTGCTCACCTACAGCCAGGGCTGGGAAATGCCTTTGACCGGCGAGCGGGCCGAGGCGACGCAGTCGGCGCTGCTGCGCGCCCTCTATTTTCCGGCCTATGCCGCAGCCCTGCTGCTGACCCTGGCGGTCCCGTGGGCGACCTTCCGCGCCCTGTTTCGCCAGCCGTTCCTGATCGCGATCCTGGCCATCGTGGCCGCTTCGATCCTGTGGTCGGTGTCGCCGGACCAGACTCTGCGGCGGATCGTGGCCAACTATTGCACCACCCTGTCCGGAGTGGTTCTGGCGGCGCGCTGGCGCTGGGCCAGCCTGGCGGAGGTGATCGCCACGGCCTTCGCCATCCTAGCGGTGCTGTGCCTGTTCACCGGCCTGTTCGTCCCTTCCATCGGGCGCATGGTCGAGCTCTTCCCCGGCGCGTGGCGCGGGCTGTGGCCGGAGAAGAACGCGCTCGGCGCCAACATGGCGTTCGGGTTCGTCATCTGCGCCGCGGCGGCGGTGCTCAATCCCAAGCGGGCGAAGTTGTGGTGGGCCATGGCTGGCCTGACCTTCCTGCTGCTGGTGCTCTCGACCTCGAAGACGTCCCTGGTGTCCCTGGTTTTGGGCGCGGGGGTGATGGTCTTCATCGCCCTTGCCCGGCGCAGCCCGGCCTCCAGCGTGGCGGCCACCTGGGCGGCGCTGGTGGGGATCGGCCTGATCGGCGCCTTCATTGCTTTTGCGTCGGATGTCTTCCTGGGGCTGCTTGGCAAGGACGCCACCCTCACCGGCCGGACGAAGATCTGGGCTGGGGTCATCGAGCAGATTCATGAACGGCCCTGGCTGGGCTTTGGCTATGGCGCGGTCTGGGACGAAGAGGGTCCCTGGGGGCCGTTGGCCAAGATTACCAAGACCGCCGGATTCCGCGCTCACCACGCGCACAATTCCTGGCTGGAGCAGTGGATCGACCTGGGGGTCGTCGGGCTTGGGGCCTGGGTGCTGTTCTTCGCCCAGACCCTGATCACGGCGATCGTCGCCGTCTACCGCGAGAAGGGGGCGTACCTGGCCCTGCCGTTCCTGATCGTCTACACCCTGATGACCCTCACCGAGAGTGTCGCGGTGACCTACAACGACATGCGCTGGACGATCTTCGTCACCCTGGCCGTGAAGCTGGCCTTCCCGGACCGGGAGTTGGAACGGCGCTGAAGCCTATTCCTGGGGCCGCCGCGTGACGAGGCCCTTCCAGAAGTGCCAATAGTCGCGGAAGAGGTCCGGCGCGAACCAGAAACCGTGACGATAGGACCGCGAGACCCCGATGGGCAGGGTCTGGTCCGCCTTGCCGACCCAGGTGCCGAACAGGCGATCCCAGATCGGCGCCATGGCGAAGTGGCCGGTGGGATAGCTCATGTTTAGCTTATGGTGCAGGCGGTGATTGTTGGGTGACTGCACCACCCAGCGCCCGAACCAGCCCCAGTCGGAATCGATCCGCGAATGGATCAGGAAGCCGATCGCGATCACCAGCACATTGACATAGATCATCACCTCCTGCGGCGCGCCGAGGATCGCCAGGGGGATATTGATCAGGAAGATCGGCGTGAAAGCCGCCGGATGCACTCGCGCCGCCGTGACCACGCAGAACTCTTCCGCGGAGTGGTGATAGCGGTGCAGGGGCCAGAGATAGGGGCTGTGGTCCAGCCGGTGCGTCCAGTAGTCGAAGAAGCTGTAGACGAAGAAGTAGAGCACCACGAGCAGGGGCATCGGCAGGGACGGCGCATTGATCGTCAGGCCGGTGGTCGCCGTCAGCCAGTCACGGATCCACAGCCCCGAGATCATCGACGCGCCCAGCACCAGCAACCGGCCGAGGACGTCCAGCACGTGTGTCTGCCCCAGCAGGAACACAGCCAGGTCGGTCTTGATCGTTGGGGTGGCGCCGAACATCAGGCGACGCACAGAGCTTTCCCCCCAGCCGACGATCATAAATTCCAGCCACAGGGAGCCGGGCAGCAGCAGGAACATCAGGGCGGCGTCGCCGAAGATGCGGTGATGGATGCCGTGGATGCGAAAGACGTGGCCGGCCACGCTGAAGGCCAGTTGATCGGGCGCGAACCGCTGGAAGGCCCACGCCGCCGCCGAGAGCACCGTCAGATACAGGACCAGGCCGGCAACCAGGAACAGACGCTCGCCAGGCGCCCGGGCGCGAGACCCGCTATCCTGGTCGAAGGCGCCGGGCATCGCGGCCGATTGCTCGCTCATGCCGCCATGCCCCGTTCGGCGAGGGGGGCGACCCGGCGCGCGCCTTCGGCGGCGGTCACCACGTCGAAGCCCAGGGCGAGCGCCTCGTCGGCCAGGCGGGCCAGGGCGTCCGGCGTACAGCCCCAGGCCGACGGCGGATCAGCGACATCGTGGGTATAGAGGATAAGCCAGGCCTTGCGCTCGGCGGCCGTCTTCAGCCAGCGGCGAGCCACCATTTCGCCATCCACACCCTCGATGCCCACCGCGGGGGCCTGGTTGAGGTCGGAGCCGTCCTCGATCACGCCGTGGTGCAAGGCGCGCAGCAGGCGATAGCGAGGGGCCAGGGCGGCCTTGGCGGGGCCGGAGACGTCACCGTAGGGGTAGGCGAAGGTCTGGGCCTGCGGAACGTCCCAGCGGGCCAGGGCGCCGGCGTTCAGGCTCACGTCCGCGAGGACCCGCGGGCCGTTCACCTGGCCGCAGTCGAGATGGGAGAAGGTATGGCAGGCGATCTCGTGGCCGGCGCTGGCCAGGCGGCGGACCTCGGCCTCCCCGGCGAAGAGGCCCATGGGGCCTTGGCGGCCAGCCAGTTCGGCGGCGAGGAAGAATGTCCCTTTCAGGCCGCGCTGTTCCAGGATCGCCGCCCCGGCCTGTGCGGCCGTTACAGGGGCGTCGTCGAAGCTGAAGGTGACCATGGGCCGGTTCAACGCGACGCGGGCCGGGCGGCGATGGGCCAGGCGCACCAGGCGACGGCGCAGCTTCCCCCTTAGGGAGCGGTCGGGTTCGTAGGCCTCAACAGCGGACATCAGACGGCCTCCGCATAGAGAGCCGCGCGGTAGAGGCGCATGGCGAAGGCCCGGGCGCCGATCGGGGCGCCGCCCGCCAGGGCCAAGGCCTTGAGGGCCGGTCGCCAGACCCGGCGCGCGGGGATCCGCTTGAGCGCCTTGGCGGCGCGGTAACTGGGATAGCGGCAGACCACCTCGGCGTGGGCGGCGATCACCCGGGCGAAGTTGGCGGCCGACTGTTCGTATTTGCGGGCCTGGTCGGCGGCGGTGTCGAGGCCTAGGTGCGTGGCGGTGTTGTCGATGTGCAGGATGGGGTGGGTGCGGGCCACGCGCATGGCCCATTCAACATCCTCCCAGCCCCAGCCGGCGAAGCCCTCATCGAAGGCCTCGGTGTCAAAGACGTCGCGGCGGACCAGCAGATTTGAGGTGAAGATGTGCTTCTCTGGCGCCAGGCCCCGCTCGGCGGCGGTCAGGCAGTCGCTCTTCAGCGCCATGGCCCGGTGCAGGGCGTGTTCGGGGCGCTCGGGGGTCTGATCCAGGGAAAAGCCGCCAAAGGCCACGGCGGGGTTCTGGGTGGCGATCAGGTCCAGCCATCGGTCCAGGAAGTCGGGGGTGTCGGGCAGCATGTCGCTGTCGAGGAACAGCAGGTGGCCGGCCCGGGCCGCGGCCGCCAGGCGGTTGCGGCCCTTGCTGCGCCCCTCGTTGGCCAGCAGGCGGATGAACCGGGCCGGGCGGGTCATGGCGGTGACGGCGCGCGCCACGCGACCGGCCAGGGCGTCATCGCCGGTGCCGTCATCGACGACGATGATCTCGGCGGCGCCGTCCGATCCGTCCAGCGCCTTGAGCAGGGCGACAGGATCATCACGCATGAAGGGGATCAGCACCGAGAGGATCGGAGACGCGCCCACCCAGGCGGCGTTGTGGGTGGTCTGAACCATCGCCCGGGCGTTCACGTGGCCATCCCCGGTCGCAGCATGGCCAGGGCGCGCAGGCCCTTGGCGCGAAGTCCGCCGACGTCCAGGACCGCCGCCAGGGCGCCGTAGGCGATGATGCCGACGAAGGCCTTGAGAAGCAGTTCCAATGGCCCGCCGACGGCCGGCACGCGGCTGACCACCGCCGCCATGGCCAGGCTGGCGACGCCGGCCTTGAGCAGGGCGGAGAGAGGGAAGGGCAGGGCCAGGGCGCGGCGGCCGAGGGCAAAGGAGGCGACGGCGCCGAAGACGTAGCTGGCCGTGGTGGCCCAGAGTGCTCCGTTCAGGCCAAACCTGGGGATCAGCACCAGGTTCAGCCCCAAATTGGCGGCCGCTGGGATGGCCATAGCCACCAGCAACAGAGGCGTGCGGCGGGACAGAGTGAAGGCCTGGTGCAGGTAATGGGTCGTCGCGCCGGCGAAGAAGGCGCTGGCGGCGATCCAGGGCGTCACCTGGGCGGCGCCTTCGCGCAGGGACGGGCCGATCATCACCTCGGCCAGGGGATGCGCCACCAGCGCCAGGCCGACAGCGGCGGGCAAGGTCAGGGCCACCATTACGGCGCCCTGTTCGCGCGCGGTCTCCTGCAATGCTGACGGGCCGCCGCGCTCCAGGGCCATGACCATGGCGGGTCCGCCGGCCATGCCCAGCCAGATGAAGACCACGTCCAGGGTGCGGTTCGCGAGGCTGTAGCCGGCGTGATAGACGCCTACCGCCGCCTCGTTCAGATAGGCGCCCAGCAGGAACCGGTCCGTTGTCGCCAGCACCAGGGCCAGGATCAGGGACGCCGACACCGGCAGGCCGTACGCGGCATAGGCCCTGGCCTGGGCTAGGTCGAACTTGCCGCCCTTCAGGCCCTTCAACTCGGTGGGCAGGGCGAAGACCAGGCAGATGGCGGCGATGGCGCCCAGGCCCGCGATCGGACCCGCGCCGCGCAGGCCAACGAAGATCGGGCCCGCGCCGAGGGCGAAGCCACCCACGGTCTGGGCGATGTCCAGCAGGGCCGCGGCGCGAACATCGCCGGCCGCCCGGCGGCGCTCCTGGATCAGCTTGGCGAGGCTGCGCGCGAGGATCGAGGCCAGTCCGGCGGCCACGGCCAGCTTGACCGGCGAATGGGTCGGCCAGGCCCACAGCGCCAGGGCCGCCAGCACCGGGAAGGCCAAGGCCGCGCCGATCCAGCAGCGATAGAGGGTGACGAAATGGTCGGCCAGCTTCCCGCCCTGCGCCTCGCGGGCATAGAAGCGGGCCATGGCCGCTTCCATCCAGGTGAAGCACAGGGTGTGACACAGGCTCATGGCCGAGAAGCCCAGCGCATAGGCGCCGTATTCCTCGGGCGTCAGCAAGCGGGTGAACGTGACGATCGCCAGCAGGCCCACGATTCCCTGGGCCACGTTCACCGGCAGGTAGCCGATCACGCCGCGCCAGAACATCAGCGCACCGTCTTCACATCGCCCAGCAGGCAGGGGATGGTCATGGCCATGATGTAGAGGTCGCGCCAGAACGACTGGCGTTCGATGTACTCGATGTCCAGGGCCACGCGGCGGCGCACCAGCTCGGGGGTGTCCACCGGCCCTCGGGAACCCTTGATGGCGGCCCAGCCGGTCATGCCGGGTTTCATCCGATGGCGATGGGCGTATTCGGCCACCAGGCGAGCGCTCTCTGTCTCACCGGTCTTCATGCCCACCGCATGCGGACGAGGCCCCACCAGGGACATTTCGCCCTTCAGCACGTTCAGCAACTGGGGCAATTCATCCAGGCTGGTCTTACGGATGAAGCCGCCGACCTTGGTCACGCGGTCGTCGTCTGCGGTCACCTGGCGCGAGGCCGTGGCGTCAGCGGCGTCCGCGCGCATGGACCGGAACTTCCAGACCAGGATTTCCTCGTTGTTGAAGCCGTGCCGCCGCTGGCGGAAGAAGATCGGGCCGCGGGTGTCCAGCTTGATCGCGATGGCCACGATCGCCAGCAGGGGGGCAAACAGGATCAGGGCGATCAGGCCGATGACCAGATCCTGGACGCGCTTGACCAGGGCCCGGCGCTCGTCGCCCGGCTGGCCGGCCATCTGCGCCAGGGGCGCGTCGGCCAGGCGCGACAGGGCGGCGGAACGGCCAGCGTCGTTGTCGTAGTCCACCAACAGCATGACGTCGTTGGGCAGGACGCTGAGCCGCTGCACCAGTTGGCTCACCCGCGAACGGGCCAGGGACGGCACGGCGATCACCACCCGGTCGACGTAGGGCATGATGCGATGGTTCAGCAGGGCGTCGGTGTCGCCCAACACGGGCACGCCCTCGATACGCTTGGGCGCACGGTCCAACCGATCGTCGAACACGCCCAGCACGGCGATGTCGCGGCTCTTCAGCGCCGACTCGATCAGGCGCTGGGCGCTTGCGGTGGCGCCGACCACCACGATGTTGGGCGTCAGGCGTCCGACGCTGCGCCAGTGGCGCACCCGCAGCCACCACAGGCCATGCAGCATGTTGAGCAGAACGAAGGTGACGCCGAACCATAGGGCCAGGGCCGTGACGCTGTCGTCGGCGGGCTTGAAAGCGACGATCAGGCCGACCAGCGCCAGTCCCGCCAGTCCAAAGCCCGCGGAAACCCGGACCAGGTGCCGACCCAGCCCCTCGGTCTGGCCCATGCCATAGGCGCGAGTGGCGCTAAGGCTCCACATCAGCGCGCCGGCGGCCACCACCAGGGGGGCGAAGTCGGCAACGGCTCCGGACGATCCGGCGCCCCGGTCCAGCAGGCCGATCGCCAGCACCGTCGAGACGATGGCGAACAGGTCGCCGGCGCGGAAGATCATTCCGAGGGTCCAACCCTGGAGCCGGGAGCGGGTCGGTGTGAGCTGGTCGGGCCGCATCGGCCCACGGCGGTCGGCGGGATCGATTTCCGCCGGCGGCAGGGGGCGAGGTTCGACGGGACCGGCGGCCGGGCCGGCCGGCATCCCGCTTTGGGACGGGTCAACGCTTGGGGACGACGCCGTTGCGCCATCCCGATACGTTTCTTCGTCCCGATCTTCGAAGGCCAAGGTCATGACACACGCCACCCAGCAAGTCTTGGGCCGACACATGCCCCAAGGCCCCTTGGCGGCCCGTTAACAGCGGATCGATTGCCACGGCCGATCGAACAGGCTATCCGACGCGCCGCGCTGGTGACGTGGCCGAGAGGCTGAAGGCGACGGTTTGCTAAATCGTTATACTCGAAAGGGTATCGTGGGTTCGAATCCCACCGTCACCGCCACCCGCTTCCCAGCACCTGGGTCGTTTGGCGCCCTGCACCTAACCCACGGAAATCCCCCCGCTAAATCCTGGCAAGTCGGCGGCCTGACAGTCTCCACTCGCCAGCGATCCCGAAAATGCCCGGCCAATAACCCGACATTCTTCGCGGGCATGGTGGTCGGTCGATCTTGGCGAAGTCCGTCAGCGGTCGCGTCAGCCAATCGATCTTGTAGACCACCACGACATCGACCCGGCGCGCCTGGATGTCCGCCAGCAGCTACTTCAGTCCCGGCCGATCCATCGGTCCGCCGGAATATCCCCAGTCGTCATACTGCGCCGCCAGCGCGGTCTAGCCCTCGCTGGCCTGCGAGCGCACATCGGCCTCGCACGCCTCGCGCTGGGCGTGGAGGAGTTGAAATCCTGTTCCACCCGCTCCTCGCCGCTCTTGCGGGTGTAAATCGCAAAGCGGAGCGTTGCAGGCTTGGTCATCGCTTGCCCTCCGCCGTCGCCTCGTCCCGAAGCCTGAAGAACCTGGGGCCGTTCCAGCACGACCCGGTGATGGCCTTGGCGATCACGGAGAGACCGGCGCGACGCTCGCCGTTCCAGAGGTAGCCGCTTGGGCCGGTCATTATCAGCTATTCCTAGGGTCTTGGTCCCATGGACGGGAGCCTCGCCGCCGGCGTCTCCCCTTGAATTTTCGGGGAAGATTGATCGCGGGCGCCCGAAAACCGGGGCAGCGGCGGAGCGAAGCCAGACCCCAACGATTTGCGCTGACAACACCCTTGAAAGTACTCGCGGAGCCTTATTCGCCTTCGCGGGTTATGCCCCCGACACAGACGAAGGCGGGCGCCATGAACCCTCTGACAATTTTCCTCGCGCTGGCCGTCTTGGCGGGCGCCAGGACCGCCGACGCAAAAGGGTGCGTCAAGGGCGCCGTCGTCAGTGGGGTGGCCGAGCATCTTGCGCACCATCACGCGGTCCTCGGCGCGGTGGCTGGCTGCGCCATCGACAATCACTATGCCCACAAGCATGAGGTCGAGCGCCGCAGCGCTGCCGCGGCCGCGCAGCGTCCCTAGCGCCCTTCCCCCCAGATGACCGTCCTGGCCCTTTTGAGCGGACTTCTGCTTCTCGCACTCGTCCTCCAGGACGCTTTCGAGGTCATGTTGCTGCCGCGGCGCATCGTGCGCCGCTGGCGACTCATGCGAGCCTACTTCCGCGTGACCTGGACGGTCTGGGCCGCCCTTGCTCGCACGCTACCCGAGGGCGCGCGCCGCGAGCGGTTCCTGAGCATCTATGGCGCTCTGTCGATGATGGTGCTTTTCGCGCTGTGGGACGCTGGTCTGATCCTGGCGTTTTCTCTTATCCAATGGGGCGTGCAAAGCGCCGCGGGCTTCAGTCCAACCTTCGGCGAACAGGCGTACTTGAGCGGGGTGACATTCTTCACCCTGGGATACGGCGACGTACTCCCCAAGGGCGGCTTGGCCAGGACAATCGCCGTGATTGAGGCTGGCGTAGGCTTTGGTGTGATCGCGGTGGTGATCGGGTATCTGCCAGTCCTCTATCAGCTCTTCTCGCGGCGAGAGGCCTACGTCATTCAACTTGATGCGCGGGCAGGATCGCCCCCCACCTCGAGCGGAATGTTGCGCCGTCATGCCGAGAGTGACGGGCTCGACAAACTGGACGAGCTTCTTCGAGCCTGGGAGATCTGGGGCGCTGACCTGCTCGAGAGCCATCTCTCCTACCCAATGCTGGCCTACTATCGATCCCAGCATGACGATCAATCTTGGCTCGGCGCGCTCACGGCCATCATGGATACGTGCGCGCTGATCCTCGTCGGCGTGGAGGATGTCAAACCACTTCAGGCCCGAATGACCTTTGCTATGGCGCGGCAGGTGGTCGTGGAACTGGTGCGTTCACTCGACCTCCCCGCGGTCCGTTCCAGTCAGTCTGAGCGTCTGCCGCCAGCCGACTATGCTCGGATGATAGATGACTTCACCGAGGCAGGATTGAAGTGGAACGGCGGCGCTCAAGGGGAGGAAGTCCTGGCGGCCGTTCGAGCGACATATGAGCCGCCGATCCAGGCTTTGGCGGACTATCTTCTGATAGCTTTGCCGGGATGGCTCCCCAACGATGACTCGCCCGATCACTGGGAGAGGGGGCCGCGAGGTATTATTGCTCGTCGGCTCGTTCAGGGGCTTTCGGCCGGCTCGCTCCAGTCGACAGCGCCCTCCCACAAGCCATCCCGTTGGAGTTTGCCGTCGCGCCGAAAAGCGAAGCCTGGGAAGTCTACGTCGTCTCGCTCGCCGGGTCAGTGAGCGCGAGGTGGCTGGCACTCTCTGTCAGTTCAAATGCACCCTGGTAATGGGCAGCGTCTCAGTCAGCGGAATGGCCCGCGCGAAGGCTTCCTGCGTCCGGCCAGAGACATGTCGACTTTGGTTTGACGGCGCCCCCTGACAGCAGTGTTCGCAATCGGATAGTACGGCAGGATCCAACTGAAGTTGACCAAGAGGTATTTGATGCGAGGCGCAATTCTTGGAATTTACGCATCCCTGGCGGTGATCGGAACCGCAGAGGCCAAGGCGCTCCAACCTGCACCCGAGCTCACCGGCGAGCGGCTGTATATCGCCCAGATCATCGACAAGGAATCAGCCAGGGATGATCGGTTGCGCCCGGCGCGCCTAGGGCGCGCGATCGAGGTTATTGACATCGACCATGACGGTGTCCCGGACTATTTGGTCGACTATAACAAGGTCATCAACACCCATTGGTGCGGCGATGGCGGGTGCAATTTCGAGCTTTGGCACGGCATCAAAGGCGGCCACCCGGTCAGGGTCTGGAATGAGATCGTGCGCGAATATAGCATTGCGCAGCGCGGGGGTGAGACCGTGTTCGACTTTGATTTTCATGGCAGCAATTGCGGCACTTTTGGTAGCTCAGCCTGTCCCGCGAGCTTCGCTTGGGATGGCAAGGCGGGAAGACTAGTCGAACGCCCGACCCCGCAAGGCGAGACCACGGTGCGCTTGATCGATCCGATCCCGCTAACCCGCGCAGATGTGCCTGAGAACATCATGGCCGCGTCCCGTGACGCTAGTGCAAAATGCAAGGCGGGCGATGCCGATGATAAGGCGAGCCTGCCCGCGTCAATCCCCGATATCGATGGCGATGGACTGCGTGACTGGTCGTTGACCGTTGAGGTATGCGATAAACTTGGCCAGTCTGACCTGAAACAGATACTATTTGCGACGGCGGGAAGCGCCCATCATCCTATCGTGGCGGCGTCTGGCATGTTCTATAGAGTGTCGATTGCAACCACGCCTGCTTCGGTTGCCGTGGTCAATCAGACCGACACTTGTGGGGGATATAGCGTCGATGGAAAGCCCTGCACGCAGACGTCGATGTACTGGAACAGTGTAACCAAGAAACTTGCGATTGCCGGGCACTGATGTTGCCCACGCCTAGGCCTGGAAGGTCGCTCTCAGTTAGAACTGAGCGTCCAGAGTGATCTGACGTCCCTGATATCCGCTGTCGCTGCGCAACGTCGAGGATCTGCTATTCGAGCGCGGCATCGACATTTGCCATGAGACGGTGCGGCTCTGGTGGAACAGGTTCGGGCCGATGTTCGCCGGTGAGATCCGCAGAAAACGCGTCCAGCACATGCGCCAGTTCACCCACTGGAAGTGGCATCTCGACGAGGTCTACGTGAAGATCAATGGCGAGATGCGCTACCTCTGGCGAGCCGTCGATGACGAAGGCGAGGTGCTGGAATTGACGTGACCCCCGTTTCTCATCCAGCCATAACGAGAGTCCTGGGTTGATCTGAGCCTGGGTCGGCTGGTGTTGCAAGAGGCCGGTGCGCGGAGCCGTCAGGTTGCGCAGCGTGCC